>NZ_JBKJRB010000067.1:0-26763 GCF_046594945.1 Gemmatimonas sp. | reverse complement strand
ACGGGAGCCGCGTCACGGGAGCCGCGTCACGGGAGCCGCGTCACGGCAGCCGCGTCACGGCAGCGCGCGACCCACCACGACGGTCACGTTGTCACTACCACCGCGCTGCAGCACGAGGTCGAGCAGTTCATGACACAGCTGCTCGGCCGACGTCATCCGCCCGATAGCCGAGCCGATCTCGTCGTCGGTAACATGCTTGGTGAGACCGTCCGAGCACACCAGCGTCACCGTGCCGCGCTGGCCGACATCGACCCGGGAAATAACCGGCAGCGCCTCCTCGGCGCCGATGGCGCTGGACAGCACGTGATTGAGCGGCGAATTCTGAGCGCGCTCCGGGGACAGCGCGCCGCGGTCGACCATTTCCTGCGCAATCGTCTGATCACGCGTGACCTGTCGCAGCACGCCATCATGATACACGTAGCAGCGGCTGTCACCCACCTGCACCACGTACAGCCACGGCCACACCACGATCGCGACCGACAGCGTGCTGGCCATGCGGCGCCCTTCAAACTGCGCCTCGGCTTGGGAACGTACGCGGTTGTGCGCCTCGATGGCGGCATTGCGCAGCGCTTCCGTGAACTCGTGTTCGCTGGCCGAGCCGACGGTATGGTAGCAGCGCATCGCCGACGCGAAGTACTCCGTAACGGCAATCGTCGCCAAGCGGCTGGCTTCACTACCGTCCACGCTTCCGCCCACGCCGTCGGCCACCAGCATGATCGTGGCGAGGCGCTCGCCGCGAAGTGTGATCTGGTCGATCGTGGGCAGGCTGGTCGAACGGACGACCACCTGCGGATGCACCGTGCAAAGCAGGAAGTGATCCTGATTGTTGGTGCGGACAAGCCCCTGATGCGTGATCCCGAAGAGATCGAGTTCATCGTCCTTCGGACGAGGGAGCCCGGCAATCTCTGATAGCGGTGACGTCATGGCCTGACTATCGCACCACGGGGCAGTCGGCGGCAACCGCCAGACTCGACCATGTTGGCAAATGCCGCACAACTTCTCGTCGGCTGCCCCACGCAGTGAGCACATCGGCGCACCGGAGTCGCAGCACGCCGGATACACGGAAACGACACGGGATGAGCTACGAAGCGAAGCGAATCTGGTTCGTCGGGGCCTTTTGTGGGTAAATCTCGGCCAAGACGCCGCTGAACAGTCTTACCGCGAATTCCGGCGGCACCATCGGCGCTGGCCGATGCGTGCGTTGGGGTGTCGGTGCGCTGCGGCGACCGGTCGCGGGCACACACTTCATACGAAGGTGTCGGCCAAAATCCACCCACACGAAATCCCGAAGACCCCGATCAAGACGCGCCGTTCAGTCTATTCAGTGCATCGTCCAGTGTAATCCGTGGTTTCCGTGTTCCGGCGGTTGCTGTCGCGGTTGCTGTCGCGGTTGCTGTCGCGGTTGCTGTCGCGGTTGCTGTCGCGGTTGCTGTTTGTGCTACTGGATTCCTGCTCCGCGTTCTGTGCTTTCAGGCGATCGCGGAGGGGCGGCGGCGGCGCTGCCAGGCGCGAACGCGGCGGAGCGACAGCGCGATGCCAGTGACGACCAAGACGGCGCTGCCGAGTGAGATCAGGCCGGCGAGCGTTTGCCCAAACACGCCGAGCACTTCACCAGTGTGCGCGAAACGGAGGATGGAGCGCAAACGGCGGCCGCGGCTCTGCATGGCGAAGGACTGCCGTGCGGAGACCTGCCCCTCTCGGTCGATGACAACGGTCGTTCGCTTGTGGGGTTCGCCTCCCATGCCGCGGTCCAGCGAGAAGGACGCGTCCGCCTCGAGCGCAGTGGGCAGCGTGAGCGAGATCGTGCGCCAGTTGGGCACCTGACCCTGCGCCACGGCGAATCGGGGCTGCAGGGAGCCAGGGAGCGCAGGGAAGCCCTCTCCACGGGGAGCCTCGCCACCTGCGCCGTCACTGACCGGTAGTGTGCTGACCGGCGGGCCCGACGCTGTGCGCCCCGGAGGCGCTTCACCCGCCACCCGGAACACCAGCCCGCTGGCCCACGGATACGAGATGACAACCCCCGACGCCACCACGATCACCAACGGGATGGCGCTCCAGAAGCCGATCACGTTGTGCCAGTTGAAGTCACGCGCTTTGCTCGTGAGACCACGTCGGAACCAGGCCACATTGCGCACCGCGCTCCATCGGAGATTGGGCGGCCACCACAGCCACATGCCACTCAACACGATCAGCAGAAAGGCCAGATTTGCCGCGCCCGTTGCAGCGCGCCCCAAATCGCGCGTGTCCCCCTTGGCAGCGAGCCATCGATGCCAGTCGGTCATCATCCGGAAGAATCCACGCATCCCGGCGGAACCCGTGCCGAGCAGCTCAGCCGAGTAGGCGTTGGCGAAGATCCGCTTGTCGCGTCCGAACTGTATTTCCACCGGCATGTTCGCCCCTTCGCGCCACACGATCGCCGTCGGCGTGGCCCGCTCGGTTGCCGCAACGCGGGCCAGCAGCGTATCGGCCGGGAGTGGCGCCTGCCCCACGGCCGACGGCGCGCCGTCGAGACGTCGCACATCGGCCCACACGGTCATCTGCTTCTGGTACGTGAGCAGGACGCCGGTCACGGCCATGATGAACACCAGAGCACCGGCGGCGAGACCGATCACGAGGTGCGTCCAGAAGAACAGTTGGCGAATGAGGCGCACGGTCGGCTTAGTTGAGAATGATTCCCATGAAGGAATTTATAGTTAACCGTATCATTCCGAGTACGTCAATCGGGTATCGCGCACAGCTCACGCGATGCTATTCGCGGACACCTCGCCCCGCGAGGGCATAAGATTTCAGGGAATGACCTCCCTGCTCACCCTTCGCGCCGGTCCCACCGCCCTTGCCCACCTTCGTGCGCACGGCGGGCTCCGGGCCGATCAGATCGACATCGTGCCCGGGGCCTCGGGCGGCGCGAAATGGATCGGCATCGCGGGACTCGATCGCTATCTGTTCGGCCACCTGTTGCAGCAGCCGCGCGCGCAGCCGCTGCACCTCATCGGCTCGTCGATCGGCAGCTGGCGCATGGCCTGTCTCGCCCAACGCGACCCGGTGGCCGCCCTCGCCCGCGGACACGAGGCGTACATCTACCGCCAGCGCTACTCGCCGAAGCCGCTGGCGAGGGAAGTGAGCGACGTGCTCACGCGCGCCCTCGACTATCTGCTTGGCGAACAGGGCGTCGACGAGATCCTGTCGCATCCGATGTTCCGCCTGCATGTGATCACCGCCGAGTCGCGCGGGATCGCGGCGAGTGATCGCCGGCCCGTGTTGGCAACAGCGATGGCGCTCGCCGCCGCTGCCAACCTGGTGACGCGACGCTCGCTCGCCTGGCAGATGCGACGCACGATTTTTCATTCGGCCGGCGATCACTCACCGTTCCTGCATTTGTGCGATTTGCCCACCGTGCACCGCACGCTCACCCCGAGCAATCTGCGCGCCGCGCTCCTCGCGTCGGGGGCGATTCCGCTGCTCATGGAAGGCGTGCGCATTCCCGGAGCGCCCGGCGTGCATTGGGACGGCGGCGTTACCGACTACCATCTCGATCTCGACTACGGCATGGGTCCCGGGCTCGTGCTGTACGCGCACTTCTACGATCACGTGGTGCCGGGGTGGTTCGACAAGTCGCTTCCGTGGCGTCGCGCCGGTTCCACGAATTTTGCGCGTACGCTGCTGATCGCGCCGTCACCAGCATTCCTCGCGTCCCTGCCCGGTCGCCGCATTCCCGACCGACGCGATTTCTTCGATTTCACGGAAGCCGAGCGGATGCGCCGCTGGCAAACAATCCTCGATGCCAGTACCGCGCTCGGCGATGAGCTGCACGAGTTGATCGAGACCGGACGGCTCGTTGATGCGGTCGTGCCGTGGGCGTGAGCAGGTCCGCGCGCGACCGGCATCGCGCCTCGCCGCACTCGCCTCACAGCGGCCCGAGATCCGGTTCGACCCGCGGGGCGGCGGCGTGATGGCGACGACTGGGCAGACACGCGGCGTGACCTGCCTGCGCCAACGCTCGTCGTCCATCGAGCGGCGGACGTGTTCCCTTTTGGGAAGCCCCCGACGCGTTCTTCGCTTCGGTGCCCGCCTTCCTCGCCGAGGGATCACCAGACTCCTGACGCGACTCGATGAAGACCGCAGAAACGCTGCTCGCTTGTTGTGTGGTCGGCCTGGCCTGCTTCATTGGCGGGCAGTCGGTCGGCGTGCGCACCTTGTCCACACGAAGCGAGGCGGCCGGTGCCATTGACGAGCGCGGCCCTCGCCCCCCCCGAGGCCTCCGGATCGCGGTGGACAGCGGACTGATCGTACCGCGAGCGTTGCCGCACCGCGAAGAAGTGCTGGTGGCCTCGTCGTTGCTGGTTCGCCCCGCTCGTCCGTCGATTTCGGCTGACGAGATCCGTCGTCGCCTCGCGCCCGGCATCGGCGGCACCTACATGAACGCGCTGCTGAGGTCACGCGATTCGACGCTGACCCGCTGGCCCGACCGCATGACGCGTCCGCTGCGGGTGTTCATTCGCGACGGCGATGCGATCGAGGGGTGGAAGCCCGACTATCTGCCGGTGGTGCGCGATGCGTTCGCCACGTGGGTGCAAGCGGGTATTCCCGTGCGATTCACATTCGTGATCGATTCGGCCAGTGCCGATGTGCATGTGCGCTTTACGAGCTCGTTCGCCAACGGCATCAGCGGCAAGACGATCTGGAGCCGCGACGCGGCGTACTGGCTGGTGTCGAGTGACATTCAGCTCGCCGTGTCACATCCGGGCGGCGGGTTCGTCACGCCACCACAGATGCGCGCCATCGCGTTGCACGAGGTCGGACACTTACTCGGTCTCGATCACGCCGAGTCGTCCGACGACATCATGTCGGCACGCGTACGGGTGCGTGAGCTCAGCGAAACCGATCGCGCGACCGTGCGACTGCTGTACGCCGTTCCCGCCGGAAGCCTGAAGTAGCGTTTCGTGCAGCGCTACCTACCAGCGAAGCGTGACCGTCCGGGTGCCGCTAGCGCGTGAGAGCACGGTGAGCCGCACTTCCCGCGCCCCGACACCGGCGATCGCGCGACGCAACGCCTGCACATCCCGCACGGTCGCCCCGTTGACGGTGCGAATGATTTCGCCACCGCGAAGGCCAGCCTCCGCGAACGGTGACCCCGGCGATACGCGCAGCACGAGAATGCCGGGCTCGAGTCCGAGCACCTCGGCAAAGTCGTCATCGACGGTGGAGAGCTGCGCGCCAAGCAGCACCGCGACCGCATTCGTGGACACGGTGCTCGTGATCGGGGCCGACGAAGCCGTAGATGGCCGCGCCGACGAAATCATCAGCCGACCGCTCAGCGCCCACGGCGCGTCCGGCGGCTGGGCCAACGCCGTGACATCAGGCCCGCGCATCAATACGATCTGCCGTTCTACTTTGCGCGCCACGACGGCCACCGGAATCTCGCGCGCTGTGCTGCCGCGTTTCACGCGCAGGCGCACCGTCGCTCCCGGTGCCAGCATACGCTGATAGTTCACGGCGCGCTGCTTGAGATCGCGACCATTGTACGCCAGCAGGGTGTCGCCGGCGAGCACTCCGGCACGCGATGCGGGCGAACCCGCATCGACCGTTTCTACCACGGGATAGTCACAGTGACTCACCAGTACGCCCTCCGGCGTGACCGTACGCACCTGCGCCCCGAGTAACCCGACGCCCATGTAGCCGGTCTCGCGCCCATCCCGCCCTGACTGCGCTTCAATCGCCGCGATGAACGCCGTGATCTGCGGTTGCAGCAAACGAATGTTCGCCTGAATCTGCGGAACGCTCACGCTGTCGCGACGGAGCACGGTGATCACGTCACCGTCCGGACCATCACGGTGTTGCACGCGGACGATAATCGTTTGCATGAGCGAATCGACGCCACGTTGCACCTGCGTGATGCGCTGGACATCGACGCCCTGAAGCTGTTGTTGTTGCTCCATCGTGAACGCGGCGCTTTCGAGCTCACGCTTGAAACGCAGCAGCGCCATCCCTTCAGGGGCATTGACGAGCGCCGACGGCGTCGCCGCGAGCTCGGCGCAGGCATTCGCCGCGGAGCTGGCGATGATCGTCCCGCGCAGGCGCGTCGGCGTGTGCACCGTACTTTGCGCGCCAACGGTCCCGGCACCGAGTGCACCGACGGTACACAACAGTCCAATCGCGGAAATTGACTGGAAGCGCATCATCAGTATCGCTCGATGGTCTTGCCCACGGGCAGCGAGGTGCCGAGCTGCTGCAGCGTGGCTTCGCGCGCGGAGAACGCGGCGAGATAGTACTGGTTGAGCACCGGATCCTGCGGTGCATCGCCGAGAGCCGCGCGGGAGGCTGCCATCATCTGATCGAGCGCGGCGAGACGGGCGCGGTACACGTCGGAGTCGTGCGGCCGGCTGTCGTTGGCGGCCAGCCACAACGACGCGCGTTCGTAATCGCGCTGCGCGCGAGTCAGCAGGCTGGTGGCTTGATCGACCGACGCGAATTCACCAGCCGCGCCGTAGGTAGCCGGGCGCAGCGAGACATCGCCGAGCCCCAGCGATTCGGCCATCACGCCGGCCACGCTGGCCGAGCGATCGGGCGACAACAGCGGCGAAACGGAGCTGATGCGACCAAGCACTGCCCCACCGACCATCAGCGCCACCGCGGCCGCCGCGCGCAACGACGAGCGCGACCACCACGGGGATGACAACACGGGGGAACGTCGAGTCGCGACGGCGATCGGCTCCGTGGTCGGTGCGGCCACGGGTGCGGCGATCGGTGCCGAATGTGGTGCGCCGAACGACCCGGCGATTGGCGCGACGTCCTGCCGCAGTCCACCGGCAATCGACTCCCACGACGACAGGCGGTGTCCCGTCTCGGCCGCATCGCGCGTGACCAGCGCGCCGGCCAGCTGTACGAGCTGAGCGTATGCCGCGACCTCGCGACGACAGCTGGCGCAGGCCGCGACGTGCACCCGCTCCTCGGCCGTGAAGCTTTCGTGATCGAACGCGGCGAGCCGCTCAGAATCCAGGTGCTGCATAGCTGCGATCCATGCCGGTTGATGAGGTTTCGACGAGCGGGGCGAGCAATCGGCGGAGCTTCGCACGCGCCTTGAAGAGTTGCGACTTCGATCCGCCGGGAGTGATCCCCAGCTCCGTCGCGATTTCTTCGTGGGTATAGCCTTCCACATCGTGCAGCAAGAACACGGTCCGCGCGCCGGGTGACAGCTTACCCGCCGCCTCGTCGATCGTTTGCGCCAGCATGCTGCGATCGGCGTCCTGTTCGACGTAGGCCGAATCGTCCTCGATCGCCGTTTCGGTCGCGGCGAGCCGTTTGGTGCGCCGCAGCGCGTTCAGCGTACGATTGATGGCCACGCGATGCACCCAAGTGCTGAACTTCGCGTCTCCCCGCCATGACGGGAGGGCGCGAAAGATCTGGATCCAGACCTCCTGCGCGATGTCCTCGGCAAGGTCGGGATCGGCGGCGAGTCGACGGACGACGGCATCCACATGCGCCGAGTGCTGATTCCACAGCAGGCGCATGGCTCGCTCGTCACCCTCGATCGCCCGGCGGACGATAGCGGCGTCGGTTTCCATGGGTTCCATCGAATCTGTCACCGAATGTCGCGAAGGGGTTTCCTGCGACCGCAGATGCAGCGAGATCACCAAATCGGCGTTGCCTTCCGCGAACCTGATCGTGAAAACAGGGTAGAGTCGCTTGACGGGCGCCGCGGTCCGTCTTAAATGCCCATGGTGGGTTTGTTCGCCCACCGCTCGTTCTTCTCCCTACGGCCGGCCACCTCATGGTGTTACTGCTCGCCGCACTCGCGATCGCTGCTGCCGACATGACGGCCACCAGCGGGCTTCCCGAACGGGAACCGGCGGCGGTCGGTATGTCCTCGACCCGCCTGTCCACGATCGATCGCGTGGTCCAGCGGGGGGTCGATGCCGGCGGATATCCCGGCGCCTCGGTGGTCGTGGGACGGAAGGGGTATTCGGTCTGGTCGCGCGGCTTCGGCTCGCTCGATTGGAGCGGACGCACCCGGGTCACGTCGCGGGAAAGCATCTACGACTTGGCCTCGCTCACCAAGGTGGTGGCGACCACCACGGCCATCATGGTCCTCTACGACGCGGGCAAGGTCGATATCGATGCCCCCGTGTCGCGGTACCTCCCCGACTTTTCCGGCGGACTGCGCGATCAGGTGACGGTGCGTCATCTGCTCACGCATCGTGCCGGTCTTCCCGCGGGGCGTGAACTCTGGCGTATCGCGAAGACCCCGGCCGAAGCACGGGCGGCCGTGCTGGCCTCGCCGATCCAGTGCGCGCCCGGCAATTGCTACGAGTATTCCGACCTCGGCGCTGACCTGCTGGGCTTCGTCGCGGAAGCGGCCAGCGGCCAGACGCTCGACGCGTTTCTCGCGCGCAGTGTGTTCGCGAAGTTGGGTATGACTGATACGCATTTCCGTCCGGACGCCATGGCGTCGGTGCGAACGGCGCCCACCGAGATTGCGCCCCCGCGTGGCTATCCGTTGCGCGGCGAGGTGCACGACGAGAATGCCTATGCCCTCGGTGGCGTGGCCGGACATGCGGGACTGTTCAGCACCGCCGAAGATTTGTCGGTATTCGCGCAGATGCTGCTCGACGGCGGGGTGTACAACGGCGTGCGGGTCGTCTCCGATTCGGCCGTGGCGCTGTTCACAAAGCGAGCGGCCGGCCATCGGGCATTGGGCTGGGATACCTGCGACGGCGGGGCGGGCTGCGGCCAATACATGTCGGAGCGCGCGTTCGGACACACCGGGTTTACCGGTACCTCGCTCTGGATCGACCCCGATCGGCAGATGTTCGTCATTTTGCTCACCAACCGGGTGCATGCCGCCCGCGCCCGACGCCCCAGCAAGGTCATCGCCGATGTCCGAAACGACCTCGCCGACGCGGCCGTTCTGGCGGTGATGGACGACCCGACTGGCGTCATGGCCATGCCAGTCAGCTTCCGCGCTGATCGTGCACAAGACTGGAACCGTCCGCTCCGCTCGAGCCGAGCCAGCAGTGTGGCCTCGCGCCGACGCGCCGCGGCCGCGAGGCGGGCATCGGGCAAGCGCGCCGCCGCCACGAGGACAACGGCGAAAAAGACGACGTCAAAGAAGTCCAGAGTGAAGTCGGCGGCGAGCACGTCATCTGCGTCCAAGTCCTCCGCGAGCGCGACCAAGAAAAAGACGCCGGTCAAGAAGGCCGTGGTCAAGAAGACCACCCGCAGAAAGCGGTAACGCAGGCGGAACAGGGACTGGACTGGTCGGTTATTGTTCTTGCATGGATCAGAGCATAGACCCGACACCTGCCGCCGAGCCCGTGAGTCCAGAGATCTCCGACGGGGCCCCGCAGGATTCCACCGGTGGCGCGATTTCCGCCGACCAGGCGCGTTTGGTGCTGCGCCGCGTAAAGGACCCAGATCTCAACATCAACATCGTTGATCTCGGGTTGATCTACGACGTGCACGTAAACGGATCGAACGTGCAGGTCGACATCAGTCTCACGTCTCCGGGCTGTCCGTCGGGCCCGGAAATCATGGGCGAGGCGGAACAGCAGCTGCGCCTGATCCCTGGCATCGGCGACGTCACGATGAACCTGGTGTGGTCGCCACCGTGGACGCCGGAGCGCATTGAGCCCCGGGTCCGCGCCTACATGGGCTTCTAGCTCAACCCACGATCAGGACAGCTCGACCGCCAGCGGCGCCGCGCGTTGTGCCCGCTCGGCGCGCACCATGCGGAGCAGCCGCCAGGCTACAGGCGCCAGCATCGCCGCGCCCGTCCATAGCGCAAAATCGGCCAGGTTTGCCACAATGGTGGTTTCGCCGGTCAGGCGAATGGCCAGGAAGTCGGCCACGCCGTCGGGGCCGAACAGCATGCTGAGGAGGTTGCCGACGGCACCGCCAGCCACGAACGCCAGCGCTCGCGTGGCCCGTCGGTCAACCGCGGCCATCGCCTGCACCACCGACGCGATCAGACCAACCGCCAACAGCGTAACCAGTACGTTGAGCTGCCACGTATATGGGCCGATTTGGACTCCTCCGGCGCTTCCCGTATTGAATACGACAAACAGCGAGAAACGATCGCTGAACGGCACGACGCCGGTGGAGCCCAGTGACTGCACCGCGACGACCTTGGCCAAAAGATCGACGGCGGCAACCGCAGCCGTGATGCCGATGAATCGGCCACGAACGGTGTCGAACAGGCCTTGGACGCGTGAAGCGTGAAGCGTATCGAGTCGCATGCTGATGGGCGGCGGGAGGATCACACAGACCCGAGTGGGTCTTGCCTGCTCCCTAGAGCACTCTGCGTGCCGTGTCGACATGAATACATTATCACTTGTTCGGCCGCCGCTGTCGCGCTCGCTGAGCGACTTAACTCATTGTTTTTTAGTCGCTTACATCGTATCGCACCCGGTCGGCGTACTCCGGGCGACCCGAGCGATCCAAAGGCGATGTGTAGCGTGAGAAAGACACTTCGTGCGCCTTCGAAACGGTCGTGGCGACCGCGCCACAATGCGGTGGGGCGGGCAGAGAACCCTATTCTACCTTGTATGGCGAGTCGGAAACCGTGGCGAACGGCGCCAGCGCCTTGACGAAACCTGGGCCGAGGACTTCGGCTTGCCACTTCCGGAGCTCGGGGAGCTCCTGCAAGTCATCCACGTGACGTGGACGACGGCGCGCCACCGCTTCCATGCGATCACGCGAGCACAGCACGCCCGGATCGAGATCGAGATCGGAGGCGACGACGTCACGCACCGCCTTGAGCCGCGCGACGCGATCGTCGAAGTCTGCTTCACGATCCCATCGCGCCGCCTTCGGAAAGCGCGGCAGATCGGCGTCGGCCACCTCGTTACCACGCGCGATGGCCTGCAGCGCGTCTAGTGCACGGGCGTCATTCATGCCGCGCGGGAAGCCCTTCACGGCGAACAGCGCCTCCCGCGACGCTGGTGCGAGGCGCACGAGATCGAGCAGCGTTTCGTTGCCGGCCACGCGGAAGGTGGCGCGATCGAGTTCGGCGGCGATGGAGTCGCGCCACTTCACCAGTTCGCGAAGACGGCCGAGTTCACGACGCGTGAGATCACGGGCGCCCTTCATGCGGAGAAAGCTGTTCTCGGCCTGATCAGGATCCCACCGGGTGGTTTCCGCGCGCACGAATTCTTCCTGCGCCCAGTGCCAGCGCCCCTTGGCCAGCAGTTGCTGATGCAGCTGGTCGCGAAGTCCGAGCAGGTGGCGTGTGTCTTGCGCTGCGTAGTCGAGCATGTCCGCCGTGAGCGGACGCATGCTCCAGTCGGCGCGCTGATGCTTCTTGTCGAGCTTGAGGCCGAAATACTGTTCCAACAACGCCGCCAAACCAAATGCCCGAATTCCCAGCAGCTGCGCGGCCACGCGTGTGTCGAACAGATTCCTCACCTGCCATCCGTAATCCTGATGCAACAAACGCAGATCGTAATCGGCGTCGTGCAACACGATTTCAACCTGCGGATCTTCGATCAGGGCGCCCAATCGGGCCGGCTTTCCGATCGGCAGCGGATCAATCACGGCTTCGTGACGATCGGTCGACAGCTGCAGCAGGTAGATCCGGTCGACGAAGCGGTGAAAACTCGCGCCCTCCGTATCGAGCGCGAGGGCACGAACCGGCGAAAGATTCGCGAGGAACTGATCGACGGAGTCGACCGTATCGAGATAGAGCGGAGCGGATGCTGACATGGCGATCGGAAAGGTACATCGGTCCGCTTCACAGAGGGGGGAAATTGCGGAAGGAATGCGACTTGTACCTACCACTCCGCGTCGGCGTGTCCTTCGCAGTAGTTTCGTCGATATGACGATTATCGATCAGGATCTGCTCCCCGAGCCGCTGTCCCCCGAGCGGCGAGGCTGGCGTACGGCCGATCTCGCCCGGGCAGCCATCGTTGCCCTTGCCGTCTGGTTCGGGCTACAGCTGGTCTGGTCCGTGAGCTCGCTGGTGTTCCTCGTCTTTCTGGCCACGCTCTTCGGCCTCGCGGTCGGCAGTGGGGTGGACTACCTGGAGCGCTTCAAAATCCGACGCGGAATCGCGTCGGCGCTGATCGTCCTCGGCGCACTGGGCACCATCGGGGGCGTGTTGGCCTGGACGGCGCCCACGCTCATCGAGCAGGGCAAACAGCTCCAAAGCGACTTTCCGGAAGCGATTCACAAGCTGCAGACGTGGATCGACTCCAAGCGGACCGGGCTGGTTGGTACGCTGATCAAGTCGGCGGCGACTCCGCCGGCCGGTGCTGGCGGTTCGGCGGTAGCGGCTCCCGTGCCCGCGGGGACGCCAGTGACCATCGCGCGAAAGCCGACCGCGGCGCAGGCGATGCGCCAGGTGGCCGACTCGATCGCGGCGTCGCCGAGCGAGGCAATCAAGAAGCGCATCACCGACGGGCTAGGGGGCGCGACGCGCTATCTGTTCTCGTTCGTCTCGAACACGCTGGCCGCCGTGGCCGCTTTCGTCTTGCTGGTGTTCCTCGCGATGTACATCGGCGCCGAGCCGGAGGTGTATCGCGGGTGGCTCCTGTCGGTAGTTCCGGCGACATCGCGGGCGCAGGTACGTCTGGTGCTGGCGGAAATCGCGACCGTGCTGCGCAAATGGCTCGTCACGCAAATGATCGCGATGGTGGTGATCGGCGTGGTGAGCATGATTGTGTTGCTGATCCTGGGGGTGAAGGCGCCGTTCGCGCTGGCCTTTATTGCCGGGTTGTTCGAGTTCATCCCCACGGTAGGCCCGGTCCTGAGCGCGGTGCCAGCGGTGCTGATGGCCTTCGTGGACTCGCCCGAAAAGGCGCTCGCCGTGCTGATCGCCTATTGGGGGATTCAGTTTCTCGAGAACAACCTGCTCATTCCTTATCTCATGCGCGGCGAGATGGACCTGCCGCCGGCCATCACGCTGGTCGCGCAGTCGCTGATGACGCTGGTGTTTGGCTTCGTTGGACTGATGGTCGCGGTCCCACTGACGGCAGCGGTTCTGGTGCCGCTGCGCATGATGGCCGAGCGGGAAAATGCCCGCGAGAAGGCGATGGTGCGACAGAGCAAGCTGAAGGACATGGCGCGCGCTGAGGTGGATCCGGACCTGGTGATGGATCAGGCGGACAGCGGTCCAACTCCGAGCGCGTCATGATCGCGCAACTTCCAGGATATCAGGTCGGCTTCGACGATAGTGGCGAAGGGCTGCCCGTCGTCTTCCTGCACGGCTTTCCGCACGATCGAACCTTGTGGACGGCCCAGCGCCTGTCGCTGTCGCCCCACGTGCGCTGCATCGTGCCCGATCTGCGGGGCTTCGGGCATTCAAGCACACACGGCCCGTTTTCGATGGACCAGTATGCCGATGACGTGGTGGCGTTGCTGGACTGGCTCGGGATCGAGGCGGCCGTGGTGTGCGGCCTGTCCATGGGGGGATATGTCGCGATGGCGATGTGGCGTCGGCACCCTGAGCGGATCAGCGCCCTCATTTTCTCTGATACCAAAGCGGGTGCCGACGACGAGGACACTCGGACTCGGCGGGACGACCTGATCGCAATGGTAAAGCGTGACGGCTCGCGGGCGATCGCCGACGCCCAACTGCAGGGGATGCTGGGACAGGAGTCGCGTGCGCGACGTCCCGACGTGGTGAACACGATCCGGGTGATGATGGCACGTCAGTCGGTGGCGGGGATCACGGGGGCGCTGCAGGCGCTCCGGGACCGTCCGGACTCACGGGAAACGGTCGAGACGATTACCGTTCCCACACTCGTGGTGGTGGGAGAAGACGACGTGCTGACGCCAATCAAGGAGGCGCGCGCGATCGCCGAAGCCCTTCCTGCTGCGGCGCGCGTCCGCATGGAGATCATTGCGGGGGCGGGTCACCTGCCCTGTGTCGAGCGACCTGCGGCAACGACGCATGCGCTCTCCGATTTCCTCGCGACGCTCGCCGATTCGGTCTGACCGACTCGAAGACGGCGCCTTTCACATCGCTCTATTCCGCCGTCGATGACTGCTCCTGTTTCCGAAGCCGAACGTTCGCCTGCCGCCCGCATTGGGCACGTACTGTTCAAAAACCGCGGCTGGCTTCCCGTGCCGTTTCTGGCTGTGCCGCTGCTGGTACCTGGTGTGCAGTCGCCGCAGAACTGGATTGCCGGCCTGCTGCTCGTGCTGCTCGGCGAGCTGGTGCGAACCGCGGGCGTCGCCGCGGCGGGCACAGTGACGCGTCGTCGTTCACGCGACGTGCAGCGCCTCGTGACGTACGGTGCGTTCGCGTGGTGCCGCAATCCGCTCTACGTGGGCAATTTCCTGGCGTGGATCGGCTTCACGGTGGTGTCGGGAGTGAACTGGTTCATTCCCGTCGCGATCGTGATCTTCGCCGTCGAGTACACGCTGATCGTGCGCTATGAAGAAGGCGTGCTGGAATCGATCTTCGGCCAAGAGTATCTGCAGTACAAGGCGCGCACGCCGCGCTGGTTCGGTCGTCCGCCCAGTGGCAGCACGGACGGACAGCACGATTGGGCCGAGGCGATTTGGAGCGAGCGTTCGACGGTGCTGCAGTATGTGGTGTTGTGCGGACTATTCTGGCTCAAGAACCGCGGCTGGACGTTTTAACGCGTTCGAGACAGGATACGACAGCGGGCCGCGACATGATGTCGCGGCCCGCTGTGCCTACACGAATTCGAACTCGCCCTAGCGCGTGGGGCGTCCCGGCGGATTCGGTGCAGCGAAGACGTCCTTGTTCTTGCCGATGGAGCTCTTGAGCTGCACGGGCACGTCTTCTTCGGGGAAGATCGCAGTAACGGGGCACTCCGGCTCACACGCGCCGCAGTCGATGCATTCGTCGGGGTGGATGTAGAGCTGGTCCTCTCCCTCGTAGATGCAATCCACGGGACAGACGTCCACGCACGACTTGTCCTTGACGGAAATGCAGGCTTCAGTAATGACGTAGGGCATGAGCGAAGTCTCGGGTCCGACGCAACCAGGAATGGCAGCGATTGAGAAGGGAAGATACTCGACCGTGCACGCGCGACAAGCGGAACGGGGGCGGGAACTTATCCGCGCCAGGGCGGCGTGTCCGCGCGCTTCAAGTCCGGATTCTCGCGATAGAGCGTGAACGTGCGACCGATGACCTGAATCACCTCGGCGCGTGCGCGTTCGGCGGCATCACGGGCGGCCTCTTTTGCCGTCAGGTCACCGGCCTTGGCCACCTGCAGCTTGACCAATTCATGCGTGCGCAGCACGTCATTGAGACTGGCAAGCAGCGTCGGCGTGAGTCCGGCGTGACCGATGTGTACCTGCACGTTCAGGTGGTGTGCTTCCGCGCGCAGCGCCGCACGGTCCTTGCCCTTCATGCTCATGAATCCCTCGGGCGCCTGCGAGCCGGCGTCATGGACGCAGGGCATCGAGCGCAAAGAACGAAAACGGGTTGATGGCAGGACCGTCCCACCATGCGCGCCCCACGGCCCGCTTCATCACCTGAAAATGGAGATGCGGCGTATCCGGTGGTGCATTGCCCGTCGTTCCAACGTAGCCGATCACCGACCCCTTGGCGACTCGGTCGCCCACCGCCAGCCCTCGTCGATAGCGCTGGAGGTGGGCGTAGTAGTACACGAATCGCTGGTCCGCAGCGTACGCGTAGATCACGATCCCTCCCACCGGCCCGGAGAACAGGCGGCCGATGATGAGATCATCGGAGGCCACGACAGCGGTGTAGCGAGGGGCCACAATATCGAGCGCCCCGTGAATGCCGGACCCGCGCTTGGCCGTGTAGTTGTCTCGCAGCGAGCCGCGAGGGATCCCTTCCACCGGGACCATGAGCTGTCGCGCCCAGAGGGCGTCCAGGTCGTCGGCGTCCACTCGCCAATCGAGCGGCCCCACGTGCGGTGGCGTCGGACCAATCGGCCCCGCCGCGGCCGATCCGGGTACCGCCAGTGATCGTGCGGGCTCCGGCTCAGGCCGGATTGCGCGGGTAGACGAACAGGCGGCCAGCATCGACCACAGCGCGACAGCGGTCGCCGACCGCGCCGGCGAGCGCCACGCCCTCACCCCTTGACCACTTCCGGGCGGAAGAACGGCTCGAGGTAGCGCAGCAGGTCGTCCACCGAGCGCACCTTCACCTTCAGCTCATCGAGCTCGTTTGCGCGCGGCAACCGCGCACCAGCGCGATCGGCAATCACGAGCACGGCGTCCTCGAGATCGAGATCGATCAGGGCGTATTCGTGCTCGAGATTGTCATTCGGATTCACGATGTAGTGCGGCCCCACGGCGCCGTGGCGCTCGGCAAGATACGCATACACCTGCGACAGCAGCAGCTCAGGATAGCGACCGCGAAACGCATCACGAAAGCGCGACAACCCGTCGCGCTCGATGGACGCCTGATTGATGCGCTGCGCGCGAATCAGCGCGATCAGTCCGATGAGCAGTACGAGGAAAGCAACGATGACAGTCAGACGCACGACGTTCGATGCCTCCGGTAGGAACTGCGTGGGGAAGGGGCTGCGTGCAATCGCGCAACGCCGATATGCTACTCGTTTACGGGCGTTGGCGCGATGCCGCTGACAAAATTTCCCGGAACCCGAAGACTGTCCCGTACCATCGGGTCCAGACTGGTCCGCTTCGACGCAAATGGCTGATCTCGCTTGTACCGCGCTCGGTGGCGGTAATTCGTCAACAGATTCGTTGACGTAATGACCAAAGCCGAGTTATACTGTCCCTGATGCAGGATGTGATCGGAGCGTTGGGGGGATTTCGAGGGGTGCGAGCCGAATTGCTGGTGGCGCTGAAGAAAGCGCAGCCGCTCACGGCGCACGAGCTCGGCGAGCAGTTCGGCCTCACGGCCAACGGCCTCCGTCGCTACCTCAAGGCCCTCGAAGAGGATGGCTTGGTGCGCTACGAGCGCGCAGTGCACGGCGTCGGTGCGCCGGTGTTCGCGTACTCGCTGACGCCGGCCGGTGAAGCCCTCTTCCCCCGCAGCTACGTCTCCGTGCTTGCCACCGCGCTCGATGCGTTGCGTGCCGAGCAGGGGTCGGCGGCGGTGGCCGGTGTGTTGGAGTGGGAATGGAATCGGCTGGCCGACGAGGCCGGTCCGATGCTGGCGTCGCTGCCGCTCGAAGAACGTATACCGTTGGTGGCCGAGTTGTTGACGGCGAAAGGGTACATGGCGGAGGCGGTGCAGATCGACGGCGCCGAGGGGGAACCCGCGGTGACCACGCTGCGCATTCACAATTGCGCGGTGCGTGAAATCGCCGAGCGGTTTCCAGAAGCGTGCGCGGCGGAAGCAAAGTTCGTGGAGCGGCTGCTCGGCGTTCCTCTGGTGCGCGGCGCGCATCGGAAGGACGGCTGTGGCCGATGTGAATACGGCGTGTTGAGCCACCTTTTGGCTGATAAACAGGAGCAGGCATGAGTTCGACCATCGAGTCGCTGGTCAATCGCGAATACCAGTACGGCTTCACGACAGATTTCGAGGCGGAGACGCTCCCGCCCGGCCTGTCCGAGGAGACGGTACGCTTCATTTCGGCGAAAAAGGACGAGCCCGCGTGGCTGCTGGACTGGCGGCTGAAGGCGTTCCGACGCTGGCTCACGATGACCGAGCCGCATTGGGGCAACGTGCAGTATCCGCCCATCGACTATCAGGCCGCGAGCTACTACTCCGCGCCGAAGTCGGTGAAACCGCTGGCGTCGCTCGATGAGGTCGATCCACAGCTACTCGAGATGTACAGCAAGCTCGGTATCTCGCTGAGCGAGCAGAAGCGTATGAACGGCGTCGCGGTCGATGCGGTCATCGATTCAGTGTCGGTCGGCACGACCTACAAAGAAGAGCTGAGCAAACACGGGATCCTCTTCATGTCCTTCAGCGAAGCGGTGCGCGAACATCCTGAGTTGGTCCAGAAATACCTCGGCTCGGTCGTGCCCTACAGCGACAACTTCTTCGCGGCGCTGAACAGCGCGGTGTTCTCCGACGGTTCGTTCTGCTACATCCCGAAGGGTGTGCGTTGTCCGATGGATCTGAGCACGTATTTCCGTATTAATGCGGCCGACACGGGCCAGTTCGAACGGACGCTGATCATCGCCGACGAAGGCTCGTACGTGAGCTATCTGGAAGGGTGCACCGCGCCCAAGCGCGACACCAACCAGCTGCACGCGGCCATCGTGGAGATCATCGCGCTCGACGGCGCGACGGTGAAGTACAGTACCGTGCAGAACTGGTACGCCGGCGACGAGAACGGACTGGGCGGCATCTACAACTTCGTCACCAAGCGGGCGAAGGCGATGGCGAACGCGAAGGTGTCATGGACGCAGGTGGAAACCGGTTCTGCGATCACGTGGAAGTACCCGAGCGTGATCCTGCAGGGCGACAACAGCGTGGGCGAGTTCTACTCGGTGGCAGTGGCGAGCAAGATGCAGCAGGCCGACACGGGCACGAAGATGATCCACATCGGCCGCAATACGAGGTCCACCATCGTCTCGAAGGGCATTTCGGCGATGAAGGGACAGAACAGCTACCGCGGCAAGGTGCAGATTTTGCCGAAGGCCGAGGGCGCGCGCAACTACACGCAGTGCGACTCGATGCTGGTGGGCAATGCCTGCGGCGCACACACGTTCCCGTACGTCGAGGTGGGGAACAACAGCGCGATCCTCGAGCACGAAGCGAGCACCAGCAAGATCGGCGAAGACCAGATCTTCTATCTCAAGGCGCGCGGGCTCGACGCCGAACAGGCGGTCTCGATGATCGTGAGCGGGTTCTGCAAGGAAGTCTTCAAGGAGTTGCCGATGGAGTTCGCGCTCGAAGCGCAGCAGCTCCTCGGCATTACACTCGAAGGATCTGTCGGTTAACCGACTCCTTACCCCCGTACTCCCTACTCCCTACTTCGCTCTTACTCTATGCTCGTCATCAACGATCTCCACGCCGCTATCGACGGCAAGCCGATTCTGAAAGGCATCACGCTTACCGTGAACGCCGGCGAAGTGCATGCCGTCATGGGTCCCAACGGCTCGGGCAAAAGCACGCTGGCGCAGGTACTGGCTGGCCATCCGGCGTATGAAGTGACCGGCGGCTCGGTGACGTACAACGGCGTCGATCTGCTGGAGCTGGCACCGGAAGTGCGCGCGCAGCACGGCGTATTCCTGGCCTTTCAGTATCCCATCGAAATTCCGGGCGTGACCAACGCGTATTTCCTGCGTGCCGCCTACAACGAGATCCGCAAGGCGAAGGGCCTCGAGGAAGTCGATCCCATGGAGTTTCTCGACGTGGTCGAAGAGAAGCTCAAGCTGGTGGACATGGATGTGAGCATGATGAGCCGCTCGGTGAACGTGGGCTTCTCGGGTGGTGAGAAGAAACGCAACGAGATCCTGCAGATGGCCGTGCTACAGCCGATTCTCTCGATTCTCGACGAAACCGACTCCGGCCTCGACATCGATGCCTTGCGCATCGTGGCAAACGGCGTGAACGCCCTCAAGCGCCCGGACAACGCCGCGATCGTGGTCACGCACTATCAGCGTCTCCTCAACTATATCGTTCCCGATTACGTGCACGTGCTGGCCGGTGGCCGCATTGTGAAGTCGGGCGACAAGTCGCTCGCGCTGGAGCTCGAGGCCCGCGGATACGACTGGGTGTTGGAGGCGGCGTGAGCACTTCCGTGAGCACTGCCGTGAGCACTGCCGTGAGTACCACGGTGTCCTTCCAGGAACAGGCCAACGCGTTCGCCACTTCGGTGGCCGACGGCGCCCCTGCCCCGCTCACTGCATTGCGCGCCGCGGGCGCCGAGGCTTTTGCGCGCCTGGGGTTCCCAACGACGCGTAACGAAGACTGGCGGTACACGAGCGTGTCGGCGATCGCCCACACACCGTTCGTGGCGGCGCTGGAGCGCACAGTGGGAACGCTCGACGCGGCGGCGCTCGAGCCGTACACGTTCGGTGGCACGTGGCCGCTGGTGGTGTTCTACAACGGCCGCTTTGCGCCGGCGTTGTCGTCGATCGATTCGCTGCCCGACGGCGTGCGCGTGATGGACCTCGCCACAGCGGCCGTGCAGGAAGCCGAGTTACTGGCGCGTCACCTCGGCGTATCGGCGCCGGCCGACCGTGATGGGTTCACGGCGCTCAACGCCGCGTTCGCCGGCGAGGGTACGCTGATCCACGTGGCGAAAGAAATGGTGATCGACGTGCCGGTGCACATCCTGCACGTGACCGACGCCCACGGCGCCGGAGTGATGAGCCATCCGCGTCATGTGGTGATTGCCGAGCCGCATGCGAAGGCGTCGGTGATCGAGAGTTATGTGTCGCTGGCCGACGTGGCGTATTTCACCAATGCCGTGGTTGAAGTGTCGGTGGACAACGGCGCCACGCTGCAGCTGCTGCGTATTCAACGGGAATCGCCCACGGCGTTTCACGTGGGCACGGTGGAAGCGCGTCAGGGTCGCGACAGTCACTTCATGGCGTTCACCTTCCAGACCGGTGCCGCGCTCTCGCGCAGCAACGTGTTCACGGTTCTGGCGGGCGACGGCTGTGGCACCACGCTGAACGGCTTGTACATGCTGGGCGACGCGCAGCACGGCGATCATCAGACGCGCGTGGAGCATGTCGCGCCGAACTGCTTCAGCCGCGAAGCGTATAAAGGCCTGCTCGACGACGCCTCGCACGGTGTGTTCAACGGCAAGGTGTACGTGCACCCCGAGGCCCAGAAGACCGACGGCAAGCAGACCAACAACACGCTGCTGTTGTCGAAGGGCGCGCAGATCGACACCAAGCCGCAACTGGAGATCTTCGCGGACGACGTGAAGTGCACCCACGGGGCCACGGTCGGTCGCATCGACGAGACGGCGCTGTTCTACCTGAAGAGCCGCGGCATAGGGCAGTTGCTGGCGCGTCAGTTGCTGATGTATGCGTTTGCGGCCGATGTCCTCGAGACGATCGAGAACGAAACGGTAAAGGAAGCGCTGGAGCAGCTGACGATGGTGCGGTTTACTGGTGCTGTGCACCACTAACGGCGACGTACGGGGTAGGGGGTAGGGAGTACGAGGTTGCTCCGAATTCCGCTCCGTACGCCGTAGTCCGTACCCCTACTCCCTACTTCGTTGTCAGACTTACAAGAGCTCTACCAATCCGTCATTCTCGACCACAACCGCAAGCCGCGGAATTTCGGCGCGCTCGAGGGCTCGAATCGGGCGGCGGACGGCAAGAATCCGCTGTGCGGCGACGAAGTCCATGTGGCGCTACACGTCGACGGTGACGTCATCACCGACGTGAAGTTCACCGGTCACGGTTGTGCGATTTCCA
Source organism: Gemmatimonas sp. (assembly GCF_046594945.1). GTDB lineage: Bacteria > Gemmatimonadota > Gemmatimonadetes > Gemmatimonadales > Gemmatimonadaceae > Gemmatimonas. The sequence goes on along the minus strand of NZ_JBKJRB010000067.1, from coordinate 5,523 downwards.
AGGCATCGGCGTCGCTCATGACGTCGACGGTCAAGGGCAAGACGCGCGCAGAAGCGGAAGCGCTGTTCCTGCGCTTCCATGCGCTGGTGCTTGGGCAGGACGCCGGTGGAGGCAAGGATCTGGGGCAGCTGGTCGTGTTCTCCGGTGTGTCGCGCTTTCCGGTGCGCGTGAAGTGCGCGTCGCTGGCATGGCATACGCTCAAGGCGGCGCTCGACGACGGGCCAACCGAAGCGGTCCCGTCGGTCAGTACTGACGGGTGAGTGTGCCCGCAGGGTTTGTCCGTGCGGCGGCGCTGCGCGATATCGAAGCCGGACTGCCGGTGGGTCTCGTGCTGAGTGACGGCCGGCGGGTTTGTCTGGTGCGCAACGGGGACGCCGTGCACGCGGTCGAGGACCGTTGTCCGCACCGGGACTTCGCGATCTCCGGCGGTGATCTGGTCGAACCCTGCGTGCTCGAGTGTCCGTGGCACGGTGCGCGCTTCGATGTGCGGAGCGGAGCGGTGCTCTCCGGTCCATCCACCGACGATCTCGGGACGTATCCCGTCGAGGTCGACGATGGGGATGTCTTTGTCGGGCCGCGTCGTTCGTAGCGCGCCGGTCGCTCTTCCGTGGCTCGTTCGTATTTGAGAGGTTCTATGTCGCTCACGTCCCTGGCGCCCCGCGCTGATTTTCCGTTGCTCGCCGCCAACCCGGCGCTGCACTACCTCGACTCGGCCGCCACGTCGCAGAAGCCGGCGGCGGTGCTCGATGCGCTGCGCCATTTCTACGAAACGGCAAACGCCAATCCGCATCGCGGCGCCTACGCGCTGTCGGGGCTGGCCACCGATGCGTACCACGATGCCCGCGCGACCATCGCGCGATTCGTGGGCGTGGCCGACGCCGACTGTCTGATCTTCACGCGCGGCACCACCGAGTCGATGAATCTCGTGGCGTCGAGCTGGGGTGGCGCGCACGTGGGGCCGGGCGAGGAGATCGTGGTGTCGGCGCTCGAGCACCATGCGAACTTCGTGACGTGGCAACAGCTCGCGTTGCGCACCGGCGCCACGCTGCGCATTGTGGAGCTCACGCCCACGCAGACCATCGATCTTGATATGCTGCGCGACGTCGTCGGCGCGCGCACCAAGATCGTGGCCATCACGCATGTATCGAACGCGGTCGGCTCGATCACACCGCTGCAGGATGTGGTGCGCATCGTGCGCTCGCGTTCAGCGGCCGTAATCGTGGTGGACGGTGCCCAGGCGGTCCCGCACCTGCCCGTCAACTTTGATGCGCTCGACATCGACTTCTACGCCTTCAGCGGTCACAAGCTGCTGGGGCCGATGGGTATCGGCGTCCTGGTGGGGCGGCGCACGCTGCTGGAGGCGATGCCGCCCTATCAGTTCGGCGGCGACATGATCGAGTGGGTGCGCGACACCGACAGCACTTGGAACGTGCTGCCGCACAAGTTCGAGGCCGGCACCCCCAACGCGGCCGACGCAGTGGCCTTGGCGGCCGCCGTGCGCTACCTGGAGGGCTTGGGCATGGATCGGGTGCGCCAACACGAGATCGCGCTGCTGGAGGCCGCTGAGGCCAGCGTACGGGCGCTGCCCGGTGTCACCGTGTACGGACCGCCGCCCGCCCAGCGCAGCGGCGTACTCAGTTTTTCGTTGGCCGATGTGCACCCGCACGATCTGGCCACGATTCTGGATCAGCATGGCGTGTGTATCCGGGCCGGCCACCACTGCGCGCAGCCGCTCATGCGGCGGCTCGGCGTGAGTGCCACGGCGCGGGCCAGCTTCTACGTGTACAGCGACGGCCGCGATGTGGACGCCCTGGTGGGCGCCCTCACCGCGGCGCAGCAGCTGTTCGCAACGGTCGAGTGAGCACGTGAACACGGTGGCGCCTTTCACGGCCAGCATCGCGGCGATGTATCAGGATGCCCTCCTGGCACACCACCGCGCGCCGCACAACCGACGCGTGATCGATACGCCAACGGTGAGCGGGGCGCGCAAGAATCCGGTGTGCGGTGACGAGATCACCGTCATGGTGTCGCTCGCCAGCGACGTGGTGCACGAGGTGGCGTTCATCGGACGCAGTTGCTCGATCGCCACGGCGTCGGCGTCGATGATGACCGATGCCGTTCAGGGGCTCGCGGTCGGCGAGGCGCTGGCACTGGCCGACGCGGTTGACCGGATGCTGCATTCGGCCGGAGGCAGTTCCGAATCGGCTCCGGAGACCTTGCCCGAGTCCCTCACGCCATTGCGCGGCGTGGCGCCGTTCCCGGGCCGACACGGCTGCGCGATGTTGCCGTGGCAAGCGTTGCGCGAGGCGCTCACGGGCAAGCGGTAGGGTCGGGATGGCGCGTGCTGAAACAGTTGACGCGGTACACCCACCGCGTTCCATTGCATGCTATGTACGCACTCGCCATCATCCGCTACCGTCGCCCGTTCGACGAGATCGCTCCGTATGTCGAGGAGCATCGGGCCTATCTCAAGGACCTCAAGGCCCAGGGAATTCTGCTGGCGTCTGGTCCGTTCGATCCGCGGAATGGCGGTGGGTTGCTGTTGCGCGTCGACGACACCGACGCGGTCGCCGCGCTCGATCGCATCCGCGACGGCGATCCCTTTACACGACGCGCGCTGGCCCAGTACGAACTGCTGCCGTGGAATCCGGTGATCGGTAAGGAAGACCTCGACCGGTTGTAGTCGGTGCATTAGCGCGTGGCGCAACTCCCCAACACCGCGAGAGCGTTCCCAACCGGTCGTTCGCCCGTGGGATCGGACGGTTTATTGCGTACGCGAAGCGCACCAGTGGTGTTGTCACGCACGATCATCGCCGAACTTCCACCGCCATCGAGATTGATCGCACGCTGCGCGCCCAGCGACCGCAGCAGCTCTGCCGTTTGCCGGAGCGTCATCCCCACGCTGTAGCCAGGCTGACGGCCGTCGATCACGGCCAGCAACAGTCGCTGCGAATTGCCCACGCGAGCGATGCCCGCCGCGGTGCGCGGATTGAGCCCCTGAAAGCCAGTGTTGCCTTCACGGTCCACGTCGCCGCCAACCACGCTGTCGATGAGCAACACACCGCGTCCTCCCACGGTCTCGCGCGGCCAGAACGGCGTGATGCCCCGCTGCACCGTAACCGTATCGCCCACGACCGCCCGTGCGCGCATGGCTGGCGGTAGGATCAGCAGCAGCGTGTCACCGAGCACCAGCGTATCACCGGGCCGTGCCGTTCGCATCACATAGCGGCCGGCGGCTGTGTCCTGTCGCACCGGCACGATAGGGTCGAGCCGCATCGCTCGGGTGCGCGCCAGCGTATCGAGTGGTACACCCCAGCGGGCGTCCACGAGTCCGGCCCGATTCGGCGCCGGACGATTCCAGTGCTGCAGTTCGACCGTACCGTGGGCCGAGATGACCGCGCCGCTTACGCGCACCGAGTCGATGAACAACCCGCGTTCTGCGTCATATCCCAACAGCACATTGGGGCCGGGGCCGGCGATCACAGTGCCGCGTTCGATGTGGGCGTTGGTAAGCACACCCGGCGGCGCGAACAGAAAGAAATCGGCGTTGACTGCCGCTATGGGGTGCGACGCGGCCGGCAATCGCGACAGCAGCACGCTCGTGGTATTGCGACCCACCGCGGTGGCCTCGCCTTTTACGGCCTGCACGCTGGCGCAGGCCGACATATTCACGTCGAGCACCCACGCGCGCCACGGCGCATTGACATTCACCAGCCGATGCAATCGCACCGCGCGGGAGAGCACTTCGGTCTCGATGGTGTCGGCCACGGTGGGCGGCACCACAAACAGAAACCGCGGCGCACGCCCTGGCACGAGCGAACGACAGGCCGAGAGGAATGGCAGCGCGGCCAGCATCGGCCACAGGAGAGATCGAATTCGCATCGTCGAAATATGCGTCCGGAACGGCAGTCCGGAGTGGCAGCGGACGGGTCGAAGGCAGCCGGAACACGGATGCCGCGGAGTGCACGGAAACAGCACGGATCGGCTCCGGCCGTGCGACGATCAAGCCAGGCTCGCCGACGTGTTCGCCTTTTTTGTTGAACAGCGAGAGACGATCTGGCCGGCACGACCACGGCGCGCGACTCACACGGTGCGGCCTAGCCGTGGTGTTTCCGTGAAATCCGTGGTCTCTGTGTTCCGACTGTTAGGCAGTCCTGACACGGCGTAGCCCTCTCCTTTCGTGAGGTGATCCAGGTCCACAGCGAACACGGATCGCAGGGCTACGGGACGGGTGATTGACGCGAACGCGGGGAGCCGCCGTCCTGTTGCTGGATCGTGCTATCTTTCGCGATATGTCACGCGAGTCGACCTGGCTGGCGCGTACGCATGCGCGCCTCGAGCAATGGGCCAATGCGGGATGGTCGAACAGCGTGGTGTTCGGCTGGGGACTGTTGCAGGGCTGCGTCTTCCCAGGCTTCGCCGACGTGTTCTTCCTCCCGCTGGCGCTCGCGCGTCCTGAACGCGCCTATCGCTACGCGCTGATTGCCACCGCCGGCACCCTGATCGGCAGTATTCTGCTGTACTTCGCCGGTGCCGAGGCGCTCAGCTGGCTCGAGGGGCCGGTGTCGGGCTACTTCGCGCTCGCGCCAGTCACGATCAACGAGTATCGCGATACGTTGGCGCAGTACGGTGGCTGGGCAATCTTTGCCAGCACGATGTCGCCATTGTCGACCAAGCTCACGAGCATCGCCTCGGGTGCGGCGGGCGTGCCGTTTCCGCAGTTCGTTCTGGCGTTGGCTGCTGGGCGTCTCGCGCGCACGCTGCTGTTCGCGTGGTTGGTGCGTCATGGCGGCGCCGACGCGTTGGCCAGGTTCACCAAGCACTCACCCGCGGCTCCATCCGATCCATCGTCAACCACGTCGTCAACCCATTCGTGATGAGTGAGTCTCCCGCAGCGCCGCTTGGCGCCGACTTGCCGGGCACGCTCGCGTTTCTGCGCGCCGCCGAGTCGCTGAAGTACATGACCCGTACGTCGTGGACGTCGGACGGCCGCCAGGAAACCGTAGCCGCGCACAGCTGGCGGCTCTGTCTCATGGCGCTGGTGCTGGCCCCGCACTTCCCCGGAATAGACGTGGGGAAACTGCTCCGCATCTGTCTCGTACACGATCTCGGCGAAGCCATCAGCGGCGATATCTCCGCCGCGCTGCAGGCGTCATTGCCAAACAAGACCGCGCAGGAGCGGGCCGACCTCGTGCAACTGGTGCAGCCGTTGCCGGATGCCGTGCGGGCCGACTTGGTGGAGCTCTGGGATGAGTACGAGGCGGCCGCGAGCCCCGAAGCGAAACTGGCCAAGGGACTCGACAAGCTCGAGACGATTCTGCAGCACAACCAGGGTGCGATGCCGGCGGATTTCGACTTTCTGTTCAACCTCGACTACGGCGCCGCGTACACGCGCGACCATCCGGTGCTTTCGGCGTTACGTGGCATGCTAGATGCGGAAACGCGCCAGCGCGCCGGTGAGCCGGCAGAGTATCCGCCGTCGATACACGACGCATTGCGGCACGACGCATTGCGGCACGACGC
>NZ_JBKJRB010000148.1:0-3114 GCF_046594945.1 Gemmatimonas sp. | reverse complement strand
TGGATGCCTTGGTGCTACGCGTATGCGCAGCGTATGCGCAGCGTATGCGCGCGACCTGCGTGATGCTCGTCTGACCCACAACTGGCCGAGGCGCTCTTGTCCGCGCTTGCGATGGAGCTGCAACCACATTTTCTGTTCAATACGCTGAACGCCACTTGCACGCTGGTGCACAGCGACGCGGCGGCCCGTATGATCGCGCGGTTAAGCGCGCTTCGGCGTCGTACGCTCGAGGCGGGACGTCAGCCGTTGGCCACGCTCGCGGACGAGTTCGAGCTCGTTGAGATGTATCTCGACATCCAGCGCATTCGCTTCGGTTCGCGGCCCTGATGTTGCGGCCTGAGGTAGAAGTGGTCGAGCTGCATCACCGCGAGCGTGCAGTCTGGCAGCCGTCGCAGCGAAACCCAACGCGCTCTCCACGCGCTCGCCACGCGCTGGCGCAGCCGCGGGGGCCGACGCCGCGTGTGCGAAGTGGTGGTCGTAGACCGTCTGCAGTCTGTCCAGGTGATCCGACACCAACCGCAAGAGCAGCGGCGACGATTGCGGGCGCAATGGTGTGTAGACGCCACGCGCCATCGGGCCAAGTCGGCCACCGGCGCTCCGAGAGCGGGGAGCGCCGATGGCCCACCAGATCTACTTCGAACCCGCCTTCGTTGCCGGGACCATCGGACGGTTCGGGACCACCGGCCCGTCGCGCTTCGTCGGGTACGTCTCGGCCAACGTAGTGCCGTCGTACAACCGGCCGTTCTTCATCACAAGCCTGATCTTGCCCGTGTTCCGCAGATCGACCAGCGGGTCGGCGTCGAGCACCAGCAGATCCGCCATCTTGCCGACTTCCAGCGAGCCCACATCATCCTGAAGTCCGATCGCCCGCGCGCCACTAGCCGTCGCGGTGCGAAGCGCTTCCATTGGCGTCATGCCACCGCTTGCCAGCAGCCACAACTCCCAGTGGTAGCCCAGCCCCTGTAGCTGCCCGTGACTGCCGACACCCAGACGTCCTCCGGCGCGCATGATTTTGGTGGCGTCGGCCGCCAGCTGCGGGAACACGTATTCGTCGTCGAGGAACCACCCACCGGCCGTTCCGCCGCCGGGCATCGAGGCCATCCGACGACGCGTTTTCAGGGCCAGCTCCTCATACGCGGTGAATCGCTGCAGCTTGGGATCGGCGTACGGATTCTCTTTCGTGTAGAAGTAGTTTTCCCCCCACGGGCCTCCGTAGTTCACCAACAGCGTTGGCGTATAGGTACGATTCGACCACGCCATGAAGCTTGTGACATCGCTGCCGAGCGGGGTGATGCCCATGGAGTGCTCGAGGCCGGGATAGCCGTCGAACGTTTCGGTAAGATTGAGCTTCACGTCGAGTGACCCTTCGGTGGTTGGCATCAGTTGCTGTTCGCGCGCCGCCTTGATGATCCACTGCCTCGTCTGACGCACACCGGCCACGTACATCTTGATCGTTTTGGTGTCGTAGTAGCTGCTGTAGCGCTTCAGGATGTTGCGGGCGTGCTCCTGGTCGCGGATGTTGTCGGTGTTGAACACACCGGGGCCGGTGGAGTAAATGCGCGGTCCGATAATCTGCCCGGCATCGACCATGTCCTGATACGTGAGCACGTCGGTGGTGGCGGTCTGCGGATCGCGCGTGGTAGTCACCCCATACGCGAGGTTGGCCAGATACGCCCACGGCTGCGTCTCATGAATTGTGCCACGTTCGGCTCGGAGATGCGCGTGCGTATCCACGAAGCCGGGCATGATCGTGGCACCGGCCATGTCCATCGACGTGGCGCCGGCAGGGACGGCCACGCTGCCCGCGGCACCGATGGCGGCGATCCGATTGTTCGTGACCACAATATCACCGCGCGCGATGACTTCATCACCCGTCATCGTAATCAGACGTGCATTTCGTAGTACGACGCTACCACGCGGCCTATCGCGCGCCGCCTGCACCAGCACGCGCTGCTCACTCGGCACGTACGGGCGCGGACGCAGACTGTCGGCCAGCGTGGAATCGCGACGCGACGCAGCGATCGCGGCGTCACGCACGGCGGCCGTATCGAGATCGTAGACCACGTGGGCATTGCCGATCGACCAGTGCACGCGACGGCCGTTCGACGACCACGCAGGAAACTGTCCGCCGATGTCGGTCAGCTTCTTTACCGGCACCGACGCCGTGTTGACGTCGGCCACACTCACGGACGGCTGTGTTCCGCGCGGCGGGACCACCACCGTGTAGAAATCCGAGTTGATCTGCGCCAGCGCCATATCGCCGCTGGGCGACATCATCGTGAGCGTGGCCGGTGGGCCGGGGGAGCCGGGCTCCTCGGGGTTGTTCAGCTGCTGTAGCAACAGTTCCGACGGGTTCACATCGTGATCGTCGACGGCACCGCCCACACCGGGACCGGTCACGCGCAGGTGTCGCTGTTCGTCGCTACCGTCCCAGCGAATCGATACCAATCCGTTGGCGGTCGACGACAAATAAATGCGCGAGGTATCCTTCGCGAAGTGCGGCTTGCTCCGTCCAGCGGAGCGGGCGACCACGGTGGCCGTGCTGCCGTTGGCCGTCGCCGGTGTTGCGGGATACCACACAATGTCGGTCGGCGCGGTGACGCCGGTTTGATCGCGACGGCCCTGCGCTGCAGTCTGCGTGAGCACAATGCGCGCGCCGTTCGGCGTCCACACCGGCTGACGCAGCGTACCGAGTACGGCGCTCAACGCCGTCGGTGCCACGGGCCGCGCGCTCACGACGGCCTTGTACAGACGACCACCGTCGTTGGTCCACGTGACCCACGCCAGGGACTTGCTGTCGGGCGACCAGGCTGGTTCCGACTCGATGGCATTCAGCGTGGACACGCGTCGTGGTGCGCCGCCGGGAGAGTCCATCACGTACAGCTTCTCGAGCGCTACGAAGGCGAGCTGTCTGCCGTTGGGCGACGGCACCGCATCGCGGATCTGGCGCACCGTGAACTGTGCGCTGTCGGAGATCGGATACTTGAACGCGAGCTCGGGGCCGGCGTCGAGCGTGGCCTGTACGCGAAACGGAATCTCGGTCTGTCCACTGCCATCGATCGCAACACGCCAGATCTTGTTGGCGTAGCTGGCGATCAGCTCCTTCGAGTCGGG
>NZ_JBKJRB010000069.1:0-14772 GCF_046594945.1 Gemmatimonas sp. | reverse complement strand
ACATTTTTTGATTCAACCTATCGCGGCTGACGGCGAGCCAAAGCTTTTCAGCGGGCTCGGCGCCCCCATTAAGCTCCCGCTGATTGACGTCACTGCGTTCAAATCAGGAGTTCTGTTGGCACGCTACGGACGCAAGGCCTAACAATTCATTCAAGCCGAAGCCGCTTCGCGGCTCGGCTCAATTCAGGCGTTGGGCAGCACCAGTCAGTCTCGCGTGTGAAGAAGGGCCCCCTGTGTCAGGATAGTTGTCGCATGAGCGGTGCGCACGCATCGCGCATGGCAATCACAGGTCGGGGGCACGGAGTGAGCTCGAATATGGTATGACAGCACCGAAGAAGCGGACGCCGCGATGGACCGGCGCGGAGAAGCTGCGCGTCGTGCTCGCCGCCGAGGGATTCGACGGCCCGGCGCTCGGCGCGCTGCTGCGGCAGGAGGGCCTGCACACGGCGCAGCTCGGGGAGTGGCGCGCGGCGCCCGAAGCGGCGTTGGGCGCCCCGGCCCGCCCGCCGGGGCCGTCGCCCGAGGCGCAGCGGATCGTGGCGCTGGAGCGCGAGCTCCGGCGCAAAGAAGCAGCGCTCGCCGAAACGGCCGCGCTGCTGGTGCTCAAAAAAAGTCCAGGTGATCTGGGCGGACGAGGACGATCCCACGGGCCCGAGGCGCGCACGATGATCGTCGCGCTGATCGAAGCGGCGGTGGACAGCGGCGCGCGGCGCGCGGCGCGCGCCGGCGTGTGCGGTGGTCGGCCTGAGCGTGCGTACAGTGGAGCGCTGGCGCGGTCCGCATGCGCAGGATGCGCGGCAGGGCCCGCGAACCGCCCTAGCGAACGCGCTGACGGACGCCGAGCGCGCCGCCGTCTTGGCGCTCGTGAACAGCCCCGCGCATCGCGACGCCTCGCCGCATCAGATCGTGCCGCCGCTCGCCGATGCGGGGGTGTATGTCGCCTCGGAATCGACGATCTCTCGCCTGCTGCGGGACGCACGCCAGCTCGCCCATCGTGGCCGCGCGCAGGCGCCGGTGCGTCGCGAGGTCGTCGCGCATCACGCAACTGGCCCGCAGCAAGTGTGGCGCTGGGACATCACGTACCTCAAGAGCCCCGTGCGGGGCGTGTGCTGGTATCGCTACCTGATCATGGACATCTGGAGTCGCCGGCATCATGGGCTGGGCCGTGCACCCAATGCAGAGCGACACGCCGGCGGCCACGCTGTTCACGACGGTGTGTCACGCGCACGCCATCACCGGCACCGACCTCGTGCTGCACGCGGACAACGGCGGGCCGATGAAAGGCGCCACGATGCTCAGCACCCTCGAACGCCTGGCGTGATCCCGTCCTTCAGTCGGCCGCGGGTGAGCGATGACAATCCCTACTCCGAAGCGCTGTTTCGCACCCTCATGTATTGTCCCGCATTTCCGACACAGCCCTTTGCCACGCCCGACGCGGCACGCGCCTGGGTGACGGCCTTCGTCACGTGGTACAACCACCAACACCAGCCCAGCGCAATTCACTTTGTCACGCCGGATGATCGGCATACCGGCCGCGACATCGCGATGCTCGCGCAGCGCGCGGCGGTGTATCAGGCCGCGCGCGCGCACCGCCCCGAACGCTGGCGTGGTGCCACACGCCACTGGGCGCGCACGACGGTGTACTTGAATGACGCACAGTCCGCGACCGCGGACGTCGTCGCCGAATAGAACTTTATACGACAACTATCTTGACATTCACCGAGGGGCAACAGAATGGCAACGTATGTGGACTTGAACGGAGTGCGAACGTGGTTCGACGAAACGGGCACGGGCGAGCCCCTTGTGCTTCTGCATCCTGGCCTCGTGGACTCCAGGGCTTTCGGGCCGAACCTCCAGGCCTTCGCCGCGAGGTTCCGTACGTTCACTCCGGAGCGCCGAGGTCATGGACACACGCTCGACGTCGGGCTAATCACCTTCGAACTCATGGCCGAAGACACGATCCACTTCCTTGAGCGGGTCGTTGGCGACCCGGTGCGGCTGCTCGGTTGGAGCGATGGTGCCGTCATCGCGCTCCTCGTCGCCTTGCGCCGGCCCGATCTTGTCTCTCGCTTGGTGTTCGTCGGCGGTGTCTTTCATCACGAGGGCTGGCTGCCCGGAGTCATTGACCCGAATAACAAGCCCCCAGAGTTCCTAGCAGCAAGCTATGGCGAAGTATCACCGGACGGCGCCGCCCATTTCCAAGTGGTTGCCGAGAAACTCGCTCGCACGCACCTGATCGAACCGGCCTTGACCGCCGCAGACCTTTCTAAAGTCACGTCCCGAATACTGGTGATGCTTGGCGATGATGACGAAGTCGCGCTGGAACACGACCTCGCCCTCTACCGGACACTGCCAGACTCCGAGTTGGCGGTGATCCCCGGCACCTCGCACGGTCTGCTGGTCGAGAAGCCGGAACTCTGCAACGGCATCATCCTGGACTTCCTTTGCAACGAGCCGGTACAGACCCTTGCGCCGATCCGGCGCGCGAGCGCCAGTCTTGGCACGCGAGGGACAAATGAGGGAGCCGCGCAATGATCATCGTCTCCGGTCGAATCTACATCTTATCGGGGCGGCGCGAGGCCTTCCTCGCGTCGTCTCGCAGTGCCGTGGTGGCGGCACGAGCCGCGCCGGGTTGCAGGGACTTCATCGTCGTCGCAGACCCAATCGAACCAGACCGCGCGAACGTCTACGAGGAGTGGGATTCCGAGTCCGAGCTTGAGGTGTTTCGAGGTGCTGGTCCATGACCTGAACTGACCCAAGTCATCGAACGTGCAGAGGTGTCCCGTCATCGCGTGGCCTCCTCCGGGCCGGCGTGATCATGATTGCCTGCGCGCGGAGTGCTGCCCAACAACCGGTTGCAGCGGACGGCGCTCCGCGCCGCCGCTGAATCGGATCGTTAGCCAGCAGCCACATAACAGGTCGTCATGCGCGTACTTCTCTGGATCGCCTTTGTCGGATCGCTTGTGGGACTCGCAGGCTACGTCGGTCTGTCTCTTTACTACCGACGTATCGGTCGCTCCAAGCCGCCGGTGCTGGCCGGCTCAATCACTGGATCCCTCGCGGTGATATTGCTCGTAGCGATGATGCTCCGTGGCGTTGACCAACCGTTCACTGCACAACTACTCGTGACCTCGTCGATCCTGCTCGTATTATCAATGCTGTTACTGGTTAATTCGACGCGACGCCGAACGGGACCGGCCACTCAAGAATAGATGTGCGCTGGAGTTGCCTACGGAACTAAGTAAGGGGGCGGCTACAGGTGGATCGGTCGATGCTTTGCTTCTCGAATGCGCGGTTCGTTCTCAGCCTCCGTCGTTCCTTCTCGGGGCTAACGTGCGTTGCAGCAGTCGGGCGAGCTAGGGAGGCTCGCTGCGCTCGCGTTTGATTTGAGCGCCCGCTGCAGAAGCCAGCGTTGGCCAGCGTTCCAGCAGCAACGCTCCGCGTCACGTCTTACATCGTTGGTGCAGTCGACGAAGTGGCGATCGATCAGGATCGAGGTGCGACGGCGTGGGTGCGCTGGCTATGCTGGCGCGGTGGCTGTTAGGTGGATACATTGTACACACACTCGATGGAGCGCCTATGAAAGCACGGTTGGTCCGGATCGGAAATTCTCGCGGCGTCCGCCTTGCGAAGCCGCTACTCGAAGAAGCCGGTCTCACCGATGAGGTCGAGATTCGCGTCCAAGCGGGTGCCTTGGTGATAACTGCAGTGATCGCCCCCCGCGCTGGCTGGGCGGACGCGGCGGCAAAGGGTGGACCTGCGCCGCTTCTTGATCCTCCGACCATGACGCGCTTTGATGAGGCTGAATGGCAGTGGTGACGCCCGCGGCGGTCCGCCGGGGGGAGGTCTATCTCGTGTCGCTCAATCCCACGCGTGGCCGCGAAATTCGGAAAACCCGGCCGTGTGTGATCGTGTCGCCCGATGACTTGAATGCACATCTCGGCACGTTCATCGTCGCGCCGCTGACGACAGGCAGTCCTCCGTATCCGTTTCGTGTCGCGTGTCGGTTCGCCGGCAAGGACGGCCATGTAGTGCTGGATCAGTTGCGCACTGTCGATCTCGAACGCTTGGAGAGGCGGCTCGGCGCGCTGACGGCCGCCACGCAATCGAAAATCCTTGGCGTGCTCCAAGCCATGTTCGCGGCGTGAATGCTGGCTAACCTGACGCTGCTGCAGACGGCAGCTCATTGGTGCGCCGTGTAATTCGTTCGCTGCCGCTCACTCATTCACGGCTTCCTATTGGAGCCGCTGCAGCAGAGCTCAGCGTTATACAGCTAGATTGCTGTCCGGATCTGTATGGGGTGATAGCTTTCCGCAGTCCCCTACTCCGAGGTCGTCATGGCGAATCCCCGTCCCCCGGCGCTCCGTGCGCCGGTCGAGCGCAAGCGGAAGAACATCATGATCGATCAGCGCAAGCTCGACGCGGCAAAGACCGCTCTCGGTGCGCTGACGGAGACCGCCACCATTGACGCGGCCCTCGATCTGGTCGTGTTTCGGACCGAGGTCTTTCATGCCCTCGATCGCGTAGCCGCCGACGGGGGATTCGCACCGGCCGGTCGCCGTCGCCGCGCCGGATGATCTACACGCTCGACACGAATATTCTAATCGACGCGTTGCGCCGCCCGGCGGAGATGCTCCTCCTCAAAGAATTCTTGGAATGGGCGCTGCCGCGGACGACGCTGTCGAGCGTGGTTGCGAGCGAGCTGCTGGCGGGCGCGCGGACCGACGCGGCGCGGCGACTCGTCGAGCGCGAGTTGTTGGGCGCGTTCGAACGGCGCGGGCGGATCGTCGCGCCAAGTGTCGCAGCGTGGGCGAAGACTGGCATCGTGCTCGGGCGCGCGACCAGCGCGGCCATCGGCGCGTCGTGGCAGAATGATCTGCTGTTGGCGCACACCGCGCGCGAATTCGGCTGGAGCCTCATCACCCGCGACAAAAATTTCAGGCGCATTCGTTCGCTGGTGAGAGGTCTGCGAGTCGAAGCGCCGTTCCCGCGCCGACCGACCATCGCGCGGGGCGCTATATAACGATGCTTACTGCAGACGGGCCAGGTGGTAGAATATCTCAGACTACGCCGAGCGTCTGGGTGCGCGGCGAGGTGAAACTTCGCGCGCGTCATTGCACACGGGCATTGGCCCATTGTTGTGACGAAACCTGCTTCTCGTGTGTCGGGACGTGCGATCGCTTGGTGTTTTCTTCCGCGGCATATCCGGTATTGGCCAGCGTTCCGATGGTATGTGCGAGGCAGAACAGCTTCCATTGCGCGTCGACTTTCGTGCGTCCGCGCAACATGAACCGGTCGAGCCCCTTGTTGTACCGCACATTGCCAAACACGGGCTCGACCGCGCCGAAGCGTTGGGCATACGGCGCACGTCCCGTCGGCGTGTCGATCCGGGCCTTCATGCGCGCCGACTGGGCTTCTTCGGCCGCGTCGGCCCGCCCGCGAAAAAACGTGACTGGGCGCGACACGGTTTTCTCCGGCGTACGCCAACACGGTGCGCGTTATGCGCACGGTGCGCGTTATGCGCACGGTGCACCGTCACGCTTCGCGCCGCGACATTGCTCCGACACGAACCCCTTCGTCACCAGAGTCTTTCCCTTGCGATAGAGCGCCTTGCCGGCGGGACAAACACACGTGCGCGCCTCCGCGTCATACGTGAAGTTGTCGGGTTGAAACACGGCGGGTGGCTGCTTTACGTGCGTCGTGTTGTGCAGCGGATCGGGTTTGTGCTGATGCCGCGCTTGCGTCGCGACGCGGTCATCCCGTTTTCGCATAGCATGGTCGGCGATGAGCGCGTCCACCGGCAGCGCCGCAAGTTCTTGGAGATGCGCGTCGCGGTGATAGCCCGCGTCGGCGGTCATGCGGGAGTCCTTCGTGAGCAGCGGCCGGATCGCGGTGACCAGCGGGAGCAAGATTTCCTGTTCCGACTCGGTCCCGTGGGCGTGGGCGTCGACGAGGATCTGGTGTTTCCGATCCACCGCGGCGACGCCCGTGTACCCCTGAATGCCGCCTTGACTCGTGGCCATCTTCGCCCGCGCACTGTCGATGCGATGGCGCTGGCGAATCGCCCCTTTCGCGCCCGGCCGGTCGTGCGGATGCGCCGCGAGCCACCCTCGCATCGGCGCGGCATCGTTCTTGAGTCACGCCACCCGAGCGACCGCTTTGGCGGCCCCGTCCGGCTCAACGGGCAGCCCGTCCGCCTCGCGATGACGGGCGAGCATGGTCGTCGCGGCCGCTTCCAGTTTTGCCGCCTGCTTCTCGAAATCGGCCCGCGTCCCACTTCGGTGTTTCGACGCGTTGCTCGGCCACGTGACGCCGTCAATCGCGAACATCTCGCGGCCAATCAGGCCCTGCCGGTCACACACCGCCAGCACCGCCGCAAACCCCCGCCCGCTGTCGTCCCCGAGCGTGCTGACCAACTGCGCAATCGTCGTACAAGGCGGTACCGTATCGCCACACCACGCCATGAAGGTGACGTGCTCCCGGCCGGCGCGTTCGATACCGCAGCCGCTGACCATGCCCGGCGAGTAGGCGAACACCACCACCGGCAACAGCATCGCGGGTGGATAGGCCGGTGCGCCCGTCGTCTCATGGCGAAAGCGCGCATCGAAGTGCGACCGGTCGATCACCCCACTGCGCAAATGATGGAGTGCATGCTCGAATGTGCCGGGGAGCAATTGCTTGGTGCGATCGACCGCGAGAAACTGCGGATTGGTATCAATGTATTGGTAACGCGCCATGACACATCCTCGACAGCACGGTGATCGTACCGCACATTCCCTCGACATGACGACGCGCAAACGAGGTTATTCGCTGCACCATGTATCGAGACTTTTCCTACAACCTCGTTAGACCCAATACTGTCCAGTTATGATGACGATCGCCGTGACGAGGACTTCAGGGGCCAGTGTCAGACGACACGGGGATGGTGGATCGGCCGCGCGTGAGGTGGGGGCGACGGCAAGGACTGTAGGGCGGGTACGCGCCGTGGGGAGCGTTCGATGAGAACGGCGGTACCGCAGATCACCGCGAACCACCACGGGTGGTCGTTGCCGCGGACTCGCGAATACGCCTGCTCATCGGCGGCGAAGCGCACGGCGGCGGTGATCACTAGCACTGAACCGTATTGGCGTTAGACCTCACTTACTTGGCCCAGCGGGCGAGACACAGTATGGCGCGTTCAGTCGTTCTCTTTTTCGCATTGCTCTTCACGGCTCTCGTGGCTGGCGGAGCGTTTGTTATCTGGATCGAGTACAATCCAAACGGAATGTCGGCGGCCTCCTATGTCGGCGGAATGCAACACGCAATTCGGGTGTTTACCATCCCATTGCCGACGACCGTGATCTTGAGCTTGCTGTTTTGTGCCGCCTCTGCCTTCCTCGCGCGAGGTGAACGCCCGGGGTTCTACCTGCTGGTTGCGGCCACTGGCTCCGTGCTGGCTGTTGCGCTCATTACGGTCTTCGGCAACATCCCAATCAACAATCAGATCACGAGATGGAGCATTGCCGCGCCACCGGCGAGTTGGGTAGAACTGAGCGCGCAGTGGTGGCAATTTCAAACGGCGCGGACGATCGCCGCCGTGTGCGGGATGGCGCTGCTGATAGTCGCGGTGCTGATGCGCCGCTCGGCGCCACGGGAAGTCTAACAAACGGTTGCAGCGGACAACCGATTTGTCGTGTGTGCGCTTCGCGCGCTCGATGTCATTCGGCTGCAGCTGAACCGTGGCGTTGGACCTCCGAGACAACGGAGTTGAAATGATTCGGATACAATCGTTGGTTGTGGCGTTGATCATCCATATGGCGAGCGCTGATCGCGCCGCAGCACAGTCGCCGGTGAGTATGGAAGCGCTGACGGCGGACCGAGCGTCGGTGGGCACAGCAGGTATCATCAGTGCCCGCATTGTCGCCGGCGATTCGCTCATTGTCTCTGTGAAAGATGCTCCTCTTACCATGGAGCTAGTCGAAGCGGGAGAATGGCTATTCGGCGGGCTCGATCAGCCGGCGAAGGCAGTCAGTCGCACCGAGGCCATCGCGATTCGATCAGGGCTACCGGCGGAGACCTCGGTGAAGATCATTGCTTTTGGCTGTGTTCCGTAGCCGCGTGGGTTTCCAGGCTGTGGCAGCGAAAGGAGCGCGCCACTCCGCCCACCGTGGAACCGTTATACTACCGCGACAACTATCTTGACACTCACCGTGGGCGTTGCCGCTTCACCATTGCTCCCAGCGACTGGCGGCCGTCGGTGCTCGGAACCCGTGTGGCCCAGATCGGGCCCTTGCCGCTCGTGCCCGCTGACTCCCTCGCCGCCGTGTACATGGAAGGCGTGTTCGAGCCCGGCATGAATTCCGTGGTCCATCGGCACGCGGGCGCCGAAGCGTGGTTCACCCTCGAAGGCTCCATGTGTATCGAAACCCCGGCGGGCATCCTGACGCAGGCGGCAGGCGACGCCGGCGTGCTCGTGCCGGCCGGAGTGCCGATGATGCTCACCGGGACCGGCAAGGGCCCGCGGCGTTCCGTCGTGCTCATCCTCCAAGATGCGACGCAACCGCGATCAACGCCCGCGATGGACTGGACGCCACAGGGTCTGTGCGCACGGCAGGCGCTTCGTACCGGACGTGCAGAGCACGCCGGTCGTGCAGTTCGTGGTCGAGGCGTCGCGCCTGCCTCTTGAGCGGCGCCCGCTGCGCCGTGTGCAGGTCCGTCTGTAGACGCGGGAGCTCGGGGAGTGCCACGGGCGTCTCCACCTTGTACTTCTCGAGCAACGCGCCAATGGCGCGCTGGCCTCGTAGTGCGCGGCACACCAGTACCAACCGCGCCCGGAGCAAATCACGCGCTTTCCGCTGTCCCTCGCGGATCATGTGCGCCTCCGGAATCGGCTCCGCGCGGAGCAGCTGCGCCATCGTGGCCGCATCCACGGCGTCGTCTTCACCTTGGCGTAACTGATCGCCTTTAGATACAACACTGTCCAGTTAGGGTGATCGCCGCCGCCAACCACTCCCACGCGGCCGAGCTGCCATCCACGTCGTCGTCCCCCCCAGTCCTGGTCACGGTGCTCGTCATGATAACTGGACAGCCTTGCCTTTAGAGACGTCGCGTGGGCGAGGCGCAGGTCAGTGCCCTACGGCACGAGCACGTCGCACACCCACTACCACATGCGGGTGCACTCGCGGACGGCCCGATGCGGGCCGTTCAGCGTGGCGAAGTCGGCGGAGACCGCGGCGCGGTCCGTGGGTAGATCCGCCTTCCGCACCAGCGTCCCGCGACGACGGCCGTCTACACACCCATCACGGCGCAGGTGGCGCGAACCGGCATCGGAGCGGTCCGTCGTCTCACGGCGCGAGCACGCGGGCGTGGCGAACGACACGCGAGACCGAACGCCTCCCCGTGCCGTCCTTCCCTGTGGTATTCACGCTCCCAGCCGAACTCCGGGCGATCGTACGCGGGCGGATGGTTTGGCTCCGGTCGCCTTTCCTCAGGTTTGGCCGCGGCCCACTTACCGACGCAGCGCCCGGCCCGCGAAGACATTCGCCATCTGTCGCTCCTGTACTGCGGCCTGCCCGTTCACGAACACCCACACCATCCCGCTCGACAGTCGCGTCGGTTCGATGTACGTCGCTTCGTCGCGGATGGTCTTGGGGTCGAACACAATCACATCGGCGAACGCTCCGGCACGCAGCACGCCGCGATCCAGGATGCGATACGTCTCCGCTACCTGCCCTGACGACGCGCGCACCATCCGCTCCATCGTGATCACCGGCTTGTCGAGCACGTAACGACGGATCTTGCGCGGGTACGTGCCATACAGCCGTGGGTGCCCACCCGATCCGTCGGAGCTGGTCATCACGTACGGATCTTTCATGAACGTCTCGATGTCCGCTTCGGTCATGTTGAACGACGCCACGCTCATATCGAGCCCTTCGTTGATCATCGCCAGCGCCGTCTCCGCTGCCGGCAGTTTCCGCTGTGCAGCCGCCTGCTTGAGCGTTACACCGATGTACGGCTTGGCCGCCGCGCTGCCGCCCGTAAGCAGCAACGTGCTGTCACCACCTCGACGACGCAGGTTGTCACGCATCTCTACGAGCATCTTCTCGCGAAGTGCCGCATCGGCGATGCGCAGCTTGAGTGAATCATTGCCACCAGCCTGCGCCCAGCGCGGCACCAGCGCGGCACTCAGCCCAGTGCCGCTTGCCGTCCAGGGATACTGGTCGGCCGTCACTACACATCCCTTGGCGCGCGCCTCGCGCATGATGCCCAACACGCTGTCGGCCTTCCCCCACACATCGACACCCAGTGTCTTGATATGGCCCACGTTCGCGGTCAGTCCCGACTCGCACCCAATGCGGATCGTCTCCCGTACCGACTCGAGCACGCCGATGGTGTACGACGATTCGTCACGCTGATGCGTGTCGTACACACCACCAAACGGCTTCGCGGCGGAAATCACGGCGATCGCCTCCTCGGTGCTGGCGTAGCTTTGCGGCGCATAGAACAACCCCGAGCCTACACCAAACGCGCCTTCCTTCATGGCCTTCGTGATCAACGCGCGCATGGAATCGATCTGCACCTTCGACGCTGGCGCCGACGACGCACCCATCACGTTCGCGCGCACCGTCCCAAAGCCCACCGTGGCATACGCGTTCGTGCCAAGCCCCAACTTCTCCGACTCGTCGAGAATGCGCTTCACATCGAACGGCCCGCGCCCATCGGGACCAATCGTGACCGTGGTGACGCCCTGCATCAACGACGACGCGCTCAACCGGCGCTCGGCGTTCAGTCGCGGCAAGCCTTCAAGCGCATGCGTATGCGGATCGATGAACCCCGGCGACACGATCAGCCCCGTGGCATCGATACGGCGCGCGGCCGTGGTCCCAGCTGGAATGGCACCAACGAACGCAATGCGATCACCACGAATGCCCACGTTCGTCACACGCCCCGGTGTGCCCGTGCCGTCATAGACCATCGCCCCGGTGATGAGCACGTCCACGGCGCTCTGCGCCCGCAATGCTGCGCCAGACGGCAGTGTCGCGAGGAGGGCGCCGAGCCGGGCGACGCAACGGGCGTATGATAGGAGAGTCATGATCGGAGGATGTGTACTGAAGGAGTGCGTTGAAGGTCGTACGCTAGATGTTACGCGCCGCACACCAGCGTCGCTGCCGCGAGGTCTTCCAGCGCCAGTCCAACCGACTTGAACAGCGTGATCTGCACACGATCGGTGCGACCCACCTTTGTACCCGCTACCAGCTCACGCAGCTCGGCCACCACGTGCGCGCGCGAGATCACGCCGCGCGCCAGCGGACCTACCAGATCACCGGCTTCGCTCAGTGCCCCGTCGTAGCTGTCCAGCACAATACGACTCACGCGCACCACGTCGTCATCCGCCTCGCGCATGGCGGGCGTGAAACCGCCCACGAGGTCCACGTGCGTCCCCGGGGACAGCCATGCACCCTGCACGATCGGCGTGCGTGATGTGGTCGCGGCGCACACGATCTGCGAGGCCGCCACCGCGCTGGCCAATGCATCGGGCTGGTCGCCGCACGATTCCACCGGCAGCCCCTCGCTGGCCAACGTGGCCGCGACCGCAGCGGCGCGCGAGGTCGAACGTCCCCAGATCCGCACGCGCGTGATCGCCGGGCGCATCGCGCAGTAGGCGCGCACCATATACGGCGCCAACGTGCCCGTGCCGATCACCAGCAAGTCGCTCGCGCTGTCGCGCGCCAGATACGTGGCGGCCAACACCGACGTGGCGGCCGTACGACGCACTGTGAGCGCCTCGCCATCGAGCACCGCACGTGGTTCGCCGGTGTGTCGATCGAGCAGGATGTACAGCGCCTGCACGGTGCGGGCCGAGCGGGAGTCGGGCATCACCGTCACGACCTTCACACCAAGGGCGCAGTCGCTCCACGCCGGCATCAGCAACAACGAGTCCCGCTCGCTCAGCGCGTGCGCATGGCGGCGCGGCACCGTGGCCCCCGCCGCGAAGGCATCGCGCAGCGCGGGCACCAGCGTGGACCACGGCAGGGCGGCGTGGACCTGTTCGGCCGAATGGTAGGGCAGCATCTTGGGATTCTATGTCTCCAGACGCCATGCGGAACCAGCAGTGGGACCCGTCGATGAAGGTCGTGATCATCGGCGGTGGAGTGATGGGCGCGGCCACCGCCTCCTTTCTTGCCACGCGCTACGGCATTCGCGCCACCGTCCTGGAGCGCGACGGGTCATACGCTCGGGCATCGAGTGCGTTGTCGGCCTGCGCCATTCGGCAGCAGTTCTCCACCGAAATCAATATTCGGATCTCGCAACAGAGCCTACTCTTCTATCGCGACATCGGCCACCACTTGGCGGTGGGCACCGAGTATCCGGGTATCGGCCTCGTGGAGCCGGGCTACCTGTTTCTCGCCACCGACGCCGGCGCACACGTGCTCGCGGAGAATCAGGCGCTGCAAACGCAGTGCGGCGCTGCAGTCGCCCTGCTGTCACCCCTCGAGCTTGCCGCACGTTTCCCGTGGCTCTCTACGGAACACATTACCCTCGGATCACTGGGACTGTCGTCGGCGCTGAGCGGTGAAGGCTGGTTCGACGGATACCGCGCGTTGCAGGCGTTCCGGCAGCACGCCATCGCATTCGGCGCGCGCTTCATCGAGGCCGAGGCGGTCGACTTCGACACGCGCAACGGCGCGGTGAAGTCGGTGATCACGGCGCAGGGCGAACGCATTGCCGCCGATGCCGTGCTCATTGCCGCCGGTGCCTGGTCGTCGCCCGTGTCGGCGGCACTTGGCTTTGAGCTACCGGTTCGCGCCCGCAAGCGTGACGTGTTCTCGTTGCAGGCCAACGCCCCCCTGGCGGGATGTCCGCTGGTGATCGACCCCAGCGGCTTCTGGTTTCGTCCCGATGGTGACACCGGACAGTTCCTCTGCGGCGCACCGCCGCGCGGTGTGGATATCGACGATGCACCGCTCGATCAGGTGGATCACGGACTGTTCGACCAGTGGCTGTGGCCGCGGCTGGCTGAGCGTGTGCCGCAGTTCGACGCCCTGCGCGTGACTGGCTCGTGGGCAGGGTACTACGAGTACAACAGCTTCGACCAGAACGGACTGGTTGGTCGATTACCCGGCATCAGCAACGCATTCGTGGCGGCGGGCTTCTCGGGACACGGGCTGCAGCAAGCGCCGGCGGTGGGGCTCGGCATGGCCGAGCTGATGGCCACGGGGGCGTATCACACGCTCGATCTCTCACCACTGGCGCTTGAGCGGATCGCGGCCAATGCGCCGCTGGTGGAGCGCAACATTATCTAGTGTGTCGTTCGGCGCCGCTCAAATGCACGAACACGGATTGCATCGGATGACGCGAAACACCGCGGATACGCACCGAGCGCAGTTTGCTTGTCCGTGTAGTTTCCGTTGATCCGTCTTATCCGTGTTCCAGCTGTTGCTTTGCCTGTGCTTTTGTCGTAGCCGTTGCGTCGGTGTCATCGTTCCTCTTTCCCGGTACGTCCATGTCCGCCGCTGTCCATTCGGAAACACACAAAGGCGCCAACAGCGGCTGGCTGCGGGCGGCCGTGCTTGGCGCGAACGATGGACTGATCTCGACCAGCAGTCTCGTGGTCGGTGTGGCGGCCGCGCAGCCGGATCGCGCGTTGGTGGTGGTGGCGGCATTGGCCGGACTGGTGGCCGGGGCGTTGTCGATGGCCGCCGGCGAGTACGTATCGGTGAGCTCGCAGTCCGATACGGAAACGGCCGACTTGGCGCGCGAGAGAATGGAGCTGGCCACGCAGCCCGAACATGAACTCGCGGAGTTGGCGGGCATCTACGTATCACGCGGACTGAGCCTGGAGCTGGCGAAGCAGGTGGCCGTCGAACTCACCGCGCACGACGCGCTCGGTGCCCACGCGCGCGATGAGTTGGGGATTCACGACCTTACGCGTGCGCGTCCTATTCAGGCGGCGCTGGCATCGGCGGCTGCGTTTGCCGTCGGCGCCGGGCTTCCCGTGCTCTTTGTGTTCGTGGCACCCACGGCGATTCTCACGCCGCTCGTGTTCGGCTCCACCATCGTGGCGCTCGGAGCGCTCGGCATGCTCGCGGCGCAACTCGGTGGTGCCTCGCTGTTGCGCGGCGCCGCGCGCGTCACGTTCTGGGGCGCGCTCGCGATGGTGTCCACGGCGTTGATCGGCAAGCTCGTTGGGTCTCCGGTGTAACGCGCGATGGCAAAATTACCGGTGGTCCAGAGCGCCAAGCGCGTCACCCGCACCTTCACATCGCAAGTCACCACGCTCAGCGCCACCGTTGGTGCCACGTGGACCGCGTTCGTCGTGAACGGCATCGCCGGCGGGGCGCTGATGCAATACGGCGTGATTCCACGAACACTCACGGGCCTCCGTGGCATTCTGTTCGCGCCGTTTCTGCACGCCAACATGCAGCATCTCATCGCCAACACCATTCCGTTTCTGGCGATGGGCTGGCTGGTGATGTTGCGCGACGCGCGTCACTTCCTGCCGGTTACGCTGTTCGCAATGCTGGGCTCGGGGCTCATGGCGTGGCTGCTCGGGGCGCCCGGCTCAGTCCACATCGGCGCCAGCGGCGTCGTGTTCGGCTACTTCGGCTTTCTGCTGCTCGGTGGCTGGTACGCGCGCAGCTTCATGAGCATTTCGCTCAGTATCCTGGTGGCGGTGCTGTGGGGCGGGTTAGTGCTCGGTATTGCGCCGGGACAGGTGGGGATCAGCTGGCAATCACACTTGGGTGGGTTCATTGCCGGGGTGCTGGCGGCACGGCGGTACAAGGGCGGGCG
>NZ_JBKJRB010000134.1:0-5238 GCF_046594945.1 Gemmatimonas sp. | reverse complement strand
CCGGTGGTCTTTTCCAGCGTCCGATCGACCTGGCTGAACATCTCGAAAATCTTCCGCACCATATGCGACGGAATTCCGACACCGGAGTCGGAGACTGATACCACGACATCGGAACCGCCACGCACCATTGTCACCGTGATCTTCCCGCCGGTTTCGGTATACTTGGCGGCGTTCGTGAGCAAGTTCGTGAAGATCTGCACCAGACGCGTCGGATCGCCGTCCACGTAAATCGTGGTTGAGACGGGAACGACGGTCAGTTTGTGTTCGCGCTGGCCCATCAATGTTGCGGTGGCCTCCAAGGCCGCGTCGAGAATAACCGTCAACGACACGCGTTCGCGCTGCAAGAACAGCTTACCGTTGGTAATGCGGGAGATATCCAGCAGATCGTCGACCAAACGCACCATCTGGTTGACCTGTCGATCCATGATGTCGATCGACAGGGTTGCGGTCGGTTCACCAACTTGCGACAGCTTCAGTATTTCCACCGCGTTCTGAATCGGCGCCAGCGGGTTGCGTAATTCATGGGCGAGCGTGGCCAGGAACTCATCTTTT
Source organism: Gemmatimonas sp. (assembly GCF_046594945.1). Taxonomy (GTDB): domain Bacteria; phylum Gemmatimonadota; class Gemmatimonadetes; order Gemmatimonadales; family Gemmatimonadaceae; genus Gemmatimonas. Next base: position 4,686 of record NZ_JBKJRB010000134.1, on the reverse strand, counting down.
CGACGATCCCCCGCCCGCAGCGACTGCTCGAGCTGAATCTGATCAGTGATGTCGGCGGTGACGCCCAGAACAGATTGCAGTACCCCGTTGGCATCGGATTCTGGTACCAGACGAGTCGAGTATTGTCGCACGCCATCGACGCCGGCGTAGGTGAACTCGATCACCGTATCTTCGCCCGTTTTAAAGACGGACTGCACCGCCGATTCCCACAGTGCGCAGAGTTGTGCCGGCATGCCCAGCTGGCGGTGGGTTTTCCCTACCATTTCGCGTGCGGAGAACCCGGTTGCACGCTCCACCGCGGTATTCACAAGGAGATGGCGGTGCTGCCGGTCGAGCCGCGACAGCATGTTCGGGGTGTTGTCCGCCAACGACTGCAACTCCCGTTCGCGACTGCGAAGCAGCAGCTGGGCCGCCCTCGCTTCCGTGACATCCAGATTCGTGCCCACCAGCCACTCGGTTTCGCCAGCAGGATTCGTGCGCACGGTTTCCACCGCTTGGATGTCGCGGTAGGACCCGTCAAACGGACGCCTGATCCGAAACTCGCTACGACTCTTGCCTTTGGTGCGCACGATCTCGCGCCACGTCCCCAACTGAGTCGATAGGTCTTCAGGCGCGATTCGGTCGCACCACTCACTGAATGGCACGAGCCCATCGGCTGTTGGCGGCATACCGTAGATCTGAAACATCTGGGAATCCCAGCGGACCTCGTTTGTGAGCACATTCCACTGCCAGATGCCCACCGCCGTGGCCTCCGTGGCCAGTCGTATTCCCTCTTCGCTTTCCCGCACCGTGCGTTCGACCCGCAAGCGCTCGGTGATATCGTTGAAATAGCACACGAGTCCGCGCTGCCCGTCGGGGAGCACAATGGCGCGCACCTGCCAGTCGTAACTTTCCTCGACGTGGCGATCAATGCGTTCGTGCGTGAAACTCGAGGCGATATACGGCTCACCGGTCTCCAGCGTGTGACGGAAGATGGTCAGAATCTCCGTGGCTACCGGAGCGGGCCACATGGCGTGCATGAGCTCGACGAAATCACGACCGATGACTGGTTGCAGTGTGGCGAACGTTGGCAGCGCGCGCGAATTCATGTGTTTCAAGCGCAGTTCACTATCCAGCATATACACGCCAACCGGCGCTTGCTCGATCATGGCCAAGAATAATTCGCCGCTCTGTCGCACCGCCGCCTCAGCCAGCTTGCGTGTCGAGATGTCTTCAATAGCCAGCAGGATGCGTTCCGGCACGCCATCAGCGCTTTCGAGCCTGCGGGCATTCAACAACATGGTGCGGGTACCAATATCGACGAACTCGTGTGTTACTTCGAAGCCATTGAACACATTGTCGCGCGGAATAATCTCTTCCAGCAACGTGCGCAGTTTCGGGATGTTCCACTGCCCGCCACCAATCTGGTACACCAGGCAGCCTTCGGTCGCGGTTGGGTCCACCCGGAACATCTCGTAGAACGCTTCATTGGCTGTGTTCACGCGAAGGTCCGCGCGCAGTACGAGCAACGGCACCGGGGCCGTCCGCAAAATTGCCTCGGCGTAGTCGCGCTCGTCCGCGACCGCGCGCTCGCTGCGTTTGATGGTATCAATATCGCTCAACACCAGCACCACGCCGTCAATCTTGTTGTCCAAGGTGAGGTAGGGTCGCGCGCGCAGATTGTACCAACACCCCTCGTTGTCTTGCACCTCCGCTTCGTGGAGTCTGACCGTCTCGACCACATCAGCCAGTAGTTGCTCGAGCGTTGGCAGGTCGAGATTGTGCCGGATAGTGCGAATGGCACGCCCGACATCCGTGGCAACGAGGTTGAAGATCTTGGCCGCAGCCGGCGTGAAGCGGCGTATGACCAGCTCACGCGACAACAACAGAATAGCCGTGTGGGTGCCGACCTGCAGATTATTCAGATCGGCGTTGAGCCGATTCAACTCACCGTTCCGACTCACCATTTCATCGTTGATGGTGGTCAGTTCTTCGTTGGTCGACTCCAACTCCTCCTTCGACGTTTCCAGCTCCTCGTTGATACTCTGTAGTTCTTCGTTCGCGCTCTGCACCTCTTCGCTGGACGCCTGAAGTTCTTCATGCGCTGCTTCGTTCTGCTCCTGGATGGACTGCATATAGTCGCGAGTCTCGGCTAGCTCGCGCTCCAGTTCCGCCACTCGGCCTGCCACCCCGCGCTTGTCTGCCGGAATTCGTGGTGCTGACACCTGCGCGGTGCGCGCAAGCGATGTTCCTGCTTCCTCGAAAAGAATCAGGAAGCACGGCTCCTTCACGTTCCTGAGCGGAATAACCTGGAGGGCGATCGCTCGCGTCCCGTGTTCATGTTGCACGCGCACGTCGTCTCTCCGCACCGGCTTGTGCTCGCGCTTGGCTTTGTTGATAGCGGCCCGCAGCGGCATCATCAGTCCTTCGCGCGCCATCTTCAGGACATCAAAGCTGGCCTTCCCCTTTGGTGGTTCGAGATATGGGCCCGTCGAGCCGCGAAATTGCAGCACCTGCCCCTCGGCGTTGATGAGCACACCAGGGGGCGCAAACTGACTGACAGACACACGGTCGGCTTCCCGTTGGGCGCTGAACTCGCCGCGCTGCGTGTTGAATTCGTCACGAGAGCCCTCTAACGGGGCGTGATCAGGCGGCAGTGGCTCCGGCGTGCGCCGGGCCGTCGCGGGCGCCGTGTCGCGAAGAGTTGGCAATGGCAGACGGAAGGTCGGCGTCATTGCGGCCTTCCTCGAAAAGATCTTCTGCTTTTTGTCGGCTGACGCAAACAATTCCGTAAACTGCCCAATCGACTCGCTGGCTCCGAGGAACAGGAAGCCGCCGGGTTTGAGCGCGTAATGAAAGGCGGGGAAAATCTTCTTCTGCAGCTCCGGCTCCAGATAGATCAGCATGTTGCGACAGCTTACGAGGTCCATCCGTGAAAACGGTGGATCGCTCATCACATTCTGCCGGGCAAACACGACCTGTTCCCGCAGTACCTTGGTAACGCGGTAGCCACCTTCTTCCTCGACAAAAAATCGCCGCAGTCGCTCGGGTGAAACGTCCTGTGCGAGCGACTTCGTATACAGTCCGTGTCGCGCCTTTTCGAGCAGCGCCTCATTCAAGTCAGTTGCAAAAATCTGCAAACGTGCGCCGCGCCCGTCATCGGCGGCCGCTTCGGCGAACGTCATGGCCAACGAATACGCTTCCTGACCGGTTGAGCAGCCCAACACCCACACCCGCACCGGCTCGTCGCGCACCCGCTGGCTCAGCAACTTCGGAAACACCTTGCGCTTGAGCGAATCAAACGCTTCCGGATTGCGAAAGAAACTGGTCACGCTGATGAGCACATCGGAATACAAGGCGTCCAACTCCTTCGTATTGCCTTTCAGAAAAACGGCGTATCCGGCCAGTGTTTCGTGCTTGCTGAGCACGAGTCGGCGCGCCACACGACGCTGGATGGTGCTCGACTTATACAGCGAAAAATCCACGCCTGAGTGGTTGCGCAGCAGCAGGAGCACTTTCCGGAATTCATCCTGGAACGTGCCTGGTGCGGCTGCGGTGCCGGCAGCGGCCTCCTGCTTTGCTTGTCGCGATCCGGTGCGGGGCGTGCCATGACCGCCCGACGCCAACGGCGCGTTGGAGCTCTCCTGTTGATCGGCCTCGCGCTCTGCTTCCGACGGCATGTCCGGCGCGGTGGCCGTGAGGCGGCTCCCACTAGTGCCCACCCCTTCACCGGCGGCGGAGTCTCCACCTGCGGACGCAGGCACGGGACCCTCATTCACGGTGTTCAGCACAAACGGATGTTGCGCAATGCGCGTGAGTTCCGCCGCCATTTGCCGCGGCGACATCACAAAGTCGACGCATCCCGCCGCAATCGCACTTCGCGGCATAGAGTCGTACTTCGCCGATTCATCCTGCGCAAACGTGAGTCCACCTTCGGCCTTGATCGCCTCCAAGCCCAGCGTGCCGTCGCTGGCGGTGCCCGACAATACCACCCCAATGGAGCGCTCACGTTGATCCTGAGCCAGCGCTTCGAAAAAGACATCGATCGAGCGCGTGGCACCGGGTACTTTGCTCCGCGGGGTCAGCTTCAGCACACCGCCCACAATCGCCATTTGCACATTCGGCGGAATGACGTACACCGTATTTGGTTCGACGGGCATATTCTGCGTCACCTCGAACACCGGCATCGTGCTCGCGCGAGCCAGCAGCTGCGTCAACGCACTTTCGTGCACCGGATCGAGATGCTGCACGAGCACAAACCCCATGCCCGTATCCACGGGGAGCGCGCGCAACAATTCCTGAAAAGCCTCGAGTCCACCGGCCGATGCGCCGACCCCAACGATCGGGTACCGTGCCTTGAGAGGCTGTTTCGCTGGCGTAGACTTTTTTGCCGTGCCGGCACGACCAGTTCGTGTTGCTTTGGGAGCAACCACGACCGCCTCTTTCACTACGGACCTTTTCTTCATGCGGCTGTTTTAAGCTGGGTGTCGCCGGGCGGGACGAATCGCCGTCCACCCAACGCACCCAATGGAGATGATGCTGCCATCGTGCGCATGTGAGGTGCTCCGTAGAAGGGCAAACGCGAATTTGTGACGTAGGCGGCTTTTGAGAATGAACTCGATAGCGACGCCATGCGCTAGCGCTCCTCGCTACCGCCAACGGCCATTTAAGGCTCATCGCCAGCGCTCGCACCGCGCCTGTTCGCGC
>NZ_JBKJRB010000152.1:0-35877 GCF_046594945.1 Gemmatimonas sp. | reverse complement strand
AAAACGGAAGCCGCCGTGCAGTTCGGCGACCGCACCCCTTGGGGCGCCATCGTGATCTACACGCGCGCCAGCGGCGACAAGTATTGAGCGGGCTGGAGCCGGTTCCTGGGTGTGCTTCCAAACAGGCTGGCCCCTGCTGAGCATGGGCTGGTTCACGGGATGCTCGCGTGCCTTCGCGTGCCTTCGCGTGCCTTCGCGGCCTTCGCGTCAACCCGCGATGCCGGTCTCGCGCACGGATACCGCTGCATGCCCATTGCCGCACACGCGCGTCTAAATCTGCTCTCGCAACAACCGCTGAACCAGGCGAACCGAGCGCGCCGTGGCACCGAGCTCCGACTGCACGAGCGCCCGGGCCGCCTCACCTGCCGTCGCACGGGCGTTCGACGTGAAGAGCCATGCCCTGAGACCCGACTCCAATGCCTCCGCGTCAGCCACCACGCGAGCGCCGCCGACGTTGAGCAGCAGGCCGGCTTCGCGGCTCATGTGGTGGCCGGGACCGAACAGTACCGGTGCGCCGAACGCGGCCGGTTCGATCACCGAGTGTAAGCCGGCGGCGTGAAAGCCGCCGCCCACGAAGGCGACGTCGGCGAGTGCGTAGAGATCGCCGAGGACGCCGATGCGATCCACGACGATCACGTCGCTGGCGGCGGCTGGGCGATCTGTTTCGGCCGCGGACAGGGTGGTGAACGACACATTCGCGCGGCGTGCCCATTCGAAAATGGGGGCGAGATGCGCGTGGGTCGGTTCGTGCGGCGCGATCAGAAGTCGAGGCCGCGCCGCCGCGTCGCTATCGTGGGCGCCGGCGCGCACGAGGCGCGCAAAGGCGCCGAGGAGCACTGCTTCGTCGGCGGCCCAGGTGGAGCCAGCTACCAGTGTGGGGCGAGTGCTGGCCAACGCCTGCAGCATGGGCTGTGCGCGATCCACTGCTTCGGCTCGGGCCCATACCTGGTCGAAGCGCGTGTCACCGGTTACCTCGAGCACGTCGCGGCGAACACCAAGATCAATGAGACGCGAGCCGTTCTCCTCGTCGATCGCGCCGACGCCGGCGAGCGCGCGGTACGCGTCGCGAACCAGCCGGCGTGACCATGCCCCGGATCGTCCCGATCGGGCCGCCAGGGTGGCGCTGAGGAGCGCCACGGGGATGTTCCGCGCCGTCGCGCGCTCCACGAGTATTGGCCACACGTCGAGCTTCACGAACACCAGCGCCGTAGGCTGCAGCGCGTCCAGCATCGCGTCGGCTTCGCGACGTCCGTCGAAGGGCAAATAGTCCGTGATATCCGCGCCGATCGACGGTGCGAACGACTCGGCGCTGGGCGAGAAAAACGTGTAGGCCAGCTGTAGGTCGGGATGCAGCGCGCGCAGCCGATGCGCGACCGGACGGGCCTGCAGCCCTTCACCCACCGACGGGGCGTGCATCCACACCAGCGGACGGGCCGGCGATCGCACCGCGCGGGCGGCGGTGGCGACCCGCTCCAGCAATCCACGGCGGGCGGCCAGCGACCGCCACAGCTTCGACCCGCGCACCGGTGCCACATGACTCGCCACCTGGAATGCCACCTCGGTGGCCACGCGGGCGGCCAGCACTCCCGCCCCGTATGCCGAGCGGGCCAGCCGGTTCAGCGCGTCCTCCTCGACTTCGCGACCGCCAGCGCCGTATCGATCGCCTTTCGGAAATCCGCGTACGGCAACGCACCCTGGACCAGGAAGTCGCCCACCAGGAACGACGGCGTGGATTGCACGCGTGCCTGCGACGCCTGCCGCTCATCGTTCTCGACCAGCATCCGGATCGCGTCGGACTTCCGGCATCGGGTAAACGACGGCAGATCGATCGAGAGCTCACGGGCGATCGTTTCCAGCTTCGTCGTGGGATTGTCGATTGGCTGAAACGCCCGCTGCTCGCGGAATAACACGTCGGCGTACTCCCAAAACTTGCCCTGCACGGCAGCGCACATCGACGCCTCCGCTTGCGCCCGAGCGTGGCGGTGATTCGACAGGGGCAGATGCAGGTACGCCATGCGCACCTTGCCGGGTTCGATGTAATCGCGCTTGAGATTGACCATCGACGAGTCGTGCCACTGTTTGCAATACGGACACTGGAAGTCGCTGATCATCACGACCCACAGCGCATTCTCGCGCCCCATCAAGCGGCCCCGGTCGGCGCGCTGAATCGTGATCGAGTCGGCCACGGTATCATTCGCGGCCCCGGGCCGCGCGGCCCCCGTGGTCTGCAACACCGCCGGTGAAGTGGCAACCGACGGCGTACCGCGCGGCTCGCCACTCATACTTGCCGTTGAGCTCGGCAGTTTGCCAGCGTCGGCCCGCTCACATGCGGTCAGCGCACTGAGGCAGAGCAGGAGCGCTGTGACGCGGAAAGCAGAGCGGGGTCGGGACATGAAAGTCTGGATCGGGAGGGTGCCGTGAGCATACAGCCCGTTGAAATCTAATGAGTTCAGAGACGTCGGCACTGCACATGCAATGCTGAACCCGCGTGACACTGAATCCCTGCGGCGACCGTAGAGGCTGTATCTTTCACCCCGTGCGCACCTTCGTGGTTCAAACCGACAACCGTCCTCCCGCCGCCCGGTACATGTGGCGCGCGCGGTACCTGATGATGTGGCTCCTCGCGGCGGTCGTTGCCGTCGGGGGATCGCCAGAACGTATATGGGCGCAGGTCTCCGCCCCTGGGCAGCCGTTGCCGGCGCCGGTTGGCTATGTCAACGACTTCGCCAACGTGCTGCAGCCCGACGCAGCGGCTCGCCTCGACGATCTCGCCAAGCGCGTGAACGCGGCGACTCGCGGCGACATGGTCGTCGTCACCCTTCCCTCGCTCGGCGGACGTCCGGTCGAAGAAGTGTCGCTCCGGCTTGGCCGTGAGTGGAAGGTCGGTGCCGACGCGGCCATCGGTGATCAGGCGCGCAACGCCGGGGTGATCATTCTGCTGGTGCCCAAGGAAACGTCCGACGACGGTCGCGGGTACTGCCGCATCGAGACCGGGCAGGGCACCGAGGGCTTCATCACCGACGCCATGTCGGGAGCCATTTGTCGTGAGCAAACGCCGCTCTTCCGCGCGCAGGACTACTCGGGTGCCCTCGAGCGAATCGCGACCGATGTGGCCGGACGGTATGCCGCCAACTTCGGCGTCACGCTCGATGGCGTGCCGCCCCCGCAGCAGCGTCGGCGACCGCCGTCGCAGGGCATTCCGCCGTTCATGGTGGTGCTGGCGCTGGTGATCCTGTTGTCGCTGCTCAGCTCATTCGGTGGGCGACGACGACGTGGGTGCGGCGGGTGTATCCCCATCCCGATACCCGGACCGTCGTCGGGTGGCTGGCATAGCGGTGGCGGATTCGGTGGCGGCTTCGGCGGCGGCGGGGGAGGCGGTGGGTTCGGTGGATTCGGCGGTGGCGGCGGATTCAGTGGCGGTGGTGGCGGCTCCAACTGGTGAACAGATCCATGGCACGTGCTTCGATGTCTCTCGATGATCTTGTCCAGCAACTTCGCCAGGTTCACGGTGAGTCGCTGAAGGCGGTGGTGCTGTACGGATCGGCGGCGAGTGGTGAGCAGGTTGTCGGGCATTCCGATTTCAACGTGCTCGTAATCGTTTCGTCGATCGATGTGGTGCAGATGCGCAGCCTCGGGCAGACGATGCGCGCCTGGCAGGAAGCGGGCAATCCCCCGGTCCTCGTGCTCACCGAGCAGGAGTGGCTGCGCTCGGCTGACATTTTCCCGATGGAGTATGCCGACATCCTCGAACGACATCGGTTGCTGCACGGCACGCTCGCGCTGACCGAGCTGGTGGTCGATCAGCAGCATCTGCGTTTGCAAACGGAACAGGAAGCGATGGGCAAGTTGTTGCGGCTTCGGCGTGGCGTGATGGTTGCCGGTACCGACGCGGCGCGCCAAACCGATCTGCTGCGCTCCAGCTATAGCGCGCTGCTCGTGATCTTTCGCGCTGTGCTACGCTTGCATGGGGTCAAACCCGAACGCGACGCGATGCGCGTAATTCAGGATGTGGCCGCGCGATGCGGTTTCGATGCCGCGCCGTTCACATCGGTATCGGCGTTGGTGCGCGGATCGGCCTTGTCGAACGGCGAAGTGGAAACCGTGCTGGCGGGGTATGTACGCAGCATGGACGTCCTCGTCGAATATCTCGATCGATTCACGCCGCCCCCGGCGGCACCGGAAGTCAATTCCCCAGTCCCCTCATGAGGAGCCCCATGGTCACCACGCAGCGCTCGCGACGTCCGTCTAGTCCGTTCTCTTGGTCTCGCCTCGCCTCACGTGCGCGTTCACGTGCGCGCGTCGTCGCGGTCGCCCTCGCATTGCCGCTCGGCATGAATGCTTGCGGCTACAACACGATTCAGTCGTACGACGAACAGGCCGCGCAGGCCAAGCAGAATATCGATGCGCAGTTGCAACGACGCGCCGACCTGATTCCGAATCTCGTGAGTACCGTGAAGGGATTTGCCGCCCAGGAAAGCGAAGTGCTGACCGCCGTCACCCAGGCGCGGGCAGGGCTCGTGGGCGCGTTGCAGAAGCCGGGCGGTTCTGATCCGGCCGAACTGGCCAATGCCAATCAGCAACTCACGACGTCGCTGAGCCGGCTTGCGGTGACCGTCGAGGCGTACCCGGAGCTCAAGTCGAACGAGAACTTCCTGAGGTTACAGGATGAACTTACGGGTACGGAGAATCGTGTCGCCGTTTCGCGCACTGATTACAACGGGGCCGTACGCCTGTACAACGAGTACATCCGCAAGTTTCCGGCGGTCATGACCGCCAAGGTCACCGGCGCCAAGCCGCGTACCTATTTCGAAGTGACCGATGCCGCCTCGCGCGCGGCGCCGACCGTGGACTTCAAGAAGTAATCGCAGGTCGCCCCGCTACATCCGGTTCTTCTCGTAGAGCAGGTTGCGTGGGGCGACACGCCACTCGTACCACCGGTCGACCGGCTTTCCCTTGTTCACGGCCGGGTCGCTGCGGTCGCTGCGGATTTTCGCCCGGATGCGGACGCCGATCACGTCGTTGCCGTCGTTCGTGGTGTCGGCGTCGAGCCCATCGTACGTCGGATGCTCGGCGCCTGACGTGAACACCAGTCGGCTTTGGAACACTTGCACCCCGGCGGCCACCACGTCGCCCTGCGGTTCGCCGGTCGACGCAAGTCGGTCAGCGCGCATCAGCTGCTTCGTGGAGGGCACGCGCCAATACATCACGGCATTCAGTCGCTGAATGGTGGTGCCCGATCGCGCCAACAACAGATCGTCGAGACCGGCGTCGCGATTCACCAGTCGTCTGGTCGGCAGGAACCGGATGCGGAACACGTTGGTCGATTGATCGGCGACGCTGGTGAGCAACAAGAGACGCCGCGTGGTGCCAACCTGTAGCCGCACCAGGTCACCCGCTTTGAGTGTGTAGGCTCCGTTGACCTTCTTGAAATCGATGCAGGTCGCGCCGCAGGTCCCACCGGGTGGATAGTTCGGCAGGGTGTCGCCGTCGTCGAAGATCGGATACACCGGCGCTTCCTGCGGGTCGAATGGCACGGACAACACCGATACCGTGTCGCCGAGCGAACCCAGTGCCGAGAACACCGGCGTGCCGACCATGGCGATCCCCGCTTCCTGCACATCGCGGGCGATCGACAGTCCTACAAAGCGCGCGCTGCGATCAACGCCTTCGCGCACGGTCCATGAACGACGGGTCTGCCAGCTGCTCAGGGAGAATGCCGTGGCCGACGCGATCACCACCATGCCGATCGTCATGGAGATCAGCACCTCGGCCAGCGTGAAGCCGCGTCGCGCGCCGCGCGCGATCGCAACGGGTGCAGTTCGGGATCTGCGCATTACTTCGCTCCGGAGAGGCCGTTGCCGCGGAACAGCAATGTCGTGAGCAGCACAGGAGACTGTGCGCGCGGATAGTCCACTTTCACGTCGATCTTGACAAGATTCTGTCGTGTCTCGGTGACGATCATCGTGCGGACGTACGGACCGTCTGCCTCTGGCGTCCCTTCCGCGCCGAGCCGAATGGGGGCCTCCGTCTGCACGAGCCACGGGTCACGCGTGCGCACCTGCTCGAGATACGCCCGTGCGATCGCGATCGCATTCGTACGGTTCTGCGCCAGCGTCTGCAGCGTGATCGTGCTGGCGTTGGCGCTGGCCAGTGACGACAGACCGACTGCCAGCAGAATGATGGCGACGATCATTGACACGAGGGTGAAGCCACGACGCAGCGCGCGTGCGCGGTGCGCGGTACGGCGATGGGTGGGAGTCGGTTTCATTGCCATCCTCCGTTCTGATGATAGGTCCAGAAGCGTACGTTCCCCGACGGCGTGATCTGAACGGCCACGACGGCATACGGGTCGTTGTCGTTCGCCAGATACACGACGCCGCGCGCTCCCATCGGCATGGTCAGTCCACGTGCGTCGAATTCGATACGCTCATTCGAGAGTCCGATGCCGCCACTGGTGGCGTCATCGGGAATCGGGCCGGCCGAGCCGCGGCTGAACGACAGGCGAATTGGGAGTTCACGCACGCCGAACCCGCGCAGCGCCTGCCACTCCGCCGCCGTTTCGGTGATGACGCCGTCTCCGTTGTCATCGAGGTAGCCGCCGTACTTTCGCAAGGTGCCGTTGAACGCCACCCGCACCTGTTCGCGTGTGGAGAGCGCACGAGTGCGCGCGATATCGATGTCTTGCGCCAGCTGGATACCCGCCAGCTGGACCTCGGTTTTCTCGGAGATGCGGAACTTGGGCAGCATCACGGCCATCATGATGCCCACGATCATCACGACGGCGAGCAGTTCGATGATGGTGAAGCCGCGGCGAACGCGAACGCGTTCTCGACTGAGCGTGGTGCGTGACATCCGGTTCCCGGGGAAGCCCCGATAGTTCAGTGAATCGATCATCGTCGACGTCAATACAACGGACGGAAGGCCGTTTGCAGCACGGTGCCGACCGATGGCGTGCCCGGTGGAAGGCGTTCAGGGAAGCGGAAGTTCACGTCGAAGCTCCACTGCCGGGTGGGCGCCGAGTAGTAGGCGCCATTCCCGTATCCAACGTTGCTGGAGTTGCCCCAGAGACCGAACACGAAGCGGCTCCGGTAGAGCGACACCAGCGAGCCTTTGTACATGAAGGTCACACCGCCCCAATTTTCGAGGAAGCGCGGGAAGTTTTCGAGCCCGCCTCCGTACGCCGCGACGCCGCAGCCAGCCCGAGCATAGTCGCACGGCGTCGCGGAGTGTCCGGCCAACAGCGCGGCATTCACGGTCGTCGCGCGCGCGACGCGCTGCACGAACGCGGTCTGCAGGGTGTCGCACCATCCGGCCTGCGCACTGCATCGCGTGGTGAGTCCCGACGGCGTCTGCGCCATCGCCGGATTGGGCGGGTTCGACAGGAAGGTGATGGCGTCGCCCATGATCGCGGCCGGGCGCCAGATCGTCGTGTTGTAGTCGCCCAGCACGTACATCGGGCGCTCCGTCACCATGGTGAGGCCGCCCGTATCGGCGGCGATACCCGGCTTGGGCAACTGCGCGCCCTGACGGAGCCGCACGGCTACAAGATCCCGATTCGAGTTACCGCCGACATTCGTGAAGTTGATGTAGATGATGCGTGGTGCGCGCGCCGCCTGCGAGGCGTCGCTCCAGATGCGCAGCGAGTCCATGTGGATGTCGAGCAGGTCTGGACGGAGATCTTCGCGGCCCTCGTAGAACGCATTGCGTCGCGGCTTGAAGATCCTGGCGCAAGAGGCGGCGTCGGGCATCTGCAAGCCGCCGGATCGCTCTTGGACCATGAACGCGGTGCAGAGCTGGGACTTCATGGTGTTGGTGTCCACCACGTCGAACACCGCCGCGTTGACGGTGATGTACCAATCCGACTTCCACGCCATCTTCACGTCTTGCACCATGGGACTGTCGCCCGCGCTGCGCGGCTGCACCAACGTGACCGGCGGTACGTTGGCCGGCAATGGGAGCTTGAGCGAGCGCACGCCATGGGCCTTCGACATCAAACGTCCGTTGAAGCGCTGTTCGCTGCGCGTTTTGAACGCCGGCTCCGACAGACTGCGCGAATCGAAGTCCAGCTGTACGGCGGTCCCCGCCACATTGTTGATGCGGACACCACTCAGTCGGTTGTTGGTATCCTTGCGGTTCCAGAACACGCTGTCCGGCGTCGTGAGATTGCTCTGGAACGTGGCGCTATTCGACGACAGATACAGGTTGCCGTTGGTGTGCACCCATCCGGCGAATGTCATCGGTGCGCCAGGAAGTATCTCGAGGTCGTCTTCGTAGAACACGCCGAACTGGAAGAGCGGAATCGTCTGCGCGTTCACCGACAGCACGGCGGTTGCCTTGCTGCCCGAGGTATCGCGCGCGGTGACGGTGATGTCGATCGGCTGATTCAGCGAGTACAGCCCGGAGAATGGTCCGGCCGTGATCGTTCTGGATTCCGGGACACCGGTCGTCGACGTGCTCTGCGTCATGCGAAAGCCGGTGATCTGCGGCTTCGTGATCGACGCGATGTCCTCGCCGTTGATGATGCCGTCCTGCATCGCGGCATCGAGTTGCGACATGATGTCGTCCGCGCCACCCTCGGCCGCGTACGACGCCCGGGCACCTCGGTAGTCGGCAGTGGACGTGCGGGCGATGGTCGTGACCGCCGACAGGCCGGCGAGCACGATGATCGAGAACATCACGAGCATGAGCAGCACGACCTCGAGCGCGAAGCCACGCCGCGGGCGGCCGAACCGCCGACGGCTGGCGTTTGCGCCCGCGACGAGCGAACGCGTTGGCAGCCGTGGCTGCGAAATCTGGGAGCACGTCATGGCACTTCCTCTGGCTTAGGATCGGTACGCCAGATGAAGTACGATTCATCCATCATGAAAGTAATTTCACGAATGGTCTCAAGTCGAACACCGAACGACTCACACCGACTTTTGTGACGCCCGGAGCCGGGGCCGCCACGAAAACACCGCTCGCGTGACGGTCTATTGGGACTTCAAAGACGCCGGAGGAGCGGCGTGAGGCGATGCTGGAGGAACGGTCGGCGGGGCCGGACGCGGGAACACGCCCTCGCCTTTTTGCACGCGCCATCCGGCCGGTTCGAGCGTGGCCAATTCATCGATTCGCTGCGCGGAAGCGGACCCGGGTGCGCCGAGTTGGGTCCACACCGCTTCGACTTTGGTGGGCATGAACGGCGCGAGGAGCACGGTTTGTCGCGCGATCCGACGGATCAGGGAGGCGAGAACTTGCTCCAGTTCTGTGAGGCGTGCCGGATCCTTGGCCACCGCCCATGGCGTGGTCGCCGCTGTGTACTCGTTCGCTCGCGCCGTCATGCGCGACACTGCCGCCAGCCCCTCGTGCAGGAGCCAGCCGCGCGAGCCGTTCATGCCGGCGTGATAGGCGGCCACATCGCCGTCGTCGTCGAGCTCCGCATCGGGGCGGGGCGCCGTGGGCACCACGCCGTCGAAGTACTTCTCCACCATCGCGATCGCGCGGCTCGCGAGATTACCGAACGCATTCGCGAGGTCACTCGTGTACCGCTCTTCGAAGCGCTCCCACGAGAAATTTCCGTCGCTGTCGAACGGCACTTCACGCAGCAACACGTAACGGAACGCGTCGGCACCGTAGCGGTCGATCGCTTCGCCAAGATCAAGCTTCACGCCGGCACTTTTTGAAAAGCGCTCACCGCCGAGCTGCACAAATCCATGCGCCCACACCTGCTTCGGCAACGGAAGCCCAGCAGCTTCGAGCATCGCCGGCCAGATCACGACGTGAAAGCGCGTGATGTCCTTGCCGATGATGTGCAGGTCGGCCGGCCAACGCTGCGCATAGCCCGTATCGGGGAAGCCGGTTGCCGTGAGATAATTGGGCAGCGCGTCAAACCACACATACGTGCCCTGTGTTTCGCCGTTGGACAGCACGAGCGGAAATGGCACGGCCCAGTCGAGTCGGGCGCGCGACGCCGAGATGTCGTCGAGTCCCTGCGCGAGCAGTCCGAGAATTTCGTTGCGACGGCTCTCCGGTTCGATGAACGACGGATTGGTGGCCAGCAGATTCTGCAGGAAGCCCTGATACTTCGACAACCGGAAGAACCAGTTGCGCTCTTCGACTTCTTCCAGCGTGCGCGTGGGATGCAGCACGCACTTTCCGTCGACGATGTCGCCGTCCTGTTTGAACGCTTCACAGCCCACGCAATACATGCCGGTGTAGGAGCGCTCATAGAAATCATCGGGATTCCGCTCGGCGATCATCCGGATCAGGGCCTGCACACCGGCCTTGTGATGCGATTCGGTGGTGCGGATGAACTGGTCATACGAAATGCCGAGTCGGGCCCAGATCGCCTGAAAGCGAGCCGCAATTTCATCGGTGAAGGCCTGCGGTGCCACGCCATCCTTGGCCGCCGTCTGCTGCACCTTCTGACCATGCTCGTCCATGCCGATCAACAAGTGCACGTCGTCGCCGCACTGGCGACGATAGCGCGCGATCACATCGGCGCCGATCTTTTCCAGCGCGTGTCCAAGGTGCGGATCGCCATTCGCGTAATCGATGGCGGTGGTCAGATAAAATCGCGGCACGTCCGGCTTACTCCTCGTTGTCATCGCCGACATCGGCGTCATCCGCATCGTCGCCGCCGTCCGGCGGCATTGGCGACCCGTCCTGTTCGGACTGGCGTCGCTGTTCCGCCGCCCTGAGACGCCGTCCGCCACGACGCCCACGGCGCCGCTTGCGACGGGTCGCGTCGCCGGCGGGGTCGTCAGCGTCGTCGGCCTCACTTGGCGCACTGGCCGCCGGCTGCTCCGACGCCGGCATGCTCACATCGACGGCCACCACGAACTCGACGGTGGGCTCGGGTACGACCGTCGGCACGACCGCCGGTTCTCGCGTGGAGTCGGGTGCGGGCACGTCCATCGCGACGGCCAACGGCGCGATCTCGGTCTCGACTGTGTCCAGCATCGCATGCACGGCCGCGTCGACCGGATACTCGGTGGCGTAGGATGGCGCGTCGTCGTGTGCCTCTCCGTATGCCTCTCCGGGTGCGTGATCGGTCGGCTGCTCGAGCCCTTCCAATTCGCTGCGCAGATCAGCGAGCGAAATCACCCGACTGTCGCCTTCTGCGGTGCGCAGCGTAATGCGCTCGTTGAAGATGTCGCAGGCGATCACCTTCTCCTCACCGAGCGATGTGGTCAGGATCTTCCCTTCTTTTGGAAATTTGCGGCGGCTCAGCACGTAGAACTCGTGCTCGTATCGTAGACAGCACATCAGACGTCCGCACGCACCGGAAATTTGCTGCGGATTGAGAGACAACTTCTGGTCCTTTGCCACGCCCAGGTTCACTGGGCGCAGATCGGGGAGCCACGAGGCCGAGCAATACTCGCGTCCGCAGCGTCCAACACCGGAGAGTCGCTTTGCCTCGTCGCGGACGCCGATCTGCTTCAGCTCGATGCGTGTGCGGAACAGCGCAGCGAGATCGCGCACGAGGCCGCGAAAGTCGACCCGACGCTCGGCCGTGAAGAAAATCGTGAGTTTGCGGCGATCCCACTGCCACTCGGCGTCCGTCAGCTTCATCACGAGATGGTTGGCCTTCACACGCTCCATCGACTTGCGCCGCGTGTCCTCATTCTCGGCCGTCAGCTCGCGATCGAGCTGCTCGTCGGCCTTGGTGGCGAAACGGAGCGCGGCGCGCGGCGGCGGGGTCGTCCCACACCCGTGGGCGCAGCCATTGCAGCGAACCTCGGCCAGTTCACCGGTGGAGTGCACACGACCAAAATCCTCACCCCGGTCAACTTCGACGATCACCCCCGCCTTGAGTGGGGGTGCCGTCTCGCCTGTCCAGGTGAAGAATTCCTTCCGGTTGCCGCGAAACGCGACTTCGATCAGATGCGCCACGACGTGAAAGCTACTCGGTAAACTGCCCCATGCGCAGGAACTTCTCACGTCGGCGACGCACGAGTTTATCCGGCTTCAGGCGACGCAGTTCCTCGAGGTTCCGCACGAGGCTGTCGCGAAGGTTGTTGGCGGTCGTGGGGTGATCCGAATGGGCGCCGCCAACCGGCTCCGGAACGATTTCGTCAATCACGCGCAGCTCGATGAGATCGGGGGCCGTGACTCGCAACGCAGTAGCCGCTTTTTCTCGCATTTCCGGGCTCTTGCCGTCCTTCCAGAGAATGGCCGCGCAGCCTTCAACGGAAATCGTGGAGTAAATGGAATTCTCCAGCATCAGGACGCGATCAGCGACGCCGAGCGCCAGCGCGCCGCCGGACCCACCTTCGCCGATCACGGTGGCAATGATCGGCACCTGCAGATTGCTCATCTCCAGCAGGTTACGGGCAATTGCTTCACTCTGGCCGCGTTCTTCCGCGCCCAAGCCGGGCCAGGCGCCCGGCGTATCGATGAAGGTGAGCACCGGCACCTGGAACTTCTCGGCGAGCTTCATGAGGCGCAGCGCCTTCCGGTAGCCTTCGGGGTGCGGCATGCCGAAATTGCGGCGCAAATTCTCCTTCGTGTCGCGGCCGCGCTCGTGTCCGATCAGCATCACGGTCTCGCCTTCGAGACGCGCCCAGCCCGCGAGGATCGCCGCGTCTTCACGAAATAGCCGATCTCCGTGTAGTTCGAGGAAGTCGGTGAACGCGAGCTTGATGTAGTCCGACGTGAACGGACGGCGCGAGATGCGGGCCACCTGCACGCGCTGCAACGGCGTCAGCTTCTGATAGATCTCGACGCGCAGCTCGCTGAGCTTCTTCTGAAGCGGCGCCAACTCTTGGGCGACATCCAGCGATCGTTCAGAAGCGAATCGTTTCAGCTCCTCGATCTGCTTTTCGAGCTCCGCCAGAGGACGCTCGAACTCGAGAACCGGGGCAGCAGCCATGACAATCCTGGAAAAGGGACGCCGCGCTGATTAGCTGCCGGCGCGCACGAGGCGCACACGATCAGCGCCAAGCAGCGCGCGAAGATCGGATAAAATGGCGGGCGACGCCGCCACGGTGAGCGACTTCGACCGGAAGCGAATGGTGCGCCCGGTCCCGTCATCCCATCGCAGTTCGAGCGGAGCCGAGCCCTCATGGGCCTCGACACTCGCCCGCACGTCGTCCATCACGCCGGGAGCAAGATCAAGCGCCCGACTCAGGTCGATTGCAACCGCCAGCTCACCGTTGACTCGCACTTCCGCGAAGCGCGTGACCGTGTCGACGATGAACGTGGCATTCTCGACGCCCTGATCCTTCCGCGAATAGCCACCCTTGAGCAGGAGCGGCACATCGGGCCGGACACGGTCGGCGATCACCGCCCACGCCTCCGGGAAGACCAGTACTTCGGAAGATCCGGAAAAATCCTCAACTGTCAACCGGGCGAACTCGGCGCCCGACCGTTTGGAAATCTGCTTCTTGATCGCCGTGATCACCACACCGATCGTGACCGCGTCGCCCGTCCAGTTGCCCAACTGGGCCACGGTGCTACTGGCAAACAGTTCGCACTCTGTTCGGTACGGCTCGAGTGGATGCCCAGAAATGTAGAAGCCCAGCAGCTCCTTCTCACGAGTGAGCCGCTCACTTTCGCTCCACACCGGCACGGAGGGGAGGGGGGGAGGCGATCCGGCGTTGCCCGAGCCCGCGGCCTCGCTGTCGTCAGCACCCAGCAGATCGCCGAACAGCGACACCTGACCCTTGGCCGCTTCTTCCTGACGGAGCGACGCCTCATTGATGGCATGATCGAGCGCCATCAGCAGCTGCGCCCGATGTCCGCCTAGCCCGTCGCAGGCACCGGCGGCGATCAGTGCTTCGAACACGCGCTTGTTGCAGACGCGGAGATCGACGCGCGAACAAAGATCGTACAGTGACGTGAACGGGCCTTCAGCTCTGGCTGCGATCAGTGAGTCGATGGCACCGCGACCCACGTTTCGGATGGCGCCCAATCCGAAGCGCACCCGCTTGTCTCCCACCACGGTGAAGCGCCACCCCGACTCGTTGACGTCGGGCGCGAGCACCTCGATCTGCATTTCACGCGCTTCAGCGATGTACTTGATGACTTCTTCGGTTTTCCCGATGTTCGACGACAGCAACGCCGCCATGAACTCGGCCGGGTAGTGCGCCTTCAGGAAGGCCGTGTGGTACGCGACGACGGAGTAGGCTACGCTGTGGCTATTGTGAACGATGATGTCGTTCGCCACGAAATTGTGCGTGTCGGCAATCTCGAGGTCGTACGTACGCTGCTCGCCCGCCGGCTCAATCGAGACGACCCGATCCCAAAGCACATCGTTCGATCCGAGTCGCTGTACTGACGCATCGCCGAAATACGTGGCGAGACGATTGACCACGCCGCGCGTGCAGCCGATTGTTTTCGGGTTCGTCCCACTCGGATACAGATCGCGTGAAGACACATCGGCGCCAGTTTCTACGTCGGCCCAGCGCTCGCCGCGCCGATCTTTGGCAGCTCTGGCGAGCGCTCGTACGGCGCCGACCGGGACCAGATCCTTGGACGCGGCGGCCTCGACCGGCAACGGCATCGCCACCATGGCCGCACGCTTCGCCGGAGCAACGAGGTGGCGGCCCACGCGCTCGGCGAAGGGGCGCAGATTCTCGACGCCCGTTACAAACACCTGATACCCAACGCGCGGTCCGCGCGGATATGCGAAGGTAACTGAGCGAATGCGGCCGAGAATTCCGAGCCGCAGCAGCAAGTGTTGCACCTGGTGAGCTAATCGCTTCGACGACGTGGCGTAGTACGCCGACGCGTCGGTAGGGTTCACATGCCCGTCGCCGTCCCACATGCGTCCAAGCAACAGGCCAATCTGCTCGTCGCAGAGCGTGAACGCACTCGCTGGCACTTCCTTGTTCGTGGCCGTCTTGCCCAGCAGATCCACGCTGCGAGCCCACTCGAAGATGCCGTTCGGCGCCTTGCGGTCGACGCGACCCGTATAGACGGACGCCGTATTCTTGTGCGTGGTACGGGTACAACGGACGTTCGCAAATGACTCGGCGGCGGAAATGAAATCCGCGACGGCGGCCTCATCCTGATTGGAGTAGTACACGCCGGTGGGATGCCCGAGGTTGCCCTCCGCGAGCAAGTGCCCAAGTGCAATCACCTCGTGGGCGGCCCATTCAGTGCGTGCTCCCGACGGCAACGAACGCGGCACCGCGATGTGCTCGCCAACGGCAACTGATTCGAGATGGCGCCACCCATCGATCAGCAACAGCGGGTGATTGCCCGTGGCGATGATCTCACGCCCCGATTCCGTGCGCACGCGGAACACGGCCTTGATGCCATTGTCCATGACATCCAACACGCGCCCGTGACTTAGTCGAAGCGTGTCGATGTCACATGTCGCCACGCTATCCAGTTTCTCTCGCCCTTCGAAGACATCAGCGATTCGCACCAGGCGACCGGTCGACGCGTCAAAGATCTCTGTGTCGCCAACCAGACACTTGTTGAATCCATAGCGGCCGAACGTTTCGATCTGGCCCGAGAGCTCATCGATGATCTTCGGATCGTAGCCCTTCGCGACGGCCTTCGTCACGAACTTGCCGAGCTCCTTCTTGATCAGCTCCGAGTCTTTCTTGCCGACGGCCTTTCGCAGTACGTCTGCTTCAGCTAGCGAGATGCCCGCGAGCACCTGCGCCAGACGCATCACCTGTTCCTGATAGGTGATGACGCCATAGGTGTTGGACAGAATCGGCTCGAGCTCGGGCAGTGCGTACACCGTGGGCTCTTCGCCACGTTTGCGCTTGATGTACACGTTGTGCATGCCCGCATCGAGCGGACCCGGGCGCAGCAGCGCGTTCGATGCGACCAAGTCGTCGAATCGGTCACAGCGCATGCGCTTGAGCACGTCGGTCGCGAGCGGCGATTCAAACTGGAACACCCCGCCGGTTCGGCCGGCACGCAGCAGTTGATACGTCTTCTCGTCGGTGAAGCCGCGCTCTTCGAGCACGACGGTCACGCCACTGCGCTGCTTGATGCTGGCCAGCGTGTCGCTGATCACCGTCAGCGTCGTCAGTCCAAGGAAGTCCATCTTGAGCATGCCGGCTTTTTCGAGCGCCGTCATGTCGTACTGCGTCACGATCACGCGTTCGTCATCGCCACCGCCGCCCGCACCCTTGGAGGCCTGCGTGCAGATCGGTACGAATTCGTCGAGCGGGCCCGGCGCGATCACGACGCCGGCCGCGTGTACACCGGTATGGCGAGAAAGCCCTTCCAGTGAAATCGCGAAGTCCAGCAGCTGCTTGTAGCGCGGCTCGTTCTGATAGAACGCCTTGACTTCCGGTACCTGCTCGATCGCCTCCTTGACCGTCAGCGAAAAGTTCGGCGCATTCGGAATCAGCTTGGCCAACGCGTCCGTTTCGCCCGGGGTGAAGCCAAGCGTACGGCCGACGTCCTTCACGGCGGCGCGTGACTTCATGGTGCCGAACGTGACGATCTGACCGACCGAATCCTTGCCGTACTTTTGCCGCACGTACTCGATTACTTCGCCGCGCCGCTCGAAGCAGAAGTCGACGTCGACGTCGGGCATCGAGACGCGTTCAGGATTCAGGAAGCGTTCGAAGAGCAGATCGAACTCGAGCGGGCACACGTCGGTGATGCGAGTTGCATACGCCACCAGCGATCCGGCTGCCGATCCGCGTCCCGGCCCCACCGGGATGCCACGGTCGCGCGCCGCCTTGATGAAGTCAGCGGTGATCAGGAAGTAGCCGGCGTACCCAGTCTTCGTGATGACGCCCAATTCGTAGTCGAGCCGCTCCTGCACGTTCGCGGGCAGCGGATCACCGTACCGTACCTTCGCACCGTCGGTCGCGAGCCGTACGAGGTATTCGTTCTCGGTCTCGACGCCGGGAGGCAGCGGGAACGACGGCACGTAGTACTGCTTCGCGAACTGCACGTCCACCGAATCCGCGATCGCCAGCGTGTTCGTGAGTACATCTTCGCGCCCCGGGAAGAACGGACGGATCTCGTTGGCCGGCTTGAAGTACAACCCGTCGTCGTACTTCATGCGATCGCGATCGTTGCGATCCTTGCCGAGGCCGATGCAGAGCAGCACGTCGTGCGCGTCGTGATCCTCGTGCTTCAGGAAGTGCGCGTCGTTCGTGGCGATCACGGGTAACCCCAGCTCGTCACCCAGCGACAGGATCTTGGCGTTGAGTTTCGCCTGTCCTTCGCTCGTATGCGCCTGCACCTCAAGGTAGTAGCGGTCCTTGAACAGCTCGGCATACCACGCGGCGGCCTCGCGTGCCGCATCCATGCGGTCGGCCATGAGGTGGCCGGCCACTTCGCCGGCCAGGCATGCCGAGGACACGATCAATCCCTCGGAGTACTTGGCCAGCAGTTCGCGGTCGATGCGCGGCTTCGTGTAGAAGCCTTCGGTGTATCCCAACGACGACAGCTTGACCAGATTCTTGTAACCCACCAGATCTCGGGCGAGCAGGACGAGGTGGTAGTACGGCTTTTGACCCGGCCCGGGTCGTCCTCGCATGCGACGGTCGCCCGGCGCCACGTAGGCTTCCATCCCCATGATGGGCTTCACGCCCGCCTTGCGTGCTTTCTCCTGGAAATCCCAGGCAGCATGCATGTTACCATGATCGGTGACCGCCAGCGCCGGCATTTCATAATGCTGTGCGCGTTTGATCAGATCATCGATACGATTCGCGCCGTCGAGGAGCGAATACTCTGAGTGGCAGTGCAGATGAACGAACGACATGGACCGAGAATGATAGCCGAGCAGGGCGACCAGCAACACGGGATTGACAAGCGCGGCCGGATGCCGCACTGGCGGATCTCATGGCGATCGTTGCGCCGCGTCACGGGTGCGACCGCCGTATTGCTGGCGATCGTGCTCGGGATTACCCCCACGGGGTGCTACATCTCCCGTGCCGCCTTCGAGGAGGCGCGGATCCTGTCGAGACGTCAGCCCATTACGAACCTGGTGGCCGATTCGACGACCGATCCGGTGCTGCGTGCCAAGCTCGGTCTGGTGCAAGAGGCGCGTCGCTTCGCCATCGACTCGCTCGCGCTCAAGGCGGGCAAGAGTTTCACCGCGTTCTCTCGCCTCGACCGCGACACGCTGGTGTTGGTGGTTTCCGCCGCCTATCGCGACCGACTTAAGCGGAAAACGTGGTGGTTCCCTGTCGTGGGACGCTTTCCCTACAAGGGCTTTTTCGACTTCCCCGGCGCGTTGCGTACCGCCGACGCGTTGCGCCGCGACGGCTTCGACGTGACCGTCGGCCCCTCATCGGCCTTCAGCACTCTCGGCTGGTTCAATGATCCCCTCGTCAGCACCACCGTGAGGGCGGATTCGGTGACGCTAGTCAACACGATCATTCACGAACTGCTCCACAACACGTTCTTCGCCAAAGGGCAGGTGTCGTTCAACGAGTCCTTCGCCACGTTCGTGGGCGGGCGCGGCGTCGAGCATTTTTTCCGCGCGCGCGGCGACTCGGTTTCGCTCCGCCGCGCGGAAGACGATTGGCACGACGACCTGCTGCTCGGGGCGTTCTGGGAGCGCACCTCGAACGACATCGAGCGGGTGTTCGAGTCACTCCCCGACAGTGCCCGCACGGAGCGTATCGCTGCCCGTGACACGGTGTACGCACGCGCGCGCGCCCGACTGGAGGACAGTATCGGTCCGCAGCTCCGCACTTATCCGGCTGGCTGGGCGCAGACGGTGAAGCTGAATAACGCCGTGTTGCTTTCGCGCCGTGTGTATGCGGACGGCCTCGATCGGTTCGACTCGGTGTATGTGGCCGAGGGACGTGACTTGAAGCGGGCCATCCAGCGCATCATTGCGACTCACCAGGATTCGGTGAGCCGCAACAAGCGCTGAACACGGACCGTGTGTGGTGCTACTTGCTTTCCGGCAGCAAAACGAACCGCGCGCGATTGGTTTCCGTGAGGTACGTCTTCGCCGCCGCCGCCAGCTTCTCGGCGGTCAGCCCAGCAATCATCGGGTCGTCATTGCCGATGGTGCCGAGATCGTCGCCGTTCTCCAAACGACTGCGGATCGTACTCAGCCAGTAGCCGTTCTGCTTTCGAGCCACTTCGAGTTCGCGACGCTGCTGCTCGCGCACGCGTTCCACTTCCGCCGCACTCGGCGGCACGCGTCGGAGTGAATCGATCTCCTGCTTCACCGCGGCAAACATCGATTCCGCCTTCTCTGGCGCCGAGCCGTAGCTGATCACGAGCTGCCATTCCTGGCGGGGGGTGCGCGAATACTGCGCGTTCACCGACACGGAATACGTGCCGCCCAGCGATTCGCGGAGGCGGTCCAACAGGCGCATTTCGAGCACCTCGCCGAGCGATGACAGCAGATAGGCGTTTTCGCGGCTCCAGGGAGCTGCGCCGGCCATCAAAATTGCCGTCTGGCTCTGCGGCGCGATGCCCTTCCGTACCGTCTTGTCGATTTGGCCCGCGAACAGCTTCGGGCCAACATCCTTGAACGCTTCCTTGCGACCGGCAACTGGCAACGGCGCGAGCCACTGCTCCACCAAGGGCTTCAACACGGCGAGGTCCACGTTCCCGACGAACAGGAAGGTGAAGTCGCTTAAGTCAGCGAAGCGATCGCGATAGATGGCCAGCATTTCGTCGAGGTTGAGCTCTTTGAGCATCTCGGCAGAGAGCGGTCGCACCCGCGGGTGACCGCCGGCGAGCGTCATCTGCACGGTGTCGCTGAACACGGCCGCCGGGTTGGCATCCTTGTTCTTGAGCACCTGATCGAATTGCTGCAACAGCGCCTTGAACGCCGACGTGTCCGCTCGTGGCGACGTGAGACGCAACCACGTGAGTTGCATCATCGTCTCGAGATCCTTCGGCGAGGCGCGACCACTCACGCCTTCGCTGAGATCCGAAATGACGGCCGAGGCAGAGGCCACCTTGCCGGTGAGCTTCTTGTTCAAGTCGATGATGGAATAGTCGCCGACTCCGCCGCGTTCAATCACAGTGGTCGCCAATGACGTTTTGAACACGTCCTTGTCGGCCACGAGACTGGCGCCGCCTGGACTCCATCCCGTCATCACGATCTGGTCGGCGGTAAAATCGGTGGGCTTGACGAACACCTTGATGCCGTTCGACAACGTCCATTCCGTGAGGTTGAGCGATTCGGTTTTCCGTTCGCTCACCACGCGTCCGGCCGTCGGTGCCTTCGCCACCAGGGCGCCCGCCGTGACCGTTTCCACCCACGGCGCGATCGTGGCGGTGTTCACCTTGCCGAACACGGCGCGGATATCGGCCGCGGTCGGTACCGTGAGACCGTCCTTTTCGGGAAGGCTGACGGTCACCACGCGATTCGACTCACCGACGCGGCTGGCGCCCAGTGCATTCACTTCGGCAAGCGTGACGGTGGGCAGCAGATGCTGCATTGCCGCGTACTCGAACGCGATCCCGGGAATTGCTTCGCCCTGCAGGAAGTTGTCGATGTACTCGTCGACGAACGCCCCCGACGGCGTCTTGTCGCGCTCCTGGTAGGCGCGTTCGTATCCACGCAGGGTGTTGATCTTCGCGCGCTCGAGTTCTGTAGGCAGAAACCCGTGTCGACGCACGCGCTCCGCTTCGACGAGCAGCGCCTGCAGCGATTCCAGCAACTGCCCCTCCTTCGCGCGCGCGTCGAGCGAGTAGTACTCGCTGTTGCGTACGAAGCTGCCGCCGCCCGCACCGGCGCCGACGAACGGCGACTCGGGTTTGAGGGCGAGCTCTCCGAATCGTTGATTCAACATCTGATCATAGAGACGCTCCAGCAGATCCTGCCGAAGATCGCCCACGGTGCGGGTGGTGCGGCCTTGGCTTTTCCACAGCACACCGACCGACGAGCCACTGAGTTCCTTGTCGGTGGCGATCGAGATCAGCGTGGAGTCGTGCCTGGGCACGGCGGCGATCGTGCGGGCGCGGGCGCCCTTGCGCGGCGCGATTCCGCCGAAGGTGGAACGGATGAGCGCTTCGAGCTTCTTCGGGTCAGCATCACCGACGGCCATGACGGCCATGAGATCGGGACGATACCAGTCGCGCCAGAAACGCCTGAGCGGCGCCGGGGTCGCCCCTTCGAGAATTTCCGGCTTGCCGATGGGCAACCGCTCGGCGTAGCGCGAGCCGCGGAAGATCACGGGGAACTGCTTGTCGCGAAGCCGCTCGCCGGCCCCGAGCCCGTTGCGCCACTCCGACAGCACCACGCCGCGCTCAGCCACCACTTCGGTGGAGTCGAACAGGATGCCGGTGGCTACATCGCCCAAGAAGCGAAAGCTCTTCTCGAGAATGCCGGCGCTGTCCGTTGGAACGGGTAGGATGTAGACCGTTTCGTCGAAACTGGTGAACGCATTCAGGTCGGCACCGAAGCGCACACCGATCGACTCGAGATACTTGACGATATCGTTCTTCGCGAAGGACTTCGTGCCATTGAACGCCATGTGCTCGATGAAGTGCGCCAGACCGCGCTGATCCTCGTCTTCCAGAATGGAACCGGCATTGACCACCAGTCGCAGCTCGGCTCGCTGTTCCGGCTTCGCATTGCGTCGGATGTAATAGCGGATGCCGTTGGGCAACGTGCCGATGCGTACGGCGGCATCAACCGGCAAGGCCGCTTGCAGGGCAAAGGAGTCCGTGGATGCTTTTGAGGCCACTTTTGCCGACGCGGACTTTGGGGCCGGCTTTTTGGCCGTGGCCTGGGCATCGGCGGCGGTGGCGGTCATTACCGCCACGATCGCGGCGACCGACAGATTGCTGAACAAACTCATACAAATCCTCGTCAAGGTGGCAGGTGCAGCAACTGTGGCCGCGTCAGCGAACACCATCGAAAGGTAGCGGGCCACCGACCGGCAAAAACCGTATCGCTGGCTGTACTTCGCGTCTCGTCGCGTCCTTCGCGAGGCCTCACGCGCTCGGGAAGCGTCCCCTCAGCAACGCGCGCAAGTCGAGCGGCGGCGCATCGCCTCGGAGGGCGGGCAGGGCGGGGGGCAGCTCTTCGCCCACGGTGACGCGTTGCATCGACGAGCGTACCCCAGGATCAAGAAAACGGGATAGCTGACTGTACGCGAAGTCGGCGCCGGTGCGGGTGGCATAGCTGTGCAACGGATACGTGACGAAGAGTTGGTCGCGTGCCCGGGTCATGGCCACGTACAGCAGGCGACGTTCTTCATCGATCTGCGCGTCGTCGTTGGCTGATCGCGCCATCGGGAACACGCCGTCGGAGGCGTGAATGACGAATACCGCATCCCATTCTTTGCCTTTCGCGGAATGCGCCGTGGAGAGAATCAACGCGTCGTCTTCATCGGTACTACCTACCGCGAGGTCCTGCGTCTTCGACGGTGGCTCGAGCGCGAGTGCCGACAGGAACGTGCTGCGGTCTGGATAGCCGGCCGCGATGACTTCGAGCTGATCGAGATCGGCCATGCGCGGTGGGGCATCGTCGTACGTGGCCTGCAGCATCGGGTCGTACAGATGACGGCAGAGACGGATGGTTTCGGCCGGCGAATGCGGATGGTTGGCGCGTTCCACCCGTCGCATGCCATCCAGAAGCGCGGCCAGCGTTTGCAGGGCGGGGCGTGCGCGTGACGGCGCCTTGGTGGCGCCGAGTGCCATCGACTCCCATGAATGCTGCGCCAGCAGGTCGATGGCGGCACGAGCCGTGGCGTCGCCCACCCCGGGGAGCAAGCGCAACAACCGATACCAGCTCACTTCGTCCCGCGGATTCTCGAGCACGCGAAGAAATGCCAGGATGTCCTTGATATGCGCGGCTTCGAGGAACTTGAGCCCACCCCACTTTTCGTACGGGATGCGCCGGTTGGCGAGTTCGATCTCGAGGTCGGCCGACAGATAGCCGGCGCGAAAGAGCACGGCCATCTCGCGCAGGGGGATGCCTTCCTCGTGCAGCTCGAGCAGGCGATCGACCACGAACGCCGTCTGCGCATGCTCGTCCTTTACCGTCACGAGCCACGGCGCTTCACCGCCAGCGCGCTCGGTCCACAACTGTTTCGAATAGCGCTCGCGACTGCGGGAGATCAGCGCGTTGGTGGTATCGAGAATGGGCGCGGTCGAGCGGTAGTTGCGTTCGAGCGTGACGATCTGCGTGCCGGGGAACTGGTGCGGAAAGTCGAGGATATTGCGGATGGTGGCGCCACGGAACGCATAGATGCTTTGGGCATCGTCGCCGACCACGGTGATCTTGCCGTTTGTGCACAGCGCGCGGAGGATGCGCGACTGCAGGGGATTGGTATCCTGGTACTCATCCACCAGCACGTGATCGTAGAGGGCACGAATCTGCTCGGCGATCGGCGGTGCCTGTTCGAGCAGCAGGGCCCACGAGAGCAGTAGATCGTCGTAGTCGAGGAGATTGCGTTCGGCTTTGCGCTTCACGTAGTCGCCGAAGAGCCGCTCGATGTCGCCGGTCCAGGCGAGGAAGTGCGGCCACTGTTCGCCGAGCAGATCCACGATGGGGCGCTCGGTATTGACGTGTCGCGAATAGATCGACTGGAGCGTTTCGGCGCGCGGGAAGCGCGGGGCCGAGCGCGGGGCGTTCTTGAGATCGGCATAGCCGAGAGCAGCGCGCGAGATACCCATCAGATCGGAGGCATCGGCCTGATCGAGAATGGTGAAATCGGCAGCAAGCCCGGCCGCGGGCCCGAACCGGCGCAGCAGGCGGTGCGCCACGCCATGAAAAGTGCCGCCGTGCACGTGGTGCGAAGCCGAACCGACCAGCCGCTCGCAGCGCCCCAGCATTTCCTGTGAGGCACGCCGGGTAAAGGTGAGGAGGAGGATGCGGCTGGCAGGGACGCCGCGACCTATAAGGTGGGCGACCCGATGAATGAGCGTCCGGGTTTTGCCGGAGCCGGCACCGGCCACGATAAGCAGGGGGGTATCCCCATGGCTGGCGGCGGCGGCCTGAGCGGCGTTAAGAGCGGGCCCCTCCGCCGCGAGTGGGGGAGGGGGGACCACCCGTATTGCGGGGACGTGGATCCGGGGGGGCTCAGCCATCCCGAATTATAGATGCGAGGAGCTGTGACTGCCGAGGATGTGACGTTCGGTAAAGCGGGGACGTCCACTGCCGGGCGTCAGAAGA
This sequence comes from Gemmatimonas sp., assembly GCF_046594945.1. GTDB lineage: Bacteria > Gemmatimonadota > Gemmatimonadetes > Gemmatimonadales > Gemmatimonadaceae > Gemmatimonas. The sequence continues at coordinate 11,870 of NZ_JBKJRB010000152.1, read as the reverse complement.
TTCGAGTGGTGACGGGCGTCGCAAAGCGAGAGGGTATGTGGAAAACTGGTGCTTCTCGCCACCGCGAAACAACATTGTGACAGCGGTCGCCGAACACCGGGTGCATTTGCTGCTTGACTAGTGTGGCAGATCACCCCTAGCTTTGGCCGTGATGATGGCGGGAGAAGTGTGCGTATCAGCCTTCGGGCCGACGACGCTCAGTTTTTCCTGCCAATATGTGTCAGGATATGAGTCTGAAACGTGTGAGCAATCGCACGTGCAGGAGTCACGAGGAACCGACGCTTGGGTTGGCGACGCGTGATGCAGGGCCCGCAGGTCAGCAGTTCGGTTCTTCGGGCATCATGGTTTTTACACGACAGGATGTTGATTCGGCCGCTCCCCGAGCCAGGTCCTGCTCCTCTGTAAACGCGCATGATGAAGCGTATGCCAGAGCGGCGCGCGCTTGCCATCGCAAGACGTTGTTGGTGAGGCAACCCACCCTCATTAACGGCAGCTACCTCCACGACCTCGTAAGAGGGGGATGAATGCAACTCTTTTCTCGGAACAAGGCGATCGTTGCCCTGAGCCTTGGCGCCTTGGCGCTGGGTGCTTGCGGCGATGATGTTACGGTGCCTCTGACACCGAACACGCCAATTACGCTCTCCATCACGCCGCCTTCTGCCAGCATGAACGTTGGCGAAGCGGTGAACTTTGCCGTGCAGATCTCGGGTGGCTCGACCACGACGCCCCCGACGCTTGCTAGCTGCACGTCGAGCTCGGCCACGGTTGCTACGGCAGCTGTTGCGGGCTCGTCCTGCCGCGTGACGGCGGTTGCCGCCGGTAACGCGACGGTCACGGCCACGGCGACCACGGGCCAGTCGGCCGCGGCGTCTGTCACGGTCGCTCCGGCGATCATTGGCCTCACGGTGACGCCGTCGGCGGCGTCGCTGCAGGTGAATCAGACGCTCACGCTGATTGCGAGCGTTCAGCCGGCTGGCCGTACGGCCACGTACACCTACGCCACGTCGTCCGCGACGACGGCGTCGGTTTCGACGGCTGGTGTTGTGACGGCGGTGGCGCCGGGTGTTGCCACGATCACGGTGACCGCCACGTCGGGCGGCACGTCGATCAGCCAGGCAGTTGCGATCACGGTGACTGCCCTTCCGACCGGCATTGCCACGCTGAACGTGACGCCGGCTGCCCTGGCGCTTGCGATCGGCAACACGGCGCAGATCGGCGCCAACGCGACGCAGCCCTCGGGCGCGCCGGCGGCCACGATCACCTACACGTCGTCGTCCGCGACGGTCGCGTCGGTCTCGGCCGCTGGTGTCGTGACGGCGAACGCGCCGGGTACGGCCATCATCACCGTGACGGCCGCCTCGGCAGCCAACGCGAACTTCGCGGCGTCGTCGCTCTCGTCGTCGGTTTCCGTGACGGTCGCCGCTCCGGCGAACGTGACGATTGCCAACGTAACGCAGGGTCCGGTTGCTTCGGCGGGTGGCCCGTCCAACACGGGTATCACGTTCTCGGCCAACACGCAGGTCAACCAGCCGGTTGATATCAACAACACGCGCGACCAGATCCAGGTTTCGCTGAACCTGTCGCCAAACGGCCAGGCCATCAACGCGGTCCGCGTCTATGTGTGTGATGCCGCTGGTGCCAATTGTGGCCTGCCGGCCGCTGAGCAGACCTTCACCGGTAGCTCGGCAAACGCTGGCATCGTGCAGCTTTCCATCAACACCGCGGACTTCACCGCCGACTTCGCCACGGGCACGTCGACGATCAAGTACGCGAACGGCCTGCATGTGATCCGCGCCTCGGTCCGCACGGCCGCTGGCACTGAGAACTTTGCCGCGACGAACACGAACGCCATCCTGAACTTCACGAACGTGGACGGCTGGGCTGTGCAGTTCACCAACCCGACCGCCGCGGCGACGCGCACGGTTGCGGGAGTGGCGTTCAACTACTACGGTGGTCCGAACGCCTCCGGCGCCGGCTCGATCCGCTACGTCCCGGTGTTCTACACCGCCGGCCGTACGGTGCAGTCGGCCTCGGTGAACATGTCCAACTTCGGCGCCACCGTGCCCTACTCGGCCACGGCTGCGACGACGTTTGGCAAGAGCGCCACGCTGTACACGATCAACGGCACGGGTTGGGAACATCCCCAGACCAACGCGAGCGATTTCCCGCGCGTTGCGGCCGCGCAGGACAACAGCAACAACGCGGCACCGACCGTGTCGGCGACGACGGGCTACCGCACGTCGATCACCGTCCCGGCTCCGATCGCCATTCGTCTCGACTACGCCAACCCGACCGTCGCCGTTGCTGGCGTCGCGAGTGGCGCGTGGTTCTCGGGCGTGCTGGCCTCGCCGTTCAACTTCGCGACCAACACCACCACCACGGACGCTGGCGTCGGCACGAGCACAGCGACCTTGGCGAACACGTTCACGTACAGCGGCTGCGGCGCAACGGCCGTGGTGCTGAGCCCGACGACGGCTGCCGGCATCCCGGAATGCGCGACCAACTTCACGAACCTCGTGTACACGGTCACGGCAACGGGTAACGACCAGCTCGGCAACACGGGCACGACGACGACGGCGCAGTTCGCCATCGACAACATTGCCCCGATCATCCGCTACTCGGCGGCTGCGGCTGGTTCTGGTACGTCCGCCACGCCGGCGACGCCGGGTCAGGGCCCGGGTTCGGCTCTCGACACGACGACGTACACGGTCCTCGCGAACTCGGTCTTCAGCGCCGCCAGCTTCGTCGCTGTCCCGGCCGCTACGGACACGATCTTCGGTGCCGAGGCGCTCGACGAGCGCTCGGGCCTGAACACGGCCGTGCATTACCTGGCGCGCGCCAACCAGGCGGCCCTCACGGGTTCCTGTGTGGTTGGTACGGCCTTCGCGGCTGTAGACGGTGGTATCGGATCGGCCTTCATCACGGCCCCGAATTGCACGATGGCCCCTGCGGTTATCGGCTTTACGGCAATGGCTGACGGCTTCCGTCCGATCGCCCGTGTCCTCGGTGCGAGCATCGCCACGGAAGGCTATTACACCTACCGCGCGTCGGTCCTCGACCGCGCTGGTAACGCCAGCTTCACGGGCATCCGCCGCGTGCTCCACAGCGCGACGAACCCGACCATCACGGGACTTGGCGTCCCGGGTACGGTCACGGCCGCTGGCCCGAACGCGTTCACGCCGAACTTCACGGAACTGGTCGAAGGTCACTTCACCAACTTCCGCGCTTCGTACACCGGTTTGACCGACGGTACGACCGACGCGAACCTGCTCTTCCCGGCCACGCTGTACAACGCCCGCTTCAATGATGCCATCGGCATCAACGGCAATGTCACGATCGGCACGCCGTTCACGTCGGGCATCAACTACTACACGAACATCGAGCAGACGGATGCAGCTGGTGCATTGGCCGTGGCGAGCAACAACCGCCCGGACACTGTCACGGCGCGCGTTGTCAACGCTGGTGGCCTGAGCACTGGCTTCTATGTCGGCGTGGGTTCTGGTGTCGCACTCCTCTCGGCGAACGTCGGCAACGACACGCAGACGTGGAACGCGGCCAATGCCAACCTGGTCAGCTGGACCCTCGGACAGGGTATCTCGCAGTGGAACGCCCCGGCGACCGGCCTCAAGGCCATCGTTACGGCGAACACGAACCAGATCAACTCGCCGTTCGATCGCGTTGACTTCTACGAGCTCCTCGTGGGCAACTGGCAGTACATCGGCAGCGTAGATGCGAAGATGTCCCCGAGCACGTCGCCGGCTGGCGCGGGCCCGGTGTACATCGCCGACAACGGCGCAACCCGCGTGTGGACGTACCGTCTCACGCAGCCGGTCAACGGTGTCAGCAGCCTGAACACGCCTGCTGCCCTGGGATCGGTCTCTGGTCGCCGCTTCATCGCGGTTGCCACGGGTGGCACGCTCGCGACTCCGACGACCCTCAAGGGCCGTGCGCTGTCGACGAACACTGGTGTTGCTGCTTCGACGTACACTCCGTAATTCGCTCGACCGCATGACGGTGGGGGGGAGGCCTTCGGGCCTCCCCCCCATTTGCGTTTCCGCTTCTTCGACGTATTCTCCGACCTACCCTTTCGTCACGCCATGCACACTCGCTTCGTCAAAACCGCGCGTCTCGCGCTCGCCACTTTCATACTCGCGTCACTGGCGGCCTGCAGCTCCGACCTCGGGTCGGCCAAGATCAAACAGATCCCTAAGGACGGCACGGTCGAGCAGGTCATCGCCGAATTGGGCGACGGACCCCTCAAAGCGCAGCTCCCGGCCGATTCAGTGCGGCTCGTTGGCGGGTTCCGCCGCGAGACCTACATCGCCGGCGGCGGCAAGGTCGACGTGATTTGGTACCGGGAAGAACCCGGCACGCTGGAAGACGTCATCGATAAAACCACCGAAACGCCCGTCGTGCTGAAGGACGGCAAGTTTCAGGGCGGCGGCTGGAGCTACTACGAGGAGTTCGCCTCAAAGGCGGGCATCCCGAATGCCATTCGCGGTCGGGAGCGCCTCGATTCCATCAGCAAGGCGCAATCGGCCGGCAAGTAGCCACGACGGCAAGCCTGCCTAAGGCGTGTGAATCGCGGGCCGTTCTCTCGGAGAGCGGCCCGCGGTTGTGTCCGTGCTGCTTGACTTTGCGCGCTTCGGCCGCCGTCAGAGCAACGTGTCGATATCTTCGAGTGAGATTCGCTTCGCCACGAGTCCAAACACAGATGCCAACCCGTCGGCAACCGCGGCGGATACCTCGCTGAACGACGGCTCCCGAAGGCTCGCCGCCGCGCACTCGCGCCTCACGGTGCTCATCGTCACCTGATCGATGCCGCATGGCACGACGTGATCGAAGGTGGAGAGATCATTCGCCACGTTCAGTGCTACACCATGCCAGGTGACCCAGTCACGGGCATGCACGCCGATGCTGGCCAACTTGCGTTTGCCGGCGGCATCCTCGCGCCAGACGCCGGTGAGGCCGACTACGCGACCGGTTTCGAGATCGAACGTGCGCAGCGCCACGATCACCGACTCCTCGACTTGCCGCAGATACCAGTGCAGATCCTGCTTGTGGCGCTTGAGATCGACGATGGGGTACGCCACGAGCTGGCCGGGCTCGTGGATGGTGACATCTCCGCCTCGCTCCACATCCCGCAGCTCCACGCCGCGCGAGGTGAGATACTCGGGCGTGACCAAAAGATTCCCAGGCTTGGTACCACGCCCCAACGTGACGACCGGCGGGTGCTGCACCAGAATCAGTAGATCCTGATCGAGCGTACCCGCGCTCCGCGCCAACGCCGCGCGCTTTTGCAGACTCCACGCCACGTCGTACGGCGTCAGGCCAAGATCGAGCAGGTACAATTGCATACAAGCAGTATGGAGTACGGGGTACGGAGTAGGGAGTACCCCGTACTCCGTACCCCGTACTCCGTACTCCGTACTTAGCCATTATGCATGCAGCATCTTCCCCATCGAGTCGAGCACGGCCTCGGCGATTGCCTCGCTCAGCGTGGGATGAGCGTGGATCGCGAGGTCGATCTCCTCGACGGTAAACTCGTTCTCGCGAGCGACCACGAGCTCGTGAATGATCTCAGTGGCATGCGCGCCAACGATGTGCGCGCCAAGGATTTCACCGTGCTTGGCGTCGCGAATGATCTTCACGAAGCCATCGGTTTCGCCGCTGGTACGCGCGCGACCGTTGGCCGAAAACGGGAACTTGCCCACCGTGTACTCGAGCTTCTGGTCCTTACACGCCTGCTCGGTGAGTCCGATGCTGGCGACTTCCGGATGACAGTAGGTGCAGCTCGGAATGTTGTTGTAATTCACGAGGTGCGGATGCTCGCCGCCCAGCAGATCGGCCAGCACGTGGCCTTCGCGCGAGCCTTTGTGCGCGAGCATCTGATTGCCGGCCACATCGCCGATCGCGTAGTAGCCCGGGATGTTCGTCTCGAACTTCTCGGTGATCTTCACGAAGCCGCGTTCCGACTTCGCGATACCGACGGCCTCGAGACCGATTCTCTCAACGTTCGGCGCACGGCCGGCCGCCACGAGCACCTTGTCAACTTCCAGCGTGTGCGTGGTACCGCCGGCTTCGACGACCAGCGTGGCGCCCGTCTTCGTCACCTTCGTGCTGGTGATCTTGGCACCGGTGAGGACGTCGATCTTGCGCTTCTTGAAGGCCTTCGCCAACTCGGCGCTGCAATCGGCGTCTTCGATGGGAAGAATCGTAGGCGCGACCTCGACCATCGTGACTTTCGTGCCGAAGGCCGCGAATACGTCGGCGAATTCGACGCCGACGGCACCGGCACCGACCACCACCATGGACGCCGGGGCCTTCTCGGCCACTAGTACGTCGTCGCTGGAGAGCACGATGTTTTTGTCCAGCTCGAGGCCGGCCTGCGGCAAGCCCTTCACGCGAGAACCGGTGGCAACGACGACGGCCTTCTTGGCTTCGTGCGTTTCCTTCTTTCCGTCGGCCAGCGTGACGGTCACCTTCTTCCCCTTTTCGAGGACGCCTTCACCGCGGAGCCACTGCACCTTGTACTTCTTGAACAGGAACTCGACGCCCTTCGAGTTCTGCGCGCTGATGCTGCGCGAGCGCTTCATGGCCGGACCGAAGTCGAGCGTGATCCCGTCGATGGTGATGCCGTGCTCGGCGGCCTTGCCGAGCTTCACCGCGAGGCCTGCGCTCTCGAGCAGCGCCTTAGCCGGGATGCAGCCCCACAGCACGCAGGTGCCGCCGAGCGCTTCACGTTCGATAACGGCCACCTGCATGCCCAGTTGGGCGCAGCGGATGGCGCAGACGTAGCCGGCGGGACCGCCGCCAAGAATGATGACGTCGAACAAAGCCATGATAGTCGGGGATAGACGGGTTCGAGGGACAGCACTGGAAACGTAGCGGAAAACACACCCCGCGTGGGCTCCCACTCGGCCACTCCCCACTCGGCCACTCCCGACTCGGCCACTCCCGACTCGGCCACTCCCGACTCGGCCACTCCCCACTCGGCCACTCCCGACTCGCGACCCCGTACTCCCTACTTCGCCGTTACCGTACGTACGCCGTCCGAGAACACCACCTCAATCGCTCGTCCGCCGGTCACAACCGCATCACCCGAGCGACGCACGAAGCCCATCAGCGCTCCCGTGGACGCGTCGCGCACCACGGCCATCGGGTAGGCCGAGCTGTTCCACGTGACACGCGCGCGACCGCCGGTGGTGCGATCGACCTGCGCCCGCACCTGAGGGGCGACCAGTGTGCCGCCGGTACCCGACGCCATCATCCGGGGGCTGCGACGCGCAACGGATGACAACGGGGAGCGTGCGTCCCGAACCCGGACGGACGCGAGTCGCGCTTCGAGCGTGGTGCTCCAGGGCACGACCACGGCGAACTGCCGTTCATCGGTCGCGGTGGCGTGGTCCACCCGTGGCGCCTCGATCGGAGTGTCGAGCAGCGTCGCGCCGTCGGCGTCCAGTAACTCAAGGCGATGCGACGCCGACGCCGCGCCCGCGCTCGCCGGAGCGCGCACCCGGAACGCCGGCTCGAGCAGGATCTTTCCGTTGACCACACGACCCCACACCAACAATCCCTCGCCTGGCGCGTCGGGCGACGACATGCCGCCGGACGCACTGCGATACTGCATGACGGCAGCCCAGTTGTAGTCGCTGATCCACTGGTTGCCGCAGTAGCCCATGACGTCGGTAAAGGTCGGCGATACGAGCGTGTTGGAGAGACTGTTCCAGCCCCAGTAGTTGATCACGCCGCCCGCGTACGGATAGTTCGTGTCGCCGGTGGTGCCGCAGGGGGCATGAGCCCGGGAGAAATTGTGGCCCCACTCGTGGGCGGCTACCCGATCGCCGCTGGGCAGATAGTCCCAGCCGATCGCCGCGCGTCCGGGCACGTAGCCATAACCCGCGATGCCACTGGTGTACGACACCTTGAGCACGCCGTAATAATGCATCGTGCTCGGCGCGCCATCGGTGGTCCGTAGCGCGTTGATTTCACTGAGGACCGTGAGCCACTGGCTGTTGCCATCGTTGCTCTGGATATCGGTCGCGCTCGACGTGAATGGTGCGCGCACGTCGGAGGAGATGGTATTCAGCGGAAACATGCGCTGCGCCGACGACAGGAAGGACGCTTTGTTGCCCTCGCTCACGTTGCCGGTGAGGGCACCGACCACGATCGGCACGAACCGTATGTTGAACGTCGGCACCGTATTCACGCCGACGCTTTGCGGGGTGCCGTTGGTCGGCCACGTGTTGTCGCTGCGGTCGGCGTCGGTGATCGCCAGCGTTGGATCGAGATCGACCAGCACACGCGTGGTGGGGCGGATATTCGCGCCGGCCACCAGCAGGTTCCACGTCGATGACATGGTGCCTTCGGCGATAGCCGTGCGGACACTCGATTCGGGAGCGCTGATCGTAGCCGTCTGCAGCACCGAGGTGCCGTCGTAAATGCGAACGCGCACGTCGGGACGCGCCGTGTTGGCGGCATTAGCCTGGACGAATACGCGAAGTAGTGCGTCGCGTCCGGCCACCAGAGTGACCGTGTTGTCGAGCTTCTGAATCGCTTGGGTGAGATAGACGTTGGTGATGGCGTAGTTCGCCGCTACCGTCGCCGCATACGAGAAGTTGGCCGTGGCGGTACCGTTCGGTGTGATCGACACCGTCTGCGACGATGGCGACGGCGTGTAGGTCGTGGCGCCACTGACGATCGTGTTGGCCGCGATCGTCCAAGAGCCCACTTCCAGCGATGATACCGTTCCGGCGCCGCTGGAGGTGCGAGATGAGCCGGTGCCGGTGAGGGAATAGGTTGGCGTGACACCGCCCGGGATGCCGCTGGTGGAGATGGTCACGGCGCCGGTGGCGAGCGCATACGACACCGTGGCCGGCGCGGCCACCAGCGAGGCTGACACCGTGACCGACTGCGAGGTGGGCGACGGCACGTACGTGGTGCCGGCCGCGGACACGTTCGCGGCGGTCACGGTGTAACTGCCGGGAGCGAGCAGGGTGAGCGTGGTCGTGCTCGTGACGCTCGGCGAATACCCGCCGGGACCAGTCACGCTGACGCTACCGGCGGCGCCGCCGGGGAGACCGCTCACGACCACCGCGATCGAGCCGGTCGTAATCGTGTACTGCACCGGCAACCGCAATGTGTCGCCGGCGGTGACGATCGTGTCGCGTGAGGTCGGGGTGGGCACGTAGGTCGCGCCACCACTGGTCACGCTGGTCGCACTGAGCCGCCAGCGCCCAGAAGCGGCGGGGCTGACGCGCGTGGTGGCCGTGATCGGCGACGCGTCACCCGACGGGGCCGTCAGCGTGATGTTGGCGGCGGTGCCGTTCGGGAGACCGGATACCGGCACCTCGACCACCGTTGGCACGACCGCGAAAGCGACGTTGATGGTGGTGGTATTCCCGGTGGTGACGGCGAGATTCCAGGTGGCCGTGAGGGGCATGTAGCGCACCCCCGCCACGGTGAGCAGGGCGGCCGACAGGGCATAGCTGCCCGTCGGCAGCGAGTCGAGCGTGGCGGGGGCACTGAGGGCTCGCACGACGCTGTTGCCAGTAAGGGTCATGGCCGGCGCCGCGTCGATGGGCAACCCGCTGGTCGTGACGACCAGGCGGCCCACCTGAGCCGCGTAGGCCACCGTCGCGGGCGCCGCCACCAGCGAGGCGCTCACGGTGACGATGACGGTATCCGCCGCCGGGCGATAGCTGATGCCGCCGGCCGATACGGCGAAGGTGACGAGACGGTACGCACCCGGCGTGAGTTCGGTGAGCGTCGCGGTGGCCGTGAGCGCGCGACTGAAGCCTTCCGGACCGGTTACCTGTACGGCGCCGGGCAGCCCCGAAGGGAGTCCGGTCACGGCCACCGCCAGCGCCCCACTGGATACGGCATAGCGTACCGTGAGTCGCGCGGTATCGCCGTGCAGGACAATCGTGTCGATCACCGGCGGCGACGGCGTGTAGCGAAAGCCTGCTGACAGCAACGTCGCGGACGTGACTTTCCAGCGGCCGGTGTTGGCGGTGGAGAGCAGACGTGAAGTGGTGACGGCGATATCGCTGCCGCCCGGTGCGGACACGGTGATCGGAGCATCCGCACCGCTTGGCACGCCGGAGACGGTGAGGTCAATGGCGGTGGGCAACGGGGCGTACGTGATCGTGGCCGTAGCGGGTGCGGATCCGCTCACGACGGTCACTGCGAACGTGGACGGTGTGGCCGCGTACGTACCGTCGACCGTTCGCACGGGACGTACGGTGACGGTGTGCTGGCCGGCAGGCACATCGACCCAACTCACGGAGCCCGTTGCGGCGCGAGAAAACGCAGCGCCGACAACGGAAATATCAGCATTCACGCCGCTGGGGAGTCCTGTCACCGAAAGACTCAGCACACCCGGTGGAATCGGCGCGGGCGTAGGCGGCGGAGGAGGCGTCGTCGGACCGGCTGGCGAATCGCCGCCGGCGCATGCCGAGAGCAGGGACAGGAAACAGAGAAGCGCGAAGCGCGTGGAGAATCGTCGCATGGACCGGGCGTTGAGGGCTGCACCAAGGACGATCGACAGCGCCAAACGCACCACTGAACTGCAGTCGTGAGTTTTGGGTTTGGGGTTATGAGCGGGGGCTAACGACTCGAAACTCGAACTCGGAACTCGTGACTCACGTGCGTCTCGAGTTCCGAGTCAAAGTTCCGGGGTCATCAGTGTTCAATCAGAACAGCATCATCATCGGGGCTTCGAGCAGTCCCCGTAGCGTCTGCAGGAACTTGGCGCCTACGGCGCCATCGATTACGCGATGATCGCAGCTGAGCGTGACACGCATCCGCTGACGCGGCACGAACTGTCCGTTCTCCCACACCGGCTTCGTTTCCGTTGCTCCGACCGCCAGGATCGCGGCCTCGGGCGGGTTGATGATGGCCGTGAACTGGTCGATGCCGAACATGCCAAGGTTGGACACCGAGAAGGTGCCGCCACTGAACTCGGCGGGCTGCAGTTTCCGTTCACGCGCCTTCTTTGCCAGTTCGCGCGCTTCCTTGCCGATCTGCCCGAGTCCCTTGAGCTGTGCGTCGCGGATCACCGGCACGATCAGTCCGTCGTCGGTCGCTACGGCCATACCAATGTGCGCCGCGCTGAAATAGCGAATGTGATCGGTCATCCAGTGCGCGTTGCACTCGGGGTGACGCGTGAGGGCGATGGCCACGGCTTTGATAATGATGTCGTTGACCGAGACCTTGTACTGATCGCCGTGCGCCACCATCTGCTCGCGCAGCTGTCCCACTTTGGTCATGTCGATTTCCGACGTGAGGTAGAACGTCGGCACGGGGCCGATGGACTCGCTCAGGCGACGCGCGATCGTCTTGCGCATCTGCGTGAGGGCCACGTCGTTGAACTCGCCGTCGATGTGCATCGCCGTGGCGACGGCGGTCGGCGCTGACTTCGACGAGCGGGCCGCGGGTGCGGTACCAGCGGCGGGGGCGTTCGTTGTCGCGACTGGTGTCGCGGCCGCAGCGCCTTCAATGTCGCGACGGATGACGCGGCCACCCGGACCGCTGCCGTGAATCGCACCGATATTCACGCCTTTCTCGGCGGCCATGCGCCGAGCAAGCGGCGAAGAGCGCACGATTCCCGACGGCGCGTCGGCGGTGGGGGCCGCGATCGGCGCTACTGCGGACGCTGCCGCTACGTCGGTGGCTGCCGCTGGTGCCGAGGGTGCTGCTGGTGCTGCTGGTACTGCTGGTGCTGCGGGTGCTGCTGGTGCTGCTGGTGCTGCTGGTGCTGCTGGTGCTGCCGGCACCGGCCGCGTCGACCGCACCAGCAGCACCAGCAGCACCAGCAGCACCAGCAGCACCAGCAGCACCAGCAGTACCAGCAGTACCAGCAGCACCAG
>NZ_JBKJRB010000101.1:0-21021 GCF_046594945.1 Gemmatimonas sp. | reverse complement strand
GGCGAGCACCTGCTGGGCGCGCGCCTGCGCCCCGCCAACATCGACGCCAGTGCGGGGGCCCTTGAGGAGGTCGAGCGAATCGTGGCGCAGCTGCGCGCGGCGTGGCCGGCGGTCGCGATCACGCTGCGCGCGGATAGCGGCTTCTGCCGCGACGCGCTGATGACGTGGTGTGAAACGCACGCCGTCGACTACCTGTTTGGGCTGGCGAAGAATGCGCGGTTGATCGCGCTGATTCAGGACGAACTGGCCGACGCCGCGACGCAGTGCGCGACGACGGGCCGGCCGGCCCGGGTGTTTGCGGAGCGCACGTACCAGACCATCGACAGCTGGTCGTGCGCGCGGCGCGTGATCGCCAAGGCGGAGCAGCTGACGCTCACCACCGCCGACGGCGGGGGGAAACGGAATCCGCGCTTCGTCGTGACGTCGCTCCCGCTCGCCGTGGGCGACGCGCGCACCCTCTACGAAGACGTGCACGGCGCGCGCGGCGACATGGAGAATCGCATCAAGGAACAACAGCTCGGCCTCTTCGCGGACCGCACGAGCACAGCGACGCTCCGCGCGAATCAACTCCGCCTGTACTGTTCGTCCGTGGCCTCTGTGCTCCTCGCGGTGCGGCGCCGCCTCGGCCTCGCGGGCACCGCGCTGGCGCGTGCGCAGTGCACTACGATTCGCCTCCCGCGGCTCAAAATCGGCGCACGGATCCGCATCACCGTGCGCAAAGTGTGGCTCGCGCTCGCGAGTGGGTGTCCGCACGCGGCGCTCTTCGCGCGGGTGCACGCGCGGCTACGTCGATGTCCGACGCGCTGATCACGGAGCGCTGAACCGAGGCCGCGTGTCGTGCGCACGGCCCCCACGGGGCCGCGTCGCGACCCCGTGATCAGCATATCCCTCGAAAACCTCACGCGCAGACGCGCGGACAGCGCCGCCGCGGCCCGATCACACCGCCGTACAGGTCAAAACACTCGCCATTTTCACCGCACCACACCTCCGACCCATCGGCGCGCCTCAACACCCGTCGACCTGGCGCACTTGTGAGAACTGCAGGCTAGGGTTTGGACGGCCGGCGCACCGTCAGTTCAGGGCATCCGTCAGCGGCTGGCGAGGTCGGATCGCCAACCCCACCCATTCCGGCTTTCCGCACGATCTTCCCCAAGTACCGTGGCAACCGCATGTGCGCGGTGGTCCTCGTTGGCAATGCATTGGCGATGAGAAATGTCGCTTCGGGGCCGCTTCGGAACATTCTTCAAGTCATTGGGCTGCGCGCGCGCTTGGATTTCCTTCTCAGAAAACGAGATAACCCCATAAACCACAGCGGTTTACGGGGTTATTCCAAAGAGCTCACAACCGGGATCGAACCGGTGACCTCATCCTTACCAAGGATGTGCTCTACCGACTGAGCTATGTGAGCGACCTGCGCATGGCAGCAGTGACCCTAAAGGATCGCGTCTGGCATCAGACGATAAGCGTAGACGAATTCAAGGTCATCGGCAACCCCTGCCTACGGCTTTGGGGACGCGTTCGCCTCCCATTCCTTTCTCCACTTGGCCGATTCGCTGGGACGACCGAGGACCGCCATCGCTTCGGCGATGTCTTTGCGCGCGGCTTGGAGAAAGCTCACCCCGGGGTTCGGCCTGCCTGGCGACGATCGCAAAGCCGGCCTCCGACTCCGCCGCGCCGGCAGCCCAGCGTCTCTGCCGAACAAGCGAGCGCCCGAGTTTGATGCGGGCAATGCCGGTGTTCATATGCTCCGCCCCCTGCTCCTTCGTGAACCGACGCACGACGTCGCGATAAATGGCTTCCGCGCGCGCATACTGTTGCTGCTCGTTATACACCGTGGCGCGATTCGACAGTGCCACCGCCACGGTAAAATGTGCGTCGCCGTTCGCCGCGCCGTACACGTGCGTCATGCGCGTGAAGTAGGCGTCTGCGCTGTCGAACGCCCGGTGCTTGATAGCGCCGTTGCCGAGCTCGTTGAGCACGCTCGCCACGCGCGGATGCGCACCACCGAAGGTGGCCTGCTGAATATCGAGAGCGCGTTGCAGCACACGGGTGGCTTCGTCGTAACGCTCCTGCGACACCAGCGCGCGCCCGAGCATCGACAGGTGCGATGCCGTTCGATAGTGCGTGCTTCCATAAAAGGTCGAGTCGATGTCGAGCGCGTGGCGATACCACCGCTCCGCCTCCGCGAAGCGGCCGCGCTCGAATTCAGCAGCGCCAAGATTGATGTACACCTCCGCGACCGCGGGATGTCGCTCGCCCGATCGCACGAGCTGTGCGGCGAGCACAAGCCGGTTGAGCGAATCGCTCTCGGCATAGTGGCCGCCATAGAACTGCACATTGGCGAGTTCGCCCAGCAGTGAGGCACGCAGTAGTGGGTCGGGATCGCTGGCGGGGTAGCGCGACACGGCCTGTTGCAACGTGACCGTCGCCGAATCGTAGCGTCCCTGCTCTTCCTGCCGTCGGCCCACGGCACCGAGAATCCGCGACTGTAGCAACACCGCGTTGCCGTCACGCGAGGTGACGTGCGGTAAAACGAGCGCGTTGGCCTGCGTCAGCGCGGTATCGGCGCTGACATACGACGCGTGGTCGAGGCGCAGGTTCCCGAGGTCGAGCAGCAACGCGGCTTTCGTGAGCGAGTCGCGATTCCCGGCCGTGGCGTGCGCCATCAGGGCCGCTTGCATCATGGTGTCGGCGCGTTCGAAGCGGCCGAGCTTCTGATACACGCTTCCGAGCGTGGCGTACAGATCGGCCTGACCGGCAGCATCGCCGTCGAGCATGCGGGCTTCCTGCACACCACGATCGACCAGCGTGACGACGCGCAGGCGGTCGGCGGGTCCCGCCTCGTCACCACCGGTAAAGAGCGCCAGCATGAAGGGCTGCAACCGTGTGCGGCGCTCCGCTTCGCGCAGGGCGGCGTCGCGCGCCCACGCTAACCGCACGGTGTACGTGGTGGCGATGCCGGCCGACAGCAGCGCGAGCGCGGCGACGAGTGCCGTCTCTCGCCAGCGTCGGCGCACAAGCCGACTTACACGGTACGACAGTGCGTCCGGGTGCGCGTCGAGTGGTTCGCCGGCAAGGAAGTGTTCGACAGCGCGCAGTAGCGCGTCGACCGATCGATAGCGCCGCGCGGGATCCTTGTGCATAGCCGTCATGCAGAGCACATCGAGGTCGTTCCACTCACTGCGACACAACGCGGCAGCGCTGCCAACTTCCTGCGCGCGAGCGGCTCGCGAGACGGGCTCCGGCTCGGTGTCCAGGATCATGGCATCGGACTGACCGGGCGGGCGCGACGACAGATCGAGTGGGAGGCGCTCGGCGAGGAGCTCGTACAGCACGACGCCGAGACCATACACGTCGGTGAACACACCAACGCGTTCGCCACGCACCTGCTCAGGAGCCGCATACGCTGGCGTCATCATGCGGAGCCCGGTGTGCGTGCGATCGCTGTCGCGATGCTCCTCGCCGATCTGCTTGGCGATGCCGAAATCCAGCAGCTTCACCGAGCCGTCGGCGGTCACGAGGATATTCGACGGCTTGATATCCCGATAAATGACGGCCTGATCGGGCGCATGCTGTACCGCGCTGCACACTGCGCGGAAGAGCTGGAGTCGCTGCGCTACCGTACACCGATTCGTGGCACAGTAGCGGTGCAAAGGAATACCCTCCACATACTCCATCACGAACCACGGCGTCCCATTGGCGAGCGTGCCGGCATTGAACAACCGCGCGATGTTCGGATGATCAAGCTGGGCGAGCGCACGCTGCTCAGTGGTGAACCGTGCGCGACGCGCCGGCGACAGCCACGCGTCGCGCAGCAGCTTGACCGCGACCCGACGCTGCAGGTCGACACGCTCGCCGAGGTACACGACGCCCATACCACCTTCGCCCAGCAGCCGTAACAAACGATACGGTCCGAACTGCGGCAGCTCACCCTCAGGCCATGGAGTATCAGCGAGCAACGCTGACGCCCACTCGGCGTTGCTGCGGTCGAGCAATGGCAGCTTCACGGCGTCGGCCGCCAGCAGTTCGTGCAGTTCGTGCAGTTCGCGCAGTTCGCGCAGTTCGCGCAGTTCGCGCAGTTCGTGCAGTTCGCGCTCGAAGTCGGCGTCACCACGCGACACGGCGCGCACCATGGCATGGCGTTGCTCTTCGGGCGCGTCGATGATCGCGTCGATGATCGCGTCGAAAGCGATCTACATGCGCGCCCAGCTCACGCGTGGGTCGCCAGTTCACGCGCCAACCAGGCGCGAGCGAGCCGCCATTCGCGGAGCAGCGTCGACTCACTGACGTCGAGCAGCGCGGCCGTCTCCGGTACGCTGAGCCCACCGAAGAATCGACTCTCCACCAATTGTGCCTGGCGAGGGGCCTGCGCGGCGAGTCGCGTCAGGGCGTCGTGGAGGGCATGCAGTCCTTCGGCATCGGTCGCGGCCGCGTTCATGGCGTCGTCGAACGTGACATGCCGTTCGGCGGCGCCGCGCTTTCCGGCCTGTCGACGACGGGCCGCTTCGATGAGCACCTGCCGCATGGCACGGGCCGCGATACGCTTGAAGTGCATGGGTGAGGTTCTCGCGACCTCGGGTGATGCGGCCAGCTTGAGCCACGCCTCATTCACGAGCGGGGTGGGTGTAATCGATGCGCGCGGATCGCTCCGGCGCACACTCGAGGCGAGCCGCCGCAGCTCTTCGTACGTGACCGGTCGAGCTCGGCTCGGGAATCCGGACCGGTCGCGGGAGTGTTAAGCGCGTCCGACAGAGTCATTCAGCGAGTGATGACGGGGTTTGAGCGGATTCTGCGCAATGCGATGCGGAGACGCGTGTACGCGCCAGCGCGCTCCGGCTGCTCTCAGCCTCACCGGCGCCGACACGGGCGATTTGTATGAAGTGGCTATCACCACCTTCGGGGACGTCGCAATCACGTCGCCGAAATGACATCGTTATGGTCGGGCTCGCCTACGTCTCTGCACTGGGCTGCGGCGGTGATGGCGCGACCGGCGAAACGGCTGCGTTCTCCCTGCCCGACGATGGCATTGTCTGGGCGATTTCTCATCCGGAGAATCGAGCGACGGCACCGGCGGTGCTCGAGGCGATGGTCCACGGCGCCCACGTGCTACTGACTGACGGCGACGACGCCTACGGGGGTACCACGCGGCGCCACCTCGACCAGCGGTCGGATGGCGCGTGGACATTGATGCTGCCGAGCGGCGCGCAAGTAACGGTCGACCGAAGCGACAGCGCGCTGGTGCTGCATCTGCCCAGCGGGGCGACGGTTCCGTTGACGAAACAGACCGGGCCGAGTGTCGCGAGCGCAGGACCTCGGTGGGTTGCTGCGCAGTGGGCGAACTCCCACACGACGTCGCCGGGCATGACCGGGGGGCAAGCGCCGCCGGAGCTCGACGATGAAGCGGTGGCGCTGACGTGGCACAAAGTGGCGGGCATACCGTTCGACGCGGCTGGCGTTACGTCACGAAGCAAGAAGTTACAGCAACTCCCGGCCTTTGATCGACCCGATTCGGCGCGCGTATGGGCGCAGCGATTACAACAGCGACTCGCCACGTTGCCGGCGAGTGAAACATTTCGTGTGCGCGTGAACGACAACGTGTCGGAATATGATCATGAGCAGCAGCGGTTCTCCGTGCACTTCTTCGAGCCCGGGACGTATCTGCCGCTGCAGGTGTTCGGTGAGGACTTTCGCGTGGTGTTCTCGAATGCCGAATCGGCGCGCTTCATCAACCTGCCGAAGGACGCCGCGCGCGGATTCGACGAATCGCTGCGGGCGCAGGGACGTGGCGTGCTTACCGATATCGCGTTCCGCGTCACGGGTCAGGGCGATCCGACGGGGGCGGTGACTGGTACTCGCGTGGTACGCGCCGCGTTGGTGGAAGTGCACGGGCGCGATCGACAGGGGAAGGCACGCTTCGCGCCCTCGCTTCCGGCATCGCCGTTGCCCGCGAGCGACGCGAGCACAGGCGTGCCCGCCAGTGGTAGCCCCCCGGCGTTCGACATCGCGACGGCCGATGTGGCCGGACTTCGCGTTGGAACGAAAGCCAATCTGTTCGAACGAGCGGCGGCGCGACTGTTCGGCAAGACGGAGCGGCGCGCAAGCAGGGGGAGCGGCTACGCAGGCTCCACCAGCATCGTCGCCGTGAACGAGATGGGCTGCTCATCGATTCCAGGTCGAGGACGGGTGAAGCCTGGTGCGGTGTGCGCCACCGCGTTCCTGGATCGCGACGACATGGTGCGCGCGATTCGCATCGAACGCGTGTTTCCGTATATCGACGGCGAGTCGTTCCGTCAGGTGTTGGTGCAGCGATAGGGGCCGGTGGCTGACGCTGCACAGCGTACAGGCTATACGCTGGCGTGGGGACCGATGACCGACAGCAGCACAACGTACATCCGCAACGGTCCGCGCAACGCACTCACCGCGACGTGGAGCGAAGACGAAGACATGATGTCGCGAAGCCTGAACGCCGCGCCGCGCATTCGTGTCACGCTGCAATTGACCGACGCGGCGTGGATTGCCACGCCGACGCGTTGACCGCCACTCCTTCGAGGATTGATCGATGCGACATCCGCTTCTCACCACGGCGGTACTCTGCGCCGTCGCCATGTCCACACAGCTCAGCGCGCAAAGTGCCGGGTGCGCCGGACAGTCCGCCTGCTTCGAAACCACGAACTTTGTGGGGGTGGTCACCGCCTTCCGCTCAAGCGTGTCGGGCGCGAATCGCGTGATCACGGCCACGAGTCGAATTCAGAATCGCACACCTCGCCCGTTGGTGCTGGGCTACCTGGCGGGATCCGGCATCGTGACCGACGATCAGGGTAACCGCTACGAAGTGGCGGGCGCGGAGTCGGTGCGTGGCATCGGATTGATCACCAGCAACACGTTTGATGCGAAGTTCCAGTTGCAGCCGGGCGAGCGGGCCGATGCCCGTGTGGAATTCGTGTTTCGTCCGGCATCGCGCAACGTGATACTAGGCACGAGCTCCGCGCTGGACGTGGCGTTGCGCGAGATCAATCCGATTCCCGGCAATCAGTGGCGACTGGGGCGCGAGCACGCGCTGCGCTTCACCGGCTTCGACGGCAAGGGCACAACGGCGCAGCTGGCCAACGGTGCCGCGAATGCCGTCACACCAGCAGCAACCGCAGCAGCGTCCGCGGCGGCGGCGCCGTCGAGTGGCGCGCAGATGGCGGGGCTCACACAGGTCGCGCTGGCCGACGAAATTGACGTGTGCGCAGGGGTGCCGCGGTGCTATGGCAGCGGTCCGGTGAGGGTGGACATCATGCAGATGAGCGCCGGCGACATTGCCAATGGGCGCTGCCACGGCATGCGGTTGAACGTGCGCGTGCGTAACCTATCGAACGAACCCATCATCATCGGCTACAAGGGCACCTCGAGTGGCGCTGTCGACAACCTCGGCAACCGCTACTACGTCGGCCGTGCCGGAACGCATGACGTCAGCGCGACAGGCATCGGTGTCGTGACCGGTCAGGCGGCCGACCCACAATTCTCGCTCCGTCCCGGTGAATCGCGTAACGCCGTGTTCACGGTGACACGGTTCGACGCGGGCCGATCGGAGCGCGGTCGCTCGGTTACCTGGAACGCGACGCTGGTACAGCTCGAGATCACGCCGAGCCGACAGATCCGCACCGGACGCGAGTTCGCGGTGCAGATCGCCGACGTGACGCCGTCGGCGGGCGATGCCGTACAGGCCGCCGGAAGCGACGCGGCCACCAAGGCGGCGAAGGGACTTCTCGACGCGCTGTCGGGGAAGAAGAGGAAGCCGCCAGACCGTCACGATATCCAGCGTCGCAGCGGCGCTCGAGGGGAGAGCGAGCTGTCTACGTGACTGTTCACGCGCGACAAACACATCGCGCAGCGATGTCGGGGAGGTCCCATAACGGCTGGCAGGCTACCGTCGCCGCGAGCGTACATGCTCGCCGCACAACGACCGATTTGAACGGCACCGGCGTCAGGGAGATGTGTTCATTCGCACCATCGCCGAGACGTCCAAGACGTCGCCCCCAACGATTCTCGCGATGTTAGGGTAGTATAGGTCATGCAGGCCCCCGGCGAACGCCTGTGAGCGTGGTAACGGCGCCTCCACCTCCCTCCCTACCTGCCATGATACACTTCACGCACTCGATGCCGGTCCGCCTGGTGGTGGGCGCGGTGTGCGTCTTCACTGTCGCTCTCGCCGTGCCGCAAAACGCCCCGTTGGCTGCACAGGGCCGGCCGGGGAATGTGATCCCCGGCGTTGAAGTGCTGTTATCGGATTCGCTGCATCTCATCAAGGGAAAGCGTGTCGGGCTGCTCACCAATCACTCCGGCCGTGACCGGAAGGGCATGAGTACGATTGACCTGCTGTACAAGGCACCCGGCGTGAAGCTGACGGCCCTGTATGGCCCCGAGCACGGCATTCGCGGCGAGGCCAAGGCCGGAGAGAAAATCAGCAGCGGAAAGGACGAGAAGACCGGGGTGACGGTGCACTCGCTGTATGGTGCCGTGGAAACGCCCACTCCAGACATGCTGAAGGACATTGATGTCTTGCTGTATGACATTCAGGATGTCGGCGCTCGCGTGTATACGTACCCGTGGACGTTGGCCCTCACGGCGGCGAGTGCCGGCAAGCCGATCATCATTCTCGATCGTCCCAATCCTATTCGGGCTGATCGGTTCGAGGGGAACATTCTCGACCTCAAGTTCCGGTCACTGGTTGGGCAGCACGCGGTCGCCCTGCGCTATGGTTTGACGCCGGGTGAGCTCATGCGGTATCTCGTAGGCACCAAGGCGCTCAACGCGCAGGTAACGGTCATACCCATGAAGAATTACAAGCGTGCAATGTGGTTCGACGAGACCGGGATACCGCGGGTGAATTCGTCGCCGAATCTGCGCACGCTTGATGCCGAATTGCTCTACCCCGGCACCGTGTTCTTCGAGGGCACGAACGCGACCGAAGGGCGCGGCACCGATGCGCCGTTCACGCTGATTGGTGCCGATTATCTCACCGACCATGTCGCCGTGGCACGCTCACTCAACGGACTTCGACTCCCCGGTGTGCGATTCGACACCGCCACGCGCACCATCGAAACGGGCTACAAGTTCGGCGGCAAGACGATCCCCATGATCAAGGTGCTCGTCACCGATCGAAATGCCGTGCGTCCGGTGGAGTTGGGCATTCGCATGCTGCGCGCGATTTACCTTGCGCACCCAAACGAATTCAAGTGGCGTGAACCCACGGTGAACGCGGCCGGCCGCATGAAGGGCATTGATCGTCTCGCCGGTACGGATCAACTCACGAAAGCGGTGGAAGCCGGCACCGTTGACGCGCTCATCGCGCGATGGGATGCTGATGCCGCGAAATTCGCCGCCAAGGTCAAGCCGTATCTGCTCTATCGCTGACAGACCATAACGCGCCGGCTCCACGATCACGATAGCCGCGCTGAGCGGCCCATGTGCACGAGCAAAACAGGAGGGCGTGGCCTCGGAGATCCCGATGGCCACGCCCTTCTGTGCTACAGAGATCCGAAATGACCCGCAGTCACTACCAGTCCAGCCGCATCCCCACCTGCGCCATCCGCGCGGCGTAGGCCGCGGTTGGCACACCGAAGGTGGCCTGCTCGGCGCCCGCCGCCGTATAGCGAATACCGCCAAACGACAGATTGTTCTTCCAATTGAACAGGTTGAATGCCTCTGCGGATACGCTGACCTTCTTGCCATTCCAGTTCAGAATGGGGCGGGCCAGACGGACGTCCACCGTGCGGTACCAGTTCTTCCACTCGTTCCCCGGCCTGGTGGTCCGGACACCAGTGGACGACACGGTGCCGCCAATGAAGTCATCGTTGAGAATGTTGTCGAGATTGATGTCGCGACCGTCCGTCGAGATGAACGGACGCGGGCTCGCGATCGTGGTCACGCCGGAGAAAATGAAGCCATACGGCAGTGGCAGGATATGCGACAGCGCCACCCGATGACGTTCGTCACCAGTGGTACGCTGGCGATTGAAGAGGAAGCTGTAGGCGAAGTTCGGCAGTGCCGCCGTATCAAAATCTCCCTGGTACCAGCCGAGGGTGTAGCCGAGATTGACACGCGCCTTGCCACGCTGGTACGTGGCCTGCACGAGGACCGAAGAGTAGTCTGACTGTCCAATGTCATCCCAGATCAGGATGTCGCCGTACGAGGGCGTCAGCTTACGTCGGGCGGGCGTCACCGTGCGATCGAGATAGTTCGGATTGCGCTGCACATAGAGGTTGTCCATGTGCTGACGCACGTAATCGATGTTGAAACCAAGCTCCGGTGTGAGCTGGTGCCCGACACCAAGCGACATCTGCTTGGAGTTCGGCGTCTTCATCTCGTTGTCCATCAGGATGGGCGCCACGGCTGCCGAGGCGCCCGCAATCACGCGCTGCCGAAGGACGGCGGGGTCACGGGTGCCCGGGTTGGCGAAGGTGTAGGTACGCCACGTGGAGTTGCGGCGCTCCTGGAAGCCCATGAAGCTGGTGACGCGATCATAGATGATGCCGAAACCACCGCGCACGAAGGTACGGTTGTTCTTGAACGGGTCCCACGAGAACGATACGCGCGGAGAGAAGTTGCCGAGTTGATTTTTACGATTGCCGCGATTGAGAAAGTTCTGGAGTGCCGGGATGGCCAGCAGCACCGGATCACTCGCCCACGGAACCGTGTAGTTGTTGTTCATCGTGTTGAACTCCGCATCGTGCCGCAAACCCATCGACAGCGTGAAGTTCGGCTTGATGCGCCACTCGTCATTGATGTAGATGCCGGTGGTGTATCCCGTGGCATCGGCAATGGCGTCGGACGTACCGTTGGGATCAGTGAAACCCACGGCGATGGATGCCTGCGTCGGCAGGGCGTTGGGATCGTCGGCGGCGAACGTAAACGTGCCGTTCACATTGTTCGGCTGGTTCTGCTGCGCCGCCACCGTACTGAGCTCAAGTCCAGCCTTGATGATGTGCGACCCGGCTTTCTCGAGATTGTAGGTCGCGCGATTCACAAAGCGGAAATGGTTTTCCTTGAGACTGAGCGGAAAGCCCGACGTTCCGAACTGCACCCCGGGATAATTGAACTGCGGTCCCGGCTTGAGCGGTGCTTCGTTGTGGTTCCAGCTCACCAGTTGCAACGAGGCTTCGTTGACCAGATTGCCGCTGGTCGAGATGTACCGCTGACGCAGCTGGGCTGTATAGATCTCGTACTTCTGCGAGATGCCGGCGTCCTGCGATGCCCGCCCGCCGAAGTTGCCTTCGCCACGCAGGAAACGCGTGGAACCCATGAAGTCGTACGTAAAGCGCGGGCTCTGCACATACGTCAAGCGCGTGAACAGCGTGTGGTTCTTGTTGGGCGCGGCGAATGATCCCTTGGCCGTTGGCCACGCCGTATTGGCAGCGGCTGTTGTCGGATTTACGTCGAGGGAGAAATCAGTGTTGGTCAGCTCGTAGCTGCTCGCTAAGAAGAGCTTATCCTTCTTGAGTGGACCGGCGATGTTGAAGCCCAGCTGGTTGCGCCCGAAGTTTGGCACGGTCACTTGGAAGGCGTTCTTGGCCAGCATCGATTTGTTCTGCAGGAACCCGAACGCCGATCCCTTCCACGCGTTCGTGCCGCGCTTGCTTTCTGCGCTGATCACATACGAGCCGGCGCGCGTGAATTCGGCGTCGTACGGATTCAGATAGACGCGGAAGTTGTCGATGCCTTCCTGGGGCAGCGGGGAGCCGGTCTGTCCGAGTCCAACGATGTTGCCGTTGAAGAGACTCTTCATTTCAACCCCGTCCATGTAGACGTTGAAGAAGCGAAGATCGGGCGCCGCGCCGCCCGAGGGGAGCGTGCGCCCAGACTGCGCAGCGTACGTTTTGATCCCCGGTGCAATGCCGGCCAGGTTCATGATGCCGCGCGAGTTGAACGGCAAGTTCTCGATTTCTTCCTTTACCACGGGTGCGGACACCGACATGCGCTGCACTTCGACTTGCTTCACACGTTCAGCGGTCACAGTCTGGGCGTCCAGTTCAGCGGCGCCTTTCTCCATGCTGAACTCGAGACGCGCGCGCTGACCGAGCGCGAGGTTGACGGTATCGGTGCGCTGACGAAACCCCAGCGCCTTGACGTTGACCGTATACTGCCCGGAGTAGAGCCCCAGTACGCGGAATTCACCGGTCGTTCTAGTGGTAGCGCGTGTGACTTCCGCGGTGGCCACATTGCGCACCGTGATTTGTGCGCCAACCACCGGCGCACCATCGGCGCGGACCGAGCCTTCGAGAATGATGGTGTTCTGGGCCAGCGCGGCGGTGGACGCTAGCGCCGACGCCGACGCCGCGAGGAGCAACCGCTTGAGGATCGGTCGCAACATGGGCTTTCCTTGTTGTTGGGGAGGGAGGGGCAGGCGGGACGTGTTTCGTGATTATAGAGTGCCGATCCCTTCGGGGCCAGTTCAACGAGTGCCTTCGGTTGAGCGACTGGACCGGGCGATTCCAGCTTGTCCACCAGCCACCGTAGCGCACGCGGATTTTGGCACCGGCCGGCTCCCGAAAGCGCGCCGTGCGGGAGGCGTTCCAGAATGACTCGACTGTTCGCGAATCACCCGCTCGGGTCAACGTCGCCTTGAGCGTGTTTTCCGCGCCTGATCAGTCCAGGATCAATTCCTGATCCGTCGCGACGCTCTCGTCGACCGGAAGAACGCGGAGCCGCAGCGTCATGCGCTCCTCGGTCGTGGTAACGCACAGCACATTGGGATCGGTGATCTCGGGCCAGAGCCGCTGGACGAATCCGAGAACCGGCATTATCGCACCGTGTCCAGTGACATGATCTGAGCGCCGAGATCGGACAAGTGCTCCCGGTTCGTAAGTGCGGACGTCGTCACCTGATAGATCGGACGCGGGAAGCCGAGCGGCCAAATCCGGAATGCATTCGAGACGTGCCCGTCGCCGGAAATGTTCACGACCTGCAGCGAGGGCCGACGCCGCATCAGGTCCTGCACGATGTCGAGCACCTGTTCGAGTGCCGCGCGGTTTCCGACCGAACTCCACGAATCGCGAAGATCGTCGCGCACGCCTCCTGCGGCGTCGGTCAAGGCCTTGGGGGCGCGCGCACCGAGCGACTCCCAGAAATCCTTGATGTACAAGAACGGCACAGTCGTGCCGAGCATGAGGAATCGAACCGAAGGCGCCGCCGCCACGTCCTCGCAGAAGCGCGCGAAGTCATCGAGCTGCACGTCGGACACGATCCGACCGCCCGGATTGCTATAGCGACGACTCGTGCGGGGGTCGAAGAGGAACGCGGCCTGTGGTCCGACCATACAAGCCTGGTGCGCGTCACCGGCGAGGCGGACGCGCGGGCCCGACTGGAACAGGTACTCGTCCGCGACTGTGCGGGCGATCGAGAACATCGCGACGTTGTCATCGGTAAAGTCTCCGGCCTCGCTGCCCCAGCCATCGTGAATTTCGTGGTCATCCCACGTGAGGATATGGGGATACTTCTGCATCGTCTCGCGCAGTCCAGACAAGCTCCAGTGATACCGGAACATGCGACGATACGCATCGGTGACCCAAGTCCGCCCACCGGGTGCATCCTTCCACCCAGGGTGGTTGTAGACCTGATCCGAGAAGTTGGTCGCTTCAGTCCCGTCCGAATAGGCGCAGTCTCCCTCGCCCCAAATCACCCCAGGGTCGAACTCCGACACGAGCTTTCCGTACCCGTCGAGAATGAAGCTCGCGTACGGCCCGAGCACTCCACGACCATTCTCGGTCACATAGGGCTGATGACAGCTCCACACGACAGTCCGAACTTCGGTTGCCTTCCGCTCCCCCTCGAAGCGGAGCAGCCCCGACGCGACGGGTGTACCGGAAAAGATTTCGTCGGCGAGGCTCGTCCCCAGTCCGAAGTCGTCCTTGCGCGTGAGCCGCCATTCCCACTCCGGCAACACCGGCAATCCCTCCGCCGTCGTATCGAACAGCACGTGCTGCGGCGGGCCTGCGGATGTGTCGAACGTCAGCCCGCGCCGCCGCACTTCGGTATCCGACCACTACAATGTCCTCAAGCGCGCTCGGATACTCGACGTGACGAAAGACCGTTTCCACCGCGATCACGTGCCGCTCGTGAACTCGGATTCGCTGACGACCGCCTCAAGATGATGGCCGATCACCATCTCCGTGAGATAGCTGTCGAACACGAGTTCAGGAGCGTCATTCGCCTTCCATGTCGCGATCTGTGCACGGTAGTCCGCAAGTTGCGGCCGGAAAGTAGCGGCACTCTGGTCGGAGTAGTCGTGACCAGTCTGCTGAAGCGTGCTGAAAAAGAGTTCCTCCGCTCCGGCCTGGATCGGCAGGAAGAATCGCGCCCCCGGCGTGTTCATGAAGTGGTCGGGGGGAAGCTCACGACACGAGAGGTCCGCCATCTCCTCCGACTCCAATGTCATCGCCGCCTCCGACCAGTTGATGCACCGCGACAGCACCTCCTCGTAGTACGAGTGTCGGGTGGTCGGAACGTCGAGGCAGATGCGTCGGATCAACCCGCGGAATGCCTCGCGGCGCAGATCGATCGTCCGATCATACCGATCGATCAACTCGTCGCGCTTCATCCGCCCGAAGTGCGTCGCGCGAGACTGGACAGCGGCGAGCTTCATCGTGTGCTCCTCCTTTGCCTGTTCGAACGCGGCAAGCGCCGCATTCGTCTCGTCCGTGTAGCTGCGCACCGGCACCGTCACGCCCAGCCAACTCACGTTCAGGTACTCTGCGTCATGCGTCTCGAGCACCCCCGTGCTTGAGCGGGTCTGACCATCAGCCGACAACCGCAAGTTCTCGAGGTAGACGACCGCATGTTCGAGGTCGTCGTAGTTGTAGGGTATGTCGCCGTCGAACGGCAGCTCCTCCGCGTCGTGCCAGCCGCCGTTCCGGTGTTTGATCGTGATCTCATTCAGTTCGATGAACGCGTCATCGTCGAGTGGAATCGTCTGTCTGAAATTTTTCTTCTGCCGCGTCTTCCGTCCCCGGAGCCAAAACTCGAAATACACTTCGCGGATCACGTCAGACTTGAGTGCAGGGCCGATCGGAAGCGGTCCGTAGTACTGCGTGATGTAGGCCTCTCGCTGCTCCATCTCGTGCTGCCGTGCATTTTGGTGGAGTGGCGCGAAGGGGAGCGGGACATGCGGACACCAGGCGAGGCCCACGGAGCGCCGACGTGTCGTGGCGACGGCGGGCAGCACGACCTGGAAGCTCAGTCCAGTCACGGCGAGCTTCGCGTCCTTCCCGCTCGTCTGGTATTTGACCTTGCGTCCGAGCGAGCGCTCCGAACTCTCGGACTGAGCGAGCTCCACCCCTTCAGAGATCTCGCGCGCAACCGTATCGATGATCGTGCGACGCTCCTCGTGCAGCGTCGAGAGTAACGTTCCCTGCTGCGAGAACGCCGCCGCGTGGGCGACGCCACTCTCGGTCAGGTTGTCGAGCGCACTCGAGAACGTGCTGGCGCTTATGACCTGCCGACTCTCCGACGAGCGTGACTGACGCTCGGACGACGAGGCGCGGGAATCCGCCTGCATGACAGACTCCGTCTCGATCCGCGTGAGTCGGCTCGCCGGCGCGATCGGTGTCGCTACGACCGGACCTCGCAGCACCGGTGTGCCGAGCGCGAGACGGAGCGCTTCGGATCGCTGAAACGCCCGCTCCCGGGGATCGAAGGGCTCGGGCTCGGGAAGCCAGGGGAAGATGAATGCACCCGGAAGGATGTCCTTGATTCCCGGGAGGTCGACAGCCTCGCGCAGTCGGCCGAGCCCGTAGCGCACGAGGGGGTCTCTGGTGTACACCGATCTCCTCGCTGAGGGGAAGAGATCAAGATCATAGGCGCCACGATCACCCGGACCGCGGCAGGAGACGCCTACGTGTGCAATTTCAATCGGCGCTTTTGTGCAATTTCATTTCAGCACTGACAACATATCGGCGCGTTGAGGGGTTAAGTCCACTCAAGAGGCATTGACCGTCCCGCGCGTTGGATATTCGCGATGCCCCATTGGATATGCCGCCTGTCGCTTCGGGGCATTTCGGGACCCATCCGGACGAAGTCTCAACGAGAGAACCAGGCGACGGCCCGCGCTCTCAAAATGACAAAACCGCATAGGCCCGAAGGACTTACGCGGTCTTCAGAACATAGTGATCGCTCGACGGCTCGCAACGTAGGGCATCCTTCCCAAGGATGTGCTCTACCGACTGAGCTAGGTGAGCGATCTGCGCATGGCAGCCGTGACCCTAAAGAATCGCGCCTGCCATCAGACGATAGGCGTGGACGAATTCAGGGTCATCGGCAACCCCTGCATTCGGCTTTGCCTGCTGGTGATGCAACGAGATGTGGATAAGGAACTCACCCGTGCGTGGATAGTCACTTGACTTGTTTTCCGGCCTTTACCACGAGTGCGACGTTGCGCAGCACTTTGATGTCGGTGAGCGGGTTGCCACGGACGGCGATGACATCCGCGGCCTTTCCGACGTCGATGGTGCCGACCTTGTCGAGCACGCCGAGGGAGAGGGCGGGCCAGTAGGTGGCCGCCCGGATGGTGTCCATCGGGTCCATGCCGTAGGTGCGGACCCACGTGATCATCTCTTCGGGTGTGGCGTAGCCGTGAAAGTTGGCGGGGACGCCGGCGTCGGTGCCGATGAGCATTCGCACGCCTGTTTCACGCAGCTGTTTGAACTTGGTCGCCAACGTGGAATGACGGTTGGGCACGAAGCGATAATAGGTGAGCGTGTCGAGCCGCACGATGGACTGCTGCACATCCGAGGCGATGTCCTTGGGCAGTCCGTCGTACCATCGCACATCGTTCACGTAGTCGGGATGATCGCGTCGCTCGCCGTAGTTGGTGAGCACATCGATCGTCGGCGTCCAGTAGAGCGGCGGCTTGTTGCCCTGCGCGGTGCGTGCACGCAGCGCAGCGATGATGTCCGGCGGATACTCAGGGGCGGTGGCGAGTCCGGTGTGTTCGAAATCGTCGACACCGGCGGCAAGACCGCGGCGGATCTCCTCGGCACGGTGCGCGTGTGCAACCACCGGCAACTTGCGCTTGTGCGCTTCATCGACGATGGCACGTACTTCATCCATGGTCATCTCATCGTGATCGATGAGCTTGATGACACTCACTCCAGCGTCGGCCAGCTTGTTGACCTTCGCCCGCGCGTCCGCCACCCCGTTGATCCCCCAGCGAAAGGCTTCGGTGCCGGGATACGGGGCGTGCTGTAGAAACGGTCCCGAGGTGTAGATCGTCGCACCCACCAGTTCACCCCGATCGATCTTGCGCTTCACATTCATGATGGGTTCGAGCGGACCGCCCAAATCACGCAGACTGGTCACACCGTGCAGTAGCGATTGTCTCGCCGCCACGGGAATCACGTCCTTTTCGAGCCGTGACGGGTAGACGCTGTCCCAGTGCGCGTAGTTGCCGTGCCCCACGAGCATGAGATGCGCGTGCATCTCGAACAGCCCCGGCATGACCGTCATACCCTCGGTACGCACGATGCGTGCGCCCGCGGGTATCGCCAGCTGTCCCACGCGCCCCACCGCAGTGATACGGCCATTGGCGATGAGCACCACACTGTTGGCGATCGGCGTGGCGCCATTGCCATCGATCAGTGTTCCGCCAATAAGCGCGAGCGGACCCGCCGGCTGCGCGATGGCGCGGCTCGGCGTACGGGCGGCGGCCGAACGAGCCACGAACAGGCCGCCGGACAGCGCAAGTGCCAGTGCGGCGAGAAAGCCCTGCAAACGGCGAGTCATGAGCGTTCCTGGAGCACAGGGTGATGATGCGACGTGCGGAGTCGCCGCAGCAAAGGGGTTGATCAGGAATATGCGCGGCCGACTGCGGGGACGCGATCTGGCCCTCACGCCGGCGCGAGCCCAAGGGTCCCACTCGGCACCACTATGGGCCCCAAATCGGGATAGGGAGTCGGAGAGGGTATCTCTCCGACTCCCCGCCCAGACCACCGGACATGCGGGTCCGCATCCGGCGGTTCGGAATGTTGAGGTTCTCCAAGACAAGCGGAGCTGAGTGTAGCGGTCTCTCGTCGCCGATCATGTGGTCTCCACTGCGTTGTACTCTCGAGTTTCACTCTACCCTCCAACGCGAGTTCCGTCGAGGCGGACATCTAGCGCACACGACCGAGAGTCGCGACATGCACCCTCCATTCCGTTCGGCCCTTCACGGCGAAAACGGTCCTCCGAAGTCGCGTCGCGACTATGGCCTCTGCTGACTTCTCGTTCCGTCGTCAAGAACGTCCCCGCGACGTCTTCCTTTCGGAACAACACGAGAGCTCCCCAGGTAAGAACGATGGCCTTTCCCGCACAACCGCCAGATTTACAGCACCGACCATTGGTCGTGAGAGCTTCGCGGTCATTGGCCCGCTCACCCTGCTCGGCACTGCCTCCTATCTGATTTCTGTTCGTCGGCTCAACGGGTTCGCGACACCGCTTCTTTCAGCATTCCCCTCACGGTCGGCGCCTTGTGGTTCGCTTCGGTCCCTACGGCCAAGTTCCGAGAGAACGTGCACCTCCGGACCATCGACCATGCTAGGCACACCCAAAAAACCGCCGGCTCCGAGTGATCGGAGCCGGCGGTTGTCCATGGCAAAATCACCGGCTGAAACAGAGCGGGAGACGGGACTCGAACCCGCGACATCAAGCTTGGAAGGCTAGCGCTCTACCAACTGAGCTACTCCCGCGTTCTCCGGTCCTACCCGCCGATTCTACCAGCGGTCCTGCAGTGGTGGGGGAAGGATTCGAACCTTCGAAGGCTTGCGCCGACAGATTTACAGTCTGTTCTCGTTGGCCACTTGAGTACCCCACCGGGGGCCCTCTCCGACGCGCCATGGCGGGCGCGGCTGCCGAGCTATGAAAGAGCTGACGGTCGGGATTGAACCGACGACCTGCTGATTACAAATCAGCTGCTCTACCAACTGAGCTACGTCAGCAGAACGGGCAGACGGCCCACTCCGGACAAGACGATCAGGATAATCCGACGGGGCCCCGAATTCAAGCAGCCCCGATCGGATACCCGCGCGTTCAGCCCTTCCGCCAGCGTGTTCCCTCTGGTCCGTCCTCGATCAGGATGCCGCGGGCGGTCAATTCGGCCCGCGCCGCGTCGGCGGCGGCAAAGTCTCGGCGCTCGCGGGCGGCCCGTCGGGCTCCCAATCGCTCCTCGACCCAGACAGCCAGTTCGGCATCCACGTCCTGCTCCGGCACGAGGTCGAGCACGCTGTCCATGAGCCGGAACGCGGCCCGGGCCCGCTCCAGAGCCGGAAGGTCGGTGCCCTGCTCGTCGAGTTCCCTGTTGGCTTCGCTGATGAACGTGAATAGCGCCGCCAGGGCCTCCGGTGCGTTCAGGTCATCGAACAGCGCTTCCAGAAACGCCTTCTCGGCCCGTGTCGCGGCATCGGCCAGGGCGGCCGTGCCGGTCGCGGCCTCGGACAGACGCCGCGCAAAGGCGCCGATGCGATTCACCGCCGCCCGTGACTGCTCGAGTGAGTCGTCACCTAGATTCAGCTGCTTGCGGTAGTGCGCATTGAACACGAAGTGGCGGTACACGGTGCCACTGATGCCCTGATCGCGCATCTCGACCACGTTGGCCACGTTGCCGACCCGCTTGGCCATCTTGGCGCCGTCGGTGAGCAGGAACTCACCATGGCACCAGCAGCGGGCAAACTGTTTACCGGTGGCGGCCTCCGACTGTGCGATCTCGTCTTCGTGGTGCGGGAAAATGAGGTCGATGCCGCCGGCATGGAGGTCGAACGTTTCGCCGAGGTATTTCATGGCCATGGCGGAGCATTCGAGGTGCCAGCCTGGGCGTCCTCGACCCCACGGGGAATCCCACGCTGCACCGGTGGCTTCGTCTTCCGACTTGGCGGCTTTCCAGAGCGCGAAGTCCTGAGCGTTTTCCTTGGCGTACTCGTCTTGCGCGACGCGCGCACCGGCGCGGATCTCGCGCTTGTCGAGCTGCGACAATTTGCCATAATCCGGGAAGCGATCGATCGCGAAGTACACCGAGCCGTCTTCGGCGAGGTACGCCACGTTGTTGGCCATGAGACGCTCGACGAGGGCGATCATCTCGGGAATGTGCTCGGTGGCCTTCGGATAGCGCTCCGCATCTTCGATCCGAAGATACCGCCGGTCGCGATGAAAGAGCTCAGTGAACGGCTCAGTCACTTCGAGAATATTGGCGCCCGTGGCCGCTGCCTTTCGAATGATTTTGTCGTCGACGTCGGTCAGGTTCATCACCTGCTCGACCTGCCAGCCGGCCAACCGAATGACGCGCCGCAGCAGATCCTCGAAGAGGAACGTGCGAAAGTTGCCAAGGTGCGCCGGGTTATAGACCGTCGGTCCACACGTGTACATGCGCACCGTCAGTCCATCGGCGGGTGCGAACGGCTCGACGCGGCGCGCGAGCGTGTTGTACAGGCGGAATTCTGGCATCGTCGTGAAGGCAGTCGTGGTGCGTAGGCCGGGAAAGCACCTCGGGATCTCCGTTGGGATCTCCCAGCGATTTCCTGCGTTCGTACAATGTAGAAGGTACGTCACCCGTGTTGCTCCCCCTCTTCAACCCGGACCGTCTCCATGACGCCTCGCCAGGATCGCCAGGATCGCCAGGATCGCCCGCGCCTCACATCACGCGTTTCCGCCGTTGTCGGCATCGGCGCCCTAGTGGCGGTCGCCATGGCAGCACGCAGTCAGAGTGGACCGCAGTCCACACCACCGGCGCCGGCCGGCGCACCAGCCGTGCCGCCAGCCGCCATGGCAAAAGCCGACTCCACGATGCAGAACACCACATTGGCCGACAGCATCGCAATGCCCGATGCGATGGCCATGCCCGACAGCGCGATGATGATGTCGCACGCCGCCGAGGCCGTCGCGGCACCACCGCAATCCTCTGGCATATGGCCCGTGGATCCCGTGACCGGTCAGACGATCATCAACGGTGAGCCGGTGGTCGGTCGGGTGTTCGTCATGCAGAAGACCGACGGCACGGTCAAGCTGGGCACATGGCAG
>NZ_JBKJRB010000107.1:0-10626 GCF_046594945.1 Gemmatimonas sp. | reverse complement strand
AGGCGGTGTCGAACGGGATCCAGATGCTGGCGGCCGGTTTCACGATCGTGCGGGACATGGGTAACAATGGTAAATACGCCGACATCGCATTGCGGCGCGCGATTGAGCAGGGCTGGGTCCCCGGCCCAACGCTGATCCCGTCGGGGCTGATCATTGCCGGCATGGGCGGTCAGTTCTCGCCGAACCCCGAGATGGCCTTCGATCGGAAGATCGTCTACCCGGAATACCTCGAAGCCGACACGCCGGACGAGATCGTGAAGGCCGTGCGGCAGAACGCGCTGGTCGGAGCGCGCGTGATCAAGATTTGCGTGGATTGCAAGCTGTGGGGCTATAGCACCGACGAGATCCGGCTGGTGATTCGCGAGGCAGCCAAGGCGGGATTGAAGGTGGAAGGGCATGTGCAGTCCGTAGCCGGCGCCCATCGCGCCGTTGATGCTGGCATCTGGTCGATCGCGCATGACAGCGGCATGAACGACACGATTCACCGGATCATGGCGCAGAAACATATCTTCCGCGCTGGTACGGAGACGCCGCTCTCGCTGGTGGGCCACACCACCGAAGCACGCTACCGGAGCACCGTGGCGATGCTGCGGAACGCGTGGGAGAACAAAGTCCCGGTCACGTTCTCCACCGATGCCGACTACTACGTACCGGGCAAGACGCGTGGCGAAGTGGCAATCGAGTTTGTCGAGACGTGGAAGGCGGCCGGCATCCCCGCGCCCGACATTCTCCGTGCAATGACAATCACGGGGTACGAGGTGAGTGAGACCAGCACCACGCGCGGCCCGATCAAGCCCGGTATGTTCGCGGATCTCATCGCCGTGCCCGGCAATCCGCTGCAAAACATCGACGCCCTACGTGACGTGCAATTTGTGCTCAAGAACGGCATCGTGTTCAAGAAGGACGGCGTGATGACGCCGGCGGCGTTTTTCAACGGCGGACCGGTAAACGGTTACAACGCGCGCTAGCGCGGCGTGTCGATCACATCGCTGAGCGTCCGCGTTGGGGATTTGCGCAACTGAGGAGCACGCTGCACACTTACAGATCGCCCCGATCTGTTCACCCCTCAGCCCACACCAGCATGGCCGCCGACTTTTCCCGCCGTGATTTTCTGAAGTCGACGGGGAGCGCCACGGTCGGCGCCATGTTTCTGTCACTCGGATGGCCAACGCTTGCCGGGGTGCATCACGCGCTCGCTGCGACACCGGGTGCGCCCGGCGCGCTCACGCCCCAGCAATTGCGCTTGCTCACCGCCGTCGCCGATCGCCTCATGCCCGCGGTAGATGGGTTGGCTGGAGCCACGCAAGCCAACGTGGCCCGCTTCATGGATCGGGTGCTCGCCGACTTCCTGCGTGACCTCAAGCCGCCGGTCGTGGGTGGTCTTGCCGCCATCGAGGCAGCGGCGGCCAAGGCCCATGCCGGCGCGGCATTTAGCGCGCTGTCGGCTGCCCAGCAGGATGCGCTGTTACGAACACTGCAGCGCGAGCCGTGGTTTGGCGCGATTCTTACCGGCGTCCGCTTCGGTTTCTCGAGTGATCCGGCGCACGGCGGCAATGCCGGAATGTCGGGCTGGAAAACCATGGGGCACGGGCATCAGCCCGCTTGGCAACCACCCTATGGCTTTTACGATGCGCAAGCCAACGCGACCAAACCCACTGGCGGCGCCCGTGTGCTGCCGCTGGTCATTCCGCCGCAGCCATCGGGAACCCCCACCAGAACCTTTCGCCCTCCCGACGTCGTTGACGTGGTGGTCATCGGTTCAGGAGCCGCCGGGGGCTCGGTGGCCTGGGAGCTTGCGCGCGCCGGAGTGAATGTGCTCGTGCTCGAAGCGGGCCCGCATCGTACAGAGAAGGATTTCACACACGATGACACACGGATCTTTATTCAGGGCGAGCTCACCAACGACTTCAAGAAGTTGCCGCAGTCATTCCGCCCGCATGCGAACGCGCCCACCACCCCCGCCGTCGGCGATTTCTCGAGCGGGCTTCTCTATGCGCGGACCGTAGGGGGGTCATCCACGCATTGGACGGCCAACTTCTGGCGTCTGCGTCCCGTGGACTTCAACGAGCGCACCACCTGGGGCGAGATCCGGGGCTCGGGGTTCGTGGACTGGCCCATCAGCTACGACGACATGGAGCCGTGGTACACGCGCGCCGAGCGCATCCTCGGTGTCTCCGGTGACCACACGAAGAATCCGTTCGAACCGCGACGCTCGGCGCCGTACCCGCTGCCGCCACTCCCGGTCAAGTCGTCGGGCGTGCTGTTCGACAAGGGCGCACGGAAGCTCGGCCTGCATCCGTTCCCGTCACCGATGGCGATCCTGAGTCGCCCCTACGGCAATCGGGTGCCCTGTCAGAACTGCGGTGCCTGCCTGGGCTTCGGCTGCGAGTACGGCGCAAAAGGCAGCTCGCAGGCGGTTACGCTGCGGCAGGCGGTGGCGAGTGGTCGCTGCGAAGTGCGACCCAATGCCTACGTGCGAAAGATCGAAGTGAACGCCGCCGGTCGTGCCACGGGCGTGGTGTACTTTGACGAGAAGGGCAAGGAAGTGTTCCAGCGCGCCCGGTGTGTCGTGCTCTCGGCGAACGGCGCCGAGACCCCGCGGCTGCTGCTGAACAGCAAGTCGAACCGCTTCCCCGATGGTCTCGCAAATTCCAGCGGCATGGTGGGCAAGCATCTCATGTTCAACACGTACGCCACCGCCAGCGGCGTGTTCGATGAGCTGCTGAACGAGTTCAAGGGGCCGATGGTGACGCGCGCGCTGTGGGATCACTACGATGCCGACCCCAAGCGCGGCTTCTATGGCGGCGGCGGGATGGATGCGCGCTTTGGTACCGTATCGCCGATGATCGCCACGCTGGAGGTGGTGAACCCCGCCAAGCCGCAGTGGGGCGCCGAGTATGTGCGAGCGCTGCACCGCAACTACGGTCGCTACATGGTGGTCTCCACCCATGGCACGTCGATCCCGATGCCGACCAACACCGTCGATCTCGATCCCACGCTCAAGGACGCGTGGGGGGTGCCGGCCATGCGCGTCACATACACCGACCATCCGGACGATATCAAGTTCACCGAGTTCCAGTTGGGCATCGGCCAACAGATTCTTCAAGCCGCCGGCGCGCGCGAGACCTGGAAGGCCCCTTTCAATTCGCAGAAGGGTTCCGTGCACCTGCTCGGCACGGCCCGCATGGGCAACGATCCTACGCGCTCGGTGGTTGACGCCCACAACCGGTCACACGATGTGAAGAATCTCTTCGTCGTGGACGGGAGCTCCCTGGTTACGTCCACGCGTGGCCAGCCCACCGGTACCATCTTCGCGCTCGGTTTTCGCGCGGGGAGTTACGTCGCAGCGGCGGCGAAGCGGGGAGAGCTGTAGCGGCGTCGACGTTCGTCGGCAGGCCAACGGGGTGCGGCACTACACGACTCAGCGTGCGCGGTCGGCGACCTCGCGTACGATGCTGACCACCCGCTCCGGGACCGTCAGCGGCAACATATGTCCCGCTCCCTCCACGTAGTCGAGTTGCACATGGGGCAGCAGCGCTCTGAATTGCTCCCCATGCAACGCGGGATCGAGAATGCGGTCGTGCGTGCCGTACAAAATCGAGATTGGCAGCTGCAGTGTGGCGTAGCGTTTCACCAGCCTCGGCATGTCCGCCGGCACGGCCATCAGGTCGGTGGATGCCGACACGAAGGCCGAGGGACGCATGCCCAGCAATCCACCGCCCGCGAGCGCGAAGTCGGCTGGCACTGCCTCGGGCCCAAAAATCACGTCGAGCATGATGGCGCGTCGCGCGATAGACAGGGGTGTGGCGACCGTCCAACCAATCGCCGATCGCAGGCGCGGACTGGCAACCATCAGCCCCTGGAACACGGCGGGTGATTCAGGCTGCGGCAAGGTGAGCGGCGCGATCAGCGCCAGCCCACGCACGAGCGTGGGATGCGCCACCGCGACGGCGAGTGAGATGGCACCACCCAGCGAGTGTCCCACCAAGACCGGTCGATCAAGACCGAGCACACGGATGAACGCCGCCACGATTTCTGCCTGCGCGACCGGTCCGGCAGCGGCATGATCGGCGCGGGTGGAGTATCCGGAGCCAGGCCTGTCCATCACCACCACGCGGAAGTCGCGCGCCAAGCGATCGACCACCGAGTGCGTGAAGTGCATGGCGTTGCCGCCCAGTCCGTGCACGAGCAGCAGTGTAACGGGCGCTTGGCCGCGATCGAAGTAGTGAATGCGCGCGCCATTGACCTCGATGAACTGGCCCGTGGGCGGCAGGGCGCGCTCGACGCGGCGGGCCGTGATGGCTGTGAACCACACGAGCCCGACGAGCAGCAGCACGGCACTGGTGGCCAACGCGAAGGCGATTGTGGTTCCACTCACGACGCGGCTCCTGACGCAGTACGAAACTCGAGCGCCGGATCGTTGACGCGGCCGTGGCGTAAGACGAACAGGTCCTTCACGTAGTTCTGGTAGAGGCGCCACGGCGCGCGGTTGCCCTGTTTGGGCAATCGCGAGGCCGCGCGCTGAACATACCCCGATGTAAAGTCAAACACGGGCACCTCCTTCAGCGAGTGATCACGGCGCGGCGTGCATTGTACATACTCGTGCGCGCGCATGTAGTTGAGCAACCGACACACGTGCTGTGCAATGAGGTCGCACTTGAGTGTCCACGACGCATTCGTGTATCCCACCGCGGCCGCCATGTTGGGAATATCGCTCACCATCATTCCCTTGTAGATCATCGTCCGTCCCAGCTCGACGTCGACCCCGTCGACGACCAGCGTGACACCGGTAAGCAACGACATGCGCAGACCAGTCGCAGCCACCACGATATCCGCCTCGAGTCGCGCCCCGGACATCAGCATCACGCCGGTCGCCTCGAAGTGCTCGATCTGATCGGTGATGATCGAGGCGCGCCCTTCGCGCAACACGGTGAAGAGATCGCCATCCGGTACCATGCAGAGTCGCTCGTCCCACGGTTCGTAGCGCGGCCTGAAGTGCGCATCGTATGGGAAGTCCGCACCGAGTTCCTTCTCCGCCTCCGCGCGCAGCGACTTCTTGAACATCGCGGGACGCGTGCGAGCGATGTGATAGTAGAACATGCTGCGCGCCACATTCTTCCAGCGCGCGAGCGCGTAGGCCAACCGAGACGGAAGCACACGACGTAGCGCATTGGCGATCGTGTCTACGGAGGGTAGGGTGGCTATGTACGTGGGCGAACGCTGCAGCATCGTCACGTGCGCGGCCGCGTGCGTACCCGTGGCCATCGCGGGTACGAGCGTCACAGCCGTCGCGCCGCTGCCGATCACGACCACGCGCGCCCCGCGGTAGTCGAGATCTGCGGGCCAGTGTTGCGGGTGCAGTACGCGTCCTGTGAACGAAGCCATGCCCGGCCACTCTGGCGTGTAACCCTGTGCGTAGTCGTAGTAGCCGGCACAGCTATAGAGAAACGTGCACGTGAGTTGTTTCGGCGTGCGCTCAACGCCGACTTCGAGGTCGATCGTCCAGCGTGCGGTGGCCGATGACCACGCCGCGCGTACGAGCCGGTGTTGGTAGCGGATACGGCGGTCGATGCCGAATTCGCGTGCCGTCTCCTCGATGTAGGCCTTGATCGACGAACCGTCGGCGATC
This sequence comes from Gemmatimonas sp., assembly GCF_046594945.1. GTDB lineage: Bacteria > Gemmatimonadota > Gemmatimonadetes > Gemmatimonadales > Gemmatimonadaceae > Gemmatimonas. The sequence goes on along the minus strand of NZ_JBKJRB010000107.1, from coordinate 4,997 downwards.
GCTTTGGCATTGCGCCACGGCCGAAAGCGATAACCCAGCGTGTACATGTCGGAGTCGGACCGCACGCCGGGATAGCGGAACAGATCCCAGGTGCCGCCCATCCGTTCGCGGGCTTCGACAATCGCGTACGACCGATCTGCGCACTCCGTTTGCAGGTGCCACGCTGCACTGATGCCGGAAAGTCCAGCGCCGATGATCAGGACGTCGAGATGTTCCACGTTCGACCGAGAGGAGGCAGCGCCCGACCGGGCCGGTCGGGACGCGAATGACGCAAACTACGCCGCAGCAGAGACGGGAAGCGAGGGACCGCGCGGGGCCGCGTGGCCGCATGGGTGGCCGTTCCGGAACGCCTGACGCGTTTCCGGCCCCGACGGTAGCTTGGATAGTGGTGCATCGGTGCACCCTCCGAATCCCGTCCGCAATGGAGTGTTTCGCGTGTACTCCCGTCGTTCCAAAGTTGCGCCGCAGTACGATGTCATCGTGGTTGGCTCCGGTGCCGGTGGCGGTATGGCCGCCTACCAACTGTCGGTGCAGGGGCTCAAGGTGCTGCTCCTTGAGGCGGGGCGTGACTACGACCCGGTCACCGAAACACCGATGTTCCAGACGCCGAAGGACGCGCCACTACGCGGGAGCGGCAATGCGGACAAGCCGTTCGGCTTCTACGATGCCACGGTCGACGGCGGTTGGCGCGTGCCGGGCGAACCGTTCACCACCGCGCCGGGCAGCCAGTTCAGCTGGTGGCGTTCACGCATGTTGGGCGGACGGACGAACCACTGGGGTCGCATTTCATTGCGCATGGGGCCGTACGACTTCAAGCCTAAATCACGCGACGGACTTGGTGCCGACTGGCCGATGACGTACGACACGATGGCCCCGTACTACGACAAGACGGAGCTATTGATCGGCGTGTACGGTGGCGAGGACGACCTCGAGAACACCCCGCGCTCGTCGCCGGGCGTCCTGCAGCCACCTCCGGCCGCGCGCTCGTACGAGTTGCTCGCCAAGCAGGCCTGCGATCCGCTCAAGATTCCGGTCATTCCGGCACACCGTGCCGTGCTTACGCAGCGTCAGGACTCGGCCCGGTTGCCGGCCAAGCTGCATCCCGGCAATGCGCTCGCGCAGCGCGTGCTGCGGCAAAGCATGAACGAGCGCATGGCCTGCTTCTATGCCACCGACTGTGGCCGTGGCTGCTCCATCAAGGCGAACTTTCAGAGTACCACGGTGCTGCTTCCGCCGGCGATGGCCACCGGCAACGTCACGTTGATTACCGACGCGATGGTGCGTCAAGTGTCAGTCGACGCGCAGGGCAAGGCGAGTGGCGTGCACTACATCGACAAGCTCACGCGCGTTGATCATCACGTCACAGCCAAGGTCGTGGTGCTGGCGGCAAGTGCATGTGAAACGTCGCGCATCATGCTCAACTCCCAGAGCACGCTGTTCCCCAACGGCATCGCCAACAGCAGCGGCGTGGTGGGCAAGTATCTCATGGATACCGTGGGCGCCGGGCTCTCCGCGCAGATCCCGCGCCTGGAAGGGCTGCCGCCGGTGAATGAAGACGGCACGGCCGGTATTCACATGTACATGCCATGGTGGAAGTACGGCGAACAGAAGGCCGGCCGGATGTCGTTCGCACGTGGCTACCACATTGAGTTTGGCGGCGGTCGCGGCATGCCTGGCCCCGGCATCTTCGGTGGGCTCGAGAGCTTCACACAGGGCGCCTATGGCCGGAAGTTCAAGGAAGAAGCGCGCCGGTACTACGGCTCATTCATGTACTTCGACGGCCGCGGCGAGATGATTCCAAATGAAGATTCATTCTGCGAAATCGATCCCGTCGCGGTAGACCAGTGGGGCATTCCCGTGCTGCGTTTTCACTGGAAGTGGTCGGAGCATGAGACGCAGCAGGCGGCGCACATGCACAAGACCTTCGCTGAGATCATCGACCAGATGGGCGGGAAAGTGCAGGGCACGGTGCAGACCGATGGGAGCAAAGCCATCGCCGCCGGCGGCTCGATCATCCACGAGGTGGGCACCGTTCGCATGGGTAGCGATCCAAAAACATCGGTACTCAACGAATTCGGTCAGACGTGGGACGTGAAGAACCTGTTTGTCACCGACGGCGCGACGTTCGTGTCGAACGCCGACAAGAATCCGACGCTGTCCATTCTCGCGCTCGCGTGGCGCAGCTGCGATCACATCGTGGCCGAACTGAAGCGAGGGAATCTCTGATGAGTAACGAATCCAAGTCGGACGGGCCGGGCATCGCACGGCGCGATGCGCTGAAGGCGATGGCGGCGGTGGCGATGGTGCCGTTGCTGCCGGAGTCGGCGGCGGCAGCGCCGGGTGGGTCCGCGCCACGCGCGCCGCTCCCGATGCTCGAGGAAGCCCAAACAAAGCGCAAGGGCCCGCGTGGCACGCCCAGTGACCCCGTGCTGCAGGTGGCCAAGGCCGACTGGCCGAACAAGCTGCAGCGGCGCGAGCTGGCCACACTCGCCGCGCTGTGCGACATGATCATCCCCGCCGATGCCAAGAGCCCAGCGGCATCGACGGTCGGTGCGCCGGCCTACATCAACGAATGGGCCAGCCGGCCCGGCGGTGATACCTCACTGGTGCGCGTGCGTGGTGGATTGGCCTGGTTGGATCGCGAATCGGACACGCGCTTCGGCCAGCGGTTCCATCTCGCTACTCTCGCGCAGCGCACCACGATCTGCGACGACATCTGCTATCTGCCGAAGGCCAAGCCGGAACATCAGTTCGCGGCGCAGTTTTTCGACACCATTCGCGATCAGACGGCAACCGCGTTCTACACCACGCCCCAAGGGTGGAAGGACTTGGGCTACATCGGCAATGTGGCGATGCCAAAATTCGAAGGGCCCAATGCGGAGATTCGCCAGAAGATCGGAGTGGAGTAGCGGCGGCGGTCACGCATGATGAACAGCAACAGCACCAGCCGGAACACGGAGCCTACGGATTGCGCGGAACGGCACAGATTAGGATGAACAGCGCGGCGCTTTTGATCTTATCCTGTGTGGTTTCCGTCGATCCGTTCCATCCGTGTTCCGGCTGGTGCTGTTGCTGTTGCCATTGCTCGCCGCCGTCACTGACCCGGCGTCGCGCACGCCTGCATCGCCGCCCGAGTATCGTCGTGCCCGAATTGCGCCGCGACGTCCAACGGCGAGAGATCGCGACCGATGGACCACAGGTAAATGTGAAAGCTACTCGGCAGCATCTCGCCGTAACGTCCGCGCCCCGTCTGCTCGTTGAGCAGGGCCGGTTCACGATGCAGCAGCGTGCACGCACGATCGGTGAGCCCGAGTGCCGCCGCCAGAAAGATGTCAACGTCGGCTCCACGCTCCACGAGATCGAGCGCCAACTCGTAGCGACCCGCACCGCGCGCACCCGCCAGCATCCACTCCGCCGGCGTGGCGCGATGATCCACGTCGCGCGCGTTGATGTCCGCACCGGCGTTCAACAACAGGTCGATGACGCCGCGCGACCGTGCAAAGTGGAGTGGTGTTTGTCCATCACCACCACGCTCTGAGGCGCGTGCCGGGTCGGCCGCGAGCATCGTTGCCAGCAGGTTCGCATCGTCGAGATGGGCGGCCGCGCAGGCATCGGGTATGGCACCGGCCGCAAGTAATCGCTGCGCCGCGGCACCGGTCGCGACGTGTAGCGCGTGAAACGCACCAGCCCACCACTCACTGCGCCGGTTCGGGTCAGCACCGAACTCAAGCAGCACGTTCACCATGTCTACGTCGTTGGCGTAGGCGACCATCGCCGGCGAATTGAATGCGAAGAACGGCGCGTTGATGAGCTGGCGGAACTCGGCGTGCTCGGCGAGCAGTCGGCGCGCGGCGTCGGCGTCGCCTCGCTGCATCGCACTGTGCAGCTGTTGAATTGGCGTCGCTGACGGCGAGGAATCCGGCAGGTGGGGTGAGGTCATGAAGCGTCCTGTCCATCGCGGATCGTAGGCATGCGGTGCCGCAGCCGTACAAGATTAGGGTCGTCGGGGAAGGCCGCAAGCGGCGGGGGTGCTGGCGCTGGATGGGTTCTGGCGTCCAATTACAACGTATCGTGCTGAGGCTCGCTCGCTGTCGGCCTCGACCGAGTCAAGCGCTCGTTCTGCTGGAGGACACGATGGTGAGCGATCACGTACCCGAACGCGCGACACTCGCGGCAGTACTGCACCGTTATGCGCAGCACGCCCCGCCGCGTCAGTTTGGCGCCGAGGTTGGAATCGGCCTGGTGTTGGCAAGCGTGGCGGTCTGGTTGCGCCCCGACCGCTGGATTGTGCTGATGGCCGTCGGTTGCGGGCTGGCGATGCTGGGCACCTGGGCGTGGGCCGATCGTGCGGCGGAGCGTGCGGCGGACGAAAAGCGCGCCGCTACGTCGCGGGCGTGGCGATTCGTGCGCGCGATAGCGACGGTGGTCGGTGCAAGCGCGGTCATGGTGACTGCCTTCGCCGGTCTGGCTACGATGCTCGGGACGTGGATCAGTTGAGCGTCTCGTCATCGCCATCACCCATCCCGGAGTGTCTGTGAAGCGAGTCACTGGCATCGGCGGCATCTTTTTCAAGGCCAACGATGCGCCGGCACTGCAGGCCTGGTACAAGCGGCATCTCGGAATCGATGTGCAAACATGGGGCGGTGCGGCGTTTACCTGGACCGACGCTGACGGCAACCCTGTTGCGGGCACCACCATCTGGTCGATCGGTTCAGCCACCGGTGATTCGTTCGCGCCCAGTACGTCCACGTTCATGATCAATTACCGAGTGGACGATCTCTACGCGCTGGTCACCGTGTTGCGCGCGGAGGGCTGCAACGTGCTTGAGAAGATCGACGATTCCGAGTACGGGAAGTTCGCGTGGGTCATTGATCCTGAGGGCAACAAGGTGGAACTCTGGCAGCCGCCGGCCGGGCAATGACTCGTGCCTCGTGCCTCGTGCCTCGTGCCTCGTGCCTCGTGCCTCGTGCCTCGTGCCTCGTGCCTCGTGCCTCGTG
>NZ_JBKJRB010000061.1:0-5480 GCF_046594945.1 Gemmatimonas sp. | reverse complement strand
CGGGGTCAAAGCGACTGCGCCAACTTTCTCGCGCAAAGCAACTCCACGAACTGTCGCCGCAAACCACCTCCCACCGCGTTTGGTGGGAATCTGCTCGCGGGTGAGGATGTCGGCGATCGCGTGGTACGCGAGGCCCTCGCGACGGAGCCCCACGATGCGCTCGACGATGGCGCGCTCTTCAGGGGCGACCTCGACGACGAGACGACCATCACCATCTCGGTGCTCGATACGGCGAAGACCGAGGCCGACAGCACCAACACGCCCTCCCTGCCGCTTCACCTCCCGCAGCGCCTCCTTCGTTCGCTCGCCCGTGCTCTCGCGCTCCCACTGCGACACGCTGCCGAGGATGTGGAGCACGAGACGGCCCGAGGCGGAGCGCGTGTCGATGGAGTCGGCGACGGAGAGCAGCGCGAACTTGGATGAGAAGTACCGGTCGACGAGATCACCGAGGTCGCGTACCGACCGCGTAAGCCGATCCAGCTTGGTGACGAGTACACCATCCGCCTCGCCGCCGTTCAGCATCGCGAGAGCGCGCTGGAGACCGGGGCGATCCAGCGTCTTGGCGGATGCTCCAGCGTCGAGGATCACATCGACCACTTCGAGGTCGGTGGCCTCGGCGAACGCGCGGAGCTTAGCGACCTGCGCGTCGAGAGAGACGCCTCCCTCGGCTTGTCCTAATGTGCTTACGCGCGCATAACAGACAACACGAGTCAAGTGCGACATGCGTATCAATATAAACGATTAGACGATTCATTTTCAGCGATGCTGTTGGCATTTGACTTGCCTGTGGACCGACGCGCGCGGCCGCATTAATATAGATAACGGTCGAATTACATACGACTGAAGTGCGTATCACGCTTCGCACAGCCCTGCGTCGCCGTCAGCGGGCCGAGCTTGGGCCTGGCGTCGAGGGCGATGCGCGTCTCTGCGAGAGAGTCTCTAGCTCGGTATTGATCTGCGCGATGATTGCCGGCATCAACGGCGCGGAGAAGGCGGAGGACGGCGGAACCAGCGCAAGCTCCCGCGCCTCCTCTTCGGCGAGGTAGTGCAACCACGTTTGAACGCGCTCTGACCGAACGTTGAGGTCCCGAGCACGCGCTATCGCAGCGAGATTGCGTGCGAGCGTCGTATCCGCGATTGCGGTGTCGTACAGCATGAGATCGACGTACGCCAGCGACTGCGCAAGGTACTTCAGGTAATACGCACCCGATGCCGCGATCTTGTACGCCTGCGCGTCCGCGTCGAAGACGCGAGGCGGCTCGGAATCGAGCAAGAATGAACGCACGAGGTGCGCGAGGGATTGCGACAGGTCTTCGGGATTGTCGAACGCCCCTAGGAAATCCTCCCGTAGCGTATCGATGTCAACGTAGCCCTCGCCGTGCGCCGACGCTGACTTTTGATTATCATGCATATACGACAGCAGACGAAGGCGCGTAAAATGGCTAGAACGGACACCGGCGGAACGTGCGTAGACGTTTACGATTGAGGACTTGCCCGCGTGATAGAACTCAGAGTTGTTGAGGGTCACAGACTTCGCAAACTGGTGAAACGGCACAACATACCCGCCTCGGCCACGGTCAGTTTGCAGGATAGCCGTTACGTCTGTATTGCCGGACCCGACGAAATCTCGAAAGATCTCAAGGCCGAACCTGATGTTGCCGCCGGCGACCGACTCGACCATCCGCACGATGTTCCGGTTGCGATAGGTCACGCTACGGATGAAAATTTCCAACAGGCGCTTGCAGTCGTCGAGCTTCAGAGAAGCTTCCGCTTCTTGTGCGGCCGGAAAGAACTCCTCAGGGTTCTTGTCAATCAGGGCGAGCCCGTACTCCAAGCGACGACGGAGCACGTCTTGAAGATCGGGGCTTCCAATGTGGAACTTTGAAGTGGGGAAGGCGTTGAAGACGCCTCGATAGTAGGCCGCGTAGAACTTCTCATCTCGGAGCGACACGATGCAGATGGCCTTGAATTCATCCTGCATAGATTTTGCCAGCAGAAAGACGCGCTCCTGAAAGTCCTCTCCAAGCTGATCGGAGTTGTCGAGGACGAACACCGGCCTCCGGCCCAAATAGACAAGACGCCGGATCGCTGCTTTTGCAAACGCCTTGTCGCGATGAAACAAGTCGTGGACCTGACTGTTTACTATCGCGCGTGCGTGATCACTGTCCTGCGCCATCCCGTATAGGAGCGTGTCCTTGAGCGGGGCGAGTTCGTCGGCAAAAAGCACCCGGAGAGATTCACCGTCGGTCTTGATCTCGTTAGCGTAGCCCTCGCCGATCTGCTTGCGGACAGCACGAAAGATAAAACTCTCGATGTCGTCTTCTCCCGTCAACGTGCCAGACGGCGGCTTCCCCGAAGGGAGGAAGTCCACCTTGAACCATGCGCAGAACTCGTTCACGAGCGCAGGCTCAACGACGTGCTGGAACCGGGCAAGGAATGTCGTCTTGCCCGAGCCTACGCCCCCGGTGAGCACATAGACGCCGGTCTTGCGGTCTTTGATCGCTGATTCAAGCGCGTGACCGATCGAGGTCTTCTCGCGGGAGAACGGACGAACCGCGCTGCTTCCCGATTCCCGAATGAGCCTTGGCGGCTGGCGCGCGAGGAGGTCGCGAAGTTGCGAGTCCGTTTCCCGTGTCTCGCGGGTCGTGATGTAGCAGTTCTCGATAATCTCGATGCGCGACTCCGGGCGATCTTCGAGAACGCGCGTGGCGAGATGGTTCAGAACGCTCCACAGGCGATTTCGCGTGAGTTCCCGGTCCGGGTTGTCGACGAACGAGAGCGGCGTGGTGAGCGTCTCTACTTCCTCAAGAGACGCAAAGTACCGACGTAGTGCAGAGCCGGTCGCCGCATCGTACGAAAGAAGCTCGTACAGCATCTTGAAGCATGCCGGTGCCGTGATGTCAGCGAGGAGCACCGCCTTGCGTTTGGCGAGCGGCAACTCTTGGATCGCCGGGAAAATGACGTACTGATATCCATTCGTTACCACACAAAATGGACAGCCGAGGTTGGGGGCGTAACCGGCTGCCTGCCTAATGGCCTTCTGCAGCTTCTTATCGGAAAGCGCCGCGCCGCCAATGGTGACGATTTCTGGGTCGCTACGCACCGGCAGATCGAAGTTTGGTAGGACCCGCTTTGCTTCGAGGAGGAAGAAGTTTCGGCCCGTCTTTCGGAACGTGTAGTCGACGAAGCCCTCGTCCACAGGCTCCTCGCGAATGATGTACGTCTCCGACCAGCCGAGGCCGTCACCGAACACTGGGTCAATGAGCTTTAGACGCGTATCCGTCTCGGAGAGTTCCTTTCCCTCGACGCTGAGTCCGGCCTTCCAAAGCGCGAGGACCCCCTTCGCAATCTCGAACGCCTCGTCCATCCCCATCCCGGCATCGTACCCGCACGCATCGTCCCTCGCTCATGGTTCTGCGGGTGGTGCCGTGGTGTAATCGGCGCGCCATGTCCGACCTCCACACGGTGACCGCCCGCCTCGCCGAGAGCTTTGCTTCCGAAATTCTGCGGGCAATGTCCTCCGCCTCGAGCGCCGACCTCACGTCCGTGGCCGGACTCGCTCCGCGCGGCGCATCGGCTTACGTCGCGACGACGGGATCAACGCCTCGTGCCGCTCGGTTGGAGAGGGGCGGCCGTAGTTCTTGGCGAGAACACCTTTCAGCGACGGGTTATCCCGCTCGACCGCCTCCATTGCGGCGTCGATCTTCTGGCCGATCTCTGGTTGCTTCGCGCCCTTCTGAATCTCCGCCCAGCGGGCCTCCTTCGGCACCCAGAACACGCGCTCTGCGCGATATTCATCGCGCTCCTCGGGATCCGCTCCTTCGTCGGCCTGCTTAACCAGCTTCGAGTGAAGCTCCTCGAACGCATCCGAGATGTATTTCAGGAACACGAGTCCGAGGACGACGTGCTTGTACTCCGCCGCGTCCATGTTGTTACGGAGCTTGTCGGCCGCGAGGAACAGTGTCTTCTCGAACCCGAGATCGCCTCCGCCGTTCTTGGGCTGAGTGGGGCGAGACCTGCGCGGAGCCTTTGCCGGTTGCGAGGACGGCGGTTCGGCGGGGTGTGAGTCCGAACCTTCGGCTGCGTGGGAGGTGGCCTTCGATTCGAGCAGCCTCTCGATAAGGGCAGTTTTTTCTTTGCCACGATCGTCGCGGTCGAGCGCCCGACATAGTTCCTTCAAACGGTCGCCCGACATATCTCCGAGGATTGCCGTGAGGTTCGCCTTCGGTGACACCGATGCGGCGTCGACAAGGGCCTCGACTGATCTACGGTCGGCAACCTCAAGCTCGAAGCGTGTTGCGATTTCCTGAAGCTCGGGACGGGACAACTGTTCGAGAAGGGCGCGCTTGGTCGGCATGGACAACGCGAGCGTACGCGGCGGCGTACCAGGCGGGAACGGCTAACGAGCAGGTTGCCTGACGCCCGTGCGTGCGACGAGGTGTGTCGCAAGCCGGAAAGTCGGTCGAGCACCTGCTCAGTGCCTCGTGACGGGACGGCCAATCGCAGCGAGGTGCATCGCCCAGCAGCTTCGCGCCAACGGCAACGAGGCGAGCGCGCTCGTCGGCATTGCGGCGATGCCCTGAAGATGCGTCTCCGCATGCGGCACCGGCACCAGCACCCGGCGATGCCCCTGCACCACGACCAGGTTATCGTAACCGTCGGGAACGATACGGAGGTCTACGATAAGCGCGAGGCCGCCCACGAGCAGGTACGCGCATCGTTCCGAGCCGTCGTCGATTCGGTGATACGCGCGAGAGCGCACGCGAACCAGATGGCCTACGCGGATCATCGCTCCACCTCGCGAGCACTTCCACAAACCTCAGAACGGCCCTCTGGAGCCCCGGCCGGCTCGAGGATGCCCCATGTCGGGGGACGGGCCGTGGACCTGCGTACGTGGCAGCAAACGGCTCGCGTCGTCATCGACCGCTCCACAGACGGAGCAGAAGTGCCCGAGCGGCATGCAAGCCTCCGTCGGTGAACTTCCCGCCGACAGCACGGCGAGGGATGGACACCCGCGCGAGGTGCATGACGTGGCTCGACTTCGCGCGCGGGACGCGGTGCGGTGGGCAACGAAGCTCGACGTCGAGATCAAACCCATCCTCGCAGACGGCAACGGCGTGGAGGACGTAGCCGGTCGAGGTGGTGACCACGATCTTGGCAACGGCCATCACTGGTCGATGTCCTTGCCGGTGACGACAAAGCGGACGGGGTACCAAACAATAAACCGGAACCAATGCATGGCCGCAAACCCCACGACGCCGAGCCCCTGTGCCCATCCCTCCTGCCACCCGAGCACGCGCCCGCAGAACTGCGTGACGACAATCGCTGCAACAAACGACCAGAGGATGGTCATTACCCACGCCCGCAGCATCAGCCGCCCCCCACCGAGCACGCGCCGAGATGCTCGAGCACCCACCAGACGCCGCCCACACAGGCGACGGCGAGGATGGCGACAACAACGCTGGCAATGACCGCGAATC
>NZ_JBKJRB010000066.1:0-15222 GCF_046594945.1 Gemmatimonas sp. | reverse complement strand
GCCACAATGGCCGCCGCCCGAGCGCCTTTCGCGCGTTGTTCCGCGGCCGCCGAAGGCCCCGCCTGCGCCGCTTCCCCCTGCCCCCTCCCCCCTGAAACCCTCCCCCCTGCTCCCTCCGCCGACGCCATCGACGCCCCCGCGATCGCACTCTCCCGCTCGTGCATAGCCTCAATGCCCTCCAGCGTCACGTACACCGACCGATCGATCGGCGTGAACGTGCGCCCGAGAATCCCGACAACATGGAACGGGTGCGCCTCGTGACTCGACGTGCCGATATCGCGGAGTCCGTGCACCACGACTACCGGCGAACCAATGGTATAGCCAAGCTTCTCGGCCACATCACTGCCGATCACGACTTCCGTATCGGCCACCGCCGCGCGTCCGGACATGAACACGATCCGTCCATCTTTTCGGAAGCGATAGCGCTCGTAGAACTCTGGTGTCGTACCGACCACGCGGAAGCCGCGATGACTGTCGCCGAGGGAGTACGGCACGACCCACTTGACCGCGGGATGCGCCTTCCAGCGCGCCATCGTAGACAGCTTTACCGAGCCGGACGGCGAGCCGATACCGAACACGGCGCTGAGTAACAGCTGCAGCGTGCCACCGCGTGCGCCGACGATCAAATCGACACCGCGAATCGTACCGGCGAAGCTGTCACGCACGCCGGCCCGCACATTCTCGATGCCGACCAGCAGCGTCACGCTCAGCGCAATCGAGGCTACGGTGAGCGACGTGGTGAGCAGTCGGCTGCGCAACGACGTGAGTGCCAAGCGCAGCAACATCATGCGTCCGCTCCGACGGTGGCTGCGCGATTGATCTCCATCAGCTCCACGGTGCGCGAGAATAGCGGCATCAGCGTATGGTCGTGGCTTACGAACACGAGGGTGGCGTTGGCCTTCTCGCAGGACGCGAACAACAGCTTGAGAAATCGTTCGCGTCGATCGGTGTCGAGCGCGCTGGTGGGTTCGTCGGCAATCACGACCTCGGGGCTTCCCATGAGCGCTCGGGCAGCGGCAACACGCTGTTGTTGGCCAACACTCAGTTCAGCAATCGGCGAATCGAGGTACTGGGCGATATCGAGTTGCGACGCGATGTCGCGCACCGCGTCGTCGAGCGAGCGGTCACCAAGTCGCGCCCGACGCGCCGGTTCGAGTCGAACGGGGAGCAGGATGTTCTCCCGTACCGGGAGATACGGGATGAGGTTGAACATCTGGAACACGTAACCGAGATGGCGCGCCCGAAACGCATCGCGCGCCCCGCCCGACATGGTTGAGAAATCCTGCCCAAGCACGCGCACACTGCCACTGGTCGCCTGCAATACGCCGGCAAGAAGGCCGAGGAGCGTGGTCTTGCCACTGCCACTCGGCCCGTGCAGAAATACCGTCTCGCCGCGGGCGATCGTCAGCGAGTCGATCGCCAAGACGTCCCGTCCCTTCTTGTACGAAAAACGTACCGCGGACAGCTCGACCGCCGGCGTCCCGTTGGGAACCGCACCGGCGAGAGCTGCGCCTGTGGCCCCCTGACTCATTTCGACGAGTAGGGCTCGACCTTGAGTCCTTCCAACTGGTAACCCACGGTGCCGTACGGGCTCTCCACTGAGGAGATCTTGAGGCGACCCGACATCCAGACGGCATCGAACAGGTTGAGCTTGACCGCCTTCTTGCCGCCCATCTCGACCATGACGATTTGATTCGGCGGCGGCGGCGGGGTGTGCACGCAGGCGCCGTAATACGGCACCAGTAAGAATTCGGCGCCCTCTTCCTGGAAGTCGTCGAGCGGCACCACAAAGCCCGGGATCCTGACCAGCTTGCCTTCGAGCTTCTTCAGCGTGTCGGTCGACTTGCCGTTGGTGTAGTCGAGGCCGGCCAACACACGCCAATCGATATTCACGGCCTCTTCTACGAGCGCCTTGGGCGCCGTCGTCGTGCGCGCGGCGGGAAGAGCCGCGGCGCGAGCCGGTGGCGTGGCGGGCAACGGGCGGGCAGGCGCGGTAGACGAAGGCGTCGTGAACGCCGTTGTGGCGAACAACACGACGGACATGCCGACCAGCGAAAGCACAGGTGAACGACGGGACATGGCGAATCCTGGGAGCAGGACGAACGGGAGCCCACACGACGGCGTCGCGGGTCACTCCCGGAAATTTACGCAATCCGGGCGGGAACGCTGAGATGGCGGAAGCTGGATGGCCACCGCTGTCCACAACAGTACCCCTCGACCGACGGCTCGTGCCCAGTCGGCACGGTATATTCTCCGTCATGAGCCGCGCCGAAATCACCACGCCGGAAGCCCTCGCCGATGAGAGTGTCGTCGAGCTGTCCCTACGCCCTCAACGCCTGGTCGAGTTCATCGGCCAGAAAAAGGTGAAGGACAGCCTCGGCATTGCCATCGCGGCGGCGCGCGCGCGGAAGGAACCGCTCGACCACACGCTCTTTTTCGGGCCGCCGGGACTCGGGAAAACCACGCTCGCCGATTTGATGGCCCGCGAGCTGGGCGTCAACCTCACCACGACCTCCGGCCCCGCGCTCGAAAAGCCGGCCGATCTCGTCGGCCCTCTCACCAATTTGCGTGAGGGCGACGTGTTGTTCATCGACGAGATTCACCGGATGCGCCCGATCATCGAGGAGTTTCTCTATCCGGCGATGGAAGACTACCGGATCGACATCCGACTGTCCGATGGCCCCAAGGCGCAAACGGTGACGATGAACATCGAAAAGTTCACGCTCGTCGGCGCCACGACGCGGCTGGGCATGCTCACCGCACCGCTGCGCGCACGTTTCGGCATCGTGCAGCAGCTGGGCTTCTATCCGGTGGACGAACTCGAAGTGATCGTGCGTCGTACCGGAGAAGTGTTGAAAGTGGAAATGGACCCGCGCGGCGCGCATGAGATTGCCAAGCGTTCGCGAGGCACCCCGCGCGTGGCCAACCGATTGTTGCGCCGTGTGCGCGATTACGCGCAGGTGTGTGCCGATGGGCGCATCACGCTCGAGGTCGCGCAGGCCGCGCTCGAGTTGAACAACGTGGACCACTTCGGGCTTGACGACATGGATGCGCGTCTCCTCAAGACGATCATCGAGAAATTCGACGGGGGCCCGGTCGGGCTCGGGACGATTGCGGCAGCGATTGGCGAGGATCCCGGAACCATCGAAGAGGTCTATGAACCGTTCCTGGTGCAGCATGGCTTTCTTCAGCGCTCTCCGCGCGGACGTATTGCCACGGCGCATGCCTATCGCCATCTTGGCTATGTTCCTCCCATTGGTGCCTTTGAACAACCCACCCTGTTCTAAGCTCTAGGCAATGATCACAATGTCCCGCACCTTAGTGCCAGCCATGCGGCTCGCACTCGTATTGCTCTTGCCCGCATCGCTCGCGGCGCCCATGCTCACCGCCTCCGAGCTCACGGCGCAACCGATCGCTCCGCGACTCTCCGTGGCGCAGGTCGCCGATTCCATTGCCGCGAATGGCGACACCGCCCGCGCGGTCGCGCTGCTCGATTCAGTGGTACGCCGCGACAAGCGAAACGCCGCGGCGTGGCACCAGCTCGGCCTGCTGTTCTGGAATCAAGCCCGCAGCGCGCGCGATCCGAACTTCATGAAGGATCAGAAGAAGATCCGCCTGTTGATCGCCGCCGATACGTCGCTGCGCCTTGCCACCAGGCTCGCACCAGATAGCGCACGTTACTGGCTCAGCCTGAGCCGATTCAACATCCAGTCGGGCGTGTCCACCATGCGTTTCGCCTCGAGCGGACAGGCGCGCGACGGCATGACAGCCGCCGAACGCTCGGGCGAGCGGCTCCTGATGGCCGAGGCGGCCGATATGGCGGGCATGGCCGCTTGGCGCAGCTACGATGCGCTGGCGAATCGTGGGCTGCCGAGCGGCATGTCAAAAGTGCAGCTGGGAAGCAACAACAATTGGAATCGCAACAACGCACGAGACTACGTCAATTCGATCGCCAGCAAGATCGAGCCGCCAACCGGCGATAACGATCATGCTTCTGCGCTCCAACTGTTCGCGCGCGCCGTGGGGGCCGACTCCAGCAATCTCCGCTATAGCCGGCATCTGTACATGGCCTACGCGGAACGCAAGAAGTGGCAGGATCTGGCCACCGTCGCCGCATTGCGTGCGGGACAGTTTCCGCTCGACTATCAGGCCCAGCTGGCGCTGGGTCTCGCGTACCATCGAGTAGCAAATGAAAAAGGCGCGACCAGAGCGTTCGACAGCGCCTTTGTGCTGATGGACGAGACAGAAGCGAATCGTCTCAAGAATCTGGTGCGCATCATGCGGCCCCGTGCGCGCAAAGACGCGGCGGGGCAGATTAGCGACTCGGCGAGTTGGTCCAAGCTGCCGACATCGCAGCGCGAAGGACTCGAAGCGATGTTCTGGATGATGAGCGATCCGCTCGCGCTTACCCAGGAGAATGAATTCCGTCTCGAGTTCCTGGCGCGGGTCGTGTTCGCCGATTTCCGCTGGACGATCGATGAAATCGAGCTGCGCGGTGCCGACACCGACCGCGGTGATGTGTACGTGCGCTATGGGCCACCGGATTTCGAGATGACGATTCCGGGAAGCACGACCGATAGCCGAACGCGATTGGATGGTGGAGTCACGTTGGTTTGGGACTACCACAGTAAGCTCACATTCTTCTTCGACCTCCAGCCCGGATTCGCCACAGGGCGAGTGTCGATGTTCGATCGTAATTACGTCGAGGGGCTGCGCGACGCCGTGCCCGTGTCATTCGCCAACGTGCCCGCCACGCGATTGCTCGACACGATTCCGATCCGTATCGCGCGCTTCCGCTCGGGTGCCGACTCCAGCGATGCCGTGATCGCAGCCCGGGTGCCGATCGACTCGCTCGTACGCTCCAACGCCCTCGACCGGGTCCCCGTCGACATCGACCTGCGGATCTTCGACCAGTACGTCAAAGTCCGCGGACTGGAGTCCGATCAGCTTACCTTCTCGCGGGACAGCAGCAACGCACCACTCGACCGCGTGTGGTCACGACGCCTCGGCCCCGGCATCAATGTCGTGCGTGTCGAAGCATTGCAGGCCGACAGCAAGCGGGGCGCCCGCGCAATGACCCGCCTCGATCCCACGACAAACGTGGGCTTCGGCATGAGCGATGTGTTGCTCGGCAGCAAGCCGGAACTGCGTAGCGGTATCGCGCTCCCCTCGCGGTGGCGGGATATCGCCATCACGCCGAACGCCGGCAGCTTTGCGCGCAACAGCTCGGTCGGATTGCTCTGGGAGATGTACGATCTCATACCGCGCGATGGAATGACCAAGTATCGTGTGGCCATCACGGTGGAACGCGCCGACCGCGACGGCGTCACGGGCTTCGCGATGCGCGTACTCGACAATCTCGGACAGGCCGTGGGCCGTGCGCAGCAGTCGCG
Organism: Gemmatimonas sp.; assembly: GCF_046594945.1. GTDB lineage: Bacteria > Gemmatimonadota > Gemmatimonadetes > Gemmatimonadales > Gemmatimonadaceae > Gemmatimonas. Next base: position 9,829 of record NZ_JBKJRB010000066.1, on the reverse strand, counting down.
CGATCGCTTTACGATCTCGTTCGACCGACAGGGCGGCGCGCTCCCCGTGCTTGTTGAGTATCTCTCGCTCGACATGACGCAGGCGCCGTCCGGCGGCTACCGACTGCAAGTCGAGGTCACAGACCTCTCGAATCAGAAGAAAACGGCTCGTAACACCGAATTCCGAATACGCTGAGAGATTAAAACACGCCGACCTGTTGCGTTGTAGCGCCGATTCGATTGTCTTTCTGCGCTTCCATGACCGCAATGCCTGACTTCGTCGACGCGTCGCCCCACAAAGGCACCCGTACGTCCGACTATGACTACGAGCTCCCCGAGGAGCGCATCGCGCAGCGTCCCGTTGAGCCGCGCGATGCGAGCCGTTTACTGGTGGTCGATCGACGCGACAGCAGCATCACGCATCGCACGTTTCGCGATATTGCCGAGTTGATTCCCGCCGGTGACGCGATCGTGGTGAACACCACCAAGGTGTTCCGCGCGCGACTGCTGGGACATCGTGAGAGCGGCGGACCGGCCGAGATCCTGTTGCTCCGTCCGGTCAACGACGACCACTACGAAGCGATGATCCACCCGGGCGGGAAACTCCGGCCGGGACGCGTCGTCACGATCGCCCCCGACTTCCGCGTCGAGATCGTCGACACGACTCCGCGTCGTACGCGCATTGTTCGTTTGCACACGAATGGCGACGTGGCCGGCACGATCGAGAAGTACGGTCATGTGCCGCTCCCGCCGTATATCGAGCGCGCCGACGAATCGGGCGATATCGCGCGGTATCAAACGGTATACGCCGAGACGGTCGGCTCGGTCGCGGCCCCTACCGCGGGGTTGCACTTCACACCCGACCTGCTCGACACGCTGCGCACACGCGGCGTCGAAATGGCCAACATCGTGCTGCACGTCGGCGCTGGCACCTTCCGCCCCGTGAGCGACGAAGATCCGTCGCAGCACGTGATGCACGAGGAATGGTGCGAGATCACCAGCGACACGGCGCAGCAACTGAACGCCGTGCGCGCCCGCGGCAACCGTGTGTGGGCGATCGGGACCACCAGTGTGCGCACCCTGGAAACCGCCACCGACCTACACGGCACGATTCATCCGTATCGTGGCGAGACGAGCATCTTCCTGCGTCCGCCGGCAACGCTGCGTGGCATCGATCATCTCGTCACCAACTTCCACCTGCCGAAGTCCACCCTCATCATGCTCGTGGCGGCCTTCGCCGGCTACGACCTCACGATGCAGGCGTATCGTACGGCGGTGGCCGAGCACTATCGATTCTATTCGTACGGCGACGCGATGTGCATTATTTAGATTTGCAACATTGAAGTCCTGATCACACAGAGAAAATGAGACAAGGAGAAAAGGAGATCAGTAGTTCTCTTTTTCTCCTTTCCGCTGTGTCATCAGTTCCAACGATCCCGCCGACGTTCCTTCCTCCCGCGAAGCCCCTTCGCGACCGCTACTAGATTGCCAATGTGACCTTCTCCTTTCGTCTCGATTCCACCGACGGCCTCGCCCGCGCCGGCCAGTTCACGACGCCGCATGGCGTGATGACTACGCCGCAGTTCATGCCGGTCGGTACGCTCGCCTCGGTGAAGGCGCTCGACCCCGAGGATCTGCAGCGCCTCGGCGCGACGATGATCCTGGCCAATGCGTATCATCTGCGCCTGCGGCCCGGTGACGAGATGATCCGCACCATGGGCGGCCTCCACCGCTTCATGCATTGGGATGGCCCGATCCTCACCGATTCCGGTGGCTTTCAGGTGTTTTCGCTGGAGGGGCTGCGCAAGATCACGGAACAGGGGGTCGAGTTCCGCAGCCACCTCGATGGATCGCGGCAGCAGTTCACCCCCGAATCGGTCATGCGGATCGAGCGCAATCTGGGCGCCGACGTGATCATGCAGTTCGATCATGTGGTCCCCGGTCAGACCGAGGCGGGGCTGGCGCGGGAGGCCATGGAGCGCAGCATCCGCTGGCTCGAGCGCTGCCAGGTGGAGTTCGACCGACTGCTTCGGGAAGACCCCGATGCCCCCACCCCGGTGCAGGCGCTCTTTCCCATCGTGCAGGGCGGCATTCACGCCGATCTGCGTCGGGAATCGGCCACCGCCATCCGGAACACCGCAGACTGGGCCGGTCTGGGAATCGGCGGACTGTCCGTGGGTGAGGCCAAGCCCGACATGTACGCGATGCTGGACGTGGTCAACGAGGCGCTTCCCACCGACCGTCCCCGCTACCTCATGGGCGTCGGCTTCCCGGAGGATCTGGTAGAGGGCGTGGCACGGGGGGTCGACCTGTTCGACTGCGTCGCTCCAACGAGAATGGGGCGGACCGGCGCGTTTTTCACGACCACGGGCCGCCGGAGCATCAAGAACGCGGCCTGGCGCCTCGACCCGTCCCCACTGGACGACGAGTGCACCTGTTCGGCCTGTACTCGCTTCTCCAAGGCCTATATCCGGCACCTTTTCGTATCGGAGGAGATCCTCGGACTGCGCCTCCTGAGCCTCCACAATGTACATTTCCTTGTTGCGCTGATGCGCGACGCACGGGCCGCCGTTCAGGCCGGCACGTTTCAGGGCTGGAGCCGTGACTGGCTCGCCCGCTATCACTCACGATCGATGTCTTCATGAGCTTCTCCGTCCTTGCCAGCCTCGCCGCCCTGCAGTTGGGTGGCAACAGTCAGATCGCTTCCATGATTTTCATGTATGGCGCGATCTTCGCGATCTTCTACTTCGTGCTCATCCGCCCGCAGCAGCGGCAGCGGAAGGCGCACAATACGCTCGTTGAAGCACTGAAGAAGGGTGATGAGATCGTCACCGCCGGCGGACTTGTCGGCGAAGTGGTCCACATCGCCGCACTCGGCAAGGACGGCGCCGTGAGCATGGAAGATCGCATTACGATCAAGACCGGCGAGTCGAAGGTGATCGTCGAGCGGGGCCGCATTTCGCGCGTCGGCTCCTCCACCCCGGCGGCCTGAGGTTTCCGTGTCGTTGCTCGATATTCACGTCCTGGGTTCGCCGATCCTCCGCCAGGACACAGAACGCGTCGAGCAGGTCACGCCAGAGTTGCGGCGGCTGGTGGACGATATGTTCGACACGATGGACAAGGCGAAGGGAGTCGGACTCGCAGCGCCGCAGGTCGGGCGTCGTGAACGGCTGGCAGTGGTCGAGGTGGATGAGACACGACTGGTCGTCATCAACCCCGAGATCATTTTAAAAGAAGGCTCGGTGCGCGGCGAAGAAGGCTGTCTCTCGCTTCCCGAAGTGTACGCTGATGTAGACCGGTTCTCGCGCGTTATCGTGCGGGCTCAGGACATCGACGGCGTTTGGTATGAAGTCGAAGGAAGCGAGCTCTTAGGACGGTGCCTGCAGCACGAAATCGATCACCTGCATGGCCGCTTGTTTACCGATCGTCTCAGTCTGCTCAAGCGCCGCGCCGCGATGCGCGAGTGGGAGTACGAGAAGGCGAAGTACCCGAAGCTCCTGCGCGTGCTCCCCGTCGGCGATCTGCCGAAAGAGCGCGACGCCACCACACCGATCACGAAGACATAACCGGAGACCGCCCCACTCGTGCGCATTCTCTTCTGGGGCACTCCCGATTTCGCCGTTCCGCCGCTCCGCGCGCTGATTGGCGAAGGGCATGACGTGGTCGGCGTTGTCACGCAGCCCGACAAACCGCGCGGCCGTTCGCGCACGCAGCTCGATCCGTCCCCGGTGAAACGCGTGGCGCTCGAAGAAGGCATTCCGGTGCTGCAGCCCGAGAAGCCGCGTGGCGACGAATTCCTCGACGCCATACGTGCGCTCGCGCCCGATGTCTCGGTAGTCGTGGCCTACGGACGCATTCTGCCCAAGGCGGTGATCGACTTGCCCGCCCTCGGCACGCTCAACATTCACGGGTCCGTCCTCCCCGCTCTCCGCGGCGCGGCGCCGATTCAGGCGGCCATTCTCGAAGGCCTGACGGAAACGGGCATCACGATCATGCAGATGGTGCCCGCGCTCGACGCCGGCGACATGCTGCACGTGCTGCGCACCCCGATCGCATCCGACGAGAGCTACGGCGAGCTCCACGACCGGCTGTCGGAGCTCGGTGCGCTGGCCATCGTGCAGGCGCTCGCCATGATCGATGCGCAGGTCGTACGACCCGTGGCGCAAGACGACGCACAGTCGACCTACGCCTCGAAGATTGATCGCGATATGGCCCGCCTCGACTTCACCTGGTCGGCGGAGCGCGTCTCACGCGCCACGCGCGCCTTCGATCCGCGACCGGGGGCGTTTGCCAGTCTGCGCGGGGTGGAGACGAAGCTGTTCAGCGTGCGCGTGGTCGGCGATGGCACGAACGATGATCTCGACGAGCCCACTTTGGCGAGCCCACCGGGCACCGTGCGCTCGGCCGACGACAACGGGCTGCTGGTCCGCTGCGGCGAAGGCGCCGTGCGATTCATGGATGTCCAGCCCAGCGGCAAGCCGCGCATGACCGCGGCCTCGTTGGCGCGCGGCCGTGGCGTGTCGGTGGGCGACCTGCTCGAGCCCGCGTGAGAACGTTATGATGGTTGTCGTCACAAAGAAGCTGCTCAGCATGCCAGGCGTGACCGACTCACGCGCCGCCGCGGCCATGGTGCTGGCCGACCTACGCAACGGCGCGATGCTCGACGCCGCCTTCGAACGCTACGTCGCGCCGCTGGATGCGCGCGACCGTCGCTGGGTGCAGGAGCTGCTCTGGGGCATGCTGCGTACGCGCAACCGCCTCGATGCGATGCTGGCCGAACGCGTGCGTGGAGGTATCGCGAAAATCGATGTCGACGTCACCGATCTGTTGCGTCTCGGGGCGTACCAGCTACTGAGCATGGGCAGCGTACCGGCCTACGCGGCGATCGGACAGACGGTCGAACTCACCAAGCGTCGTCATGGCATCGGCGCCAGCAAGCTCGTGAACGCCGTGCTGCGTCGCATTGATCGCGAGCGCGATACGATCGAGCCGCCCGTACCGGACGAACCGTTGGAAGCGCTCGCGCAGCAGTATTCGCATCCGCGCTGGGTAATCGCGCGGTGGGCCGATCGGTGGGGCATGGAGGACACCGAGCGCTTGCTGGCCGTGAACAATGAGCCGGCATCGATTTCCGTGCGCCCATACGGCGTGAACCGCGAGCAGCTCGACGGGATGCTCACCGGCGCCGGCGTGACCACGCACGAGGTACCGCTGGTGCCCGACTCGATCCGGCTCGGCCCAGGCGTTGCCCTCACCGAACTCGGCGCGTTCAAGCAGGGCCTGTTCTTCGTGCAGGATCCGGCCGCCACACTCGTGGCGCAGTACGCCGATGTGCCCGACGGCAGTGTAGTGATCGATCTTTGCGCGGCGCCCGGTGGCAAGGCGCTCGAACTCTCGCGTCGCGCGCGGCTGGTTGTCGCGGCCGACGCCAAGATGGCCCGCGTGGAACGCATGCTCACCGGATTCGGACGTCTCGATGCCACCAACCTCATCCCGATCGTCTGTGATGCGCGTCATCCGGCCATCGGCGAAGCCGATGTGGTGGTGATCGACGTCCCCTGTACCGGCACCGGCACCTTCCGCCGGCATCCCGACGCGCGCTGGCGTCTGCGCGTGTCCGATTTCGCGGTGTTGCCGGCGCTGCAGCGCGAAATCTTGCTGGCCGCCGCCGCGATGGTGAAGCCGGGCGGCTTGCTGGTGTACAGCACCTGCTCGCTCGAACTCGAAGAGAACGACGACCAGATCGAGTCGTTCCTCGCCACGCACAAGGAATTCACGTTGGAACCACCGCCGGCGGGCACGGTACCTGACTCCGTGTTGGACCACGGACTCCTCCGCGTGTTGCCGCAGCAGCACGGCACCGACGGCGCCTTCGCGGCGCGCTTGCGGAGAACGGCCTAGTGGCCGCCGCGAAACAGCCCGGCACACGCGCCCCGCGCGGGCCGATGTCCAAGGCAACGCGTACCTGGCTCATTCGCGGAGCGGTCGCGGCGTTGGCCGGTCTGATCATCGGCGGTGCTGGCGGCGTGGTCACCGTGCGAACGCTCGAACCCGGGCGCGCCAACGCCGTGGATTCCGTGCAGGCGGTTCTCGACAGCATCGCGCGTGGCACGATCCCCGAGCCGACCGCCGCCGAACGCGATCAGGAATCGAAGCGACAGGCCGACAGCGCGTCGCAAGCGATTCAGTCGGCCGACAGCGCTGCGAAGGAAAACGCGCTGCTGCCCGTTCCCGATGTGGTCGGACTCGAAGAAGGCCCGGCCCGCGACAAGCTGCTCGAAGCCGGGCTGCTCGTGGGCGATGTGCAGTTCCGCGCCAGCACCAGTCCGGCCGGTATCGTGCTCGCCACGACGCCGCCCGCCGGCAGCCTGCTTGCCGCCAGCGGCACGGTATCACTCGTGATCAGCGACGGACGCTCCCCCGCCGACACGCTCTTGCCCCCTCAGCTCGATCCGGCTCCATGACCGTTCGTATCGCACCCTCCGTGCTCAGCGCCGACTTCCGCAAACTCGGCGACGAGATCGCCATGTGCGACGCCGGCGGTGCCGACTGGATTCACGTCGACGTGATGGACGGTCGCTTCGTGCCGAGCCTGTCGTTCGGCCTGAAGGTGATCGAGGCCGCTCGTCGGTCCAGTTCGAAGGTGATCGACGTGCACCTCATGGTTGTCGAGCCAGAGAACTATTTCGACGACTACGTGAAAGCAGGCGCCGATGTGCTCACCATTCACGCTGAAGCCGCGCCGCATCTCGACCGTCAGCTCGCGCGCATCAAGTCGCTGGGCTGTAAAGCGGGCGTCGCACTCAATCCAGCCACGCCGTTGTCCATGATCGAAGAAGTCGCGCACATGGTGGATCTGGTGCTCATCATGAGCGTCAATCCGGGGTACGGCGGACAGCAGTTCATCGAGTATTCGATCGACAAGATCGCGCGCGCCCGTCTTCTGCTCGACCAAGCCGACAGCACTGCCGCGCTACAAGTGGACGGCGGGATTTCGCGCGACACCATTCATCGGTGCTGGGAAGCCGGCGCCGATACTTTCGTGGCCGGCAACGCCATCTTCGGCGCCAAGGATCCCCAGGCGGAGATCGCCGTGTTGCGCAACCTTTGCGTGGAGCAGGTATGACCGCTAAACAACAGTGGCTCGTTGTGATGGGTATTGTGGCCGTCTTGGTAGGCGGCGCGTTCGGGGCATCGCATTTCCTGAAGGACGAGCTCACCAGCGTTTCAGTGGGCTCCGACGCGCCCGGCTTCGCGGCCAAGACACTCACGGGCACGCCGGCCATGAAGACGCTCACCGACTATCGCGGCGACGTTGTCTTGCTCAATATCTGGGCCACCTGGTGCATTCCGTGCCGCACCGAGATGCCCAGCATTGAGGCCGTGCATCAGGCGCTCGGCCCGAAGGGGCTCAAAGTGGTCGCCGTCAGCATCGATGATGAAGGCGCCGAACAAAAGATCCGAAACTTCGCGAAGGAGTTCAATCTCACGTTCGAGATGTTGCACGATCCCGCCGGGTCAATTCAGTCGATCTATCGCACCACGGGCGTGCCGGAGACGTTCGTGATCGGACGCGACGGCGTGATCCGCAAGAAGTGGATCGGCGCCGAAGACTGGAATTCGGAAGGCAATCAGCGGCTGCTCTCGTCGCTGCTGGCCGAACCAAAGCCGTAGTGGGTCAGGTCACTCGCGTGGCGTGGCCGAACGTGGTGCGGGCGCTCTCCGCCATCGTGCTGGCTATTGCGCTCTGGCTCTACGTGCACGCGGTCCATGTCTGACGTCGCCCCGCGCCGCGTGCTCGGCATCGAGACGTCGTGCGACGAAACCTCGGCGGCCGTCGTGTACGGAACGCCCACCGAGATGCGTCTCGAATCGCTGGTGATTCTGTCGCAGGACGTGCATCGCCTGTTCGGCGGTGTCGTGCCGGAAATCGCGAGTCGACAGCATCTCACCGGCATCGTGCCGGCCGTGCGTACGGCGTTGGCCGACGCCAACGTTTCTCTCGATGATATCGACGCGATCGCCGTCACGCACGCGCCGGGACTGGTGGGTGCATTACTGGTGGGCACCAGTTACGCCAAGGCACTCGGCTTCACGCACAACACTCCCGTCGTGCCGGTGCATCATCTCGAAGGCCACCTGTTCGCGACGCTCCTCGAGCACCCAGAAGCCAAACCGCCGTTCACTGCGCTGCTGGTGAGCGGAGGACACACCTTGCTGCTCGACGTCGAGGCGTGGGGCCGCTATCGCCTGCTCGGTCAAACGCGCGACGATGCGGCCGGTGAAGCGTTCGACAAGGTCGCGAAGCTGCTTGGGCTGCCCTATCCTGGTGGTCGTTTGCTCGAGGAGTTGGCGCGCGAGGCGGACTCGCCCACGCACGCACACACGCATCGCTTCGCGCGCCCGATGTTGCGGAAGTCGGCCGAGCCGGGCGATGACGACTATTACGACTGCTCGTTCAGTGGTCTCAAAACCGCCGCGCTGTACGCGGTGCGTGACGCGGGACAAGCCGGGGTGCTGAACGAGCAACGGGCCAGCATTGCGCGCGGCTTCCAGGACGCGCTGATCGAGACGCTCGCCGAAAAAGTGGCGCGGGCGACTCGCCAGCATCGTCGCACGCGGGTGGTACTGGGCGGCGGCGTAGCCTGCAATCGCGCGCTCCAGGACGCAATTGGCCAGCGGGTAGCACCACGCGGCACCGTGTTCGCGCCAATGCCACGGCTGGCCACCGACAACGCAGCGATGATCGCCGCCGCCGGGCTTTTCCGGTTCGAAGCGGGCGAGCGGGCTGATCCAACCATGACGGCGCACGCGTCGTTGCCGATTCCCGGTATCTTTTCGTAAGCGCCGTCGTACTCCGTACTCCGACTCCCCCGTACTCCCGACTCCCTACTCCGTACTCGATTGTCGCCTATCATCCACCACCCTACGGTCTTCAAGTTCGGCTTCCTCGAACTGACCGGATTCGGACTCGCCGTTCTCATGGCGTTCGTGATCGCGCAGATCGTCTGCCAGCGCGAGTTCTGGCGCCGCGGACACGACGCCGAAGCGGAGGCGATGCCTGACATTGTCCTCGCGGCGTTGATCGGCACGCTGGTTGGGGCGAAGACTTATTACGTGATCCTGACGGGCGATCCCTCGGCTTTCTTCAGCCGCGGCGGCTTCGTGTTCTGGGGCGGCTTCATTGGTTCCGTCGCGCTCTGCTATGCCACGATCAAGTACAAGAAGCTGAGTTTCCTGAAAATTGCCGACGTGGCCGGGATCGGCATCGCGGCTGGCTACTCAGTCGGACGCACGGGATGCTGGGCAGTAGGCGACGACTATGGCCGTCCATTCAACGGGTTCTTCGCGACGCAGTTTCCCGAGGGCGCGCCGCCGAGCACGGCGGCGGTGATGTCGCAACAGTTCGGTGTCCAGTTCCCCGCGGGTACCAACCCGTCGGACGTGATCGCGGTGTATCCGACGCAGCTTTACGAGACGATCATGGGATTCGTGATGTTTGCGATTCTGTGGCGTTTCCGGAAGCATGCGCATTTGCCGGGCTGGCTGTTCGGGATGTATTGCGTGCTGGCCGGCATCGAGCGGTTCATTGTGGAGTTCTTTCGCGCCAAGGATGACCGGATGGTGATGGGTTTTTCAACGGCGCAGATCATCGGTATCGCGATTCTGATGATCGGAATCGCGATGATGGCCGCACGGAGAAAGCCGGGAGTTTCGCTGGCCGCGAGGTAACTCGTTTTTTGTAAGGTTGGGCGCTTCGGCTCCCGGACGGGGGAGGGAGAGCCGAGAGTCCCCCCCCAGCGAGCCTGCAGCTTACAGCCTAGCCAACAGCTTACAGCCTAGCCTACAG
>NZ_JBKJRB010000004.1:0-30001 GCF_046594945.1 Gemmatimonas sp. | reverse complement strand
TCCCGGCGGGACCTGCCGCGCCGCGCTGCCGCCGCGAGCTGCCGCCGCGAGCTGCCGCCGCGAGCTGCCGCCGCGAGCTGCCGTAGCTTACTACCGTAGCGGGCTACCGTAGCTCGGCGGCGATGCCGGTCCACGCATCATCGGCGGCGGCGAAGACGCCGCGGATCGTCTCCACCCACCGCCGCCAGTCGGCAATGCGCGTGTCGAGTGCACCGCCCCGCAACGCATCCCCCGCCAGCCCCATGATCGCAATGGCGGTGAACACCGTCTCTGCTTCTTCCTCGAGCGCCGCTTCCACGGCACGTTGCTCCGCGACATCGCCAGGAGCTTTCGTGGCGGCGATCTCGCTGATGGCCCGCTCGATTTCCTTCACCAGCGTGGCCGCGTCGAGCAGCATGACCTGACGCGCGGGATCGCTTATACCTTCCACCGACCGTCGCGCGGCCAGCAGTGGCGCGAACCAGCGATCGTGCGCGGCGGCGGGCGTGCCCCGCGACGAGCCAAGTGACTTGAGTCCTCGCGTGAGCTCCGGCACCGCGCAGGCGCGATCGAGGAGCTGCAATCCGAGCGGTCGAAGCTGTTCGTCACCACTCAGTTCGAGCACATCGTTGCTCACGAGGTACACCGTGAGCGACGACGGGCCGCCGGCGATCCCATCGATACCGCTGAGCGACAAGCGCCATGGCGTCGCATCCTGCCACGCCAACACAAGCGTCTCCTGATCGATCGTCACCCGGGCCGACGTATCGATCTCGCGGCCCTGTACGATGCCGACGACGCGCGCCTGCGCCGTGATCACTGACGTGATGACCGACGTCATCAGGCGAGGATCGCCGACACAACGGCGTCCGTATCCGTGAGAGTCGTGAACACCGCCGCCGGATGGTGCATCGCCAGATCGTCGGTGCTGTACCGTCCGGTGGCCACCCCGATCGCACGCACGCCCAGCGCGCGCCCACAGTGAATATCGGCCGGCGTGTCGCCGATGATGACCATCCGATCACCCGCGATGTCGAGTCCCAGCAGGTCGAGCGCACGTCGCTGAGCGACGGCCGGCAACTCGTGACGCTCTTCGTGATCGCACCCGAATGCGTTCGCGCGGAACTGTGCGAAATCGACCTGCACCGCCTTGAGCTTGGCGCGCGCGCCGCGCTCGATGTTGCCCGTGAGCAGTCCCAGCGTCACCCCGTCGTGACCGCGCAGTGCATCGAGCAGCGGTGGAATACCGTCGCACAGACGCGCCGGGGTGGTCCCTTCACGCGTGAGCTCCTCATCGAGTCCGTGCACGTACTCGTTGAGCAGGTCGTCGAGCCGACTGGAGATGATCGCGTCGGTAAAGCCCGCTTCGCGCATCTGTTCACGCGCGATTTGGCGATCGGTCTTGCCGTCGTAGCGGTAGCGCGTGTCACCGGTCGTCCCGAATACGCGCAGCAGAGCGTTTTCCATGGCGCGGCGGCCGGCGCCGTCGGACCAGAGCAGTGTACCGTCGATATCAAACAGAACGAGCTTCACGAGGTCTGGACTGAGGATGAAACAGCAGCGGAGCGTGCAGCCATGGGTGTCGCATGCGCCGTACGCGACAGCAGGAGCCCCGCCATGATGAGCGCCGCGCCCAGCAGCTGCCACATCGTGGGCTGCTCGCCAAGCATGAGCCAGGCGAAGGCGATTGCGACGATCGGCTGCAAGTTGCCGTACATGGCGGTGCGGGTGGCGCCGAGTACGCGTACCCCGCGATAGAACAGCAGATACGCCACCACCAGCGCACCGATGCCGGCGTACGTCACCGCCCCCCACTCTCCCAGCGACACCGCGCCCCAATCGAGTGCGATCAGGTCAGGCAGTGCAATCGACACCAACACCAGCGCACCGCTGGCCATGGTGATCGCCGACAGATGCAGCGGATGCGTCGTCTTGGTGTAGGGCTGCAGCAGCACGCTGAAAGTGGCCCACGCGATACTGCCGAGCGCAATCAGTCCCGCCCCCAGCATCACGTCGCGCCCTCCCTCGAAGCCCTGCGCGCTGCCCACCACACAGGCGACGCCCAGCAGTTGCAAGCCAATGCCGCTCCATCCGCGCAACGGCAGATGCTCACGTCCGAGCATCCGCGAAATGATCGCGATCCACGCCGGTCCGGCCGCCACCACCAGCGCTGCCACCCCGGCGCGCGTACGCGACATGCCAAAGATGAAGAACAGCTGGTAGACCCCGTTGCCGATCAGACCCAGCAGCGCCAGCGTGATGATGTCGCGTCGTGACGGGAGCTTGGTGTCGCGCACGAATGCCGCAATGACGAACAGCACGATCGCTGCCATCGCGACCCGCAGCCCGTTGAACGTCAACGGCGAGAGCGTACGCAATCCCGCCTTCACGACGCTGTAGTTGATCCCCCAGATGAGCGACATGAACACGAGTCCGAGGTCGGTGGTCCCGAAGCCCGGACGGGATGCCGCGTGTGGAGTCTGGGGTGATGTCATAATCCCTGAAATCTAGACACCTCGACAGCGACTCGCGCGCAGCGGGTGGAATCCCCGGCGCGGGACCGGTAGCTTCCACACATGCATGTTTCCTTTGCGCTCTTTGCCGACGCCGCGAACATCTCCCAGGAAGGGAAGCTCAACATCCTGGGCGTATTCGACGCCGTCCATGTGGGTCAGCTCCCGGCCCTGCACCCACGCGCCACGTTTGTGGTGCGCATCAAGGCCGCGCCCAGTGACGCCGGCGATCATCCGATGACGCTACGCTGGGTGAACCCGCGCGGCGCCGAGCTCTGGGTGTCGAACGCCGAGCTCTCCATCGCCCCGCCACCCCCTGGCACTACGGAACTCGACATGCCGGTGATCGTGCAGCTCGATTTGCCACTCGATCTCACGGGTGACTATCGCATGATCGTGGAACTGCGCGACGAAAAGCGCGGAGAAGCGCTGCTGCACGTAAAAGGGCAGCCGATAGTTCCGGGGGCGGCAGCAGGCATGGTGTCTTGAAAACTGACTAGGGGCGCTCGGAATGAGGGGCGCTAGGAATAAACGGCGCTAGGAATAAACGGCGCTAGGAATAAGGGGCGCTAGGAATGAACGGCGGAACAGCAAACTGCGCGCGCGGTTCGTTGTTCCGCTTCTTATTCCTAGCGCCGTTCATTCCTAGCGCCGTTCATTCCTAGCGCTGTTCGCAGTCCAATCAGACCGCTCTTCGTACGCCACTGCGCTGTTCCTTCAGCCGCGCCGGCAACTCGTCTTCCACATGTATCCCTCCGCGCGCGAGGGAACTGTGGACCAGGCGGCCGTCGCCGGTCGCGATGCCGACGTGCGTGATGCGCCGGTCGTCTCGATCGGAGAAGAACAACAGATCCCCGGGTGCGTGTTCCGCCGTCACGTCGTCCGTCACCAGCATCGTATCCTCGGCTTGCTGCCACGCGTCGCGACGCAGCGGGACGCCGTGCAGCGCGAAGATCCGTTGCACGAAGCCCGAGCAGTCCACGCCCCACGGCGTGACGCCGCCCCACTGGTAGCTGGCGCCGGTAAACAGCGAGAGGGCGCTGCGCACGATAGCGTCACGGTCGCGCGGGAATTGTGCGGCGCGCGCCGTCGCATCGATCACCTCCCCGTTTACCAGCTCCAGCCCCGGCGCCACGCGTGCACCGAGTGGCAGCGCGCGTCGGAATCCGTAAGCGTCGCGCGTGACACAGCCCAGCGAGATACGCCACGTGGCTTCGGTGCCCGTGAACGGCATCAGATATCCCACGTGGGTCCATCCCTCATAGTCATCGGCGCCGCGCACGCGCAGCCAGTCGCCGCGTCCGTCCACCAGCTGCAGGACTTCGCCGGCCAGGAGCTGCGACGTGAGCGGCGCGGAGATACGCGCATCGCCCAACAGCGGCGCGATCGCCGAACGGACCGTGAATCGGTCGGCGGTGGAGAGCGTTAGTGCAGTGCCCAACAAAGGACTCTCAGCAGAGGGGGAATTGGCGCATCACGACGCACTGGCGCGTGTGTCGGCCACACCGGGGATGCCATCGCGACCGTGTGCGGTCACCACTCCACGCTCGATCGCGCGCTCCACCGCCGCGCCGGCCACCGCTTCGATACGCGCCAATGGCACGCTGTCGGCGTCGGCGAATCCGGGGATCGCGTCCAGTGGTGATGCCGCGAACAGTACGTCGCCGTCGAATGACGTGCCGCACGGCGTGATCCGGTGATGCATGGCCGCCGTTGTCGCCCTGGCCAACTGTGACAACTGCGCCTTGGTGAGCGGCATACTGACCGCCACGAACACCAACGTTGTGTTGCGTCGGACCGAGGCCATCAACGCGAACTCGGCCGGCGCATCTTGTCCACGCAGTAAGCGCACGGCGTCGAGGAAACCACCGTGTCCATCACGCGCGCCGGCAATGATACGACCCTGTTCATCGCGCACGTCGCCGAACGCATTCACCACCGCGAAGGCCGCCGCCAACACCCCGCCGCCTTCGGCCACTCCGATGCCGACGCCACCTTTCATGGCAGCGGAAGGCCCCACCGCCTTGCCCACCAGTGCGCCGGTGCCGGCCCCGATGCTGCCTTCCGCGATCGACGTCGCGGACGCCTGATCGCAGGCCGTGTATGCCATCTCGGCGGTTGGACGGGCATCGAATCGGCCAAGCGGAGCCAGATCAAAGATGACCGCCGTGGGCACGATCGGCACCACGCCGCCACCGACCGGGAAGCCGCGACCGCGCTCTTCCATCCACCGCATCACACCGGCCGCGGCATCGAGCCCGTAGGCCGAACCACCCGTGAGCAGAACGGCGTCCGTACGATCGACCAGATGGTCGGCGTCGCAGGTGGCCAGCTCGCGCGTGCCACTCGCGCGTCCGAGCAGCGCCGCGCTACAGCGAAATGGCCTGCGGATGCCGCGAATCACGCTGCATCCGGTGGCGCCGTCGTGGTCGGTGGCGTGTCCGATCGCCAGGCCGAGCTGCTCCCAGGGGGTCATCCCGGAAAGTTAACGCGACTCCTCGATCAGCTGGGCCACGCGTGTCTCGAGTTCGAGCAGCGTGAACGGCTTGGCCAGCACCGGCCGACCCGTCAGGCGGATAAACCGCGATGCGGTCGCACTGTGCAAGTCACCGGTCATGAACACCACCCGACGGGCCTGATCCGGATCCCGCGACTCGATCAGTTCGTATACCTGTTCTCCGGTGAGCCCCTTCATGCGGAGATCCAGCAGAATCAGATCGTACGAACGGTCCGCCAGCAGGTCGAGCGCGTCGGATCCACCCTCCGCCACATCCACCACGTAGCCCGTGTTGCGCAGAAACCGACTGATGGCACTCCGCAGCGTGGCCTCGTCTTCGATCAGCAGCAGCGACCGCGTCGCCACCGGCGCCGCTCCGGCGGTTCCGGTGTGCTCGGTTGTCGTTGGCCGCGTCGCTAGCCGCGTCGTTGGCCGCGTTGTTAGCCGCTCCGTTGGCGACGCCGTCGAGGCCGGAAATGAGAGCGTGAACGCTGCCCCGCTACCCGCGCGCGACTGCGCATCGAGCATCCCGCCGTGATCTCGCACGATGGCGTTCGCAATCGTGAGACCGAGTCCGCGGTGGCCGTGCTCGGTCCGCGTCGTGAACATCGGTTCGAGAATGCGCGGGAGATGATGCGACGTGATACCGGGTCCGGTATCGTTGACTTGAACCTCCACACCCTTCACGCCTTCGCGCGTGTGCACGCGGATGCGTCGCTCACCGTCGTGACCGATCAGCGCCTCTTCGGCATTCACCAGCAGATTCGACAGCGCCTGTTGAAGCTGGATCGCATCGCCGGAGATTGGCGGAAGATCATGCGCTGCGGCGAACTCGACGTCGATACCATGCTCGCGAAACCCGTACCCGTGCAGGTCGATCGCGCGCCGGACCAGTGCGTTCAGATCCACTACCTGGCGCTCGCCAGCGGTCTGTGGTGCTTCGCCGGTGGAGTCGAGCAGCTGCGATACGATCCGCGACGCACGACGCGCCTGCTCGCAGATCTCTTCGATGGCACGACGATCCTGGGCGAGCATCGTTGTCGACCTGGCCTGCAATTCGGCCACTGCCAACAGATTCGCCAACGGGTTGTTCAGTTCGTTCGCCACGCGACTCAACGACTGTCCTACCGCCGCCATTCGTGACTGCTGCGCGTTCGACTCACGTGCGATCTCGTCGTTCGTCACGTCGCGAATGATACCGAGCGCACCGACGACTTCGCCGTGTTCATGAATCGGCGCGGTCGTGATCATCCCCATCCGCAAGCCGTTCACGCCGATGAAGCGCATCTGCAACCGCCGACGCTGACCGGCCAGCGTATCAGCCACCAACGTCGTCGCCGTTTCACGATCGGCCGGGTGCACCATCACGGAGAAGTGCTGCCCCAGCACCTCCTCGCGCTGCACCCCGGCTTCGTTCAGGAACCCCGCGTTCACCGAGGTGAACAGGCCGTTCAGATCGCAGGTGCAGATCGCATCGGTCGCCGCTTCCACCAAGCGCATATTCAACGACTCGGATCGCTCGCGGGCGCGCGATTCGGCACGGCGATCGGTGATGTCGTGCAGACAGGCCACCGTCCCCGTGACCTGTCCCAGTTCGAACAGCGGTGCCGAGCTCACGCGCACCAAGCGGCGCTCGCCATCGGCGCGCAACACCTCGCATTCGTACTGCTGCCCTTCGCCTTCACGGGCGAGACGCTCGAATGCCTGCACGCTCTCGATCCAGTCGGGCGTCGTGAGGTTCGCGACCGCCTCGCCTTCGAGATTCGGTCGATGGAAGAGCATGTGCGACGCCGGATTCGCGAACGTGATGCGACCATTGAGGTCGGTGATCACGATCGCGTCCGATACGGTGTCGAGCACTTTGCGATGCAGCTCGGCCAGCCGGTGTGAGTCCGTCACGTCGTCGAACGTGATCACACAGCCGCCATCGGGGTGCGGCGCCGCCACGAGCGAGAAGAGCCGTCCGGTGGCGTCGTCGCGTACGATGTCGCGGGTGAGAACCCCTTCCGCCAGCGCGCGGGTGATGAAGCGGTCGACCGCGCTCGCATCGAGCGTGGCACTGCTCCCAACCAGGGCATCGCGGAACCGGCGACCGAGCAACTCGGGGATCGTCGTGCCGCACAGCTCTGCTGCACGCGAGTTGCAGCGACTCACCGTGAGCGATTCTTCGAGCACCACGATACCACTGGCCGTACTGTCGAAGGCCACCTTCCATTCGCGCGTCGCCTTCTCGACTTCCTCGAACAGGCGCGCATTCACGATGGCAACCGCCACCTGATCGGCGAGACGCTGCAGCACCTTACCGTCTTCCTGGTCGAACGCGCGCTCACGATTCATCACGGCGATCGAACCGATCGTGCCGCGTCCGGTAATTAGTGGCGCGATCACCATGCGCTGAATCGGTGCCAAGTGCTGCACCATGCGATGGAGCGCGGTTTCCGTGCTCCCTTCATTCAGCACGATCAGCTCGTTCGACACCACCGAGCGGCCGATGACGCTGCCCGTGACCGGGAGATGCACGCCACTGAGCACGTCGGCGCTGCCAATGGCGGCCACGATATGCAGATACTCGCCGTTCCGCAGCGCGACACAGGCGCCCTCGACGCCGAGCAGTGATACGGTATGACGCAGGATGAGCCTCAGCACTTCACCGAGCCGCAGCGACTCACCGACGGCGCGCGCCACATCGGCCAGCGCCTCGGTCGTGCGTCGTTCGCGCTCGCTCTCGGCGTATCGACGGGCGTTGGCGATCGCGGTCGCGGCCTGTGACGCCATCGTGGCCAGCACCTCTTCGTCTTCCGCCGTGTAGACGTCGGCGTTCGTAGAGTGCACCGCCAGCACGCCCAGCAATCGAATGCCGACGCGCACCGGAACGGCGAGCACCGACGTCGCCGCACCCGATTCGCCGACGATGTCGTACATCGAGAGCGGCGGGGCAAGTCCGGCGCGTTCACGAGCGCGGTCGGCGTCGCGATCGCCCACGCGGACCGGACGACCGGTGCGCGCGACTTCGGCCACAATGCCTTCACCCAAGCGCACCGGTCCGCGGGCCCGTTCGGCACCGCGCACGATCCGCAGACCGGTGGTCAGGATGTCGGCGTCGAGATCGGGAAGCAGCACGGCCACGCCATCGGCGCGCACGGCACGCTGCACTTGACGGGTGAGCTCACGCATGATCTCGTGCTCGTCGAGCGAACGCGTGAGCGACGCACCGGCCTCCTGCAGGCGCAACAGCCGCTCGTGACGCTGCTCGGCCAGCTGGCGCAGCGCATCGTAGGCCACGCGGGCCGCGAGATGGCGCGCGATCGCGCTGATGTCGCGACGCACCACTTCACGGGGACGACGACCATCGCGGGGACGGGCCAGCTTCACGATGCCGAGCAGGTCGCCGTCGGCTCCGCGCAGCAGTGCGACAATCAAGTCTGTCGGCAGCCAGGTGTGACCGTCGCCGGCCGGCTGGGCGTCGGCGCCGAAGAACTCGCGCGCCACCCAGGCATCACTGCCATCGAGCAAGTGCAGGTCGCCAACGCGGAACCGCTCCAGTTGCGACAGGCGACGACGCCACACCGCGCCCGGCAGCGGCTTGAGCGCGAGTCCCGTGAGCGGGGCCGGGTCGGGCACTCCCGCCTCCACTACCGTGATCGGATTCATCGATGCGTCACGCAGCGAGATCGTGACCCGGTCGAAACCCATCTCGTGCAGTAGGTCCGCCGTGACTTGCACTCGTGCGACCGTCGACTCAGCGCGATCTATCGCGTCGAGAGACTCAGTCAGCGACGGCGCCGACAGACTCGAGGGGGAAGGTAGGGTTGGTGACATCTGGCACATAAAGACGAACGGGCGGCGCAGGTCGAAACAAGATACCGCCGAGGTCGCTCGGATTCAGAAGGTCCAGCTTCTGAAGAAGTCGATGCCGATCTGCGGCGGCGTCTGCTGAAACGTGCGGCTAATCCCCAGCCGTCCGCAGGCCTGCGCGCTGGAGCCTGGCTCGAGACCAAGCGCCGCGCTGAAGCCTCCGTCGAAACGCCGTTCCACCTTGACCCCGAGACCCTGCGCAAACAGGGACAAGGCGTCGCCGCCCCCCGAGGTCTGGCTGGACAATCCACACAGCCCGGTGCTGAAGGTAAAGTAGGTGTTTCGGGCGATCTGACCGCCCACACCAACTCTGGTCGAGGCCAGAATTCCCAGACCGTTCTCGCGCAAATTGGCCGCGTCCCCGGGATTGAGCGCCGTGGGCTCAACCTGCACCACGTCGAATCGACCGCCGGCCAACCGACTCGACAGATAACTGCCCGCCAACCGGAGCGCGAGCGTGGCGCCCTGTTCGGCGTAGGGCGTGCCAAGGAGCGCGTAGGCCGGCTCGCCGGTCACCAAGTAGCTCAACATGTCGCTTTCAGGGACCGGCGGGTTGTCAGCGCTGGAAAGGGCCAACATCGGACGATCAATGGTGCCTGCGATGTTGACGCGGATGCGGACGTCCTGCCGGTTCGAATTCGGACGCGTTTCGCGGATGGTGTGCAGAGCGGTGATGTCGAGCGCAGGCTCGAGGTCCGGATCGCCGAAGAATCGCACGAGACCACGCTCGACTTCAAAACCGGGGCGCGCGATGCCGAGGTTGAGCTGATACGTGCCGCGATCCACCGTGAGCGAGTCGGCCAGCGCGAGACGCGGCACCTGACCATCGCGCGACAGGGCGCGTGTAACGCGCAGTCCACCGCCGAGCTTGAGGTTCGCTTCAGGAGAACGAAGCCACACGTCGTCGCCGATGCTCACCCGCACGTTGTCGAGCTGCAGGTTTTGCATGATGGCCCGCGGCGCCGACGGCAGCAGTCCGTTCACACCAAATCGGGTGGTATCGATGATGTCGAGGTTGTCAGTGAGGTCGAGCGCTCGGCGCTGCGCGAGCGCGCGGATGTACACGCGCCCTCGATCAATGCGCACGGCCCCCTGCACGCGTGGCGCATCGCGCGACCCGGTGAGCGTGATCGGCGTGGTAGTCGTCATGACGATCGACGCTGTTCTCGGCTTGTCGATCGCCTGAAATTCATTGGCCGCCAGTCGAAGATTGAACGACGGGTTGGCGATTTCCCGGATGCCGATCGAGCCGCTGATACCGATCGAGTCTTCGGGCGCACCACTGGTGGCGCTGATGCGGCGAATCAGAATGCTGTCGCCGAACAGGCCGATGTCGGCGCGCGCCTTGTCGAGTCGAATCCCCAGATTGTCGAGCGACAGCGAGGCATTTTCGAGTCGCATTCCGCCGCGCAACCGCGGGCGGTCCCAAGTGCCGGTGAGCGCGACGTCCGTGAACAGCGTGCCGCGGGCGCGTGTGACGTCCGGAAATATCGACTCCAGCAGGGTGAGGTCAGTCTGCTCCGTCACGATGCGACCGGTCAGCGGCTGGTCCAGCTGCCGCTTTCGATTGGCCACCAGAGCGAGATCGAGCGGCAAGGAAGCCGAGGCCTGCAACGCCGGCTTGCCACCCAGACGCAGTGCAGCATCAAAATTCAGCCGCAGCGAATCGTAGTGGGCCTTGGCGAACAGATCGCCAAAGCGTACGCGACCGGCAACGGCATCACGCAAGTCGACGGTACCATCGAGCTGCGGCTGTTCGCGCGTGCCACTCAGCGTGATCGCGGCCGACGCGGTTCCGCGGGCGAGTCCCGACGTGCGCAGCAGACGACCGATATCGGCAAGGGCCACCCGATCGGCGTCCACCTGTCCGCTCACCGCACCGCCGGCCGCCAGCCCTCCGCGAATCGCGATACGACCCGTGTCCGTGTGCTGCAACACGAGCGAGTCGAGCGAGCCAAGCGTTTCACGCTGGGTGCCGTTCGCGCCGGGCATGAAGCGCAGCCTCGCTGGCGCCACCAGCGCAAACCCGCGCGGTCGCACCGACGCACTGTCCACGCGCAGATTGAGCGTGTCGATGGTCACGACAGTTGAATCACCGGTTCGCGCTACGCCACCGGCAATTGCCACGCGCGACTCAGACGTCGTCCGCATCTGCACCCCGAATCGTTCGGCGAGCCCACCGCGCAAGGTGGACTGCCCCGCCGCCGAGGCGATATCGATACCGGCGAAACTCGCGGAGTCCATCGTGGCCGACAACGAGCCGTTCGCCCCCCGCAGCACATCGCGCACCGCCAAATCAACGGACGCTCGCTGCGCGCGCGAGGTCGCCACGATCACATCGCGCGCGTCGCCGCGAAGTCGCAGGTCGAGTCCAGCCGCATCGGTGGAATCGATCGACCCGGAGAGTTGGCCGGACAGTTCAATTAATCCGCGCAGGGTATCGCGGGCGAGTACGAACGCCCGCTTGTTGGCGTCGGTGGGCGACAGCCAGGGCCGCAGTCCACCCATGGAGTCCACCACCATCGAGATCGACAGGGAATCGCGCCGGGCCTTGGTTATGCCAAGTCCCCCCTGCGCCGTGAGTCGGACCGCCGAACTCTCGATGGCAAGCGTATCGACGCGCACGTGACCGGAATCGAAGAACACCACGGCGGTTCCACCAAACAGGCGGGCATCGGCGACTCTCGAGAACTGGTCCACCGACGCGCGCAACGAGCCGCGCAGTGTTTCAATGGTGGACGCGCTCAAGTCTACCGTGCCGAGCATCGAGAGCGACGTGATCGGAAAACGATTGTCGCCCAGGAGGTTTTGCAGATTGGCACCCCGCAGGCGCCACGTTCCGGTAGCGCCCATCTCGGGTTCGAGCGCATCGGCACTGCCGGTAAACGACAGCTCGCCGCCTTCACCGGCGAGGATGGTCTGCACCTCGAACTGGTCGGCCATGCCAGCCGCCTTGATGCGACCGACCGCCGAACCGCGTAGCGGCAGCGACGGATACGAGCGTGACATCGTGGTGTACGACAGCGGCACCGCCTGCAGGTCCACGTCGAACTTCACGCCTTCGGTGAGCAGCGTGAAGTGACCGTCGCCGGTGAAGCGCGACGGCTGACCGGGTCCGTCCACATGCTCAATGTCGGCCTTCGAGAAATAGGCGTCGTACCAGAGCGAGTCGAGTCGCATGGTGCCGCGTGCGAACCCATTGAGCTCGGGGAACAGCGGATTCACAAAACGCGGGGTTCGCAGGTCGAGCTGCAGCAGCTCGAGATCGACCCCCTTGAGGATCGCGTCGGCCGGCGTAAAGATGTCGACCACGCCGCGTACACGAGCGCGCGAGACGGCGCCGGGCACATGCGCGTCGGCGTAGGTGAGCTGCGCGTCGTCCAGCTTCCAGTTGGTGACCGGTCCACCGCGCGCGATCACGCGGCCGGTAACGTTGCCCTGCCAGTCGTACGGGAACGGCTCGCCGTTGAACCAGCGCAGCAGTTCGGTGTTGGCCGGAAGTAGTTGCAGATCCACGTCGTTCACACGCAACACCGGCCCGCCCACGGCAAACGTCATGTTGCCCTTGAGCCGCGACTTCAGTGCCCGCGCGTCCATGTCACGCAACCCATACTCCAGCACTGCCAGATTCTTCGGGTCGTTCTTGATCGTGATGAACGTGCTGCCACCACCACTCCAAGGCAGCGTCTGATCGATCCAGGCCATATCGGACATGGCCACACTATCGCCTTTCAGTTTCACATCGTAGCGCACCGGCAGTCCGCTGCCCCACACCACTTTGGCTTCGCCGTGCGCTCCGGAGTTGGCCAGTTGAAAGCTCACGTCATCCATCCAGAGCGTGTCGGACACTCGGCGCATGGTGCCCTTCATGTTACGGAACCAGAACGGCGGATAGATCCACACGACGTCCATCTTTCGCATGGCCAGACGCATGCCCGCCGAATCCGGATCGGCGAACCGCGAGCGGCCGAGCGCGAGCCCACCGCGCACGAAGCGATACACGCGCACGAAGTGATTGCCTTCGCGGCGCACTTCACCATCGAGCCGCGTGAGATTGTACGTGAGCGCGCTATCGCGCTTCGCGCCCTTGAGCGTGTCGGAGAGAATCCACGGCAGGCGGGCGGTGAAGGTGAGTTCGCGAATCGTCGTCGTGTCGATCACGATGAACTCCCCGAACCGGCTCGTCGACTTCGAGGCGAACACGCCCTTCCGGCGGAGCGCGCGCTTCCAGTTCCAGTCGTCGTTGCCGTAGTCCACCATGGTGATCACCGGACGTGTCACCTCCAGCGACTTCACCACGATGCGACGGTCGAGCAGGTCGCGCGGATCATAGCTGGCGCGGATCGGACCGCTGCTCAGAAACGGGGTGCCGTCGGCGCTGCGGATGTCGATCGAATCGATGGTGATGTCGGTGAACAGTGTGCCGCTCACCTTGCCGACATACAGTGTGCCCGGAATCGTGGCCGAAATCGCCGGCACGACCACGCGCATGATCGCCGCGCGACCGCGATCGGTTTGCGTGAGCACGGCCACGCCGCCCACGATCAGCGCCACGAGCGACAGCAGCACCGCGGCGGTGGCGAGCACCACCGTTCGTCGACGGATGCGACGCGGCCCGCGCTTCTCCACGATTACGTCGCCGATTGCGTCGTCGATCACGTCGTCGTCCCGCCGTTCGTCGGGCATCGATTCGTCGCGCATCAGAACGCCTGCCCGATCCAAATGCTCGGATTCAAGCGTCGGAGAAATCCGGCGCCGCGCGTGGGGCGAAAGCTGCTCGGACAGCCACCCGCTTCTTGCTCCGGCGGTTCACCGCTCGTACCCGAGGCGCTCACCGACAGACCGTTGCCGGGACTCACGCAGTACAGCGGTGCGACACCCGCTTGCAGCGGGGCGTTGTAGTACGCCGCGCCCGCCGGCAAGCGATAGCCATTGTAGCCGAGGTCCACGCGAATCGCGCCAAACGGTGACGCAATACGAATGCCCATGCCCGGCGTGATCTTCACCGCCGGCCCTTCTTCACTCAGCGACACGGCCTGCGACGACGTGCCGCGGTTCCACAGTCGTCCGGCGTCGGCGAACACCGCGATCTGCAGCAGCCTCGGTGCAAGCGGACTCGGGAACTGCGCTTCCACGTTGCCCACCACCAAGGAGTTGCCACCGGTGGGCACCACGCGCTCCGTGACCGACGTGGAGTCGGCGCGGTAGAAGGTCTGTCCGTTCGCGCTGACGGTATCGTAGCGACTCACGATGTACACGGCCGGCCCGAGCTCATTCTGCCGAAAGCCGCGCACGGTGGTCGGGCCACCGGCGTACAGGCGCTCCTGCGGCGGAATGAATCCTCCGGTGCGCGGCGTCCTGCCGCCCCCGTATACCACGCCGGCGCGAAGATGGGTCACCAGCGTCGTCCCGCCACGCAACGCCCGGTACCACGACACGTCACCGGTGCCGCGATTGAACTGCTGCGAACGGTCGGAGCCGATAAGCGTACTCGCGTGCCGCACATTGAGCCGGAGCGTACTGCCGCCGGTCGGTCGCAACGGATCGTTCACCCGCGCGCGCACCACGGCATACTCGAGCGCAGCCAGCCGGTTGTTGCGCTGCAGAAACGTGCGTGACTCGTTGTCGCAGGCATTGAACACTGCGCAGAAAAACGCCGGTTCCGCCTCGGTGCGGCCGAGCTCCACCTGATACGACAGCGTGCTCGGCACGCGCGCGATGGGGAACGGATCGGTCACCGACAGCGCACCACCGATCGGCGTACGACGCAAGAAGGCCTTGTACTCGGACAGCGTGGAGCTGAACAACGTAAGCGACGGCACGCGTGATTGATTGGCCCGTACCGGCTGCCGCACCGTCATCGACGTGTAGTAGTTCAGCGTGCGGCTGTACGGATCGCTGCGCGCCTGACCCTGACAGAGATTCGGCGCACCGTCGAGTGGATCACCGATGCCGATCTTGCTCACGCGGCCGGTCAGTTCGAGGCGTTGCGCGAACGGCAGGAAATCGCGATCGGTGAGCGAGCCTTGCATGCGGAAGCAGTCGAGCGTTGCCCACCCCAGTCCACCGCGCGCCGCCCAGCGATCGCCTTCCACCAGGCGCACCACGAGGTTGACGATCGAATCGCCCGCCGGCTGGATACTGTCGGGCTGCAGATCCACCCGCTGAAAGGCGTCGGTCTGATAGAGATTGCGCTGCGCGTCGATAATCGCACGGGCTGAGTACCAGTCGCCGGTATTGAGCGCCATGGCGCGACGCACGGTCGCGTCCGACACCCGGCGATTATCGCTTCCCGCATCGACCTCGAGGGCGATGCGCCCGAGCTTGGCACGCACCCCCGGCACTACGGAGACTTCGACATCGGCCGTGCGCGTCACGGTGTTCGTGGTGTACGCCACCAGCGCTTCCGCCTGCGGCCAACCCTTGTTGCGCAGTCGGCGCACCAACGTGTCGCGACCGGCTTCGAGCGCCCCGCGATCGAACACGCCGCCAAGCACCAGCGGGAAGTCGCGCGCCGCCTCGCGCACCTCGGGGTTGAGATCGAGCCCGAGCAACGAGAGCGCCGTGATGCGCATCGGCTCGCCTTCGCGAATCGTGAACGTGATCTCGATCACACCAGGCCGTATCGTTGTGACCGTGGTGTCTACCGCGACATCAAGGAAGCCACGTCGACGATACAGCGTCTCGAGGCGCTGCACGTCACGCGTAAACTCCACCGGATCGAGGCAGCGCCGCTCGCCCACCACCGGCAATCCCGCCAAGGACGAGGGAGTGGTGGCCACGGTGGCCGCGAGGGCGACAGACGGATATTCGCGATTTCCAGCGAATCTGAGCGCACGCACCTCACGGTCGCCGCGATCACAGGAAAGATCCTGGGCGGTGGCCGGACGCGCGACCGAAAGGATTGCGAGCGCGAAGAGGAGATGGACGAGAGGTCGCACGTTCTATAGCGTTGAAGCTCACGTGGGATCGTCCCTCAGTCAACCGCACATGCCATCGATTCGCCCGTCACGTTCGCTCTGCTCGCTGCTCTCGCTGTGCACCATGGTGGGTACCATGCTGGCCGGCTGTCGCAGCGGCGAGGCGACTCCCGACCGTCACGCGCTCATCGACTCACGCGACTGGTACGATCCGCGGTCGCTCGATCCGGCTAAAGCCACCGACGTCCCCAGCGGACGCGCCGTCGCTTATCTGTTCGACGGTCTCACCAAGTTCACCCCCGCCGGTCAGGTGCAGCCGTCCATCGCGCGGTCATGGGACGTGTCGCCCGACGGCCTGCGCTACATCTTCCATCTGCGCGCCGACGTCCGCTTTCACGACGGGTCACCGCTGCTGTCGCGCCACGTCGCGCAGTCGTTCCGCCGCGTGCTCGACCCGGCCACGAAAGGTGGTACGGTGTGGCCACTCTACCCGATCAAAGGCGCCCGCGACTTCGCCGACGGCAAGGGCACCACACTCGGCATCGACACGCCCGATGACACGACAGTCGTCATCACGCTCAACGAGCCGTTCGCGATCTTCCCGAAGTTGCTCGCCATGCCGGTCGCGTCGATCCTGCCCGACTCGATCGGCGTCGACTTCAGCGAACACCCCATCGGCACCGGCCCGTGGAAGCTCGTGGAATGGAAGCACGATGATTACCTCAAGTTCGCTCGCAATGAGACGTACTTCGGCGGCGCACCGTCCATCGACACGCTGATCGCCCGCATCATCCCCGAGCCGTCGACCGCGGTTGCCGAATTCGAGGCCGGCACGGTCGACATTCTGTACGTGCCCGAGGACCAGACGCGCGACTGGGAAGAGACCGACACCAAAAAAGCCACGCTGGTGAGCGCGCCCGCGCTCCGCTTGTGGTACATGGGCGTGAACGTCACGCGCGGTCCACTGAAAGACGGGCGAGTGCGACAGGCCATCGCGCACGCGATCGACGTGCCCACACTGCTCGCCCAGTTACTCGCCGGCCGCGGTACCATCGCCGCCGGCGTCATCCCGCCCACGCTCGAAGGGTTCGACAAGACGCGGCAGCCGTACGCGTACGACACCATCGCGGCACGCAAGCTCCTGGCCGAGGCCGGCTACGCGAATGGCATCGACCTCGAACTCTGGAGCTCACAAACGGCCCCGATGCCGCGCCTCGCGCAGGCAATCCAGGCCTACCTCGCCACCGTCGGCGTTCGCATCAAACTCGTGCAACGCGACGCCAGCTCCATGCGCGCCGCCGCCCGCGCGGGACAGACAGACCTGGTGGTCAAGGACTGGTACGCCGACTACCCTGACGCCGAGAACTTCCTCTATCCGTTGCTGCACACCGCCAACCGCGGCGCCGGCGGCAATGTGTCGTTCTTCAGTGATCCCACGTTCGATGCGCTGGTGGATCGCTCCCGCCGCGAAGCCGACGCCACCAAGCGCGCGGCGTTGTATCGACAGGCAGACTCGGTGGGATACGCGCAGGTAGGCATGATCCCGCTGTTTTTCTACAACGAGCTGTACGCGGTGCAGCCGTGGGTAAAGGGATTTGAAGTCCCGGTGATTTTCAATGGGCAGCGATGGGAACGAGTACGGATAGGGGGCGCTAAGAACTAGGGGCGCTAGGAATAAGGGGCGCTAGGAATTAGGAGCGCTAGGAATTAGGAGCGCTAGGAATTAGGGGCGTGAACGGCGAAGTGCGTTGGAAGGGGCGGGGTGGCGGGTTTTTGGTGAGGGTGGTTTGGAGGGGCGATCGTATCGTGCGCGATGCCAAACCACTTCAACCTCCGAGTGTACGACGCGGCGTGTGAACTGAGCCGCGTCGTGCACGAGTCCCTCGAGGTGCACGACGTGACGAATGTTCCGGGACTTCGTGCTCAACTCATCGAAGCTGCCGGCTCGATCGCGGCCAACACGGCCGAAGGCGCGGGGCGGGGCTCAGCGGCGAGGTTTCTCAATCACCTGCGCATCGCACTCGGCTCCGCGAATGAAACCCGCACACACCTTACCCGTGCATGGAGCGAAGCACGATTGCCAACCAAGCAATATTTCCTCTGTGATGCCAAAGCGCTCGTCACCGCCCGCATGCTGGCGTCTCTTATCCGTAGGATCGAGGAAGACGAAGCCCGCCGTGAGAACGAGAAGCACGCGTGACGCCCGCGCAGTTGAGCGCAGTTGAGCGCAGTTCCCCGCCGTTAATTCCTAGCGCCCGTCATTCCTAGCGCCCGTAATTCCTAGCGCCCCTTATTCCTAGCGCCGTTAGCAGTTCAAATCGCCCCGCTAGCTTTCCCTTTCCCTTCCTTCTTCGCCCGATACAACGCCGCGTCCGCTCTCCCCAACCATGCGTCCACGCCTTCCCCCGCCTGATACGCGGCGTAGCCCACGCTCGCGCTGAGCGGTGGCGCCTCGATGGCAAATGGGGCGCCGGTCGACGCCACCTGCTGCACGACACGTTCGGCCAAGCGCTGGGCGAGTTTCTCGTCGGTACCGGCCAGTATCACCACGAACTCGTCGCCGCCGATGCGGCAGATCACGTCGGCTTCGCGCAGAAATACCTTGGCCAGACTGCCAGCGATCGATTGAAGCGTGGAGTCACCGGCTGAGTGTCCGTAGCCGTCGTTGATCTGCTTCAGATGATCGAGGTCGATCAACACCAGCGAGAGTGGCGCGCGATTGAGCGTATGGATCTGGACGGCGCGCTGCGCGGCGCGTTCGAAACGCTTGCGATTGCCGAGTCCGGTGAGGGTGTCGGTTTCGCTTTCGCGCTTGGCTTCTTCGAGCTGCGAACCCAGCTGGTCGATTCGTTCGGCCAGCATGCCGAAGGCGATCTGTTGCGTATCGCGACGACTGCGGGCGATGTCCGTGATCGCCGAGATGGCCTGCAGCACTTCGTCCTTCACGGCGCCGGTCTCGATGCCGTGAATCGCCGTTTGCACGCGTGAGATCTGTGCCGACGTGGCCTCGTCGGCCTGCAGGTCCGCTTGGGCCACCGTGTGTACGCGCTCCACGCAGGCCCACAGGGCGTCGCGCAAATCGGAGAGCGCCGACTCCACGTAGCGCTTCTCGCGGCGCCGATGGTCGGTGAGCGCTCGGGCGGCGCCACGGTAGTCACGCTGCGCGGCACTGAGCGACGGAACTCCCGCCGACTTCTCGAGCGGGACCCCGAGCACCGTATGGCGCCGCCACCGCTCCAGCTCCTCGCCGGCCTCACTCGACGACACGTCGGGCAAGTCGAAGCTCCCCTGCGCGTAGGCGGAAAGCACCTGGCCAAAAGCGTCGAGCAGTGGCGCGATATCGAACGCGTGGGCTGAAGCGTGCGCCGAAGCCTGTGCCAAGGCGTCCGCCGAAGCGTCCGCCGAAGCGTGGGCTGAAGCGTCCGCTGAAGCGTCTGCCGAATTGGCGGCTGACGCCGCCGGCGGCGCAACGAGTGACGCGGCTTCGGAAAGTGAGCGACGAAAGAACATGAACCGGAGACAAGGAGAATCGGATCGTCCCCGTGACCCGCCGCGGGAACTGACGGAGAGTATCGGCCGCACTCCCACGGGGATTAATGTTGCTGATATGCTGTCGCTGCTCGCCCGCCGCCTTTTGCTCTCCCTGCCCACGCTGGGGGGGGTGCTGGT
The DNA here is from genome assembly GCF_046594945.1 of Gemmatimonas sp. Lineage (GTDB taxonomy): Bacteria > Gemmatimonadota > Gemmatimonadetes > Gemmatimonadales > Gemmatimonadaceae > Gemmatimonas. The sequence goes on along the minus strand of NZ_JBKJRB010000004.1, from coordinate 10,568 downwards.
CGTCGTCTTTCTCCTGCTCTACGTCGCGCCCGGGGATCCCGTGCAGGCCATGGTCGGTGAACGCGCCGACCCGGCTACGATTGCGCGCCTTCGCGCCGAACTCCGCCTCGACGACCCGCTGCCGGCGCAGTTCTTCCACTACGCCAGCGGGGTGCTGCAGGGCGACTTGGGGCGGTCGTATGTCACGAACCGCCCGATCGTCAGCGACATCGCCGAACGTTTTCCCCGTACGCTGCTGCTGGCCACGGCCGCGATGTTGCTCGCCACGATCAGCGGCGTCACGATCGGCGTGCTCGCCGCCGTACGCCCCAACGGCTGGTTCGACCGCCTCGCCCTCGCCACCACGTACCTCGGGATTTCCTTCCCCGTATACTGGATCGGCCTGCTGCTGATCCTGCTCTTCGCGGTCACGCTGCGCTGGCTGCCGGCCTCGGGATACGGCGGCATCGAGTTTCTGATTCTCCCCGCCCTCGCCCTCGGCTCGCGATCCATCGCCTACCTCGCCCGCGTGACGCGCTCCTCCATGCTCGAGGTACTCGGCGCCGACTTCGTGCGCACCGCCCGCGCCAAAGGGCTCACCGAGTCCAGCGTGATCGTTCGCCACGCCCTGCGCAACGCACTCATTCCGGTGATCACGGTGATCGGTCTCGATTTCGGCGCCTATCTCACCGGCAGCATTCTCACCGAAACGATCTTCAGCTGGCCAGGCATCGGCCGCTACGTGGTCATGGCAATTTCGCGACGCGACCTGCCCGCCGTGCAAGGCGCAGTCCTGTTTCTCTCGGTTGTCTTCGTGCTTGTGAATCTCGTCACGGACCTCGCGTACCAGAAAGCCGATCCGCGCGTGCGGGCGTAGCGCTGGCGCCTTGGTGCGTGGCGCCTTGATGCGTGGCTTGATGCGTGGCTTGATGCGTGGCTTGATGCGTGGCTTGGTGCGCCGTCGGGAGTGTTGGGTGAACTGAGAGATCGTCGGTTCGCGCGAACCAGCGATCCAGCAACGACCCACGACGCTCATCGCAAGCACACCATGCAGCACCATGCAGCACCATGCAGCACCATGCAGCACCATGCAGCACCATGCACACCGTACAGCACGAGACCTAGTCGTCCTTCTGCCCGAACACCGCCAGATTCGACGAATGGCCCGGCGCGACTTTCTTCTCGGGATAGATCCAGTGCACCGCCTGATTTACCGCGATCGCGGCTTCCGAGAAGCCGGACGCGATCAGCTTGAGCTTGCCCTGGTACGTGGTGATGTCGCCGGCGGCATACACACCGGCGCGACCCGTTTCCATCGACGTCGAGACCTTGATTTCGTCCTTCTCGATATCGAGGCCCCATTCCAGCAGAGTGCCGAGATCGGAGACGTAGCCGAGCATCGGGAGCACCGCGTCGCAGGCAATGTCGCGCGTTTCCTTCGTTTTCACGTCTTTGAGACGCACACCCGTGATGCGGTCGGTGCCCGCGATTGCATCGATTTCGTGGAACGTGTGCACCGCCACGTTGCCGCCCACGTGAGCAGCGGCGGCCTGCACTTCCGATACCGTGGCCGCGTGCGCGCGGAAACGATCGCTGCGATGCACCAGCGTGACCGACTTCGCCTTGTCGCGCAGCTGCGCGCACCAATCGAACGCCGAGTCACCGCCGCCGATGATGAGCACATCGCGACCGCGATAGGCTTCGGGGGTGGACACCAGAGCGTCCACACCGCGGCCGTACCATTCCGCGGCGAACGCTTGCGGCAGCTTGCGCGGGCTGAACGCACCGATGCCCGCTGCGATCACTACGGAGCGCGTCGGGAAACGGTCCGTCTCGGTGACCAGCACGAAGTGTCCGTCCTCTTCTTCGAGACCAACCACGCGCTGGCCCAGGTGAGCCGGGATACCCGTGTCCTGATGAAACTGTCTGGCCTGATCTGTGAGATTCCGGACGAGATCCTTCGCCAGCACCCGCGGGTAGCCCGCCACGTCGAAGATGTATTTCTCCGGGTAGAGCGCCGTGAGCTGACCGCCCAGTTCAGGCAGGGCATCGACGATCTGGGCCGACGCGCCGCGCATGCCGGCATAGAACAAGGCGAACAGACCCGTGGGGCCGCCGCCAATGATGGTGAGGTCGCGAATGGGATGGGTCTTCATGTACACAAGATAACGGCGGTGTAGGGAGTGCGGAGTAGGGGGTACGGAGTGGGCTACTCCGTACTCCCGACCCCCGACCCCTATCCCATACTGCTTCTCCAGAACTCGAGACCCACCGTGTATTTTTCGGAATGAAGATCTACACCCGAGCAGGTGACGAGGGCGCGACCGCCCTCTTTGGTGGCGGCAAGGTCGGCAAGGACCATCCCCGCGTCGAAGCGTATGGCGACGTGGACGAACTCAACGCATCGCTCGGTCTCGCGCGATCGATCGACATGATGCCGCGCATCGACGAGGTGCTCGTGCCGGTGCAGCGCGACCTGTTCGCGATCGGCGCGCTGCTGGCCACGCCCGATCGTGAGAAGATGAAGGAGCAGCTCTCCAAGGCGCGCATCGACGAGCAGCGCATCGAGGAGCTGGAACGGGCGATCGATGCCTGCGAGGCCGAGCTCGAGCCGCTACGCAGCTTCATCGTTCCGGGCGGCACGCCCAAGGCCGCCGCGCTGCACGTGGCGCGTACTGTCTGTCGACGGGCTGAACGTCGCGTGGTGCATCTTGCCGCCGAGATTGAACTGCCGGCCATGGTGGTGGTGTATCTCAATCGCCTGTCCGATCTCCTCTTCATGCTCGCTCGCGTCGCGAACAAGCGCGCCGGGGCGGGTGAGGTGACCTGGTAGTGACCGGCGCGCCCCCCGACACGCTGCCTACGCCACTGTCGCTTCCGCTGCCCTACCCCGTGTATTGCGGGGCTGACGTGCGGCAGTCGATCGGGGAGATCGCGCGTCTCGTGGCCCCCTCGCATCGCGTGGCCGTCATCAGCGACACCGCGGTCGCGCCGTTGTACGCCAAAAGCATTGCCGCCCAGTTCCCAACCGAGAGCACCCACCTGTTCACCATTCCGCCTGGTGAACACGAGAAAACGCGGGCGCGGTGGGCTGAGCTCACCGATGCCCTGCTGGAATGGGGAGCCGGACGCGACACGACCGTTATCGCCGTGGGCGGCGGCGTGATCGGCGACCTCGCCGGGTTCGTGGCGTCCACCTACATGCGCGGACTCCCCGTCATTCAGGTGCCGACCACCCTGCTGGCCATGGTCGACGCCTCGGTCGGCGGAAAAACCGCCGTCGATACTCCCTTCGGCAAGAACCTCGTCGGCGCCTTCCACAACCCCTCGGCCGTCGTCATCGACCCCGACGTCCTGGTCACGCTGCCCGACAACGTGCTGCGCAGCGGCCTCGCCGAAATGATCAAGCACGGCGTGATCGCCGACGCACCCTACTTCGACGCCGTCCTCAGCTTCGCCGACGCCATTCGCGAGCACGGCGGCGGCGCCCCCGATTTCGTCGCCGCGATCACGATGCTCATCACGGGCAGCGTCCGCATCAAAGCCGACGTGGTCGCCGAAGACACCCGCGAAGGTGGGCTCCGCCAGATTCTCAACTTTGGCCACACCATCGCCCACGCCGTGGAGCGCGTGCTCAACTTCGAGCTCCTGCACGGCGACGCCGTCGCGATGGGCATGGTGGCCGAAGCCCGCATCGCCGAATCGATCGGCCTCGCCCGCGCCGGACTCGCGGTCGGGATCGCCGACGCCGTCGTGCGCGCGGGACTGCCAGCTCGAATGCCCGCCGGCCTCAACCTCGATGAGGTCATTGCGGCCACCCACGGCGACAAGAAGGCGCGAGGGGGAGCGGCCCGCTTCTCCCTCCCCCGCGCCATCGGTGAGATGGAATCGGCCGAAGGCACCTGGGCAGTGGCGGTACCCGACGATCTCGTGCGGGCAGCGCTGATGGAAAAGTAACCATCAGTGTTGCGCGCGCGCAACGCGACACAGCTCAGCTCCCTTGACCGACATGTGACGCAGACTTCACTAGGTGACATTTGAGCCATCTACTGTCGCTATTCGGCCGCCAAACTGTCTCGTAAATGCCCGATTTACATGGCCTGCAAAGATTTTCATTGACCGCTCAGTATCCCGCCATTATCGTGGCGTTCCCACCCCCTGACTGGGTCGCGTCTGGACCCCGTCGTTTAGGCACATGTTCGGCGAGGGCGTATGCAGGCAGCTGCCGCGACCAGGACCACCGAAGCTCGCTCCAAGGGCTTTTTCCGTTCTTCCCCTTCCACCGCCTTCGATCAGTACCTGCACGACATTCAAAAACTCCCCTTGATCACGGAAGCAGCCGAAGAGCGTCGTCTCGCTCGGCTCGCCCAAAAGGGAGATGAGGCCGCTGCTGAGCGCCTCGTGACCGCGAACCTCCGGTTCGTGATCAGCTACGTGAAGAAGTATCAAGGACACGGTCTCGATCTCTCCGAACTCGTCGCCATCGGCAACGAGGGCCTCCTTAAGGCGGTCCGCAAGTTCGATCCCGATCAAGGCGTCAAGTTCATCTCGTATGCGGTGTGGTGGGTCCGGCAAGCGGTCCTCAAGGCGCTCGCCGAGCAGACGCGAAGCGTCCGCATCCCCCTCAACCAGAATTCCCAGCTCATTCGCATGGCTCGCGGTGAGATGGTCCTCAATCAGGTGCTCAATCGCGAGCCCACTGATGCGGAGATGGCCAAGCTGCTTCAGGAGCCCATCGAGCAAATCCGCAACGCGCGCCAGATCACCAGCACCGAAGTCTCCCTCGACGCCCCCATCGATCGTCAGGACCGCGAAGCGTCCACCCTCGGCGAACGTTTCGCCGGCGAGACGCACATCGACATCGAAGAAGGCACCGACTTCCGCCTCATGCGGGAGTTCATCGATCGGGTCTTCCGGAAGTACCTCACGCCCCGCGAACGCAAAATCCTGTACCTGTACTACGGGCTTGACGAAGGGGCCGAAGCCATGACCCTCGAGCGCATCGGCGCCCTTATGGGTGTCACGCGCGAACGGATCCGCCAGATCCGCGAACGGGCCTTCGAAAAGCTGCGCGAATCGCCCGATGGTCGGGCGCTGGCCGGTTTCTGGGGCGCGGCATAACTCGACTTGGCACGAAATAGTAGCTTTTTGAACGGGTGTTCGTATGTCTACGAGCACCCGTTTGATATTTCTCCCGGATCTCCTGGAGCTGCAGTTGCCTCGCGTACTTATCGTTGACGACGAGCCGGGCATTCGCTTCGCGCTGAAGCGGTGGTTCGAGCGTCAACACTGGACTGTCTCCGAAGCCGGAGATGGCCACACGGCCCTGACTCAACTGTTGGCGAGTGACGATGCGAGCGAGAGCCGCGTTGACCTCGTCATTTGTGATTTGCACCTCCCCCTGCTGTCCGGGGAGGAATTGCTGCAGGCGCTGATGGTTAGCCGGCCCGCCGTCGCGGAGCGCCTGATTCTGTCCACCGGCGACGCCGTCTCCCACGCCGCACCCGGCACCGCGCTCGCCTTCCACCCGCACGTGCTGCAGAAGCCGTTCGATCTCGCCACGCTACGCACGCTGGTGTCCACGATCGTGGGCTTGTGACCAGATAGTTCGCGTTTCGCGCCGCTATCTTTCGGCATGCGCGATGCTCTGCTCGCCACCCTCTCCGCTATCGTCGGCCCTCGCTGGGTGAAATCCCGCGCGCCCGAACTCGTGGCGTATGACGCCGACGGGCTACCAGGCTATCGCGCCCTGCCCAATCTCGCCGTCTTTCCCGGCACCCGCGACGAAGTCATTGCCGTGGTGCAGGCGCTCGCCGCCGCTGGCGCGTCGTTCGTGCCGCGGGGCGCCGGCACCGGCCTCTCCGGTGGCGCACTCGCCGACGACGTCGTGCTGCTTGGCCTCAATCGCCTCACGCGCATTCTCGAGATCGACGCCGTGAATCGTATCGCCCGCGTCGAACCCGGCGTCGTCAACGCCAAGCTCTCGCGCGCCGTGGTCGGGTTCGGCCTGCAGTACGCCCCCGACCCGTCCAGTCAGAGTGTGTGCACGATCGGCGGCAACGTGGCCGAGAATGCCGGTGGGCCGCACTGCCTCAAGTACGGTGTCACGCTCAATCACGTCGTGGAGTGTGAAGTCGTACTTCCAAACGGCACGGTCACGCGGCTCGGCAGCGCCTTCGGTGAATCGGACGACTACGATCTGCTTGGACTGTTCGTCGGCAGTGAAGGCTGCTTCGGTGTGGCCACCGAGATCACGGTGCGCCTCGTGCCGCTCCCGGACACGGTGCACACGCTACTCGCTGATTTCCCGAGCGTCGATGCCGCCGCGCGCGCCGTCTCACGCATCGTGGCCACCGGTATCGTGCCCGCCGCGCTCGAGATGATGGACAACGCCACCATCCGCGCCGTCGAAGCGTCGATCTACGCCGCCGGCTATCCCATCGACGCCGCGGCCATTCTGCTCTGCGAAGTGGACGGCATCGCCGATGGTCTCGACGATGATGTGTCGATCATTCGTCACTGCTGCATGGACGCCGGCGCACGCGATGTACTCGTGGCCACCACCGACGCCGACCGCACCCGCCTCTGGCAGGGTCGCAAGAAAGCGTTCGGGGCCATGGGTCGCATCGCTCCGTCACTCGTTGTGCAGGATGCCGTCGTGCCACGCACGCGTCTCCCCGATGTGTTGGCTACCATCCACGAGATCGCCACGCGACACCGCGTGCAAGTGTGCAACGTGTTCCACGCCGGCGACGGCAATCTGCATCCGAACATCCCCTACGACGCCAACGACGCCGACGCGTCGGCGCGCGTGCACGAGGCGATGTCGGAAATCATGCAGGCCTGCATCGATGCCGGTGGCACGATCACCGGCGAACACGGCGTAGGCCTCGACAAGCTGCCCTACATGGACCGCCTGTTCACCGCCGAGTCCCTGTCGGCCATGTGCCGCATCCGCGACGTGTTCGATCCCGACCGACGCGCCAATCCGGGCAAGGTGGTGCCGGTGCATTCGTGCAAAGAGTGGCACGGTACGCCCCGTGCGAAACGGGCTGCGACATGACCACGCTGACCGCCGCACCACCAGCGAGCAGTGTCGCCGCTGCGATCGCCGCTGCCATCGTCAGCCAGACCGCGGCCCGCGCCGTCGGCTCCGGCACCTGGCTGCATGGTGGCCCCGTGGACAACGATGCCGGTGCGACCGTGGTCCGCGTACGCGGCGGCGTGATCGAGTACACTCCCGGCGACCTCGTAATCACCGTGCACGCGGGTACCACGCTCGAGGAACTGAGCGCGGTCTGCGCCGCCAGTGGCCAGATGCTGGCCATCGCACCGTATGGCTCTCCGCGGTCCACCATTGGGGCCGTGGTCGCGACGGCGTCGGCGGCGCCGTTGGCGTACGAAGACCTTACCGTTCGCGATCTCGTGCTCGGACTCACCGCCGTCACGGGCACCGGTGACGTGGTACGCGTGGGCGGCAAGGTGGTCAAGAACGTGGCGGGGTTCGACCTCGTGCGATTGAACACGGGCGCCTTCGGAACACTCGGCATCATTACGGAAGTCAGCATCCGACTGCACGCCAAGCCGATCATGGATCACGTGATCACGGGGACACTGATTGATGCGCCGACTGCGTGGGTGCCTCGTCTCATCGCGAATCGGGCCCCGTTGCCGATGCTGGTGCGACTCGCCCCGGACGAATCGGCGCAGCTGTTTGCGCGTTGCACCGGCAACGAAGCGCGCGCGTCAGCGTTGCGTGGCATCGTGCAATCGTATGGCGCGCGCAATGCATTCACCCTCGGCCCCTCCGATACGAGCAACGCCAGCGATTCGGCGTTGAGCGAATCGGCGTCTCCCGTGTCGCTGTTACGACACGTGCCTCAACAGGCGCTCGTGCTTCGCGCCCGCACCAAGCCGGCCCACGGCGCGATACTGATCGAGGCAGCGCGTGTCGCATTCCCGGAGGCCACACTGTTGTATCATCCCGCTCGCGGATCGGTGCGCATTACGACACTGGCGACAGACAACGCCGATGCACGCGTGGCCGCGTTCGTGGCATCAGCGGCACCGTCGACTCTCTTCTCAGTGGTGGTGGAACAAGGCGCAGTGCCCCTTCCCAGCGCAGCGGATCTCGATCTGTTGGTGAAGCGCGCCTTCGATCCCCATGGCATTCTGAACCGGCGACGCCCGGGATCCATATGAACAGCCATATGAGCAGCGGTATGAGCGCGGTATGAGCAGCGTGGCGAACAGCACCTCTGTCACGCCCAAGTGCGCGTTGCCGGGCACACCGCTGGCCCTCGCCAGCAAGGGGCTCGACGCCTGCGTGCATTGCGGCTTTTGCCTGCAGGCCTGTCCCACCTATGTGAATCTCGAAGACGAGAACGATTCGCCGCGTGGTCGGCTCGTGCTCATGCGTCGTATGCTCGAAGGTGACATCGCACTCGACGATCCCACCGCTGCGCAGCACATCGATCGGTGCCTCGGCTGCCGCGCCTGTGAAACCGCCTGTCCGTCTGGTGTGCCCTACGGCGATCTACTTGAAGCCACCCGCGCCACAATGGCCCCGGTGCGCGGCATGCCATTCGTGGCGCGCGCCGTGCTCGCCCTGTTCAAGCATCCGAGGTTGCTGCGCACCGCGCTGGTCGGCGCACGCGTGTTCCGCGCTACGCGGCTGCCGCATCTATTGGCCACGCTGCTGCCGGCCCGCCTGGCGTTTCCGATGGCAATGATCGCGTCCACGACGCCGGCAAAGCTGCGGGTGGGCAGCACGAATGCACCGCTGCACCCGAACATCGCGCCGAGCACGCAGCCGTCGTTCACGACCCAGGCACCCACGGTAACCTGTCTCACCGGCTGTGTGATGTCGGGACTGTTCTCGCATGTGAATAGCGCCACCGATCGCGTGCTCGCGCACAACGGGTTCCAGCGGCGCGATACACGCGCGCAGGGCTGCTGCGGCGCGCTGCACGCCCACGCCGGCGATCTCGAAAGTGCCCGCGAATTGGCCCGTATCAACGTTGCCGCCTTCGAGCAGTCGGGCGCCGATGTCATCGCCGTCAACTCCGCCGGCTGCGGAGCCATGCTCAAGCAGTACGGCCATCTGCTGCACGACGATCCCGCGTGGGCGGCACGAGCCGCACGTATCAGCGCGTGCACGCGTGACATTTCGGAGCTATTGGCGACCGTGGGCCCGATTCCCGGCACGGCGTCGGTGGCGCTGCGCGTGACGCACGATCCGCCCTGTCATCAGATGCACGCTCAGCGTGTGGTATCACCGCCGCTCGCTGTGCTGCAGGCGATTCCCGGACTCACGCTCGTTCCGCTCGAGGATGCCGATCAGTGTTGTGGGTCGGCCGGCATCTACAATCTGGTGGAGCCAGATACCTCCGACGCCGTGCTCGCGCCGAAACTCGCGCGTATCGCCGAGAGTGGTGCCGACTGGGTGGCAACCGGTAATCCCGGGTGCATGATGCAGATCGGCGCCGGCCTGCTGCGCACCGGTTCGCGTGCGCGCGTGGTGCATCCCATCGAACTGCTCGACGCGTCGTACGAGCATGAGACGTGAATCAGCTCGACGCGAGCGGCTTCGACGAGAATCGCGTTAGCGCGAATCACTTAAGCGAGAATCGCGCTGACGAGCATCGCCGAAGCGCGAATCGCGTCACGATCATAGCGTTCGACGGCATCGTCGCCGACACGATACCGTTACGGGCAACGGCGCTGGCCGAGTCGATCAGGTGGGGATGTGCGTCACTCGATATCGAGGTACACGCGCACGACATTCTGCCGGTGCTGCACGCGTGGTTGCCCGGGCTTACGTTCAACGAAGCGATGTCCGTCGCGATCGAGCAGCTGCCAGCGCTGCGGCATGAGCGGATTCGAAACGACGTGACGTTGCATGATCTCATCGCGATGCGCGCGCAACGAGCGTGGTCGGCGGTGGCGGCGCACGGCGTGGCGCTTCGCGACGGCGTGCTGAGCCGCCTCGAAACAGCGGTGGCGCGTGGCCTTCGCATGGTGTTGCGCAGTGATTCTCAGCGCCGAGAAGTGGAACCCGTGCTGCGACTCGCTGGTCTTGAAGACTGCATGCTCTTCCTCCGATGCGCCGACGACCTACCGCGCTTGGCAGCAGTTCCGACGTTGCAAGCAAGTTATGACGCGATCGATGCTCGTCTCGATCGGCTGCGCATCCCTCGCACGCAACGTGATGCCGTTGAGGTAAGCCACGAAGCGGCCACGCTGGCTCTCGACTGTGCAGAGACCAGTCGCACCGCACTTTGAACACGACCCGAATCTGGAACGGTGTGCCATTCGGTGTGTAATGTGTCGCGAACTTCGCGTGGCGGCCGTATCTATCTTGCTTCGATCGGTTCGTCTCTGATAGCTTTTGAAGGCCGATCCAGCGCTGTAGTCACTTTGAGGTGTGCCGTTGTCCTCTGACGCGATCGTTCCGAGCCTCACGAGTCCGACGCCAGCTGAACTGGTGCCGTCGGTAGCGGCGCATTCGGTGGCGGCGCATTCGGTGGCGGCGCATTCGGTGGCGGCGCATTCGGTGGCGGCGCATTCGGTGGCGGCGCATTCGGTCT
>NZ_JBKJRB010000093.1:0-53360 GCF_046594945.1 Gemmatimonas sp. | reverse complement strand
TGATCATCATGACCTTGGGGCCCGCGATCGCCTGTCGCGGACGACGACCCCAGGTGCGCGCTCCCGTGCGCTGATTCCAGAATTGATACGGCTGCCGCTCGAGGATATCGATCAGCTCCTGATCGATATTGCCACCACCGTTGTAGCGAATGTCCACGATGATGCCCTTCTTGTTCGAAAACTGGTCGATCTCGTTGCGGAAGCGCGTGAGAGAGGGCTGGTCCATGGAACGGATATGCACGTAGGCGATATCGCCGTTGGTCTCCTTCTCCACCTGCTCCCGCCGCGTCGTCACCCACTCCTCGTACTTGATGTCGGTGAGCGAGGTCATGCTGGCGAGACGCACCGTACGCGCCCCCTCACCACTCGCGGACTTCGCCAGCTTTACCGGCACGAACTCGTTGATCGCGGTGGATAGCATGCGCTCGTAGTTTTCGCCGCTCTTGAGCTCCTGGCCGTTGATCGCGAGTACGTAATCGCCCTCGGTGATGTTCAGCCACTCCTTGTCGGCCGGACCACTGCGATACACGTGTCCCACGCGGTACCGCCCCGCATCACTTGGCTCGAGCTCGAAACCCAGATAGCGCGTGGTGTACACACGTGGCATCTGGCGCGACGGTGGCCCACTCACGCCAGTGTGCGACGCGTTGAGTTCGCCGATCATTTCGTTGGCGAGATCATACACGTCTTCGTTCGTACTCACGTAGCGCAGCAGCGGCTTGTAGCGGGTCTTGATCGCCTCCCAGTCGCGCCCGTGCATCTTTTCATCGTAGAAGCGGTACTTCATCACCCGCCACGACTCTTCGAACAACTGCTCGCGCTCAGCCCGATGGTCCACCATGACCTCGACCGAGAAATTCACCGGCTCGGCGCGCTGCGGTGTAGCGAGTACCAGCTTGGCTATCTCGAAGCCCGGCGCCGGCGCGTCACCAGCCTCCGCGCTGCGGGCGGCACGGCGGAAGAATACCGCGCGACGATCGGCGGTCGGGGTGAGCTGCGGATATAGCCCACCGGCGATGCGACGGCGATTCAAGCCATCGATACCCATGGCGAAGAGACCCACATTCGGGCTGTCAGGATCGACCGCCGGCTGCTGACCGCCGCCACCGCCACCAGCGGCGCCGCCGACTGTGAAATAGATCGTCCGGCCGTCACGCGACAGGAAGTACGAGCCTACCGGCGTGCTGCCCCGCGTGAGTTGCATCGCGCGATCCTCGATGCGCGCTGCGTCAATCACGACGTTGAGCACCACGTTCATCGGAGCGCCCGCAGTGTCAGCACGCGCTCCGCCGCCACCAGCACCGCCAGTGAGACCGCTGGTCGCGTTCGCTACGCGGCGCTGCCGTTCACGCACCAGCGGATCGTTCGGATTTTCGGTAAGCCGCGCCAACGACACGATGAACAGTTGCGACGTCGCCCCCTCACGGTTCGACGTGAACAGCACCTGCTTGCCGTCCGGCGTCATCACACCATTCGTGTCATTGAACGGATTGCGCGTGACATTGGTCTCCTTGCGTGCACGTACGTCGAACACGAACACATCGGCGTTCTGATCGTCGTCGCGCTTCGTGTACGTGATCCAGTTCCCGTCGGCGCTGTATTGCCCCACGGTGAATCCACCGGCCTGATTGAACGCGAGTTCACGTGAGGCGCCGCCGGTGGCATCCACTTCCCACAGCCTATTGTTGCCGGTGTAGGCGAGCTTCTGTGCGTTGGGCGCCCAGGTGAGGTCGGCCTTCACCGACGCTTGCGTAGTGAGCTTCCGGCGCTGTCCGCTCGCGAGCTCATAGACCCACACTTCCTCGTCACCCGATTCATCGGAGACGTACGCCATGCGGCGACCGTCGGGCGAATAGCTCTGGAACCGCTCACGCCACGGCGACGATGTGACCTGCGTACGTTCGCCGATGCCGCTTTCGGTCGGTACAATCATGATCTCGCCATGCACGTCCACGGCCAGGTAGTCACCAGTAGGCGACGGCGAGAAGCCATCGGCACGGTTGGTGAACGTGACGGTGCTGATGTCGTTCTCTTTCGCGTCGGCGGAGACGCGCAGGTCGAGCTTGCGCGGCACTCCATCCGGGGCGTCCATCACCCACAAGTCGAAGTCGTTTTCATAGATGAGATGACGTCCATCAGGCGAGATCGACGGAAACTGCACGCCATCCTCTTTGTGTTTCGTGACCTGCGTCGGTGCGCCGCCCGTGGGCGCGATCTTCCACAGGTTGAAAATGCCGTCACGCTCCGAGGAGAAGTAGATCATGCCGTCGACACCCCACATTGGATGCACGTCGTGCGTGAAACCCTTGTACTCCTCGAGCTCGGTATCAGTGAGTTCGGTAATCGCTCCAGTACGGAGGTCCTGCACGGCAATATCGGCGTTGCTATTGCCGCGATACCCCTTCCGCCAGTACGACGGCAGCGTGCGGTTGAACGCGACCATCGTCGCATCCTGCTTCATCATGCCAGCGCGCCCGAAATCCATCGCCATTGCACGCGGTGCCGAGCCGTCGAGCGGCAATCGATAAAGCGGTGCGCCGAAGGGATGCGTGCCGCGAGTGCTGGTAAACACCAGCTCTCGGCCGTCGGGTGTGAAATACAGCGCTTGGTCGTCACCGCTGAACCAAGTGAGCTGTTTCGGCTCGCCACCGGCAGTCGGCACGACATAGATGTCGTTGTTGCCCATGCGATTACTGGTGAAGGCAATCGTTTGTCCGTCGGGCGAAAAGCGCGGCATGAAATCACGCGCCACATGGGCCGTCAACCGGCGGGGATTGGTGCCATCCTTGTCGGCGATCCAGACGTCATCCTGCCAGGTGAACGCAATCGTTCCATCGTTCGCGATGTGCGCATAGCGCGCAAACTTGATCGGTGCATTCGACGGCGCCTGCGCACCAGCGATCGATGGGGCGAGCAGCACAGCAATAGCCAGCTGCGCCAAGGTACGTCTTGCATCCATGGGCACCTACTCCGCAGAAAAGTCGAACGACGAACACGGCAGATCGCGTATCCTTTGGAATGGAAACGCGAATCACACCAGTTCGCCAGACATTACACGGGCAATTCCGCGATGGCGAGTGTGCCGTACTTCCGCATAACCGACGGCCCAAACCCACCGAGCGCCGCGGCCGCGGTCGTCGTGTCCGCCTCTTCCGGCGCGTAGATCATGACAAACCCCGCGCCGCCGGCAGCAAGCCTCACCAGCGCTTGTGACGCTGCCGACTCGTCGGTGTACAGCTTTGACAATTGCTCGCCGATCTTCGCAAACATTCCCTTCTCTGATGCAACGTCGTGTTCGTGTGCGATCACGTCCGCACCCGACGCCACAATGATGTCGTCTTCGGAGAATCCGGCGGCGCGCGCACCATCACCGGCCTTTCTCGCCGTGGCCACGTCCGCGAACACGGCGAGCACATAGTTCTTCGGGTAGAATACCCCGAACGACGATTGTCCATCTTTGAATGGGGGTTCGTCGGAGAACGCCGGCGCTTCGTTATTGTCTGACATGTGCTGGGGTCTATGAGAACTGTTCGGTGGTCGAGATACTTGATCGAGGTATCGAATGGTGCACAGCGCATGCCAAGCGGTACGGAATTCGGCGGCCGTACATCGTGGATCTTTTCGCTGCCGACATCCCTTCTTCAAGGGCCAAGTGGCGCACGGCCCCGGGCATGCATAGTGACGTGAGCGCGAGCGCGAGCGCGGGTACTACCAACGGGGCCATATGAGCGTACTGGGATGGATGACCACGGTGGGCGGACTGCTACTGCTCATGGCACTCACGTCGTCTCAGGTCGATCGACTGCCGATCTCCACATCGCTGATCTACCTGTTGGTGGGGCTCGGTCTGGGTCCCGCGGGGTTCGAACTGCTGCGCCTCGACATCGGATCGCAGCGGGTATGGCTCGAGACGCTCACCGAGTTTGCCGTGATCGTCTCACTGTTCGTAGGCGGCCTGCGCCTGCGCCTGCCACTGCGACATCAGTCATGGCGTGTGGCGCTCCGACTCGCGGGACCGGTGATGCTGCTATCCATCGTCGGGGTGGCGGCGGTGGCCAACCTGCTGCTCGGCCTGCCGCTGTCCTTTGCGCTCCTACTTGGCGCCATCGTTGCACCTACCGATCCTGTGCTCGCGGCTGAGGTCTCCGTGAATGATGCGGAGGATCACGATCGCGTGCGCTACGGCCTGTCCGGTGAAGCCGGCCTGAACGATGGTGCGGCGTTTCCGTTCGTGATCTTCGGTTTGGAGTATTTGCGTGCCGGCGGTATCGATGCCTGGGTTGGCGAATGGTTTCTCAGCCGCGTTATCTGGGCGGTACCGGCTGGGCTCGCCATCGGCTACTTCCTTGGCACCGGCCTGGGACAACTCGCGATCCGCATCCGGGCGCGCAGCACCAACGCCAGCGCACCAAATGACTTCCTCGCGCTGGCCCTGATTGCCCTCGCCTACGTCGCCGCCGAGCGCGCGCATGCCTGGGGCTTCCTCGCGGTATTCGCAGCCGGTGTCGGGCTGCGGCACGCCGAGGTGCGCGTGGTGCGCGCGACGCCACACCCCGAACTGGCCGACTTGCACCTGCCCAGTGGCGCGGGGCCCGAGGAGCACCCACCGGCGGAGTCGCTGATCACCGCGCGGGAAAGCGCCGAGTCGAACCACGAGCCGGCGGTGGCCGCCGGAGTGTTGATTGCCGAAGCGCTGTCATTCGGCGACACGCTGGAGCGGATGCTCGAAGTGCTGTTGGTCGTGCTGGTCGGCATCGCTGTGGCCTCCGCCTGGACCTGGTCTGGCGCGCTGTTGGCGGTGGTACTGTTCGTTGTCATCCGCCCCCTCGGCACGCGGCTATCGCTGATCGGATCGCGCACGTCGCGTGCTCAACGGTGGTTGCTGGGCTGGTTCGGCATTCGGGGGATTGGCAGCCTGTACTACCTGAGTTATGCGCTCAATCACGGTGTGCCGAGCAGCGATGCGGCGCCGTTGGTCGCAGTGGTGGTAACGGTGGTCGCCTGCAGCATCGTGATCCATGGCATCACGGTGACCCCGGTGCTGCAATGGTATGAACGGTCACTGGCCAGGCGTTATTGAGCGGGAGGAAGGCGTGCGGCGCGACGAGCTATCGCACGTCAGCTGGTCGGCGATGCTCGACCGCCACTGTTGTCGATGCGGCAAGCGGCGGCGACCATACCGGCGCGCCTTGTCGGTCCGGGTGATCGCGTCGGCGCGTTGACCGTTGGACGCGTTGCGAAGCTGGTCGTGTTGCGTGCAAGCCCGCTCGAAACGACTGGCGTATGTCGATCCGGTCGGGGTCCACACGCCGGATCGAGGGCGCGATGCGGCTGCGTGGTCGTCCCTACGACTGCGGTAGCGATCCAAGGCAGCCCCATAATTCGCGGTGCTTTCATTTATTCCACCGCGTCACTCCCACAACGATGCAAGGCACCGCATCCATGTGAGCGTGCCGCCGCTGCAATGCAGACCGCCCGTCGCCGCCGCGCTACCGCCGGAAGCCCGAACAATCCAGCACCGAGCATCCCGACCGTTACCGGCTCCAGAACGATTTGTATGTCCGACTTGGCCATCGCATAGCTCCCGCACGACCCGCCGATTTCATCGGAGAAGGCTTCGCCACGACGGTTGCCACCAATACCACAGTAGAACGACTGCAGGTTGCCCGACCCCGGCGTCGTTTCGCTGAAGCACCGTACGTTCGCCGCCCTGGGCGCTGGTGCGGACGGCTACTTGCTGAAGGGTGAGTCGGCTGGCATCATGTCCGCCCGACTGCGCTAGGCGATGCGCGGGGAATCGAGGATCTCACCACTGCAGCACGTCGGTCAGCCGTCGAACGTCGAACGTCGAACTCACACCAAGTAAACGGCGTGTTTTACGACTGATTACGCGCGGCACGACGGTCGCCGAAGTAGCAAGCACGGTCGGCATTTCCGCGAATACGGTCAAGAGTCAGCTGAAGCGCGCGTACGAGCGGCTGGATGTGCACTCTCGCGTCGCGGCTGCGGAACAGGCGAGGCGGCTGGGGTTGCTCGTCGACATCGAGTGAGGCACGAGGGTCGCGCCTGACGACGAGTCCCCACGCGTGGTCGCAATTCCCTCCAGTGGACAAGCTGGCCACCCTCGAGTGCTACGCGAGCGGCGCCACCTTTCCCTGGTACCGCAACGCCGAGTGTGCTCCGTCACCCGACAGACGGACGCCTGCTATCGAGTTTCGCTTCAGCTCGCCGCGAACGCTGGCAAGCGCAGCGGATCACTAGCAGGTCGACGCCGAAGTGCGGCACCGCACACGTCGATGCCCTACCGGGCCAGCTCCCGATGTTGTGCGCGGTGGACGAGCCGACGGGCCGGCCGGTCGGCAGAGCGAAGACGCGCTTTGAGACAACGGCCGCGCCGCCGACGTTCATGCATAAGCGGCGCCGGTACGTCGTGTCCACGACCGTCGACAATAGCGACACCAAGCTCACGGCGTCGATCTTGCCATCAATGTTTCCGGTGCATGGCGAAGCGTTCCAACTGAACGGCGAGCTGATCCTGACGACATCCGTTTTGCATCGATTGGCGTAGCTCCTTGGTCGCATTCGCGACTATCCCCCCCACTAGCCGCCATCGCGCGGAAGGATTCCATGATCGACCACATCCCCCATGAGCCTGCGCCACCGCGCCGTTCGCGCGGAGGTCGTGCAATGCTGCTCGCCGGCGCCGTCGGACTCGTTGCCATTGGTGTGACGACGGCAATTCGGGCGTCGGACCATCAGGACACGCCCGAAGTCGAGCTCAGTCCGCGCATGGACCTCAATGATGTCTGGGCGTTTCCCGGATCGAGCGATGCACGCATCGTCCTCGCCGTCACGCTCTCTTCGCCGCTGACGCCGTCGACCACTGCAGCTGCGCGTTTCGACCCGAACGCACTTTATCAGATCAAGGTCGACAACAACGGCGACGCGCGCGAAGATCTCGTCTTTCAGGTGATCTTCGATGACTCGACCAATGCGCAGGGCCAAGTCGTCGGTGCGCAGAAGGTGAGCATTCTCGGACCGATCGCGCCGCGCGATACCGGCGCCGACAACCGCCTCGCCGCTGCCGCGCCGACCCTCACCGGGTCACTCGGCACCACTTTCGGCTCCGCGACCGCGATGCAGGTGTTTGCCGGGCCGCGCGACGATCCGTTCTACATCGACCTCGAGCAGTTTTTTCGCATCGTGCCGGACCGTCGCCCGTCGCGTGGCCCGGCGGCAGCACTCGGCCCTGTGGCGTCAGCATCGGCGTTCCGGGTGGGGTGCCCGAACGGCATGCTGCCGGCAACCTCCGCGCCCTTCGATGGAACGCGCGGCTGCGCCGTGGACTTCCTGCGCGGCTTCAATGCGCTGGCCATCGTGATCGAATTGCCTGAGAGTGCGCTCCGCGGAACCGCAGCAGAAGGGCGGATTGGCGTGTGGGCGACGATCAGCCGCTGACCATTCACTTACTCATCGGATAACAACCCATGTCCATCCAGCCTCACATGCGAAAGCACGCGGTACTCGCCGCGTTGGCGATCGCGACGGTCGCCGGTTCGCTCGTCGCGTGCACCGATACGGAAACGATCACGCAGACGGTCTTCAAGACCGACACCCTGCGGCGCACAGACACCCTGCGCATCACGACCACCGTGCGCGACACGATCCGCTTCGGCAATACGGTCATTCGCTTCGACCAGATCGAGCGCCTCGCCAATCCCCTCGTTAGCGAAGTATTCGTCGAAAAGCGGGAGCACGGTCACTTCAACACGAGTATCCCCGTCGAAGATCGCGCGCAGTTCACCGACGACATCGTCGGGTTCGTGCGTAACGTCGCGGGCCGTACGCAGGGTGTCGCGGACGCGATCTCCGCGACACTTGTCGGTGATTTCGCGCGCGGCACCGGTGCAACGGGCGGCGGGGATATGCTGATGGTGTTCATGGATCGCGCCGCCGGAGTGACGGCGACGATCGCCAACGATCCGGCAAATGCCGCTGGCAACGTCGTGGGTTGGCTCACGTATCTCCCAGTGCCACCGCTCGCTGGCGCGATGGGTTACGGCGGGCGCAAGCTCCGCGGCGATGATACGGTCGACAAAGGTCTCCTCGTCACCTTCGGTCCGCTCCTGGATGCGAACAACGTGTCGCCCGGTCTCGCAACCGACAACGTGCCCGTGAACGACGGTACGGTGCTCGCCTCGTTCCCGTATTTGCCGGTGCCCAACGCTGCCGCTGCGCTGTTCGGCAGCATCAAGTAATCGTTGCGGAGGGCGGGGTAGGCATCCCGTCCTCCGCAGTCTCATTCCCCCGTCAGCACACCCACGACATGTCGAAGTTTACTTCGCGACCGGTGCAGCTCGCGCTCGTCGCTTTCGCGGCTGGTGCGGCACTTTTGGGCTATGCGGCCATCCGACCCGCGACCGTTGTCCCAAAAGACATTGAGCTGCCGGAGTCGCCGATCGCGCTCGAGGCCGAGCTGCGGGCTGAGGACATCGCCCTCTTCGAACGCCGATCCGCGGAGGATCCCTATGGCGCATCTGACCGGGCGCGGCTCGCGACGTTGTTCCTGCAGCGCGCGCGCGAAACCGGGAATGTCGAAGACTACCGGCGCGCCGAGGCGAAGGCGCGCGAGTCGCTGGCGCTGCGCCCGGAGCACAACGGTGGCGCGCGCCTCGCTCTCGCGTCGAGTCTCCTTGCCAGGCATCGCTTTCCCGAAGCGTTGGCTGCAGCACGCGACCTCGTGGCCGCTGACGAGGACAAGCCAGCGTCGCGTGCACTGCTTGGCGAGCTCGAACTCGAGATGGGCGACTACGACCACGCGCGCGTGACCTTCGACAAACTCTGGCAATGGCGTGCCAATCTCGCCGTGTCCCCACGGTTGGCGCGTTGGGCCGAGCTCACCGGCAAGACCGGACTGGCGCGAAGCATCCTCCGTGCGGCGCGCGAACAGGCCGATGCACGAGGCGACCTGCCACGTGAGCAGGTCGCCTGGTTCCATCTGCGCGTGGCCGATTTTGAGTTGCGTCGTGGTGACCTGCCGGAGGCGGCGCTCGCTATTCGTAACGGCCTCGCCATCGATGCGCGGGATCCACGTCTGCTGTCGGTGGCGGCGCGGCTCGCCGCCTTGCGTGGCGACTGGCAGGAGGTGATCGCCCTCGGTCAGCGCATCGGTGATCGCGCCGACCTCGCCACCATGGCACTCATCGGTGACGCGCATCTCGCCACTGGCGACAGCGCTCGAGCGGAGCGGCAGTTTCGTGCCGTCGAACGCTCAGCAGCGGCGAATCCGGAACCGTTTAATCGGCAGTGGACGCTATTCCGTCTCGAACACGAGCGTGAACTCTCGGCGACGCTTGCGCTGCTGCAGGGCGAGATCCGAACACGCCGCGATGTGTATGGCTACGATCAACTGGCGTGGGCGCTGCACCTGAGCGGCGACCACCTGTCGGCTCGTACGGCTGTGCTGCAGGCCATGCGGCTGGGCACGCCCGACGCAAATCTGTACTACCATCGTGGCATGATCGAGCAAGCGCTTGGACATGACGAGAGTGCGCGTAGTCACCTACATCGTGCACTCGAGCTCAATGCGCACTTCCATCCGGTCAATGCCGACCGTGCCCGCCGCGAACTGCGAGCGATCAGCGAGCGCCAGTAGGGGATGGGGGCGCACACCGATTCTCGTTTCGGAGGCCGCTGATGCTGAAGATGTTCGCCTCCCGAATGCGTTGATCGGCTTTGACGGGTCCGGCGGATGGGTCTACGACACCACGCTGGTGAACCGCGGCCCCTCCCCGCATAGTTGAGGCGTACGGTCGGCAGCATCCTGACGAGTGTCTCATTCCCCGAAAAAGCATGACGTCCATTGTCCGTTCCCAAGCCACTGATTTTCCGTACAACATGACGACCACAGGCTTCGAGCTGCCCGGATATCGCATCGTGGCGACGGTCGGCGTCGTACGCGGCGTGGTGGTTCGGTCACGATCGGTGTTCGGCACGGTCGGCGCCGGGATACAGTCGTTGTTCGGCGGAAACATCACGCTCTTCACGGAGCTCGCGGAACGCACGCGCAAGGAAGCGTTCGACACCATGCTGGTGCAGGCGGAAATGGCGAACGCAGACGCCGTAATCGGTATCCGATATGACGCCACGGAAATGATGCAGGGCGTGACCGAGGTATTGTGCTATGGGACGGCGGTGCAGGTGAAAGCGTTGGACGAGTGATCATGAGCGAAAGCCGACGGACCTTCCTGTAGCGGGCGCTGGTGGCCCCATCGCTTCTGGCCACCATGAGCGCGGCCGCGTTGGCGGCCCTCCGCCGCGGGCTTCGGGTCGTCGTGACGGAGGAGACCGACTGGGTCGGCGAGCAGCTCACGCAGCAGGCGGTTCCGCCGGATGAGAATGCATGGATTGAAAGCATCGGTGGGACCCGCCGCTATCTCGCGCGGCGACAGGCAATCCGCGAACACTACCGGCAGCACACCCCGCTCACGGCGCGCGCCCGCGCCAACCCGCGACTCAACCCCGGCAACGGCTGGGTGTCGCGCCTGTGCTGCGAGCCGCGCGTCGCACTCGCCGCGCTGGAAGGACAGCTGGCGCCCTACTACCCGCTGCTGAGCTTCGACGATCCGGCATCACGGCGCATCGGCTTTGATCCGGTGGCCCGCACCGGCTTTTGGGTACCGCCGTATTCTCGATCGCGATCAGTTTGCGCCCGGCACCCTGGCCCGCGACGTGACCATCGTGAACTGGGGGCAGAACGACTACTCCGCTGGCTCCATTGTCGATGTCCCGGACGATATCGCCGCCAAGCACGTGTCACGCCCCAAGTCGCTCAGTCTCTCGCTACTGTACTGGCTGCAAGCGGATGCACCGCGCCTCGACGGGGGCATCGGGTGAAAAGGATTGCGGCGACGTCCCGACATCGTAGGCCCTGCGGATGGTCTCGCGATGCACCCGTATGTGCGGGAGAGCCGACGGATTGGGGCCGAGTTGACCGTCGTCGAGCAGCATATCACAGTGGAGGGACGTCAGCCGGAAACGGGACAGGCGCGCGAGGCACTGACGGCAATGTCCTATGACGACAGTGTCGGCATAGGACACTACAACATGGATCTGCACCTCACCACGCGTGGTGATCGTGGGCAGTACGGCGCCACGGTGCCGTCTCAGATTCCGCTGGGGGCCCTGCTGCCTCGCCGCCTCGAGAACTTGCTCCCGGCCGCGAAGAACCTGGGGGTCACGCATCTCACCAACGGGTGCTATCGCCTTCACCCCATCGAATGGAACGTCGGCGAGAGCGTTCGTACACTGGTCGCGTGTGCGTTGGCGTGGGGTGAGTCGCCACGCGGCATCTGTCACCGAAACGAACTGCGACAACGACTGCAGGCGGAGTTGACGCGCGACGGCGTCCCTCTGGCCTGGCCGACCCCCCTGGCGGGGTGAGGCTCAGTGACCGGGAGAGAAGGGGGTCAGCGTCATGAACACCCGCTCCGGCGGCTTCGCCAGAATCGTCCCGTCGGCCTCGCTGGCGTCGCGGGCTTCGGTCCATTGGGGGTCGGCGCGAAATGCCTTCCAACTCCGATCGGCCGCCGCCTCACTCTCATGCGAAATAACGTAGATCAGCGTGTTGTCCCGATGCGCACTGTCGGTCGGTGTCCAGTACATCTCGTTGTGCATGCCATGCTTCTCGAACAGCCGCATGGTGTGGGCCGCAAACCGCTGATGCAGCGCCGGCAAGCGCCCTGGCAACGTGGTATAGGTGCGCAACTCATACACGCGGGCGGCTCGCGACTGTCCTACCGACACGCCGGCCGCGAAGCCGGTCAGCGCGATGGTCATGAGGCCCAGCGCGAAGACGGCACGAAGGCGGCGGGGACGAGTGACCGCGGGATATTGATTCATGCTTATAACCTGCGCAGCGGCGGCGCGGACCGCCAGACAACGGTGACCAGCACGTGAGGCGAAGCCAAGCACGACAAGTCCGACGCGGCGGTATCCGTTGCGCGGTATCCGTTGCGCGGTATACGCCCGCTACGCGCGCGGATACAGAATCATCTGTGTGCAGCGGAAGTAGGCGATAACCTTGCCCGTCTCCACATGCGAGACCGTGGCATCCCACACTTGCGTACTGCGGCCGCCATGCAGCAGCGTCGCGATGCACGCGATCGTGCCGTCACGCGCGGTGCCCACGTGATTGCTTTTGAGTTCGACCGTCGTGAAGTTCTCGGCGCCGTCGGGCAAATGCGCTATGCAGCCAAAGCCGGCGGCGGTGTCGGCGAGACTGACCACGGTGCCCGCATGGAGGAAGCCGTTTACCGCCATGACTTCCGGGCGGAGGCTCAGCTCCGCGTGGAGTTCACCGGGCGCCACCTGCGTGATGCGTATGCCGAGATGCGCGGGCAGGCATGTGTTCGCGCGCTGCTGCAACACGTCGAGAGAGAGGAGCGTTCGCATGACCAAATGCTAACCGCCGGAGCACGGGGCGGTGAAGAGGGCGTCGCCGGCCGGCACACAGGCCGCGGCGACGCCCACCCTGCCCGTTTACGGAACGATCGTGAGCACGACGTTGCTGCCGGTCGTGGATCCACCGGCGTTTGGCGTGAGGATGACGTTCGTAACTGTCAGCGAGCCGACACCCGGCAGCTGCTGGTCGGCGCGAATGCCCGCGCCCGCGTTGCCCGTGGATACGGCATTCATCACCGTGGCCGTGAGATTACCGACATCGGTGCTGGTGGCACGATTCTCATCGATGTCGATGCCGTGGCTCGCGTTTCCCTTCGTTTCGGCGCCGACGATGTTGGACACCAGCTGGCCTGCTGCGTCCTCGCGGATGAAGATCCCGCCGATGGCATTGTTCGACGCCACCACACCCGCGATGTTCGCTGTGAGATCCCCAGTGCCTTTCTCGCGGACCTTGAGGCCGGCATCGCCGTCGTCGGCGCCGTTGCCATTGGCCACGACGTTCTGCATGGTGGTCACGAGATCGCCACCGCCGGCAAAGTCATCGTCTTCTTCATAATCGATGCCCTCTTCGCGGTTACCGTTCGCCTCGACCCCGTAGAGGTCGACGCGCAGATCGCCCGCGTTGTTCTCGTTGAAGTCGAGCCCTTCCTCATAGTTGTCGCTGGCTGTCACGTTGCGCAGGATCCCGACGATACTGCCAGCGTCGTATTCGTCGACGTCGAACCCGTCGTCGAGGTCGTCCGGGTCGAGCTTGCCGTTGCGGAGGATGCGCGTGTCTTCGACGTCGATCACGACGTCGCCATCACCGCGTTCGTCGAGCTCGATCCCGTCGGCCGCGTTGTCCTCGGCACGTGCACCGCGGGCAGTGAACGTCAGCGAACCCAGGCCCCCCTCGTTCACGCGCAGTCCATCGCGATCGGAAACGCTGTACCCATTGGAGAGGAACCGCGCGTCGTTCACACGCACATCGAGCGACGCCGCCGATCCGCGCGCATCCGGCTGCACGCCATCGGTGGTCGATGAGTTCACCTGGTCGTTGACGAGGATGCCGTGGCCGGCATTGCCGATGGCGGTCACGCGATCGAAACGGACAGTAAGGGTGCCGGTCGCCGTCGCGGGCACCTCGACCGTGAGCCCTTCGCTGACCGAGTTGGCGACGGTCAGATCCTCGATGCGCAGGTTCCCGCCGCCGTTGGCGACGAACGCCGGTCCGCCCGCGTTACGAGCATCGAGAGTGGCGCGCTTGCCGATGATCGTCAGCGCCTGCGATCCGGTGAAGATCACGCTGCTCTCCAGCGCAATCGTGCGCGCCTCAGGCTTGAACTCGACGCGCACGATGCGCGAGTCCGTATTGGCCTGCGCAATTGCCTCACGAAAGGATCCCTTCCCCGCGTTGTACGGATGCGTGACGATCGCGATGGTACCGGCGCCTACGGAGAGTCCGGCATCGCCGTCGCGTCCGAAAGCCGGCGCGGCGTCGGCAGGACTTGTGAGGTCGGGCGAGCAGGCGGCCAGCAATAGCGCCGGCAGTATCAGGGCAACGTTTCGCTTCACGTGAAGAACCTCAAATCGGAAGGCGGAACTCTGCGACGGGTGGTCGCCGGCGCGTAAGCAGCCCCTCAATATTTGAACGCCCCTTCACGTTTTGATCACGAGCACGTCACAGATAGCCCCGATTCCTGTCGGTAGCCCAATTCGGTCGGCGATGGCGCTACGGAAACGCTGGTGGTGGCACGCGCCGCTTCGTGGCTTGTTCGAAGGCGTAGGCGAGGGCAATCATTTTCGCGTCCGCGCACTGCGCGGTGAGGATCTGCACGCCGAACGGCACCGGCTGGGGATCAAAGCCCGCCGGGAACGGGTTGTTCGCGGACGCGCTCACCGGAACCCGCGCGAAGGGTAAGGCAATCGACGGGTAGCCGGACCGAGCCGCGATATCCGAACCCGAATTCCCGGGAAAGAGCAGCGCGTCGAGCCGGTTGGTTGCGAGCGCCGCATCGAGCCCCTGCGCGCGCGACAGCCGAAGATCCTTGGCACGGTCGGCCTCATACCGTTCACGATCCTGGCGCACGTCCATTTCGTCGGAGATGTCGAGACGCGCCTGTCCATACTTGATGGCCCCAGCGCGCTGATGTGTGATGTTCCACTCGCGGAGGGCCGTGAGCGTCTTCACTGGCGCGCGATTGCCGAGGCTGGTGAGCCAGATGTTGAAATCTCGTTTCATGCCGTACTTGAACACCACCGAGCAATCGGCATCCTGCCCGCGCCCTTGATCCGCGGTCTGACAGTATGGAAAGTCGACGAGGTTGTCCTCCGTCTTCTCGGCCACGACGCTCGGAATGTTGGCCGGGTCGACGATCACGGCTCCCTGTGCCTTGAGTGTGGCAATCGCGTCATTCATCGCCGCGCGCTGCGCCGCGGCCAGTCCACCGCGACGACGGCCGAGCACGGTGATTGTGTCGTAGAAGAAGGCGCGCGGAATGCCGATGCGGGCGCCCTTGAGCGCGTTCGGGTCGAGAAATTTCGTGTAGTCGCGTGAGGGTGGCGGAGTGCAGACCGTCGTGGCCGGATCGTTCGGATCGGACGTGGCGCTCTCGAGGGCACCGAAGAGGATCGCGACATCGGTCACGGTCTTCGCCATCGGGCCTGGCGTGTCCTGATCGGCGGTAATCGGAATGACACCGTACCGACTGATGCGCCCCGTGGTGGGCCGGATGCCAACAAGCATCGTGAAGTTCGACGGGTTCAGTACCGACCCGCCGGTATCGGTGCCCACATCGGCCGGCCATAACGAGGCGGCGGTGCCGGTGCCGCTCGACGAGCCGCCGGTGGACATCACCGGGCGGCCATCATCCATCCCGGCGCGCGGATCAGGGCGCGCGTCGTACGGGTTGAGACCCTGCCCGGCAACCGCCGTGTAGTTGCCGGGCATGGTGCTGGCACTCCAGTTCGCGAGCTCGGTGAGCTGGGTCTTGGCCATGATGATGGCGCCGGCCTCGCGCAAGTTGCGCGTGAGTGTGGCGTCGTACGGCGGCACGAGATCGGCGAAGGCGAGCGCTCCGCCTGTAGTGCGCCAGTCTTTAGTGTGGATGTTGTCCTTGAGCGCAATGGGAATGCCGTGCAATGGCCCGCGGAGTTTGCCCTGTGCGCGCTCGCGATCGAGAAGGTCGGCGTCCTGCAGCGCGCGCGGATTGACACTGATAGTGGCGCGCAGCAGGCGATCGTACAGTGCGATGCGCACGAGATACTGCTCGACGATCTGTCGTGACGTCACACGACCCGACGCGAGTGCTTTCTGCAGGTCGGGGATACTCGCCTCCGCCACCGAGAACGGCACGGCCGTCGCCTTGGCCTTCTGCGCGTCGGCAGTGGACAACGCGAACACACCAGTGAGCAGGCCGGTGGCGAGGTGATGGGCCAATGGTCGACGCCTCACGGACGAATCCCCGTGACCACGGGCAGCACGATCTTCGACGCTCGCGTGCGGCTGCGATAAATGCGCTGCGTTGCCGTGCGGAAGTCACTGGGCTTCGCCTCGAAGATGTTCGGCACGAACGTCTGCGGGTTGCGATCGATGAGCGGGAACCACGTGCTCTGTACCTGTACCATTACCCGATGTCCCTTCTTGAAGGTGTACGCCTGCGTATGCAGATCGATCGTGAGCGCTTCGGGCACGTTCGGTGTCAGCGGCACGGGCCTTTCGAGGCTTGTTCGGAAGCGGGCGCGGTATACGTCGTTCGCCACCATGAACTGATAGCCGTTCATGCGGAGGTCACGCATCCCCGAATCGGGATACACGTCGATGAGCTTTACGACGTAGTCCGCGTCGGTGCCGCTCGTGGCGGCGTGCAACGTGACGGTGAGGTCACCGGCAATTGTCAGATCGTCGGTGAGCGTAGGGAGTTCCCAACTCAGCACGTCCGGGCGATTGTGTACGAAACGCTGGTCTTCCGTGAGCCACGTACTCCAGGTGGAGCCCGGGCCGTAGGTCATCTGCACGGGGCGCTGGCGATACGGCACCGGCTTGGCCGGATCGGACAGGTACGCGTCGTAGGGCGTCGGCGACGTGGCCGGAGGTGGCGACCAGGCCAGCGCACCACCTTCGCGCATGTAGAGCGCACGCGCCGACACGGCGGCCTTCGGCGGCCACGTGTCATAGCGCTTCCAGACATTGCTGCCGGACTCGAAGACGAGCGCTTCGGGCATCGTGAAGGTTGGTGCGTCCTTGAGATGCATCGCGAAGAACGGCGCCATCACGGAGTCGCGGAAGAAGCGCGCGGTCGGGGAACCGAACTGGATGGGTCCGAGTGAAGCGCCGTCGCCACGCATCCAGCCGCCGTGATTCCACGGACCAACCACGAGGAAGTTCTTGTTGCTCCTGTCGTGCTTCTCCAACTCGCGATAGATGGTGACGGGTCCATAGAAGTCTTCCTGATCCCACCAGCCAGCCACGTGCAACGCGGGGACCGTGACCTTGTCGAGATAGCCCGTCATCGCTTGTCGCTGCCAGAACGCATCGAAGTTGGGATGCTGCGCGAAATCGTTCCAGGTGGGAATCGTTCCCTTGAGCAGCTTGTCATTCACCGTCTTGAGTGAGCCGAGGCGCAGATACCACTCGTAGGTGTCGAAGGCATCCATCGCGAACTGCTGCACATCCTTGCCCGACTCCATCATTGTCGCGTACTCGAAGCCGTAGCTCAAGCGAAACGCACCATTGTGATGAAAATCATCGCCCTTCCACATGTCGGCCGGTGATGCCTGAGGTGACGCGGCCTTCAGTGCGGGATGGGGGTCGAGCATCGCCATCGCCGTCGTCCATCCGTCATACGACACACCAGTCATGCCCACGCGTCCGTTGTTGTTCGGCACGTTGGTCAGCAACCACGCGATGGTGTCGTAGGCGTCGGTGCTTTCGTCGATCGCCTTCGAGTCGGCGCGGTTCGCGCGCGGTGGACGCTGCATGACGAACTGTCCCTCCGAGCGGAATTTCCCCCGGAGATCCTGAAAGACGAACAGATATCCGTCCGCCGCCGTGTTGTTCGTCATGAAGTCCCAACGCCCCGACACATTCTGTGGCGTGTTGCCACTCACGCCGTAAGGCGTGCGCACCATGAGAAACGGCAGCGGCCTCGATGGCGCGCGCGGCGCCAATATGCGCGTATACAGCTTCGCGCCGTCGCGCATGGGGATCATGGCTTCGGTGAGCGTGAAGGCCGGATCGGCAGACTGGCCAACGGCGGTATTCGCCGCGACGACGAACAGGACGGAAAGGATTCGCAGTAGGCGCATACGACAGTATCGCTCCTGGCGGCGTGGTTCGCTTGGCGATGACCGTCTCATTGGCGCCAGCGGCGTTCAGCAGGAGGGCCACGACGAGCGCACGCCGCTTGCTGGCCGGGTCCGGTACTTCCCCAACTGCGACTCGGTGGGCGACGGCCGCTTTGTCTCCACGCTCGCGCCGACGTCGTACTCAGCGCCGGTCCGCCGGAAGGTCGTCGACGCCACCTATCGCGAAGGCGCCGTAGCCGCCACTAGGGCGCCTCCGTTCGAGGTGGCCGACGGTGTTCGTTGCGCACCTGCTGGCGAGATCGCGCGCCTCACGGATCGCCCTGAGCGTTTCGTTAGCATCGGCGCGGAAACGGCCGCCGTGGATGCCTGCGTCTGGTTGCTGGAACGGGGCGTGCCCGCTTCGGCGATCCAACAAATTCGGCCGCGCGACCCTGGTAGGCGAACCGGCGGTGTCACCAGACGCGCGCTCTGCTCCCTGACTTCTATCGCGGCGCAGCGATTCGGATCGAGGCCTTGGCACAGGTCACTTCGGTGCAGGATCGGTAGGCGCGCCTCGACGCAGAGGGCATCTTCCTTCGCATTGATCCTGGCGTCGCGCCAACCAGGTACCTGGCGCTTTCATCAGCGACACTGAACTGAAATGTTTTCGTCAAATCGACGACATCGTTCGCGTGGGACACGTGTCAAGGATCGAGCGCGGCGAGATCGTATTGCACGGGGGCCGCGTGCCGACGAGCGACGGGGCAGTACACGTGCATTGCGCCGCCGTGGGGCTGGCGCGCCCTGCGCTACGCCCGATCTTCGCGTGCGGGCGCGTCACCATTCAGCCGTTCAGGTTGGGATATGCGTGCTACCAATTCGCCATGCTCGGCGTGCTCGAGGAAGTCTCCATTGGAAGCCGGCGTCGCCGTGCGACAGATAGGCCGGTGTCTTGCGATGCCGATCGCGAGCACGGGTGGGCGGACTCAGCATCTTCGAGCCGGTGTGAGCGCGACACCATGGCGCGATCAACTAACAGAGACGCATCGCGATCCCTGATGTCCCACCGACGGCAGCGGCGTCACGAGCAGTTCGCCGTGCAGGATCTCGTACCGGATCCCGTCGTCGGGCAACTGCTCGAGATCCGTAACGGTCCACCGGGAACGCGCGGGCACGCTGGACGACGGCGGTCGAGAATAACGAGACGCGCACCGATCGTCGTCCTCAATGCGCGGCGGAGCCGGTCATTTGCGCGCAGGTCGTCATACGCTGACCACGATGCCGGACACGAGCGTTATCGTGCGCGACCCACGAACGGGATCACCAGCGTGAACAGTCCGATCGTGAGCAGCACGAGTGTGGAGCCGAGGGCCCACTTCAACGTGAATCGCTGATGATCATCGAAGTCGACACCGGCCAGACCGACTAGCAGAAACGTTGACGGGACGAGTGGGCTGAGCAGATGCACCGGCTGCCCGACCAGCGCCGCCCGCGCCATTTCCGCCGCTGAAATGCCGTAGGCTTCTCCGGCCTTGGCGAGAATCGGCAGGACACCGAAATAGAACGCGTCGTTCGAAATGAGAAACGTGAATGGGACGCTGAGCAGACCCGTCACGATGGCCAGATAGGGCCCGAGTGCGGTCGGCACGAGCTGAATCACGCTGTCGGCCATCGCGTCCACCATCTTCGTGCCGGACAGAATCCCCGTGAACACGCCAGCCGCGAAAATCAGCCCGACCACCGACATCACGTTGCCGGCGTGTCGGGCAATCAGCGCTTTTTGTTGGTCAATGCCGGGATAGTTCAGCATCAGCGCAATCGCAAAGCCGATCATGAACAAGACCGGGAGCGGCAGCACCGCCATCATGAGCGCCACGAGCAGTGCGAGCGTGAGAAGGGCGTTGACCACCAATCGATCCGGCCGTCGATGCGACGTGTCCTCGTGATACTGCGGGTTGGCCAGTTCTTCATCCAGCACGTCATTGGCTGCTGCGATGCCAACCATCGGGTACGGCGTGAGCGTGAGCCGCGCCCGCTCGTGCAGACCGAGTCGGTAGGCGACGAAAAAGACCCAGCATGCACCGCCCACCATCGCGGGAATGAGCGGGACAAACACGGTGCTCACATCGATGGAAAGGGCACTCGCGGCGCGCGCCGTGGGACCGCCCCACGGCAAGATGTTCATGACGCCGCCAGCGAGCATCGTCACGCAGGCCAGAATGAGCGGTCGCATGCCAAGCTTTCGATACAGCGGCAACATGGCTGCGGTCGTGATCATGTACGTCGTCGACCCATCACCATCGAGTGACACCAACAACGCGAGCGCCGCCGTGCCGAGCACGACCTTGACCGGATCGCCGTGCACGAGGGTCACGAGACGCTGCACGAAGGGCTCGAACAGCCCCGCGTCGATCATCACGGCGAAGTACAGGATCGCGAACATCAGCATGACGCCCGTCGGGGCGAGCTTCGTGATGCCGCTGACCATCATGTCACCCAACGACGAGGCGAATCCGCCGGCCACGCCGAACGCGATCGGGATGAGAATCAGCGCGGTCAACGGCGAGAGTCGCTTCGTCATGATGAGCGTCATGAAGACGAGCACCATGGCGTACGCGAGAAACGTGAGCATGGCGCGCCCTACTTCCGCGCCGGAGCCAACGGCAGCACGATGTGCGACGGATAGGTCGCATTGTGCTGAATCGTGATATCGGTGGTGACCATGCGTCGGTTCCGCCCCAGCGGTTCGCCGGTATTCGGATTCACATCGAATCGCGGGAAGTTGCTGCTGGATACATCGACGCGTATGCGGTGCCCCTTCTTGAACACGTTGGCGGTGGGAAACGGTTCGATCGTGAACTCATACACTTTCCTGGGCGTCAACAACACGGCGTGATCACGCGTGGCCCGGTAGCGACCGCGTACGATGGCATCGGTAAGATTCATATCGAAGCCGCCCGGCCAATCGATGCTCGACGGATACACGTCCACCAGCTTCGCCGTGAAGTCGGCATCGACGGTCGTCGCCGATGCATAGAGCTTCACCGTGATCGGTCCGATGATGGTCATGTCTTCCTTCAGCGGTTCCGTTTGGAACACGACCACATCGGCGCGCGATCGCAGCGGGAGCCATGGTGCCTGTGATGGCGGAAAGCGCGGGTCTTCGCGCTGGTTGAACGCTCCGTCCTTCAAACGCGCCGAGGCCCCTCCGCCAATGGTAGGCACCGGATGGCGCGGATCAAACGTGTATGTCGTCTTGGCGCTCACGCCCCCGGGCTTTGTCGGCGACAGCGAACCGTCGCCATGAAAGTAGTAGGGGAGGAGCTTGGTCCCAGCCAGCGGCCACTGATCGGCACTGCGCCAATAGCCGCCATGCATCAAGCGCCCGTTGTTGTCTTTGCGACCGTCTCCGGAACCCATGACGAAGACGCGAACCGGGGCGAGGGCTTCCGTGGCGTTGTTGACGCCTTTCAGGTGGTAGTCGAACCACCGCAGGTGAAAATCCGTCAGGAAATCCTGAATGGCGGCGCTGTCGCCGAACGCCACATCGCCGGCGTAGGGCAGATTGTTGCCGCCGTGTTTCCACGGACCAACCATCACATACTGCGGCGATTTCTTCAGGCGACGGAGTTCCGAGAAGTTCTTGAACGTGCCGGCGAGGAAAATGTCGAACCAGCCACCCACCTGCATCATCGGGATGTCCGCGGTCTGCGGATAGTGCTCGTCCCAGGCCAGCATCGGATCTTTCCAGTACGCGTCGTAATCGGCGTGCTCGAAGAAGTCGAAGTACCAGCCCTCGTACTGCGAGTCGGCGGACAACGGGTTGAGCCCACGGCGCATGGGCTGTACGCCATACCAGTCTTCCACCTTCTCGTTCTTCAGTAGCGCTTTCACGTCGTCGGTGCGCGCGTCGGCCAGCATTTGCGTCCAGGCCCACGTGAGCTGCCGTCCCATTTCGTACGTGCCGCGATAGCGCACGCCATGGTCCCAGCCGTTCGACATGCCGCCCATGTTGAGCACCATCGATTTCAACGACGGCGGATTGTATTGCGCGGCGCCGGCCTCCATGTGCGCGGCGAACGAGGTGCCCCACATGCCCACCTTGCCGCTACTGTACGGCTGCTTCGCCAACCACTCGATCGCGTCGTATCCGTCGGTCGCGTCGATCGGCTGCACCTTCGAAAACACCCCTTCGGACTTGTAGCGTCCACGCGTATCCTGCAGCGCCACGACATAGCCACGCTCGGCGTAGAACACGGCGAGGTCGGCCAGCGACGTCTTGTTGTACGGCGTGCGGTTCAGCAGCACCGGAAAGCGTTCCAGCACGGGAACGCCATGGCGTCCTGGCCGGTAAATGTCGGTGGCCATCCGCTTCCCATCGCGCGTGGGCATCAAGAAGTCGGTCGCGACCTTGATCGCGTCGAATTGCTTGGGCGACGACACCCATCCCGGGGGCGGCATACGCGAGGGATCGGGCGTGGCCACCACCTGTGCGGACAGGCGCGTGCTGGCCAGGATCACGACAATCGAGCCGAGGAGAAGGGGTTGCATACGCCAATGTGCGACGCAACGGGCTCGTGCGCCAACACGCGAGTCGGCGGGGCCACGCGCTACCGCTGCGGGGCGGCTCGGCATAGGTTGACCCGCTGATCTCGGATTTCTTTCTTCGCCAAGTATCGCCGGACGGTCTATGGACGCAGTGCCCTCGTGAGCGGCGACTTCGACGACCGCATCATTACCAGCTGGCACACGAACGCCGCGCCGTGGGTGCGCGCCATTCGTCAACGCGAGATTGTCAGTCGGGTAGACGTCACCAACGACGCGATCGTCTCGACGCTGCGTTCACTGCGCCCCACCCATCTGCTCGATGTCGGGTGTGGAGAAGGGTGGTTGTGCCACGCGATGGCCCGCGACGGTGTGTCGTGCGTTGGTGTCGACGTCGTACCCGCGCTGATCGACGCCGCGCGGGCTAGCCATCCGGTTGATGCGGTACCCGGCACGTACGCCGTCCTCGCCTACGATGCCATCGCCACGGGCGCGCTCTCCGATCACGATGTCGGCGCATTCGATGTCATCGTCAGCAACTTCGCGTTGATCGGTGAGGCGCCGGTAGAAACGATGCTGGCCGCTCTGCCCGCACTCATGGCCCCCGGAGGCCACGTGGTGATCCAGACGCTGCACCCGGTGATGGCGAGCCTCGACGTGCCGTATGTGGATGGCTGGCGCGAGGGCTCTTGGACTGGCTTTTCCAGCGAGTTCGCCGATGCCCCGCCTTGGTACTTCCGCACCATTTCAAGCTGGGTGGCGCTCCTCACTCAGGTGGGGCTGACGATGCGCGCCCTCCATGAACCTGTTTTCCCAGAAACGGGACGCCCCGCGTCCCTCATTCTGTGTGCGAATCGGGCGGACTGAAATCTCCCCCTAGTTGAATACGCTCCATCACGCGTTTAGCATCCCCCACACCACTCGTCCCACTTCCGTCCTGACGAGTCCTCCCTTCGGAGTGTGTGCATGACTATTCGATTGTTTCCCCGCAGGCTCGCGTTCCGCGCGATCCTGTTGTCCGTGCCGTTGGTCAGCATTCCTACCCGAGCGTACGCGCAGAGCGGCACGCAGAGCGGTGCGCAGAGCGGTGCGCAGAGCGGTGCGCAGGCCACTGCTGCCACCGGCACCGTGCGCGGTCGCATCACCGCCGCCGGCTCAGGGGCGGGGTTGCCAGATGCCCAGCTGCTGGTGGTCGGCACCCGCGTAGGCGCCATCACGACGGCCACTGGCGATTTCACACTGGTGAATGTGCCCGTAGGCGCGCGCTCCATCAGCGTCCGACGGCTCGGCTATCAGCCAGTCACGCGGGCCGTCACCGTGTCCGCCGGCGCGACCGCGTCGCTCGACGTGTCGCTTACGGTCAGCGCCGTGAACCTGAGCGAGGTCGTGGTGACCGGATCGGCGGCGCCCACCGAAAAGCGCAAGATCGGTACGAGCATCGCCTCGCTCGACTCGACGCTGATCGGTCGGGCGCAGGCGGTCACAATCGATCAGGCACTGCAGGGCAAAGTGGCCGGCGCCCAGATCTCGCAAAACTCCGGAGGGCCGGGCGGCGGCGGTATCTCGGTGCGCCTGCGCGGCACGAACTCCTTTATCTCGGGCTCTGATCCGCTGTACATCATTGATGGCGTGATCGTCGACAACGGCTCGAGCCAGCTCGCCGACCTCGGCGGCCGTTCGAATCCGCAGAACCGACTGGCCGACATCAACCCGGCCGACATCGAGCGGGTGGAGATCATTCGCGGCGCGGCCGCGGCTGCCCTGTATGGCTCGCGCGCCAATAACGGCGTGGTGCAGATCTTCACCAAGCGCGGCAACATCGGCAAGCCACGATTCTCGCTCACCACGCGCTACGGCACCAACGAACTGCGCGAGCAGCAGCCGTTCAACCTGTATCCGTTCGATATCAACGGCCTGCCAAGCACGCGGTTCAACTATCAGGATGACATTTTCCGCCGCTCGACGACCACCGACCAGAACGTCACAGTGGAAGGGGGCAACGACCAGACGCGCTACTTCCTGAGCGGAAACTACGCCGACGATCAGGGCATTCTGCGGTCGACCAGCTCGCGGCGCACCGGCGCCCGCATCAATCTGCAACAGCAGCTGGCCAGCAACCTCGTGGCCAACGTGACGTCGAACTTCGTCACCACCAGCAACCAGTTCCAGGCGTTCGGCGAGCAGAACGATTACGGCATCATGGGGTCGCTGTTCTTCGCCCCCACCAACGTCGATTTCCGCCCGGTGAACGGGGTGTATCCGTTGCCGCCGACGCTCGGTACGAACCCGTTGCTGGCCATCGACCGCATTCGCAACCCGCAGACGATCAATCGGTTCATCGGCTCCACCAAGTTCACGTGGACGCCGAAGCCGAACCTTCTGCTCGACTACACGCTGGGCATCGACAACACCGGCTTCGAGCAGCGCCAGTTCGTGCCGCGAAATGCCGTGTTGGGCACTGCTCCGCTGGCCACTGGGCGCGCGCAGTCGGTGTTCCAAGACACCCGCGTCGTCAACCAGGATGGCGTGGGCTCATACTCGTGGCGGGCGGGCGATGCGCTGGGCATGCGCACCACGGGCGGTTTCAACTACACGTCGCAGCGCCTCCGCACCACCAACGCCGTCGCCAACGGCTTGGCGCCGGTGGGTGACCTGGTAAGCGCGGGGTCGGTGTTCTCGGCCGGACAGACCGACGTGGAGCTTCGCACGCTGGGCTTCTACGCCCAGCAGGAAGTGGACTTCAAGAATCGCCTGTTTCTGACCGGGGCCGTGCGCTACGACGCCTCCAGCACCTTCGCGCCATCAGAGCGCTGGCAGGCGTTCCCCAAGCTGTCGCTGTCGTACGTGGCCCTCGAGAACCGCGCCGGTGCCCTGAACAGCCTGCGTCTGCGTACGGCGCTGGGCTGGGCCGGGTCGCAGCCAGGCATCGTGAACGCGTACTCGCAGTACATCACGTATGCCCAGCTGCCGTTCGCGGGCCGTCCTGGCTTCGCGAACGACGTGACGTTTGGCAACCCGTCGCTGCGTAACGAGCGGGCGCGCGAGGTTGAGGTGGGTGCCGAGGTCGGGTTGCTGAACGGCAAGGTGGGGGTGGAGGCCACGTACTACGATCGCATCGTGAACGACTTGCTCTTCTTCCGTCCGCTCGCCACGAGCACTGGCTTCTCGCGGCAGTTCGCCCCGATCGGCTCGATGTCGAACAAGGGGCTGGAGCTGCTTGTGCGCACGGTCAACGCCGATACCCGCAACTTCAAGTGGGAATCGACGGTGACGTACACGCGCAATCGCAACCTGGTCGAATCGCTCAACATTCTCGACTTCCAGTCGGCGGGCGGCTACCCGAATCGCATTCGGGTGGGGGAGCCGGCGGGCGTGTTCTACGGCTCCTACGCGGCGCGCAACTGCGGCACGGGCGCATTGCTGACCGACTCGCTGGGGCGCTATCGCCGCAGCAATCAGGCGGCCGACATGGGCGCCACACTCGCGCAGCGGCGGGCCATCAGCGGCGGCACCTGTAACGACTCACTGAACGCCGTGATCGGCGACCCGAATCCGGACTGGCTGGGATCGCTGTTGAACGAGTTCACGATCGGTAAGAAGCTGCGCCTGCGCGTCCTGCTGGACGGGGTGTTCGGCAACGACGTGATGAACCTGTCGACGCGCGCCCAGAACGCGGGCATTGCCAGCAACTCGAAGACGTTCGAGCGCGAACTGTTGCCCTATGGTGATTCGCGCAAGACGTCGCCGAACTTCAACGCCCGCACGCAGGGCATCTTCGAGTACTGGGTGCAGGACGGCAGCTTCGTGAAGCTGCGCGAACTCTCGGCCACGTACTCGGTGGACTGGGCGCCATTGCGTCGCGTGTTCAAGGAAGGCGTGGACCTGACGGTCTCCGGCCGCAACCTGGCGGTGTGGACGTCGTACGGTGGCTACGATCCGGAAATCAACCTGTTCGGCACGAATGCCGGCGGGTTGGGATCAGGGCAGACCACCGCGGCTGATCGCGGGTTCGATTTCGGCGGCTACCCGATTCCGCGGACGTGGTCGCTCAGTGCTCGCTTCACTTACTGATATCCGGAGACACCAATTCATGCGCAAGAACATCCGATGCGCGGTGCTCTCCACCGCGCTCGCCTCCCTCGCTCTTGGCGGCTGCAGTCTCGATCTGCAGAATCCGAATGCACCAACGGAGGCGCAGGTCACGACCAGTCCAGACGGCGTCATTGCGCTGGCCACTGGGTTGCAAGCCCGTTTCGCCAGCTCGTACGGCAACTTCGCGTACATGGCCGGCCTGGTGACCGATGAATTCGCGTCCACCAGTGCGGCGCTCATTTCGATCAGCGACGCCGAACAGGGATCGGTGGCCCCAACCACGGGGATTGCCGACAACGTGTTCAATTCTGCCTATCGCACCGTGCGATCGGCCGACGATCTGTTGGCCGGGGCAAACGCGCTGGCGGCGCAGCTCGAGCCGGGCACGCGCAGCGGTCTGGTCGCGCTGGCTCAGGCCCTCAAGGCGGAGGCGATCGGTGAGGCGCTGCAGTCGTACCAGCGGGTGCCGATTGCCACGTTCGGCCAAACAGCTCCGGTGTATGTGACGCGGGCCGAGGCGTTGCCCTATGTACGCGCGCTGCTGGATTCGGCGGCGCAGCAGCTTGCCACGACGCCGGCGAGCACGTTCTTCACATCGAACATCCTGACCCCCGGCGTGAACCTGAACGCCATGATTCAGCTGTTCCGGGCGCGGTATGCCCGCGTGGCCAACGACCATGCGAACGCGGTAGCCTATGCGAACCTGGTGCCGCGTAGCGGGCCCACCGCTTTCTCGGCGTTCCAGTTCCCCGCACCCACGGTGAACTTCTACGCCAATGTCACCGGCGGTACGAACGGCATCGCCCCGCGCCGCCAGTGGCGCACGGGCATGGCGGCGGGCGACCAGCGCTTTGTGTGGTTCGTGATCCCGTCCACCACGCTCACCGGCCGTGTTGGTGCCCTGCTCGATCCGTGGAACCGGTACGCCAGCCCACAGGCGTCACTGCCGGTGTACTTCCCCGACGAGGCGCTGCTGATCAAAGCCGAAGGACTTGCGCGGCAGAATCAGCTGGTCGCCGCGCAAGCGGTGGTGGACTCGGTGCGCACCGACTGCACGGGTGGGCGTGGCCTCGACGATCCCAAGGCCTGCCTGGCGGCGCTGAGCACGGCGTTGACGCAGCCACAGCTGCTCGATGAGATCTACACGCAGCGCCAGTATGAGCTGTTCGGGACTGGCCAGCGCTGGGAGGACGCCCGGCGTCGGACCGCCGTGCGTGGTCCAGTGAGTGCGCCCGGCGTGCCGATCGACGCGCAGCGCTGCTGGCTCCCGTACGCGATCGGCGATCGCAATGCGAATCCCAACGTGCCCGCCGATCCGGCGGAGCCGGCCACCTTCCCCGCGGCTTGTCAGCCGTGAGGCCATCATCCATGACCATGATTTCGACCATGCTGGATTTTCGTCGCCGGCCCGCGAGCGTGGCGAACGTGCTGCTGCTGGCCGGCGCCGCGCTGAGCGCCGCGTGCGGCACCAAGGATGCCGCGGCCCCATTCGAGCCGACGGGGCCTACTGGGCGCGTACGCTTCGTGAACGTAATCACCGACACCACGCGGGGCCGCGTGAACGCGATCTTGGAGGGCGTACCGTTCGGCGTGAATCTCACCTACGCGACGAGCACACCGGCCGCGCTCCCCGCTCCCAACACGGCTCTCTATTCGCCGATTTACGCGGGCAACCGGACCCTCGTGCTCAAGCGGACCGCCGACACCAACACGGTGGTGGCCACGATCGCCTTCGCAGTCGCCGCGTCGCAGGACCAGACGGTCTACGCCGCCGGCGGGGCCGCAGCGTCGACGATCGCGAACTTCGTGACCACCGACGACAACACGCTGTCGGCCACGCAAGCGCGGGTGCGTGTGGTGCACCTAAGCCCAACCGCCGGTGCCGTGGACATCTTTGTCACGGCACCGAATGCTGATCTGGCAACGGCCACGCCCACGTTGGCGAACGTCGCCGTGCGAACGGCCTCGGCCTATCTCGCGGTGCCTGCCGGGACTTACCAGGTCCGCGTGGTGCCGGCCGGTACGGCGGCGGCGGCGCGGGCCGGCGCGGTGGCGATCAACGTGGCGTCACTGGCGCTGACGGCGAACACGGTGCGGACCATCGTCGCCGCCGACAACAACATTGGCGGCGCGCCGCTACGGGCGTTCGTACTGATCGACCGTTAGCACCTCGCGCTCACGGACGTACCGCGGGCCCGTGCACACGGCACGGGCCCGCGGTCGTTAGTCCGACCGTCGCGTTCCAACTTTCCACCGACCGCGTCGTGGCCGCCGAGACCACCCACCGCAGCCCCATGCCCAGCGCACCCACCCTCGCCGACCTCCGCCGCTACGCCGTCGCACGATCGCTGTTTACCCCCACCACGCTACCTCGCGCGATCGCAAAACTCGGCTTCATCCAGGCCGATCCCATTCGCGCGCCCGCGCGAGCGCAGGACCTGACCCTGCGGCATCGCGTCACGGCGTACCGCGCCGGCGATCTCGAACGTCGCTACCACCGCCTCGACATCGAAGAAGACTTCTTCATCAATTACGGCTTTGTGCCGCGCAGCACGCATGCGTTGATGCACCCGCGAACCGCGCGCACCCTCTGGACCAAGGCCCAGCGCGCGCGCGCCAACGACGTGCTGGTGTTCGTGCGCCAACACGGCGTCGTGCATCCACGCGACGTAGATGCGCACTTTGCGCACGGCAAGGTCACGAATTGGTTCGGCGGCAGCAGTAACGCCACGACCCAGCTGTTGGATGGCATGCACTACCGCGGTCTATTGCGGGTGGCGCGCCGCGACGGCGGGACTCGGCTCTACGCGCCACGCGACGAAGCGCCCGGCCCCACCGACGTCGAGGCCGCGATGGATGCCCTCGTCGACGTGGCGATTGGCAAGTATGCGCCGCTCCCGGAACGGTCGCTGCGCGATCTCACCAGCCGTCTGTATCACGCGGTGCCGCAGTGGCTCGCCGAACGTCGCGCCGCGTTTGTTCGCGCGCGGGCGCGATGCGCGCACACCACGATCGACGGGGTGACCTGGTACTGGCCCGCCACCGAGTCGCCGCGTTCCGCGAAATTCCGCCTGTCAGAATCCGTCCGACTGCTCGCCCCCTTCGATCCAGTGGTCTGGGACCGCCGTCGCTTCGAGCTATTCTGGGACTGGGCCTATCGCTTTGAGGCGTACACTCCCGCGCCCAAGCGCGTGCGTGGCTACTACGCCCTGCCGCTCCTGTGGCGCGATGCCGTCATCGGCTGGGGCAATGTCACCGCACGCCACGGCGCCTTCGACGTGGCGCTCGGCTATGTCACCGGCCGCGCGCCGCGCGATGCCGCGTACCGATACGCGCTGGCAGAGGAACTCGCACGGGTGGAGCTGTTTCTGGGCCGAGACCGGGAATGATCGCCGACCGTGCTTGCAGCTCACAGGCGCATTGTCCGGAATATGGACAACGTCAACCGGTCCCCGGCCCAGCCACGCACCAGAAACGACGCACCAGAAACGACGCTGCGAAGGGCACGAGGCAGAAGGGTCCCCTGCGACGATGTCACGTCCGAGAGCGAACTGCCGGCGACCAAGTGCCGCCCTCACGGGCCACGTCTGAGATCGATATTTCGCGGGACAGGACTTTCAATCGGGAGGGTGGGAGTACGCGCGAAGTCCCACCCGGCACCGCCGAGTTAACGGCCGCGTGACGTGATCGTCTCACGGGTGAATAGCGGAGCCACACTGCGTGCGGAGCAGCACGATGCGAGAGAAGGTGGGAGGAAACCGGATGCGCGGCATTCGCCGAACTGCGCTGGTCGTGACCGTGTGGTCGATGCTGACCGCGTGCTCAGGGGCCGACCTCGCAGTCTCAACCGCGCCAGCGCCGGTCGACCCCAAATCGTTGCCGATGGCGTTCCCCTCAATCACCACGGACGAGTGGGCCACAATCACGCCCGCCGACCTGGGATGGGATACGCTCGCGTTGCGCGCGGCGCTCGACTGGGCGGGCGCGCAGAAGTCCACGGCCGTCGTCATCGCGTGGCGCGGGCGCATTGTGGCCGAGCGCTACTGGAAAGGCTGGACGCCGTCCACGGATTCCATCATCGCCAGTGCCAGCAAGTCCGTGGTGTCACTGCTGGTTGGACGGTTGCGCGAACAGGGCCGGCTCACGTTTGACGATCCGGCCACGCGTTGGTTGGGCGCCAGCTGGTCACGAGCGCCGCTGACTGAATCGCGTATCACCGTGAAGCACCTGCTGTCCATGAGCAGTGGCCTCGACGACTCGCTCAAGGCCGTGGTCGAACCCAATACGCGATTCTACTACAACAACCCGGCCTACTATCAGCTGTTCGGCGTGGTCGCCACCGCCAGTGGGCAGAGTGTGGTGAACTACAGTGCGTCGCAGCTGTTCGCCCCGATCGGTATGCGCACGGCACGATGGGTCCCGAACATCGATACAGGAGAGCTGGGGCTCGTATTGAGTTGTTCAGCGCGCGACATGGTACGCTTCGGACACTTGATCCTCAATCGTGGACGATGGAACGGCCACACAATCCTCGGCGACGACAGCTATTTCGCGGCAGCACTCACCACCGCCGCGTCGAATAATCCCAGCTACGGCTACCTCTGGTGGCTGAACGGCAAGAGTTCGTATCGCATCCCCGGTCCGTATGTGTTGCCCACGCTCCCTGGGGCCTTGATTCCCAGCGCACCAATCGACCTGATTGCCGCGCTGGGCAAGGGCGACAAGAAAATTTACGTGATCCCGTCACTCGACGTGGTCATCGCGCGCCATGGCGAGGAAGCCGACGTGGCCAACGGCAATCCGCTGGCCCTGAGCGCTTTCGACGAACAGTGGTGGCAACGGCTCCGGCTGGTGTTCCCAAAGTAAGACCGATGCAAAAGCGATCGTGCCCCTCTGGTCGGGGGCGCTCGAGTTGCGCTAGCGCTCGATCACAACCTCGAGATACGCACTCGGCAGTACCAGCGTGTCATCACCGGATACGTTGCGCTCCGCCATCATCTCCAACAGGGCTTCGGTGAACGCCGCCTGCTGCGTGGCATCGAGCGCCCCGAAGGTGCGATTCATGGGGCCGTAGTACGTGCGGAACACCTCGATCCAATGCAACGGCGAACGATAGCGGAAGGTGAACTGACGCTCGGTGGCGTGGATTGCCTTTACCTTCCCGGCGAACAGGTCCTCGAGGTGCGCCGCGTTGCCCCACAGGCTTGGCGACTTGACGCCGGCAGCGGGCGGAATGAAGCGGCCAATCGTTTTGAACAGTTGACCGATGAAGCTGTTTGGAGTCCAGTTGGCCATGCCGATCTTGCCACCGACGCGACACACGCGTGCGAGCTCCGACGCCGCCTGCGCCTGATTGGGCGTGAACATCACCCCGAAGGTCGACAGCACCACATCGAAGGTGCCGTCGGCAAACGGCAGCGCCTCCGCGTCGGCCTCACGGAACGCGATATCATACCCATCGGCCTCGGCGCGAGCGCGGCCGGCGTCGAGCAAGGCCGGCACATAGTCCGTCGATGTCACCTGGCACCACCGTCGGGCCGCCGCGAGCGTCGCGTTGCCGTTGCCGGCCGCCACGTCGAGCACCGTCTGGCCTGCGCGCAGATCAAGCGCCTCGCACAGCTGCTCGCCGACGATCTGCAGCGTGGTACCAACCACCGCGTAGTTGCCAGTGCCCCACGCGACCTGCTGCTTCGCCTTGACCGCGGCGAAATCTGGTGTGGGCGCGGACGGAGTGGGAGCGATGTTCGTCATCGAAGTATCCTCGGGCGTCACGGTGATCCAGCGAATTTCGAAACCTGCCGACGGTCGGCGTGAACTACACAAATAGGATACGCGTCGTGGTGTGCCGCCGCGTCCACCGATCCGGCCATCTTTGAGCCGCATGGCGGCATGGCCTGATCGGGCCATGCCGCTAAATGTCAGAGCAGCCCCAGCCGTGCCGCGTGCGCCACCGCGGCTGAGCGCGAGCTGACACTGAGCTTGGTGAGCGTGTTCGCCACATGCCGATGCACCGTGTGCTCGCTGATGCCGAGCGTCTGGGCGATGGCCGGATTGCCGAGCCCGTTCGCAATCAGCTTGAGCACATCGAGCTCGCGAGCGGTGAGTGAGCCGACTCGTGCCTTGCCCGACACGTCGGCGGACTGTGAAGCGACGGACACGGCCGGCGCGCTGATCGGCAGCGCGATCGCACGAAGAGCGCGCGCCCGCAGAAGCTCCGCGGGCGCGTCGATACCCGAAAGCAATACCTCGGCTTGCACCGCCTCTCGGACCGCGGCGTCGGCACGACCCAGTCGCCACAGCGTCTCGGCGAGGTCGAGTGATGCCGTGGCGCGCTCGAACGTCGCGCCGCTTCGCGTGAAGTGATCGACTGCGTCTTCGAAGTGTCGGCGCGCGTCGTCATCGTTACCATGGCCCGACGCCGCCACGCCTCGGGCCACCGACGCCAACGCACGCAGCGGACGTGTGGCGGCGGCGGCGGCGATGGCGTTCAGCTGCGCCAGCGGCGCCGCCGTCTCGTCGGGCATGCCACGCGCGACCGCGCTGCGTACGAGCAACTCGAGTGCCGCCGCTCGCTCCGTGCGATTGTGCGACGGCAATTGTCGCAGGTGACGCTCAGCGAGCTCCGCGGCACCCTCCCAATCACCGCGGTCGGCGGCGACCATTGCGCGCCCCACGACACCGAGCGGATGTCCGCCGGCGCGCTCGAAGAGTGCGTGCGCTTCGTCGAGGCGTCCCTGCCGGCGACGCAACTCACCGAGTCGAACGAGGGCTTCGGAGACCATGCCCGGTCGGACCGCGCCGAGTTCACTCGCCGCACTTTCGAGTTCGGTTTCCGCCTCGCTCCACGCGCCGCGCCACATGCACACGGCGGCGTATTGCGTGCGGCAGACCGCGAAGAGCGTGAGGAAGTGCCACTGCTCGCAGTAGGCCTTGAGCCGATGACACCACTGTACCGCGCGATCGTAGTCACGCACGCGATCGCAGGCCGCGATGAGGTAGCAGCAGGCGAGCCCGATGGCGAGACGGTCCCGCACATCGCCGCCAAGAATCGACGCGGCAACGCTGTCCAGCTCGCGCATTCCTTCAGCCACCTGCCCCGAGGTCGCGAGTGAAAAACCGCGCAGGGAGCGGCCCACCATCTCGAAGTCCACCGAGCCCGCCACGCGGGCGGCACGAATGGCGTTGTCGGCGCAGCGCAGCGCGTGCTCCGG
This sequence comes from Gemmatimonas sp., assembly GCF_046594945.1. Classification (GTDB taxonomy): domain Bacteria; phylum Gemmatimonadota; class Gemmatimonadetes; order Gemmatimonadales; family Gemmatimonadaceae; genus Gemmatimonas. Next base: position 19,785 of record NZ_JBKJRB010000093.1, on the reverse strand, counting down.
ATCTCCATGATCGAGCAGTGCAAAGGCGGACTCGCGCACCGACAGCCACGCATACTCCTCGGTGTCATGGTGTCCGTCGAGCAGTTCCCGCGCGCGCGCCAGCCAGCCGCTGGCCACCGCAATCTCGCCTCGAAACGCGTCGTGGTCCCACGCCAGCCAGACCGCGATGCGCGCGGCACTGCGCACATCACCGCTGGCGCGAAAGAGGCGATACGCTTGCTCCCGTGAGGCGAAGACCAGATCGGCCTTGTCTTCCCACCACGCGGCGCTGGCACGGCCGTCGTGTGCGACGGCCGATTCCGGATCCGTCGCCAGCACGTTGTCAAATTGCACGATGGCGGCGGCCGTATCTCCGCGGTCCAGGGCCATACGACCAGCCTGCAGGGCGGAATCAGGATGCATGTTGGAACGATGGAGCCCGGTTCTTCCCTCGGCAATGGACGCACGCGCCAACACCCGTCACGACACCGCCGGTGTCGGACAGGCGTGGAGCGGCGCGCAACCTACTTGAGCTTGATGACCTTCACGCCATCGGTCGAGGCGCCTTCGCTCACATACCCGATGCCACCGGGTGTGCTCTTCACGTAGGCCACTACCGCATCATCATTCGCCTTGCTGGGCGGCGGGGTGTCCTTGCCGGAGAAGACCTGCTGCTGCCAGTAGGTGACCACGGCCGAAGTGGAACGGCCGTGTACGGCCTTGGAGAAGGCATCGCGGCCAGCAGTACTCGCTGACAGGTCCACCGGCGCGGCCTCGACGCCGGTGGCAAACTTGCGGTCCTTCTTGAGGAACAAGTTGGAGAGCGACGTCTGACCGATGTCGCTGATCTGAACGTCGGAGTTCACCACGATCTTGAACCCCTGGGCGGCCGACGTGCGCGGGGCCAACGCCGCGGCGCCGAGGCCGGCCAGCAGTACAACGCGGGACAGGAAACGGGTCATGATGATCATTCCTCAGAACGTGGTGGCGATGCTGGCAATCCAGTAGCGCGTACTGCGCTCGGGCGCGAGGACTACCGTTGGCGGCACCTGCGAGCGAACCGTGGACACGTTGGTGTCGAACACATAGCCCGCGCGCCAGTGATGCTCAAACTTGATCAGGGTGCCGGGCGCGACATGGAAAATGGCGGCACCACCCGTGCTCGTTACGCTGGGCAACGTCTCCCGCAGCCCTTTGGTCGTGAAGAACAGGCGACTGCGCGAGATGGTGTGTTCACCAGCCAGCTGGAATCGATCGGTGACCTGTGCCACGGCCTGCACATACTTGTGGTGATTGTCGCGCGCCGGCGTGAACCCGTTGAGATTGGACTGTTCGGCGCGCAGGGTGAATCGCGAGAACTGCGACTGCGCGCTCACCAAGGTGTTGGTCATCATGCCCTTGGTCGTGGCCGTGCGCACTTCCATGCGCGCCGCATGCGCGCCCAAGCGGATGTTTGCAAATGGCACGTCGAGGTAGAGCTGAGAGCCGTAATAATTCTCCATGCGCTGGATGCGCACGTCTTGCCCAGTGGTCGTTGTGACGACCGAGCGCCAGTCGCTACCGCCGAAGAAACTATACGCCTCCACCGAGAAGTCACCAATTGGCTGACGGATGCTCACCACAGCGCCGTCGAGGGCGTCGAACGCGTCGCTGTACGCCTCCATTGATGGACGGAAGAACGGGAGGACGGCACCGATGTAGCGGACCTCGTTCATCAGGCCACGCGGCAGCGGCGTACGTCCTGCCTTGATGTTGCCGGTGGCATTTCCAACGTCGAAGCGATGGTTGAAGTAGGCCCACTGCGCCGTGACGTCGTTGAGGGCGCCCGCCAGCGGGCTGGTGCCGAATTTTCGATTCAGCAACTGGCCGACAAATTCGTCCTTGGCGGAGAGCTTCACGCGCGTCTGCAACGTGAAGATGCGATAGTCTGACGTGCCCTTGATCGGGATACCGAGCGTGGGGAGGTCGGAGGAGCGACCGTACCCGGCATTGAGCGAGGCGTGCCACGTGAGGCGATCGGCAATCTCCTGCGCACGCAGCGCTGACGCGCCGAGCAAGAGGGCAGCCGCCGAGGCGGCGATACGAGCCGTATGTTGACCTGACATTGCGGAAGGGGATTGGCTTCCAGGGTGCGACGTGGCATCCATGCCACGGGCGCCGCGCAGCATCGCTGCGGCGACCAATTGAGGAATGTCGGACTCCAGGGGCAATACTTGAACGCGACCACTGGCGTTGGGTGGCGACCGCGCGACCCGTCGCCTGCTGCTGTCGTGTGATCTGTCGCCGCCATCGACGCCGGCCTACCTCGCTGGCACCGCCGCGCTTCGCCGGTGTTCGCTGCCGGCAACGATCCCAAAGCGAGAGAGACGGTGGCCAACATGGTCTTCGATCTCGGCGTCGATCCTTGGGACGCCGGTCGCCTGCGTTTCGCGCGTCTGTTCGACGCATTCAATACACTGGCAAATATCCCGGGACAGCAGCGCCGTGCGTGGAGTGGCAGTGACGCCTTCCGCCGATTGGGCCAGCACCGCAGTGACTATGTAGCGCGTGGGACTTCATTCAGACGTAGCGACAGGGGCACGAGAACGCGATCAGGCCCGTATGCACAGGCGTCGAAACCTGTGCACACGAGTCCGTGCCCGGGAACACCGCAGGCGTCCGGCAAACTGCCGGCAACCAGAGCGACCCACGTTGTCCGAGTGAATGACTGCTCAGGCCCGACGGCGGCGAGCAAAACCGATGAGGGCCAGCAGGCCCGAACCGACCAGGGCCAGCGACGCCGGCTCTGGCACCACCTGCGAGACCTGCGAGGCGTCGGCGACGGTCATGTCGTCGAAGCCGAACAGATCGGAGGAACCCTCCAGCACGAATTCCACCTTGTTGAAGGCGTTCGAGCCGTAGGTCACTCCCCAGAAGCGTAAATTTCCATCCAACGCAACGACTTCGTTCCCGCTCTTGTCACCGTTTTGCACCAGGAACGAACCGACCGACGCCGCACCCAGAAAGAAATTCAAGGTCAGCTTGCCGTTGAAATCACCGATATCGGTTCCGTAAAAGCCGAAGCCGGCTACCGACTGGCTGAACGTGACGTCAAAAGCATTGCCGGGGCCAACTATTTGCCGCCAGTACTGCGAACCGGAAGTGGCGAACCGACCAGCATTGGGCGCGTTGACGACGCTGCCGTCGCCGGTCAACGTCGCTACACCGGCGAAGCCGAAGTTGAGGGCCTGCGGCGCGGTGGCCCCGTTGGCGAGCGTCTCGAAGGAGTTCGTGGCCACGCTGTTCGTCAACGCGCCGATGAACTGATTGCGTGCGGTCTGCGCGGCACCGCCGACGACGCCACCGGGGCTGAGCGTCTGGCCGGTATAGACGGTCTGAGCCGAGACAGCGTTGGCTGCGAGCAGCGAGCCCGCGAGCAGAAGAGAGAGCTTCTTCATGGCTTACTCAGGTGGGAGGAAGGGATACCCGACCGCTCGCCTCGCATTTTGCACGCCGTGCACGGGTCCCGTCGTTCCGGAAAATGGAAGTCGTTGCTCGGCAATCGTATAAATATGATTCCGGCGCGCTCAGGTGCTCAGGAATGGGATGACCTGTGCTATTTGAAGCACGTAATGTGGTTTCGTCGCCACAGGTCGCATCCGCGACAGTGAATCGAATTCCGGCCGTCGAGCTGGAGGGTCACAAAAATCGCCGGTCGCTATTGGGCGGTCGGCGATTCTGGATGTAGGACGGTCATGCCTTACAGTGACGTCGCCTGGTGCGCGGGGCGGTCACAATCGTGCAGCGCACCCGCAATGTGTCACGATCGCCAGAGGTTGTGAATTGCCGAACAACCGACAGCAAGCGACCGCTGTCGCATTTTGCGATACTCGACAGCGAGCTCGATGTACATCAGCTTGCCGGAGCGATGAACGTGGGGTGCGATCCCCCCCGCGGTGCCGCCGGCGCCGCTCGTCGTGAAGCCCCGACGTACCGACGTCGCGGTCACGCTCACTCTGCCATTCTCATCGATGTCACACTCTGCTCGCCTCACCGCCACCGCGCTCTTGTGCGCGTCGTCGATCATTGCGTGCGCTGACGCGCCGTCCCCGACGACGCTCGACAACACCGTCGGCCCTGCGGCCATGGCGTCAGGCCTGGCGTCAGCGAGGGCAGTCGGCAACGCTGAACATGATTACATCGTCTCGTTCGAGGACGACGAGCCGAATCCGGTCGGTCGCGCGAACGCGTTGGTGGCACAACAACGCGGGGTGATGCGGGCCGTGTATCAACATGCCCTCAAGGGGTTTGCCGCGCGTTTCAACAGCCAGGCCGCGCAGGCGCTCGAGGCCACGGACGGCATCGCGCGGGTTGAACTCGACGGTCCGGTGTATGCGGTCGGCACCATCGCCGCCGCATCATGGGGCTTGGATCGCATCGACCAGCGTGTCCTCCCCCTCGATGGCAATTACTCGTGGGCTGCCAGTGGCGCCGGTGTGCGCGTGTACATCATCGACACGGGCATCAGTTCATCGCACGAGCAGTTTGCCGGTCGCGTGTTGAGCGGATACTCCGCACTCGGTGACAACGTCACCGACGACTGCAACGGGCACGGAACACACGTGGCCGGAACGGTTGGCGGCAGCACGACCGGCGTGGCGCATGATGTTGCACTCGTACCCGTGCGCGTGCTGGATTGCGCCGGCAGCGGCACCTGGAGCGGTGTCATCGCCGGACTCGATTGGATCACCAGTCAGAAGACCAGCAATCCCAGTGTCCCGATGGCCGCGAACATGAGCCTCGGTGGCGGATTCAGTCAATCCGTGAACGATGCGGTCGCGCGTGCGGTCTCGAGCGGCGTAATAGTCGCCGTCGCGGCCGGCAACAGCAACATCGACGCCTGCTCGACCAGTCCCGCCAGCACGCCCGGTGCGTTGACCGTGGGCGCCAGCGAAGCGGATGACAATCGTGCGCCGTACTCAAACTTTGGTTCGTGCCTCGACCTGTTCGCGCCGGGCACCAGCATCGCGTCCTCCTGGATCGGTTCCACCATTGCGTACAACACGATCAGCGGCACGTCGATGGCGTCACCACATGTGGCCGGTGTGGCAGCGCTTATTCTGAGTAGCTATCCCACGTATTCCGCCGATCAAGTGCGTGGCTCGATGCTGGACGCCGCGACGCCGAACCTGCTCACGAATGCCGGGACTGGCTCACCGAACATGTTGCTCACGACCCTCTACGGCGCGTCTGTGGTGCCACCACCACCGCCGTCGGTGGTCATCAAGCTGAGTGTCACCAAGTCGGTGTCGAAGAACGCGAATACCGCGAAGCTGGTGTGGAGCGGCGCGACGACGGCCAATGTGGACGTATATCGCAACGGCTCCAGGATCCTGACGACACCGAACGATGGCAACCAGAGCGACTCACGACTGGCGAAAGGTACGTACGCGTACGTCGTGTGCAACGCGGGGTCGACGACCTGTTCGCCATCGGTGTCGGTGACGTTCTGATCCGAGGTCGACCGAGGTGGGTCATCGCGCCGGCACTCACCCCCACACGCCTGCGTTCACGTCGTCGCCGCACACGTTACACGCGATCCTGACCGCGCGTTTGACGGTGCTGACAGAAGACATACGATCACGGCGGTAGTGCGCCCGGTCGTCCCGCCGGCGATCCCTGACCTCCCGCCGACACTGGACGCGTCAGCCACACTGGCCAGATTGCCTAGGTGACCACGCCCGACCGAACGCCCACCCGCATCACGCCGCGCGAGTTCCTCATCGCGTCGGTCAGCGTACACGTGTTGTTCTTCGTGCTGCGCTTCACCTACATGTGGCTCGACGACGTCGTCCGTGGGGTGTCGAACACGTTCCTGCCCACGTTCGTCGAGGAGCTGAGCGGCGCGCTCGGCTCGGCGCTGCTGAGCGTGTTCATCTACCTCGCGTGGTGCCGGTCGCCGTGGCGCACGGAGCAGGTCTGGCGTCACGTTCCCGGCTACCTAACGCTCGGCGTACTCCTCAGCTTCGCCAACACGTCGTTCATGTGGGGCTCGCGCTCGGTCGCTTTTCCACTACTTGGTCTTGGGCACTACGACTACGGGCGCATGCCGCTGCGCTATTTCATGGAGTTGCCGGGGTCGCTCATCGGCTTTGCCACCGTGCTCACCATGATTGCGCTCACCGACGAGGTCCGTGCCCGGCGAGCGCGGCACACGCAGCAACTCGAACTCGAGCGCGAGCTCGCCGAAAGCCAGCTGCGTGCCCTGCGACTCCAGATGCAGCCGCACTTTCTGTTCAACGCACTGAATACCATCTCCGCGCAGCTGCACGAAAATCCCGCGGTGGCCGACCGCTTGATTGGGCACCTGTCGGACCTGCTGCGCGCCTCGTTGCGGTCCACTCATGGGGCGGAGGTGCCGCTGCGCGACGAACTCGCCTTGCTCGACGACTATGCGGCACTCATGCACGCGCGCTTTGGCGAGCGACTCTGCCTGGCGGTGGAGAGTGACCACCGCCTCGCCGACGTGCGGGTGCCTCCGGTGCTGCTCCAACCGCTCGTGGAGAATGCCATCCGGCACGGTGGCCTCGAACGACAAGGCGTGGCGCGCATCCGCGTGCACATCGCCCGCGATGCAGGAACGCTCACGCTGCAGGTGCACGACGATGGACCCGGTATCGCCCACGGGCGAGATCCGCTGGCATCGGGGACGGGACTCAGCACGACCGCGCGGCGTCTGGAGCTGTTGCACGGGAGCGCGGCTCGCATACAGGCGGGCAACGATCCGCGCGGTGGCTTCCTCGTGCGCATTACGCTGCCGATCACGTGACCATGCGCGTCCTCATCGTGGACGACGAAGCGCCCGCGCGCGCGCGTCTCACGCGCTTGGTGGCGGCGATTCCGCACGTGGAGCTGGTCGGTCTGGCGGAAGACGGAGAAGTGGCCGTGCAGGCGATCACGACGCTGGCACCAGACCTCGTGCTGCTCGACATTCGGATGCCGCGGCTGGACGGCTTTGGCCTGGTGGACGCCATGGGTGACGAGATGCCGCTCACCGTCTTCTGCACCGCATACGACGAACACGCCCTCCAGGCCTTTGATGCGCGCGCGGTGGACTACCTTCTCAAGCCCGTGAAGCCCGAGCGACTCGCGGCCGCCGTGGAGCGGGCGCGCGCGCTACTCGCGGGCACGGCGGCATCCCGGTCACGCGGCATGAAGTCGGTTAGCGACATCGTGGAGTCGCAGGGTGGATTTCTGGCGCGGCTGCTCGTGCGAGATTCGAACCGGGCGTATCTCTTGCCCGTCGATCAGGTGGATCACATCCGCGCCGACCGCAATCACTGCGACGTGCACGCGCGTGGACGCGTGTTTCGTGTGCGCCGCACGCTCACGTCGTTGGCGGAGCGCCTCGATCCAGCGTGCTTCCTGCGCATCAACAAAAGTGACGTCGTGCGACTCGACGCGGTGCGCGAAATCCAGCCGTGGTCGCATGGCGACTATCGCGTGGTGCTGCACGACGGTCGCACGCTGAGTTGGAGCCGACGCTTTCGGGCGGCAGCGGCGGAATAGGTGGTCGGCGCGTGCGCTCGCTCTCTCCGCCTGTCCGAGCGGGCGTCCCGGTCGTCCCGCTCCGTGCGGTGTTCGTGCGCTGGACGGGCGAAGCTTCGGCATTCACTCATCAGGAGTTGTGCCATGGCGCGTGTTGCACTGTCCTACATCGTCGTCGCTGGACGCCGACGTCGCATTGTTGTCGCCGGCCTAGTCGTAGGCCTGGGAGCCGTTCCGCTGCTCGCGCAGTCCACGGGTCGCGCGACCCGCGCGGCGTTGGCTGCCACCGAATGGCCCGCCTATGGTGGCGACGCGGGCGGTAGCCGCTACGCACCCATCTCGCAGATCAATCGCCGCAACGTGGCGCAGCTGCGCGAAGCGTGGCGGTTCACTACGGGTGAGCTCGACGAGGGCGAGCGGTCGTTCGAGGCGACCCCCATTCTGGTGGACGGCACGATCTATCTGAGCACGCCGCTTGGCAAAGTCTTCGCGCTCGACCCGGTCACCGGCACCACCAAGTGGACGTTCGACGCGGGCGTGCCGGTGCGTAGCGGCTTTGGCGACTTCACCTCTCGTGGCGTCTCCACCTGGCTCGACAGCGCGGCCGTGGTCAGCTCGCCCTGCCGCCGTCGCATCATCGTGGCCACCACCGATGCCCGGCTCATCGCGCTGGACGCGCAAACGGGGACGCCGTGTAGCACGTTCGGCAACAAGGGTACCGTGTCACTCCGCGAGGGGCTCCGCAATGCGCCGTTCGAGTTCGCGGAGTACGAAGTCACGTCACCACCGGCCGTGCTCAATGGCGTGATCGTGGTGGGTTCGGCCGTGGCCGACAACAATCGCGTCAACGCGGCCAGCGGCGAGGTGCGCGCGTATGATGCGCGCACGGGAGCCAAGCGGTGGACATGGGATCCCGTGCCGCAGAATGCGCGGGATGCGGCGTACGCCACCTGGCGTGGTGACAGCGCACATCGCACCGGTGCCGCCAACGCGTGGAGTGTGATCGCCGCCGATCCCGTACGCGGCCTGGTGTTCGTTCCCACCGGTTCGGCCAGCCCGGACTACTACGGCGGCAAGCGGCTGGGGCGCAACGACTACGCCAACAGCATTGTCGCCCTCCGGGCCGCCACCGGCGAGGTCGCGTGGCACTTTCAGACGGTACATCACGACCTGTGGGACTACGACAACGCGTCGCCTCCCGCCCTCGTCGACGTGACGATCAACGGCCAGCGGCGCGCGGCCGTGCTGCAGGCCACCAAGACGGGTATGCTGTTCGTGCTCGATCGTGACAGCGGCGAGCCACTCGTTGCCGTAGAGGAACGCACCGTACCCGCGAGTGACGTCGAGGGTGAGGAGTCGTGGCCCACGCAGCCCTTCAGCACATTGCCCCCACTCAGCCCGCACGCGCTCAACGCCGAGCAGGCGTTCGGCGGGTCCGACGCCACGCGCGGCGCGTGTGCGGAGCGCCTTCGTCGTCTCCGCAACGAAGGCATCTTTACGCCGCCCTCGCTGCGCGGCACCCTCGCCATGCCATCGAATATCGGCGGCGCGCACTGGGGCGGTCTGGCGTGGTACGCCCCGGGCAACATCGCCATCGTGCCGGTGAACACGGTGGCGGCGTACGTACAGCTGGTGCCCGCCGAGGGCACGGACATCGCCGCCCTGCGCCGTGAGGCTGAGGCGCGGGGCGGTCAGGTGAACCGGCTGCGCGGCACGCCGTTCCTCCAGGTGCGCGGGCTGCTCGTGGGTGACGACGGCGTGCCGTGCACACCACCACCGTTTGGAAAGCTCGTGGCGATGGACATCGCCAACGGCCGCATTTCGTGGGACATTCCACTCGGCAACATGGTGCCGGGCGCAACTCCGGCTACCGGCTCTCCCAACCTTGGCGGACCGATTGCCACCGCCGGCGGTCTGGTGTTCATCGCCGCCACACTCGACCGGCAGTTCCGTGCCTTCGATGCGGAGACGGGTCGTGAGCTGTGGAGCACCGTGTTGCCGGCAGGTGGAAAGGCCACGCCCATGACCTACGTCGGTGCCGATGGTCGGCAGTACGTGGTGATCGCCGCCGGAGGAGACGGGAGTCGATTCGGTCGCGGCGACGCGGTGATCGCCTTCGCGCTGCCGTAGTGTGCGCGATGCATGGCCCACCGAACCATTTCGCGTGGCGGCACCGCTGATGCGGCCGTATGATAAAACTGTTGCCGAATCACCGTCTCTCACTTAGGTGGTCAGCCAATGATCCGTATGCTTTGGGCTCTCTGTGGCATTATGGGCGTGATGGCACTTGCGGCCTGCGACCCGGGCGTGAAACTGGTCGGCCCGGCCGCGGGTAACTGTGCGGCAGCTCCGTTTTTCAGTACCAGTCCGGTCGCAATGGCGGACATCGATCTGATCACGGTGGTCGGTGGACTGGGCGCTCCTGGTCATACGTTGCCGACCGCACACGCCGGCTTCTACCTCGCCACCGAAGGTGCTGTGGTGCGAGCGCCGGGCGCGATGCAAATCACGAAGCTGCGTCGCACTACGTACGTGACGTCGCCGAACCGTCAGGGTAAGACCGACTTCACGGCAGAATTTCAGTTGTGCAAGCAGGTGTCCGGCTGGTTTGGGCACCTCTCGACGCTTTCCGCCGCCATACCGGTCAACGGAAGTTGGAAAGAGTGCGAACGGTACAACACGTCGCTCGAAACCGTCGAGACGTGTAGCGCGAAGCTGGAGGGGGTCACGGTGGCGGCCGGAGAAGTGATGGGTACCAGCGGACTGTCGATTGCACTGGGTCTGATGGGACTCGATTTCGGATTGCTCGACGACCGCGTCAATAACGGCTACGTCGCGAATTGGCGTCATCCTGACCCCTCACGGCAATCGATCTGCGCCTGGGATAAGTTCGAGTCGGCGGTGCAAGCGCCGCTGTTGGCCAAGCTTCGCGATCCGTCGCGCAGGCGGACGGTGCCCGCCGGTGCACCACGGTGCGGCACCATGCAGGTCGATGTTGCCGGCACGGCCAAAGGCGTCTGGGCGCTCCCCACGGAGACGTCGCCGCTGCGCGGAAACGAAACCGCGTACATCACACTCGCGAACTACCCATACCGCCCTGAAGATCAACTTGCCCTCAGTCTCGGGCCCAATGTGCTTGGCGCTGGCGTCGCGGTCGTGAGCCGTGGATCCGGCAGCGGACGTGTCAATCGACCGTTCGAGCAGGTCACCAACGATGGCCTGATCTATTGTTACGGGCCGGACATCGACCAGCCATGGCTCAGTTGGCTCGTGACACTGACCAGCCCGAACACCCTCAGTATTCGCATGGTTGAGAACTTCGTCGGGAACAGCTGCTCGGCCCCGGTCAGCACGTGGTCGATGGTCGGCGCGGTGCAGATGGTGCGGTAGCTGGGTCGCTGCGCCGTGCCGCCTGGCGCTACCGCAACTGGTTAGGGGTTGGCGGAGTCCTCCAGGTCCTTGCGTCGACTGTTCGCCACACGCGTTCTCGGCACCATCGCTTTGGGCAGCGCGCTGTCGGCGCAACCTCCCACCATGGTTGACCGCTGGAACATCGAATACAACGCGGACGACAGGTCGAGCATGACGTCGTGACTCCGATGATGGCCACCGGCGTGCTCACTATTACGTGTCAGAGCGCGATGCTCTACATCACCGTCTCATGGATCTTGATCGCCACCCGCGACGAGCTGACAGGCCAACAGCTGCCTGTCTCACCAGGAATGATCGAGGCGGCTCACCCGACACCGATAACCGGATCGCGCGTAACGGGCTGACAACCCGACTTGCGTCACGGTGCGACCACGGAGGGCGGTACGTACGACGACTGCATCATCATCGTCGCACGTCCTACCTTCGTATCTGCGGGCGCCAACGCATTCCAGCCTACGCCGCCGGGCCGTCGTGCGCGTCGTGTGCGTCGTGTGCGTGGTGCTGTTGGTTTCGAAGATCACGCACGCGATCGTGCGCCGCGCGCACATCGTCCGCCTGGCGTGCTATCAACGGACGCAAATCAATCGGCAGCTCTTTCTCGAGTGCTTCGGCATACGCTTTCTTCGCGTAATCTTCACCACGTTCGCACTCATCGAGAATCGCGTGATCGTCATCGCTCGTCACGCTCGCCTTCACCGCCATCCAGCCGCGATGAACCGCGCCCGCCACGTGCCCCATATCCGCGGGCTTTCCACCGAACCGTTCGACCTGAACTTCAAGCTCATGCGTAAACGCGGCACGTTGTGATGAAAGCGTCGAGAAGAGCTGCTTGAGATCGCCACGATCGGCGCGCGCTGCAGCAGCCGCAAACCCCTTCTCGCCGTCTCGCAAGGTCTCGATCAGATCGTTCATCGCGGAGACGGCTTCCTCGTTGGCATCGGTCGACATCGTAACGGCTCCCTGTGTTGCATGATGAGATACAGGATGATCGGCGATCGTCATCGACAGCTGCACGCCGTGCCATACCTCACGTGCAAGCGACGGGCCATCACGGAATATTCTGATCGGTCGCATCCAGGTATCCGATCGTGGTAAGCCCGTCACCTGTGGAATCGCAGGCCAAGGTTACAAGAGGCCGCAGAATGATACCGGCGTTGGTCGATGCGTCAGGGCTGCTCAACGACACCGAACTCAGGCGCGATCGCGCACGCGCTGGCGGTACGTGAACTCGTTGGCCGTCACGCCGATGATCAACCACGCGGTACCAAGCAAGAGCCCGGCGATCACATCACTCGGGTAGTGCACGCCAAGGCAGAGGCGGCTGTATGCGATCAGGCCCACGATACCGGCCGCGATCACGACGAGGGACGCACGATGAATAGCGCTATTGACCACGTACCGCGACAGCATGTACGTGAGCATGCCAAACCCAACCATAGCTCCAGCGGCATGGCCACTCGGGAAACTGAGAGACGCGCCGTGCAGGAATAGCTCCGCGCCATCGGGTCTCACACGGTGGAAGGCCCGCTTGAGCACGAAGATAAGCAGACTCGTGCCGGCAAAGGCGGTAATCCACCAGACGAGCATCGGGGTACGGCGTCGCCACCCCAGCCACAGGGCACCGAGTACGGCGAGGAGTGTCATCGATGCTGGTGAGCCGGCGAGCGAAGCGAGCACCCAAAACCGTTCACCCGCCGCCGTGCCCGTGACCGTACCGCGGCAGCTCGTGAAGACATGCCGATCCACACCGGACAATGCACGTCCGTGCGAAACGGAGTGCGCGAGAAAGCCGAACGCGACCAATGCGGCCGCGCCGAACATTATCATCGCAGACAGTGTAGTCAGCGCCATCGGGTCACGGCGCTCACCGTCAATCATCGAAGCTCGTGAAGACAAGCATGATCGTGCTGCTCAACAGCGGCGCCGGTTCTATTAAAAATGAGAGCGATCGGGCACAACTGCTGGGGCTGCTGGCAGTGTCTGTGCCGAACGCCGAGGCTCGATGCACGGACGAGCACGTAACGATGAACGAGCTGATCCGTCAAGCGGTAACGGACGCCCCGACAGTACTCGTTGCCGGCGGTGGCGATGGCACCATCAACGCCGTCGCCTCGGCGCTTGTCGACACCCCCATCATACTCGGCGTACTTCCACTCGGCACTTTGAATCACTTTGCGGCCGACCTGGGTATCCCGACGACGCTGACTGATGCCGTCGAGCTGCTGCGCCATGGCGTGGTACGCGAAGTCGACGTTGGTGGCGTGAACGACCGAATTTTTCTCAATAACGCGGGCATTGGATTGTACCCTGAAATCGTCGAGCGTCGCGAGAGGAAGCAACGGGCGGGTCTCTGGAAGTGGCCTGCTGCGATCGTTGCGACCCTGCAGGCGCTTGTTCGCTTCCAGAAGTTTGGCGTGCGCATTCGCACCGACGACACGGTGCTGCTCCGACGTACCGCGGCGTTGTTCGTCGGCAACAACCAGTACACGAATGCCGACTCACTGGAACCGCGCCGTCCGTCGCTCACATCGGGTGTGCTGGCCGTGTACATTCCACGCGCGCGTGGTCGTTGGCGATTGATCTGGGATGCGATGATTGCCCTGGTTGGAAGCGTCGGCGACAGCGAGGGCTTTGAGCGGTTGATCACTCGCGACTTCACGGTCGAGTCGAAACGGCCGGTAGTTCGCGTATCGATAGACGGCGAACTGCTGCGTCTTCCGACGCCGCTCCTGTTTCGTTCGCGCGTAGGCGCGCTGCGTGTCCTTGCGCCGAAGGAGTAAGGGATGCGTACAGTGGTACAGCTGTCCGACCTGCACTTTGGTACGACGATCGCCGACACGCTCACTCCACTCGTTCGGCTGCTCAGCGATTTGGCGCCTGATCTCGTGATCATCTCCGGCGATCTCACCCAACGCGCAACCAGTGCACAGTTCATCGCGGCGCGCGCCTATTTGGAACGCCTGCCAACGCCACAACTCGTGGTCCCCGGCAATCACGACGTACCCCTGTACGATGTGGTTCGCCGGTTTCTATCGCCGCTCGGTCGTTATCGGACACACATTGCCACCGAGCTCGATCCCGTGTTTCTTGACGACGAGATCGCGGTGATTGGTCTCAATACCGCGCGGTCGTTGACGTTCAAGGGCGGTCGTATCGGCGAGAAACAGCTTACGGCCGCCACGTCATTTCTTGCTCCGATTGCTCCCCACGTCGCTCGCATCGTGGTCGCGCACCACCCCCTCGACGTCCCGGTCGGATTGTCCGGCGTGGAGATAGTGCGCGGCGCCGAGCGCGCCATCACGGCCTTGGCGCGTCACGACGTGGACCTGTACTTGTCTGGACACTTGCATCTCACCCACACCGCCAGCACCGCCAAGTATGTGACTGGTTACGAGGCGCCGATGCTGGTGGCGGGCACCGCGGTGTCTACCCGTGCACGGGGGGAGCCGAACTCGTTTTTTGTCTTTCGCGTTCATCCGCGCGTGATCGAGTGCGATACCTACTCGTGGAACGCACAGACAACGGCGTTCCAACACACGGATACGCGAAGCTTCGCACGAGTGAGCGGTGGCTTCCCCAAAACGCAAAAGCATTGAGGGTCGTTGCGCACCGCCGTCCGCATCCCCGCCACAGGGCCAGCAGTCGCCGATGACGTTGCGTGAGCTAACGGGAGGGCATAGCGGCGCGTTGCGCGTCGCCCATCTTCTCGATGTCATCAAGCAGCTTTTTCGCGTCGAAGACGATGCCGTCCTTGATCGTCCACTTGATGCCGCCGTACTGCTCCACCTTGCCGGTGGCGTCGTTCAGGCGAAACCATCCGGTGCCGTAGAGTACCTTCAAATTGGCGAACGGGTTGGCATCGACCACCACGAGGTCGGCCAGCATGCCGGGTTCCACCACACCGAACTCGATGTGCTTCTTCATGGGCTTGAATAGCGTTTCGGCCGCGTGCAAGGTGCCCGCCCGAATGGCCTCACCGGGTGTGAAGCCGGCTTCCTGCAGCAGTTCCAACTCCTCGATGGTGGAGAACCCCGGCGTGTTGTAAATGAAGCCCGCGTCCGAGCTGGCCGTCACGCGCCCGCCCATGTTCTTGTATTCGTTCAAAAACTCCATCCACACATGATAGAAGTTGCGCCACGCCACTTCGTCTTCGGTGGTCCAGTCGTAGAAGTACGCTCCGTGGTTGGTGCGACTGGGCTGGTAGTAGGCCCACTGCGAGGGGATGGTGTACTTCGCATGCCAGGGCTCGTTCATGCGCTTCACCAGATCACGTCCGGTGAGGTACGTGGTCATCGTGGGATCGAGTGTGACGTCGCGATCCTTCAGGTTCTTCAGGAAGGCATTCCACTTTTCACTGTGCGGCTTCACCAGATTCCACTGCCGCGCCACCTGACCAAAGCGTGTCTGCTCGTCGTTCAGGTTGGAGCCCACGGGCCACGGCTGGATCTGGTTGTTCTCGTACATCGACTCGAAAATGCCATAGAAGTGCGTGACGGCGTCGAGTCCGAGCTTGGTGGCCATGTCCGCGTTCATTTGTCCCACGCCGCCCTGCTGCAAATGGGCGGTGGAGCCGAGTCCGAGCTTTTTAGTTTCATCGAGCAACGCCTCCATGATATCGGCGCGCTCCGCGCCCAGCTTCAGGCCGTCCACGCCGTTGGCCTTGGCCCAGCGTACCCACTCGCGCGCCGTCTCGGGCGTACGTGGCACCCCACGCCCCCACCCTGTGCCCGGGCGCTGGTACACGGAGTACCGCGGCGCGGTGATTTCGTTCTTCGCGCTGCGGTCGCGTTCCTTGACCGAGTAGTCGAAGCTGGCGAAGGGCACGCCACGTACCGTCGTGATGCCGTTGGCGAGCCAGAGCTTGTTGTAATACTCGCTCTCGGGCGCCTTCTGCTGCGTGCCCTGGTGGACATGCAGGTCGACCAATCCGGGCATCATGTACATGCCGTTGGCATCGATCTCCTTGGTGGCGCCCTTGGGTCGCTTGGATTGATCGATTGGCACATTCGGCGTACCGACGCTGACGATCTCCGAAATCTTGTTGCCGACAATCACGACATCCACCGGGCCGCGCGGCGCGCTGCCGTAGCCGTCGATCAGGTGCACGCCACGGATGATGAGCTTTTGGAAGGGCCCTTCGCCTTCCTTGCGCGCCGGCGCGCGGTTGGGATCCTCGCTGCGTTCGGCGGCGAGTCGCGCCTGCATGGTGGAGTCAGGCGGCGCGTCCGGGGCGCGTCGGGCCTGCGCAAAGGCGACGTGCGGGATAAGCGACAGCAGCATCGGGGCGGCGAACGACAGCGCGCCAAAGAAGGACGACAGCGGGCGGGAAGGTTGCATAATGTGGGCTGGGTGCGGGAAACGGCGTCTCAGCGCGATGGCACGAGCGAGCGAGCGCGCCGTCCCACGTGAAAGGAGAAAACTAGGGTTGGATGGGGCTCGGCAATCCGTCGCCGGACGCGCCGCCCACACTTGACGCAATGCCGACCAGTGCCAGCGCGACCGCCGCCACGATGCCCAGCCCAAACAACAGACTGCGCGAGCGGGAGATCTTCCGCACGTCGACCCGCTCGGTGCCCGACACGGCCACCGTCACCGTGTCGCCGGACGACTGGTAGCGTTCGTTCGCACTCGTGTAGGTCCGCTCCACCGCCAGCACCAGGGAGTCGGCGGTGCGTCGCAACACGACGCCCTCGATGTCGCGCACGTCATTGCCGAGCGACTGCCGCACGAACGCGCTGCCGGCGGGGTTCAACGTCACTCGCACGTTGGCGGAGGGGGCCGCGGGTAGCACCTCCGACGACGGTTGATACGCGTAACAGCCCAGGAGGGACCACGCGGTCAGCGAGAGCACCGGCGCAGCGCCGAAACGACCGGCCACAGTTCTCCGTGGCCGGTCGTTCGGATACGACGCTGAGGAACGAGGCGCTACCGACACGCCGCCGGTCGAATATCCGCCGGTTGCGGTGTCAGTGGATTTTGCTGGCGCTCGTTGTACGAGATCGGGAAGAAGCAGGGGCGGAGGCCTCGCGTGGACACCCAATTGTCCGCACGGATCTGGAACCGATAGTGGTCGTTCAGACGACGGCCCTGCTGGAACAGGTTGACGCTGCGCGAGTGAATCAGAATGTCGCGGGCCGACGGTGTTCCGGTCCAAGCCGGCAGGCCATTCACGGCGCGCACGGCATTGATCTGCGTCGCGAATTCGGCGGTATTGCCGCTCGCGAGTGCCGCTTCGGCGAGGATGAGCCGCATTTCCTTCGCCGACGTCACGGTCCAACCGGTGACGACCGTTGACGAAAGACGGCAGCACTCGTCGATCGCGGCGGCCGTCACCGGATCCGGCTGCCCGGTGATGGGATCGATGAGCTTAATGCCCGCAATACCGTCGAGCGGTCGCGTGCCGGCGCCAGTCGTGTTGATGTAGCGCGAGCCGGCGCGGATCTCGAGACGTGAGTTCATTTCGCTGCCGGTGGAAAAGTACCCACCGTTATTCTGGGTGACCGCGTCGAACCGGTAGCGGAAGTTGTCCGGGCCCATCGCCACGAGGGCCGCTGCGGCATCCGCGTTAGCACCCGCATCGTTGATGAGCGGGTTGGCCGGAAAGCCGCGCGGTGCACGCAGTGAGCTCCAGACCGCCTTCGAGAATTTCGCACGAGCTCGGAGGCCGAGCACGCGCGCCCGCAACGCCGTGTTGCTGGTCGCCGTGGCCAGTGCCAAGCCCTTGTCGAGGAACACCGTGGCCGAGTCGAACATGCGTCGCATGTTGGCCTCGCCCACCGGTGCGCCGTTTACAGTGCGGTCGGACGAGATTACGAAGTCTTCGTAGTTCTCGCCGATGAGCGTATACACGGTGGCGCCGAGGAAGTACGCCTGACCGAGGTCCGCGCGATTCCGCAACGTCCCCGCCGTGCTGTAGGCTTCAAGCTTGGGGATCGTGTAGTCGGATAACCAGCGCGCTTGCGAAACGTACGGGAACATGCCGTCAGTGTACTCGTTGAGCGGGTCGCCCACATCGCCCACGTCGAGCAAGTTCCAATACTCGCGGGAGCCCACCCACGTAAGCTCGTCGGACGCGGCACCCACGGTGCCGATGATCTGGTTTCCGGCCGCGTTCACCGACCCATACAGGCCATTGACCAACGACGTGGCGGCCGAAGCGGCATCGGCAATGGCCGATTCCGTGACGGCGTTGGGGTTCTTGATTTCTGTCGAGAAAATCTGGCAGGAGGAGAGCGTGAGTGCGCCGAACGCGAGTGCACCTACCGCGGATCGACGGCGACGGGTCGCCGTACCCACGATCGAGGTTCCGATGGTCATTGGGCAGTGGTCCGGGTTAGAAGCCAAGGTTCAACGCGATCGACACGCGACGGGGAATCGGCAGGCCGAATCCATCGGTGGCGTTCTGGAAATTGTCGGCGAGCGTGCCAGTTGAGCCGCGACCGTTCTCGTTGGACTCGGGGTCCTGGCCGGGATACTTGGTCCACATAAAGACGTTGCGACCGGCCAACGTGATGTTGGCGTTGCGGAAGCCGATCCGCTTCGCCGCGTCGGCGCCCAAATCGTACGTCACCGCGATTTCACGCCAGCGCAGAAACGATCCGTTTTGGCCTTGGTTCAGACCCGGCTCCAGAAGGCGACGGTACTTCGTGATGTACTCGGTAGCGGCGGCCACGCGCTGTTCCGGCGTGCTGGCCGGGTTTTCCATGACCGATTGCACGTCGGAAAACTCTTTCCGGTTCGAGCCGATCGATGGGTGCTGGGAGAGACGGAAGCCATCGGTGAGGTTCGACACGAGATAGCCCGTGCGATACTCGAGCGTGGACTGAATCTTCCAGTGATTCGCGAAGGAGAACGAGCCACCGAAGGCGCCGGTCCACTCCGGAATGGAGCTGCCAACGCGCTGCTCGAACAGGATACCGCTCCCGTCGTAATCGGCCAGCAACGGCTGCAGCACGTTCTGCACGGCCGACGACTGAATGTTGCGCGGCTGCGCGAAATAGGCCAGCAGTTCCGCCTGCGTGGCGGCCGTGCCTCGGCCAGCGTAGTTGATCGGCAGCTGACCCGCGGTATAACAAGCGATCGGCTTGCCGGCACTGTTGGTGGCCGGACCGCCGGCGCCACACGCCTGCGCCAGGCGCGGCTCGTAGATGGAGCCGAGGGGATCGCCTTCCTTCAGGTAGATGCGGTAGCGCGCGTAGCCGCCCGACACGCGAATGGGCGGAGCACCACCCAAACTCGTGAGCGTCTGCTTGAGATACGCCGCATTGGCAAACAGCTCCAGCCTTGTATTGGCACTCTGGATCGGACTGCCGCGCAACGCGATTTCCATACCGTTGGCCGAGATCTCACCGATGTTCGTGAGCTGCGCGGCACGGAAGCCGCCCGACTGCGCAAACGTACGCGGCACCAAGGCATCCTTCACCTTGCGATCCCAGTACGTGAACTCGAGTGCCACTTTGTTGTTGAAGAGGCCGGCTTCGAATCCGCCTTCGAGTTCCGTGGAGATTTCCGGACGCAGGTCCGAGTTCCCAAGCTGCGACGGCAGCAGTCCGGAACCCAGCGACGTTACCAGCGGGGAGAACGTCGTGAACTGGTCGAAGGCGCCGGGCTGACGACCCGACTGACCAATCGCCGCGCGCAGGCGCAGCGTGGACACGATGGTGTTGGTCCAGCTCTGGCGATCCGACGGCACGACCGACAGCGACGCCTTCGGATAGAACACACCGCCCGCGCTTTTGCCAAACGCGCTGGAGAAGTCGTAGCGGCCACCGGCGGTACCGAAGATCCACTCCTTGTAGCCAATTTGCGTCTGGCCGAAGTAGCCGCCATTCACCGTAGTGATGAACG
>NZ_JBKJRB010000075.1:0-67430 GCF_046594945.1 Gemmatimonas sp. | reverse complement strand
TCGTCCCAGCCACCGACCGCGGCGCGGTCGGGATAGAGCCGCATGAGCAGCCGCGGTCGGTGGCTGGGACGACCCTGCCCGCGAAGTCGTGCGTCTCTCGGTGCCGCCGTCGTTTGCGTTCCCGCCGTCGGAGATCGCCAAGCTCGAGCTGCCCAGTGCGTCTGACGAGCATGAGATGACGGGCATGACCGGCGAGTTCACGAATCGCACCCAGGCCCGCATGGCCGTGCGCTTCATGGGTCTCACCGGTCCGCAAGGCGTGTTGCCGCACATGTACACTGAGCACGCGGCCACCCGGGCCCGGGCGCGCGACACCGCCTTCCGCGACTTTCTCGATCTCTTCAATCACCGGGCGCTGTCGCTCTTTCACCGGGCCTGGGAGCGATATCGGCCTTATGCGGCGGCCGAGCATGGCGCCGAAGACCGGCTGCGCTCCCACCTGCTCGATCTCGCGGGAATCGGCACCGCCGGTGTGCAGAAGAACAGTCGTGTGCCGATCGATACGCTAGCATACTACGCGGGCCTGCTGGCCCTTCGCACTCGACCTGCCGTGGGCCTCGCCCAGATGATCGGCGATCACTTCCAAGTAAATGCCACCGTCGAACAGTTCGTCGGCGAGTGGCAGACGCTGCGGCACGGTGGACAGCTGTCGCTCGGTGACGATGATCTTGATGGCATGCTCGGCTCGGCCGTGCTGGGTGATGCCGTCTACGACCCACTCGCCCGAGTGCGCCTTCGCCTCGGACCGCTCTCGTACGCGCAGTTCCAGACGTTTCTTCCCGGTGGCCGCGCGCACGACCGACTCCGTGAACTCGCGCGACTGTATGCGGACGACCAAGTCGGCGTCGAAGTGCAGTTGGTGTTGGCGCGTGACGAGATTCCGCCGTCCTCGCTCGGGGTTCCGGGCGCACCCACGCTCGGATTCGGGACCTGGCTGCGCTCCAACCCCCCGGTGCGCGACGCCGACGATGTACGACTGATCCTGTGTTAGCCGTCTGTATCCCATGTATCCGCCGAATTCCCTTCCCCTCGCTCTCCCGCTGACGGAGTCGTCATGGCTGTGAACCTGCGTGGCCTGATCGCCAAGCTGAATGCTCCCACCCGTAGCGCCGTCGAAGCGGCCGCTGGGCTTTGCCTGTCGCGCACGAATTATGACGTGGAAATCGAACACTTCCTGGTGAAAGTGCTCGATGCCAACGACGGCGACTTGGCGGCCATTCTCAAGCATTTCGGAATTAATCGCTCGCGCCTTGCCGACGACCTCGCGCGCGCGCTCGACCGAATCAAGACCGGCAACGCGCGAACTCCCACGCTGAGCCCGTCGCTCGTCAACATGCTCAGTGAAGGCTGGTTGCTCGGCTCGGTGGAGTTCGGCGCGCCGCGGGTGCGCACGGGTCATGCGCTGCTGGCGCTGCTCAGCGTCGGCGAGCTCGCCCGCATGGCGCAGGACATCAGCAAGGAGTTCGAAAAGATCCCGGCCGATGTGCTGAAGAAGGACTTCGCGACCATCACCGCGCCGTCAGCGGAAGCGGCGGCCGAGTTGGGGGCGATCGACAGCGCGGCTTCCAGTGCCAGCGCGTCGAGCGGCAGTGGCGCCCCGAAGGCCGGTGGACGCACACCAAACCTTGATCAGTACACCGTCGACCTCACCGCGAACGCCAAGGCCGGCAAGATCGACGCCGTGCTCGGACGCGATTTCGAGGTGCGTCAAGTGGTCGACATTCTCACGCGGCGGCGGCAGAACAATCCGATCCTCGTCGGCGAAGCCGGCGTCGGCAAAACCGCGGTCGTCGAGGGCTTTGCCCGCCGTATCGCCGAAGGCGATGTGCCGCCTCCGCTTCGCAACGTGTCCCTCCGCTCCCTCGATCTGGCCATGCTGCAGGCCGGTGCCGGTGTGAAGGGCGAGTTCGAGAATCGCCTGAAGGGACTGATCGAAGAGGTGAAGAACTCACCGACGCCGATCATTCTCTTTATCGACGAAGCGCACACCATGATCGGAGCCGGTGGCGCCGCTGGACAGGGCGATGCGGCGAACCTGCTCAAGCCGGCCCTCGCCCGCGGTGAGCTGCGCACGATCGCGGCCACCACCTGGAGTGAATACAAGAAGTTCTTCGAGAAGGATCCAGCGCTCTCGCGACGCTTCCAGCTGGTGAAGGTCGACGAGCCCACCGAAGACGTGTGCTGCATCATGATGCGCGCCGTCGTGCCGTCGCTCGAGAAGCACCACGCCGTGCGCATTCTCGACAGCGGCATGGAAGCCGCCGTGCGCCTCTCGCATCGCTATCTCCCCGATCGCCAGCTGCCCGACAAAGCGGTCAGCGTCCTCGACACCGCATGCGCCCGACTCAATCTCGGACAGACCGCCACGCCGGGACCGATCGAAGATGCCCGCCGTACCCTCGATGACATCGCGCTGCAGGAGCGCGTGCTGAACCGCGAACAGGTCGCTGGTGCCGATCATCGGGAACGGCTCGCTGAACTTGCAACGCGTCGCGCGCGGGTTCAGGAATCGCTCGCCGCGCTCGAGGCGCGCTGGACCAGCGAGAAGGCGTTGGTGGAGAAGATTCTTGGCGTGCGCGATGCGCTCATCGCCGAGGCGGAGAATGTTGATCAGACCACGGCCGACCGCTTGCGCGGCGAATTGAACGGCATCACCGCCGAACTTGACGCGTTGCAAGGCGAGACGCCGCTCATGCGCGTGTTCGTCGATGCCTCGATCGTGGGCGAAGTGATCTCCGGCTGGACCGGTATTCCGGTCGGCAAGATGATGAGCGATGAACTTGGCACGATGCTCGAGCTCGAAAAGCATCTCGGCGCCCGCGTGATCGGACAGGATCACGCCCTCATCGATATTTCGCGACGCGTGCGCACATCGAAGGCCGGCATCGAAGATCCGAACAAGCCGAAGGGCGTGTTCATGCTGGTGGGACCCAGCGGCGTCGGCAAGACCGAGACGGCGCTCGCGCTCTCCGACCTGCTGTATGGTGGCGAACGCAACATCATCACCATCAACATGTCGGAGTTTCAGGAAGCGCATACCGTCTCGACCCTCAAGGGCTCGCCGCCGGGCTACGTGGGCTACGGTGAAGGCGGCGTCCTCACCGAAGCCGTGCGTCGTCGTCCGTACAGCGTGGTGCTGCTCGACGAAGTGGAGAAGGCGCACCCCGACGTGCTGGAGCTGTTCTTCCAGGTGTTCGACAAGGGCGTAATGGATGACGGCGAAGGCCGTGAGATCAACTTCAAGAACACGATCATCATCCTGACCACCAATGCCGGCACGGAAACGATCATGAAACTCACCGCCGACCCGGAAACGCTCCCGTTCCCGGATGCCATGGCGAAGGCGCTCAAGCCGGAGCTCGACGCGGTCTTCAAGCCGGCACTGCTTGGCCGTATGGTGATCGTACCGTTCTATCCCGTGCGTGACGAGAACCTGAAGCAGATCGTTCGTCTCAAGGTGGGCAAGATCGGCCGTCGTCTACGCGAAACGCATCGTCTTGAACTGCGCCACGACGAAACGCTCATCGCACAGGTCGCCGCGCGATGCACGGAAGTGGAAAGCGGCGCTCGCAACGTCGACAACATTCTGAGCAACACGCTGCTGCCGGAGATCTCGCGCATGTTGTTGACGGCCATGGCCGAGGGCATTCGTCCAACCGCCCTGCGCGTCGGGGTGGCGGAAGACGGAGACTTTACGTACGAGCACGTGGTCGACGCCGCTGCGGTCTGACGCAGCGGCACATCGAGGATACCCGAGGACGTACTGATGGCCTGGTCACAAGCCGATCGACCGTACCGATTGAACTCGCCGTTGGGTACCGACGTGCTGTTGCTGCGCGAATGGCGTGGAGAGGAGTCCCTCTCCACGTTGTTCCGCTATACGGTGACGGCGATGAGCACGCGAGGTGATATCTCCGCGAAGGAGCTCTTGCTCAAGAAGGTTTCACTGTTGTTGCGGCTGCCCGATGGCAGCGACCGCACCATTCACGGGGTAGTCAGCCGGATCCGGCGTGGTGGCAAGGCGCCGGTCGGACTGGTCGCGTACGAAATCGAGATCCGGCCGCCTCAGTGGGTGCTCGACCTCGACGAAGGCTTCGAAATCTTTCAGAGCAAATCGGCGCGCGATATTGTCAATGCGCTCATGACGGGCGTCAATACCGCCTGGAAGCTGACGCGCACACTCGACGAGCGTCCGGCAACCTTCCGGTATCGGGAGAGCCGGTGGAACTGTGCGGCGCGACTGATGGAGCAGGAGGGTGTGTGGTTCCGGTTCGATCACTCCGGAGGCGACGCACAGCTCGTGTGGAGTGACAGCGTCGCGTCGGCAAAACCGGCGTGGGGCGTCAGCAAACTGGCGTTCATCGAGTCGGCCGATGACACCTCGCGCCTGACCGGCTTGGGCGTCGACGCCACGCCGTTCGTGTCGAAAACGCACCTGCGTACGGCCAGTGAGTTTCTGGCGATGAAAAGCGTGGATGACTCCACAGCGTCGAACGGGGCGTTCACACCACCAAGCTCCGTCTCCGCCTATCTGTTCGACCAGCAGATCGCCGCGCAGCATGCGCCGGCGGCGGCGCCGAACAAGGTGCCGCACGACGCGAAGGTGTACTCGAAGCTCCGTCAGGAGCTCGCCGAAGTGACCGCTGAGGTGTATCGCGGTACGAGCACTTATGTGGGACTCGAGCCCGGTGCCAAGTCGGACGTCGTCAACCTGGCGAACGCCAGCTTGAACGCGTCGCTCTTCATCACCAAGGTTGTGCACCGCGGCAGCAACGGCGACTACTTCGCCAATGAGTCGGCGACGTTCACGTACGAGAACGAGTTCGAGGCCATCCCATCCGCTACGCCGTATCGTCCGGCGCGGTCCACACCGTGGCCGCGCATCGGTGGGTCGCACACCGCGGTCGTAGTCGGTCCTGATGGCGACGAGATCTACACCGACGAATGGGGCCGCGTGCAGGTGGTCTTCAAGTGGGAGGAAGAACACAAGCTCGATCTCAAGCACTCCTGCTGGGTACGCGTGGCGACCTCGTCGGCCGGTCAGCAATTCGGCAGTGTATTTCTGCCGCGCATCGGACACGAGGTGATCGTCGAGTTCCTCGACGGCAATCCCGACAATCCGATCATTACGGGCAGTCTCTACAACAGCGCCAACAAGCATCCGTGGCCGCTACCAGGCGAAAGGAACTCGAGTGGCATTCGCACCAAGTCCACGCTCAAAGGCGGGGCAGACGATTTCAACGAGCTGCGTTTCGATGACACCAAGGGCGCGGAGCTCATCTACCAGCAAGCGCAGATGGATCTTGAGACGCTCGTGAAGAACGACGAGCGCCGCAACGTCCAGCACGACCGCACCACGACCATCAAGAACAACGAAGAAAAGACGGTGACGGAAGGCTGGGAGAAGACCACGATCTCGAAGGGCGAACAGTTCATCACCGTGGCCGACAACAACCGGACGCTGCACGTCGAGAAGGAACACACGGTCACCGTCAACGGCAACGAGTCGGTAACCGTCACCAAGGACCGCACGATCACCGTGAAGTCGAACCAGATTCACGAGATTACGAAGGACAATACGGTCACAGTCGACGCCAATCAGAAAACGACCATCAAGGACAACGACACCACGACGATCGACATGGGCAATTCGAAGCTCGAAGTGAAGATGGGCAACATCGATGTTGGTGCAAAAATGGGGAACATCACCATCAAGGCCGACATGGGGAAAATCACCATCGAGGCCATGAAAGCGATCGAGTTGAAAGTCGGTGGAAGCTCCATCACGATCGATATGAAAGGCGTCACGATCAGCGGCCCCATGATCTCTGTGAAGGGACAGGCCATGGCATCAGTCGAGGCAACCGTGGTCAAGGTCGATGGGAAAGGCATGACGATGATCAAGGGCGGCATCACCATGATCAACTGATCGGAGACCATGTGACCATGCCCCCAGCAATCGCTCCCGATCCGCTCGCGTCGCTCACGCCCCCCATGCGGTGGCTGCTCGAGCGCGCCGCCCCCGACGCGCCGGCGCTCGCGCTGCTCAACCCACAACACACGCTTGAACAGCTCTACGTCACGTGGATGGGGTCCGAACACGTCCTCTCGGCGATCAGACTCATCGCCGCCGTGCTTCCAGCGCGCGAGAGCATTTGGTGGGCGTGGGTTTCCGCGCGCTATGCCACCCAGATGGAGGGTGGCACGGCACCGTCGGCCAAGGAACACGCGACGCTCACGGCCGTCGAACAGTGGATCGTACGCCCCGATGACGCCGCCCGCCGCGCGGCCTGGGACGCCGGTGAGAAGTCCGGGCTCGACACGCCGGTCGGTTTAGTGGCAACCGCCGTCTTTCTGAGTGGAACGACGATTGCCCCACCGTCGGTGCCGCCGGTGCCACCGCCCCCCGGCGTGGCCATGCCGATCGTCGCCGGCGCCATTCTCCTCTCAGCCGTCTCGAATTCCAACCCCGACCTTATTCCGCCCACGCTCGTGTCGTTCGCGGCACAGGGCCTCGAAATCGTGAAGCGACTTGGAGGATGGGATATCGCGCTCCAGCTCGCCCACGACACGCATTATCGACAGCAGGCCGAATACGAACAGGCCATCAACCCGCCGGCACCGAGGTAGTCGACCATGGGAATGCCTGCTGCACGCATTATGGACATGCACCTGTGCCCGATGTTGACCCCCGGCGTCCCTCCTATTCCGCACGTGGGCGGACCCATCGTGAAGCCGGGCTGCCCGACGCTGCTCATTGCCATGATGCCGAGCGCGACGCTCAGCAGCATGTGCGTCTGTGTCGGTCCTCCGGATGTAATCATCAAGGGATCGGCGACGGTGCTCATGGGAAGTCTTCCCGCCGCACGACTCGGGGACAGCACCGCACACGGTGGCGCCATCGTGGTCGGCGCACCGACCGTGTTGGTCGGCGGCTAACTGTCACGGACTCCTCAAGTCATATCGTGAGACGCCGATCACCGGCCGAACGGCTGCTCCAAGCTCGGTGATTGCGGCGTGAACAGTTCGGCGCCGTTCTCGGTGATCACCATGTCGTCCTCCAGGCGAATGCCGAACTCGCCCGGGATGTAGATGCCGGGTTCGTCGGAGAACACCATGCCGGGGCGCAGTGGAAGCGTGTTGCCACGCACGAGGTACGGCCACTCGTGCCCGTCCATGCCCATGCCGTGGCCTACACGATGGCTGAAGTACGTGTAGTCGGGACCGAAGCCGGCGTTGACGATCACCGTGCGCGCGGCGGCGTCGACTGCCTCGCAGGGCACCCCAGGTTTCGCCGCCGCCAGCGCGGCACTCTGCGCCCGATGCTCGATCTCGAACACGTCTTTCATCCGCTGCGTAGCTTTGCCGAGCACGAAGGTGCGCGAGATGTCGGAGGAGTAGCCCTCCACCTTACAACCACCATCGATCAGCAGGATGCTCCCTTCGCGCACCACCTGCGGCGTTGCACTGCCGTGCGGCAGCGCCGAGTACTTGCCGACCTGCACGCCCGCTGACCCCGAGTAGCCCAGCTGCTGGTGGGCGAGCTGCACCAGCTGAGCGAAGTCGTCTTGCGTCATACCTTCCTTCAGCGACCGGTACGCCGCTTCGTACGCTGCCAGCGTCACGGCGCTGGCGTGACGCATGAGTGCGAGTTCGTGTGCGTCCTTCACCATGCGGCAGCCGGCGGTGACTGGCGTGCCACTCACAACCGTCACGCCGGGCACATGCGCGGCACCATCGGCGAATACAAAGCGCACCGTTTCCTCGGCCGCGATCGTGCCTGTCGAGAGACCGCGCGATGCGAGGCCTTTGCGCAGCAGCTCGTACGGATTCTCGTGTTCCTCCCACGCCATCACCTGAGCCTCGCGACCGAGCGGCCCCAGTTGCGCCTGCTCCATGGCCCGCTCTTCCTCGAATTTCGGCGTGATCAGAAACGCGGCGCCGCGCACCGGGATCACCGCGGCCAGCAGCCGCTCACTGAGCCCCCACCGAATGCCCGTGAAGTATTCCATGCTCGTACCGCCGGTCAGCATCAGCGCGTCGATGCGCTGATCGCGCATGAGCTGTCGCGCCTTCTCGAGACGTCCCTGTCGTTCCGCTACCGAAATGGGCACAACGCCGTCACGCATCGGGCGCAAGGCACGGATTGCGGGGGGAAGCGAAGAAGGCGGCTGGCTGACCGCCGCCTCAGCCGACGCAGGGAGCGTTACCACCGCGCCCGCCACCAGTGCGGTTGCCGACCCAAGAAAATCGCGACGCGTCGCCATGCCATACTCCGATGTAAAGATGGTCTAAACTGCCTTATCTTAAATACCGCTGACGCGATTGAACGTCGAGTCCAGCCGCTCCACGCGTTTTTCAAAGCGGACACCTGTACCCATGTCCGCACCGTTTTTCATCTCGTGAGGATTCCGTGCTCCTTCCCATCCTTCGGCGCGCGGCGCTGGTAGGACGGCGCGCCACCGCAGCCATGTTTGGGCTCGCGTTGTCGATCGCTGCTGCCGCTCCGCTCGCAGCCCAGCCCACCGGTACCATCGTCGGTCGCGTTCTTGACGCCGACAATGGCCAGCCGATCGCGGCCGCGCAGGTCACGGTCGCCGGCACCCAGTTCGGTCGCTCCACCGGTGACGATGGCCGCTTCACGCTCGCCAATGTGCCCAGCGGCGCCCTCACCGTCACAGTCCGCCGCATCGGCTATCAGCTGCAGTCGCGCTCGATCACGGTCGCCAGCGGCGCGTCGATCACCATTGATTTCTCGCTGCGGAAAAGCAGCGTATCGCTGGCTGGCGTGGTCGTCACCGCCACCGGCGAAGAGCGCAAGAAGGAAGTCGGCAATGCAATTACCACGGTCAGCAGCGCCGACTTCGAGCGTGGCGCCGTCGCGAACACGCAGCAGATCCTGCAGGGTCGCACCACGGGCGTCACCATTCAGGCGAACGGCGGCGGGCCCGGTGCCGGCGGCAGCATCCGTCTGCGTGGCGTAAACTCGGTCACGCAGGGCAACCGTCCGCTGATCTACGTCGACGGCATCCGCATTTTCAACGGCAACTCGCCGACCGGCGTGTCCTCGCGCCAGTCAGTGTCGCCGCTCAACGACATCGCCGCCGCCGACATCGATCGCATCGAAGTCGTGAAGGGTCCGGCCGCGACGACGTTGTACGGGACGGAGGCGTCGGGCGGCGTCATTCAGATTTTCACCAAGCGCGGGCGTGAAGGTCCCGCGGTGTGGACGCTCGAGGCCACCGGCGGCATCAACACCATGGGCGACTTCGGCCCGCGCTCCGATCCGACACGCATGTTCCTCCGCCAATGTCGCGGCCCCAACATGGTCGACGTCAACGGTGTGGCATTCGAAGATGCCACCTGTCCCGAGAACGGTTCGTGGCTGCAGAACGGCTCCCTCGGTCGCTACTCGCTCGGCGTGCGTGGATCCGGCAGTGGCATCAACTATGCGATTTCCGGAAATCTCGAGAACGAGACCGGTGTCTTCCGCGTCGGCAGCAACAAGACCGGCGGCCTGCGCGCAAACGTCGGCTTCGCACCGTCGAAGACCATCACGCTCGCATTCAACACGTCATGGCAGCGCCGGAATACGGCCATGCTTTCAGAGGGAAACAGCGCCGACGCGTTCCTCCTGAACGTCTCCCGCGGCCCCGGCTCGAACTTCAAGGGCACCGGCTGCAGCACGGCCACGATTACCTGTGTCGTGAACGACGCGATCTTCTCGAAATCCAACACCATCGGCGGTGATCACTTCATCACCGGTGGTACTGCCACCTGGAATCCGACGTCCACGATCAGCAACCGCTTGTCGATCGGCATCGATTACAACAACAACGATTTGCGCACGATCAATCCGTTCGGGTATCTGCGTACGCCCACCGGCCAGTATTTTCAGACGCTGTGGAATCGCCAGCTCATGACGGTCGATCTCGCGAGTAGCTGGAAGCAGACATTCAGCAAGAACTTCACCGGGACGTCGTCGATCGGTGGACAGCTGTTCGACAGTCGTCTCAACTCTACCGATCTGCAGGGCGACAACTTCGCGGGACCTGGCATTCCGACGCTGATCTCCGCCTCGCTGCGTCAGATCACCGATGTGAATCAGCAGCGCGTGATCAATGCGGGTTTCTTCGCCCAGCAGATGATCGGCTGGCGCGATCGGCTGTTCGTGACCGCCGGCGCCCGCGTCGACGGGAACTCGGCCTTCGGTACCGGCTTCGGCCTCCAGACGTACCCGAAACTCAGCATGTCGTACGTGCTCTCCGACGAATCGTTCTGGCCGTCGAATCTCATCGAGACGTTCAAGTTGCGCGCCGCGGTCGGCGAGGCCGGTAAGGCGCCGGGCGCGTTCGATGCCTCCCGCACCTGGAATCCGATCGCGGCGGAAGGCGGACTCTCCGGCTTTACGCCGGGTCAGCTCGGCAATCCGAATCTCGGACCCGAGCGCACGCGAGAGAGTGAAGTCGGCTTCGACGCCGGCTTCTGGGGCGGCCGTCTTGGTGCCGTGTTCACGTACTTCAGCGCGCGAACCAACGACGCCATCATCAACGTCTCGTATCCGCCGTCGCAAGGCTTCTCGACCAACCAGCCAGAGAATGTCGGTACGATCTCGAACAAGGGCTTCGAAGCGCAACTCACCGCGTCGTTTGAACCGACGAGTTGGTCACGTCTGGAAACACGCCTGCAGTACACGCGCGTGAAGGGAGAAGCCGTCGATCTCGGCGGTCGCGTCATTACCATCGACGCCCTGTCGCGCAGCTACGTGCAGGAGGGCCTGCCACTGCCGTCGTACGTGGGCCTCAAGGTCCGCAATCCGACCGAGTTCGGAGCGGCCATCGTGGATACCGCCCGATTCCTCGGTCAGACGTTCCCGGATCAGATCATCAATCCGTCGATCACGCTCACGCTGTTCAAGAATCTCACGATTGATGCCGTTGGAGAATTCCAGCGCGGCGGACACCTGCTCAACGGCACTGGCTTCCAGAACGCCGGTCTCGGTATCTGGCAGCCATGCTTCGCGGCGCAACGGGCGTTGCGGGCCGCGGTGGCTGGCGATGCGTCGGCTCTCGCCGGCGTCAACGCGAAGGATCGCATGCGTTGCTCGATCGTGTCCGCTCAGCGTGACTACAGCTACTGGGTGGAAAGTGCGGACTTCTTCAAGCTACGCAGCGTGTCAGCGTCGTACGACGTGCCGAAGCGCTTCACCCCCGGAGCACGCAACATGACCGTCTCGCTCGCCGGCCGAAATCTGTTTGTGAACACGAAGTACACCGGCTCCGATCCGGAAACGGCCGACCAGCGTACCAATACCTTCTCGCGCCGTGACTACTACAACACGTCCACCTATCGCACGTTCTTGTTCAGCGTGAGGACGAGCTTCTGATGCCCATTATGACTGCATTCTCCACGATCACACGCCGCGCGCTCCCACCGGCCGCCATCGCGCTCGTCGCAGTACTTGGCGGTTGTGACCTGAAGGTCACCAACCCCGGTCCGCTGCTCGACGAAAACCTCAATAGCGCCAGTGCCGTGCCCGCGCTGGTGAACGGCATGGGCGGCGATCTCTCCCTGGCGATCGGCAACTACCTCACCCGTGGTTCGCTGGCGGCACTCGAACTGCGGCACTCCGGTAACTTCGCCGCCGAGCGCAAGTTCGCGGCCGGTGACGTCGCACCGGAAGACGTGAACGGTGACTGGGCACGCATGCACACCGCCCGCTACGTTGCCGAAGCAGGACTCGAGCGCATGAAGACGGTGCTTGGCACCGGCTTTGAAACGAACGCCAATACGCCACGCGCATACCTGTATGCCGGCTTCGCCAATCGGTTCCTTGGCGAAAATGTGTGCAACGCCGTGTTCGATGGCGGTCCGGCACTGCCGAGCAGTACGCACTTTGTACGCGCGGAAAGTCTCTTCACGCGGGCCCTCACGATTGCCCGCGCGTTGAACAACACGGCGCTCGCCAACGCGGCGCTGGCTGGCCGCGCGCAGGTGTACGCCAACCAGGGCAAGTGGACAGACGCCGCCGCTGATGCGGCATTGGTACCAGTCGCGTTCCGCCACAACGCGATTTTCTCCATCAACACCACTCGCGAAAATATGGATCTGGCCAACCAGACCATTACGCGTCGTGAAGTGACGGTGTGGAATACCGTGTGGGTTGCCGATCGCGATCCGCGCGCGCTGTACGATACGGTGAAAACCGGTACGACGATTACCAAGGGTCAGGACGGTGCCACGAATTTCTTCCGTCAGCGAAAGTATCTCACCCTCGGTGATCCCGTCGCGCTCGCCAAGGGCACGGAAATGCTGCTCATTCGTGCCGAAGCCGCTCTCCGGGCCAGCGACCTGACGAATGCGATGCTGTTCATCAACCAGGGTCGTGCGGCGGTGTCACTGACGCCGCTTACCGCGAACACGATCGGCGACGCGTACGTGCATCTGATGCGCGAGCGCGGCGCCGTGCTCTGGCTCGAAGGGCGTCGACTGTTCGACCTGCGTCGCTGGCTGGCTGAAGGACGGAACACCACGCTGCAGGGTCGCAGCACCTGCGTTCCGATCAGCCTCGAAGAACGCGGCGCCAACCCCAACGTGAGCGGCGCGCCGTAAGGAGTGAATGCTCGGGGCTCCGACTCCGGTCGTGGTTTGCGAAAAGCGGACGGGAGAGTGGCTGATGCCGCTCTCCCGTCCGCCTTTGCAACACCGGCGTCACCTCGAAAACAGAACTCCGGCAAGATCGTAAAATCTGATCCTGGATGTCAAACGGGCCAGCCACTTTCATGGCGAGCCCGTTTGTTGTACGGCGTCAGGACCTAGCGACGGCGAAAGCCGATCGTCGCGCCGAGCGAGAACATCGTGTCCGAGTTGTCGAATCCGACAGGAATCGAAAGGCTCGGCGTCAACGCGAAGATATCGTTGAAGCGGAAGCTCGCACCGAGCCCGAGCAATCCACCGGTCTCCGTATTGGAGTCGTCAAGCAGGTCGGACTTGGAACGCACCGACAGCAGGCCAGCGCGCGCGAACGGCACGAACGATACCGTCGGCGTCAGCGGGAACGATGCGCCGAGCGCCGCGCCAACACCGGCGGAGAGCGCGGAATTCTTGTTCGCACCAATGTTCGGGCCGTTCTGGTAGTCGAGTGACAGCACCGGGCACACGTGCACGCGCTTCGAGGTGAACGGATGACGCTCGATGCCGACGTCGCCGCCGAACGTCGTCGCGGTCACGTCATTGACACCATCGAAGGACACGGAGCCGACGGACAGTCCGCCGAAGGCGGTATTGCTGTTCACGCCGATACGGCCACCGTACGTATTCACGTTATCGGCGAACTTCGCCACCGCGCCGAGGCTCGCCTTGGTTACGGTGAGGTCAAGTTGACCGAGGCAGGTCTGTGCGGTGGCAACGCTGGACACGGAAGCGGAAAGTGCGGCAACGGCCGCCAGCAGACGGAAATTCTTCATAGTCGGATAGCTCCAAGAGGTAGTAGCAGCGACACACCGCACCCCAACACGAGGCGAAGTGCGAGACATAATATGATACTGCAAGATCGCGGCCACAACGGATGGGTCCGTAACGTAGATGCCTCATCGAGACGGGCGCCGATGAGCGGCCCGTTCGGTATTTATGGGGTACGCTGACGTGCCGTGTCTCCTTCATCGTCTCGCAACTTCTGAACCATGCGCCGCTTCGTACGTTTTCTGGTTCCCGTGGTGTTCGCCGCCGCTCCGCTCCACGGACAATCCGCCCTCAGCGGCACGCTGGTGGTCACCAACAAGACGCCCGCCACCGTGACCATCGTCGATGTCGCGAGTGCACGAGTGCTCGCCACGCTGCCCACGCCGCCGGGTCCACACGAAGTCGTGATGTCGCGCGACGGGCGCGTGGCCGTGGTGTCGGACTACGGCGCGCAAATCGGCGGTAGCACACTCACGGTGATCGACCTGCCAGGGTTGCGCGTGGCGCGCACCATCGGGCTCGGCGACTACCGACGTCCGCACGGACTCCTGCTGCTTCCCGGCGACTCGCTGGTGGCTGTCACCTCGGAAACCGATAAGCAGCTGCTCATCGTGCGCATCGCGACCGGTGACATCGTGAAAGCGATCGCCACGCAGCAGAACGGGTCGCACATGGTCGCGGTGACGGCCAACGGAACTCGCGCCTGGACCGGCAACATCGGCAGTAACAGCGTGACCGAGTTCGATCTCGTGAATGGTACGGCGCTTCGCAACATTGCCGTGCCCGCACAGCCCGAGGCGATTACCGTCACGTCCGATGGACGAGAGGTATGGGTGGGTAGCAACGCCACCGGTGTGCTCAGCGTCGTCGACGTCGGCACCGGCACCGTATCGACGGCCGCCGAAGGCTTCGGCTGGCCGTATCGCGTGCTCGTGTCGCCGGACAACACGCTGGTGCTGCTCCCCGATCTCAAGAAGGAAGAACTGCGGTTCGTGGATCGACGCACGCGCCGCGAGCTCGGACGAATGTCGCTGCCCGGAATGGGGCCGCAGGGTATCATCTTCTCGCCCGACGGCAAGTACGCATTCCTCTCCTTCAGTACCGGCGCAACCGTCGCCGTGATCGACGTCGCCGCCCGCATCGTCGTTCGGCAGATCGCCGTCGGTGACACACCAGACGGCGTCGCATTCACCACGCGAGTGATCGGCGGATCGACTCCGTGACATGCGATAGCGTTATCTGGTGACGCATTGGGGTATACTCCACGTCTCTCCGCCACAATGCTTCCGTCCCCTGAGGCACCATCGGTCCCGCCGCATGAACGACCTCAGCATTGTGTACGCTGTCAACCTGATTATCGGTGCCATTCTGGCCGGTGTCATGAGTCGATACTGGCGACTCGAAGCGCAGAGCGGGTCACTCCGGTATTGGATCGTGGCTGCGTGGACGCTAACGGCTGCCGATCTGATGTTTGTACTGCGAGCGAGTTATCCCGACGCAGTGGTTCGCATGCTCCCCACGCTCATGGTGACGGCGGGCCAGTTGGTGCTCCTCTTCGCGGCGAAACGTACGACGGAACGCCCCACCTCGACCCGTGCAGCGCTCGGAATTCTTGTCCTGCATGGGCTCTTTCTGCTCGGCGTCATGGGTATGCCGGAACTCGCCGACTGGCGATCGGTCGGCAACTCGATAGTCTGGACAGCGCTCGCGTTTCGCGCGGCATGGATTCTTTCGCGCCCTATTCGCGGGCAGCGTTCAGTCATGCAGATCCCGGCCTTCGTTCTCGTGTGCCACGGCGTATTCCAAGCGCTGCGTGTCGCGCTGGCAATGCGTGCCGCCACGAGCCCCGGTGACGGCATCGGACCGCTCATTCAGATGATGGGCGACCTCGAGGTCAGCCTGTTCATGGTGGCCCTGTTCGTCAGCGTGCTGGCGGCATTTCTGGAACAGAGCAATCGCGAACTGCGCGTCGCGATCGACGACGTGCACCAGCTGTCGTCGATGCTGCCGCTGTGTTCGTGGTGTAACAATGTCCGCAACGATGACGGCTACTGGCAGCGGATCGAGACCTACCTCACCACGCATCGTGTGAACGTCACGCATGGCATCTGTGAGGATTGCGCGGCCACGCATTTCGTTGGACAGCCGGCGCCGAAAGAGCCATAGCCTCGGCGGCCTGTTTCTCCTCGACGGGCGCCCTGCCGACCACGGGACTGCCCCCGAACGCACTGGCGCCCAGTACCCATCGACGACACGACCGCGCCAAGCAGATCCGCCCGTCTGTTCCAAACCCTCGACAGGGCGATGTTCAGACCCTCTACGCAAAACGGCGCCCCAACCAAGTCGGGGCGCCGTTCGCGTATGTCGTTGAATGTCCAAGTGGCTAGGGAGGGAATCGAACCCCCGACACGCGGATTTTCAGTCCGCTGCTCTACCAACTGAGCTACCTAGCCGTACCACTTACAGACCCGCAGGCTAACCAACCCAGGGGTCATTCCGCAAGCGTTGATCTGGCCTCAGCCCGCACGCCACGCGCGCCCGTCGTTCACCCTCTACCATCTCGACCAACGTCGCGCTCCGTTCCGCACCCATCGCGACCAACCGGCAATTCGTGTACACCGTACTTCTTGCGCCGTACACCGTACGCCTTACTCCCTACTTTGCCCGCCCCACGCTCGACACATGCGCGTTCACCGCATGGTTGATCCGCACACCGAACACGCCGTCGGGACGCACCGTCGCCCGCGGCAGGCGAACCGCCTCTACGCCATTTACCGTGAACGCCACGTCGATACTCGCGACCTCGACCCGCAACACGTTCTTGGCCGCGTCGGCACCCGCCTGCTTGACGATCGCTGGCAGCGGTGTCCAGGTGGCCAGCGTGACCGTCTTCTCGCCCTGGCGCTGCTTCACCAGAAACTTGCCGTCATTGCGCAGCAGAAAATACGTGTACGACGGCGACGCGTCGGTTAGCGCCGTACCGCCCACGAACACGCCGTACCCCTCCTGATCGCGACCGTTGGTCGGGAACAGGAAAATCGTGCTCTCCACCGTGTACGCCCCCGACGCCGCACTGTCGGGATGCCACAGAATCGCCGCCGGTCCCGTCGTGACATGGAAGCCCGGCGTCATCTGCGCGAATGCCACCGTCTCGACATCGCCGGCCATCTTGTGGCCACCCGCATCAGTCTGCAGTTGCCACCCGATCGGCCGCTTCCCCTCGTTACCACCCGTCTTGTGGTCCTGCGCCATCGCCGTCACCGGCGGCAGCGCGAGACCAACAGCACACACGAAACGCCAGCGA
This sequence comes from Gemmatimonas sp., assembly GCF_046594945.1. GTDB lineage: Bacteria > Gemmatimonadota > Gemmatimonadetes > Gemmatimonadales > Gemmatimonadaceae > Gemmatimonas. Next base: position 50,665 of record NZ_JBKJRB010000075.1, on the reverse strand, counting down.
CGGGTCATGGCGAGCTCCGGAAAGGACGAGGTGCGAGCAGTGAATCAGGAGGCGAAATCAGACGGGTTTGGTGGCCGTCGCAGTAATGATGCTCTTCAGTCCACCACGCACGTTGAAATCACCGACCACCGTCATCGAGTGCGGATTGCACGCCGCCACGAGATCATCGAGAATGCGATTCACCGCGCGCTCGTAAAAAATGCCGTCGTTGCGGAAGCTCCAGAAGTACATCTTCAGGCTCTTCAGCTCGAGACACACTGCAGCCGGCTGATACGTGATGCGGATCGTCGCGAAGTCGGGCGCACCGCCTTCAAGCAACTTCAATTCCGCGGCATCGGTCTCGATACCGCCCAGCGGACAGAGCGACGTAAACTCCGTCGTCTCCATGAAAATTTCGTACTTGCGATCCCCATAGGGATTCGAAAACGTCTCGAGCAGTTCAGGCTTGGGCATCCCCGAATGTAATGCGAGAACTTCGACCAGTCAGGTGACGTCCCGCAGTCGCTTCGACCATTCGTCCAGCAGCAGCCGCTCGGCCGGCGTCAAACTCGACATGCCGTCAGCCGCAATCTTGTCCAGCACTGCATCCAGTGCGGTGCTCGGTTGCGGCGCCACGGCCGTCTGACCGGGTCGCGGCGTAGGTCGCGGCGCCGGATGCGGGTCGGGACGCACGCGCGACACGGCCGCCTTGCTCTGCGCCACGATGTCGTCGACTTCCCGTTCGCGCGGTCGCGACGACTTGGGCACGGCGCGCGGGGTGTCGTCGCCGTAATCCGGCGCCGACGCGATGCGACTGCGGAAACGACCAAGACTGCCGGCGCCCGGCGCGCGGAGATACACCCACCCCGCCAGCATGCCGCCGATGTGCGCCGCGTACGCGGTGCCGCCGAGACTCCCCGAATCAACAACAGCCATCGTGATGTTGATCAGCGCCATGAACACCACCAGCCATTTCACCTTCATCGGTACCACACCGAAGAACAGCACTTCATCGTCGGGCCAGCGCGACGCATACGCCACGGCGATGCCGAGAATCGCCGCCGATGCACCCACCAGTGTGCCGCCGTTGCGCTGGAACATGTAGTGAAACGCCCAGCCGCCAATGCCGCACCAGAGGTAATACCACACGAAGGTGCTGCTACCCCACGCCCGCTCTACGCGTGGTCCGAACAACCACAGCGTCCACATGTTCAGCAGCAGATGCATGATGCCGCCGTGCACGAACATGTACGTCCCGATCGTCCATAACGAACGCGACGCGAGGTCACCGGCCGAGTACCCGAACCAGTTGGCCATGTTCGCGTCGCCGACCAATGTCGCCTGCACGAAGTACACGCCGACACAGAGCCCGATCAGCCAGTACACGGCAGACGGGTTACGTGGCTGATCGAAATCGTCGTACGTGACGTAGGCCATGGCAGGACGCGAAAAGACGCGAGAAGAGCTACGGAAACAACGAGTTCAGCTCCGTAGCCGATCCCGGTTCGTGAGCGCTAAGTGGACGATGCGCTCACAGAGATCGGGAAACAAGACACCAGCGGCGGCCGCCGCCTGTGGGATGAGACTGGTCGGCGTCATCCCAGGCAACGTGTTGGCCTCAAGACACCACGGCTGCCCATGGGGGTCCAACCGAAAGTCGATTCGGGCGTATCCACCCAATTTCAGCGCCACGAATGCCTTCCGCGCCTGATCGGCCAGCGTTTTGGCGATCTCCGGCGACAGTTCGGCTACGAACTCCTTCGCCATTCCTGGCGTGTACTTGCATTCGTAGTCGTATAGCTCCTTCACCGGCACAATCTCGATTGTCGGCAATACCACGTCGCCGAGGATGCCCACCGTGAGCTCCTGCCCCGGTACGAATCGCTCAACCATGACCTCGTCGTCGTACCTGAACGCCTCGGCCACGGCCGCGGCCAGTTCGCCCGGCTCGCGAACAATCGACAGGCCGACCGTGCTCCCCTGCTTGGACGGCTTCACCACCACTGGCCAGTCCAGTTGACGCCCCACATCCTCGGCGTTCATCAGCCCGTCTGCCGGCGCCATCATCCAATCGGCAGTGGCCACACCGGCGGCGCGGAGCACGACTTTCGAGAGGTGCTTGTCCATGGCCAAGGCGCTCGCCAGGTGACCACTGCCGGTGTACGGCACGCCCACCAGGTCAAGCAGGGCCTGCACCGTGCCGTCCTCGCCCTGACCGCCATGCAGCGCCAGAAACACGCACTCGGCGTCGGTGATCTCGGTCATGGTGCCGAGCGCGGGCGACAAGGATTGGGAAGACAGTCCCGCCAGCGCGTCAAGCGACGGCGGCGCACTGCCCACGCCGGTGGCCAGCAGCGCGCGCTCGGTCTCGCGAGTCAGCACACCTTCAGCGGGGTCGAGACAGATGACCTCGTGGCCCTTCTCGCGCAGCGCGACCGCGATGCGCAACCCCGACGACAGGGAGACCTCACGTTCGGCCGAGACGCCGCCCAGCAACACAGTGATTCGCATACGTCAAAGCTACATCCGAGTTCGTCCGAGTCGTCAGTCTACGCGGTTAGTTGGCGTTGTCAGTACTCAGCGCAAACGCAATCGCGCTGGCCAGCGTGGCTTCATCGGGAATCCGATCCCATTCCCGCAGCACGAGCACGTGATCGAAGGGGTCGAGCGTCACATGCCGTCCAGTCCGCGGCGCCGTCATGTCCACGGCGATCCACGCTTGCCAGAGCGTGAGTCCTTGAGCATTGATGACCACGCCGTGGGCATCTTCCCACGTCGAAGGACGCGGATCGGCAAACAGGGCGGCCAACCGGCCGCGACTGTAATCGCGCAACGGTGCACCAAGAGCGTCCGTGAACCGGTCGAGTACGTTGATCATGAAGGGCGTGACAGGACCGACACTGGTCGGGCAGCTCATCATCGAGCCATCGCGTTCCGTATCGTGTAGTGGAGACGTGACAGCTGGGACGAGGTAACGCAGCGCCGAGGATGTGACACTCGGCGCACAACAACTCATTGGAGATCTGCCATGCGAACGACTGCACTTTACGCGATCGGTGTGCTCGCACTCTCAGCCTGCGCGCAGGAGTCGACGATCGTGGACGGCAGCAACAATGCGCCGACGCCGAATCAGGGCATCGCCGCGGGTACGCTCGTGGTGAACGCGGTACGCCCCACGCTCACGCTGCGCAATACCACGGAGTTCGTGGTGGGCTATATGATCGTCGACCAGGACCAGATGACGATCGCGCTGTATCCGCCATGCGGAACGCAATGCGCGAAACTGGTGCAGGGCGCCGAGGTACGCGTGCCGTACACGAGCGTCGCGGGCTACACGAGCGCGTCGACCGAAGCCAACGTACTCTGGTTCACCTACGCGCGCGCCGCCGACGGGACACTCACCCCACAAGGTCCTATCCAGACGACGCGCGTCACGCTGTAACGCGGCGTCGGTTGCCCGTGGGCTACCGATGCATCAAGTGTTCGAGCACATCGAAGCGCGTCACGATGCCCTGCACGACGCCGTCCTTCTTCATCAACACGGCGCGGTTGCTCTTCGACAACAGCTTCGCCACACTCTCCACCGGCTGATCGCTTTCGACGACGGGAAACGGCTGATCCATCACATCACTCACCGACTGATCGAGCACCTTCGGATCGGCCAGTGACTTCGACGTGAGTTGCGATTCCGCGACGCTGCCGATGCACACGGCACCATCCATCACCGGCACCTGCGACACGTTGTGCAGCGCCATCAAACGGATCGCCTGACGCACCGACGCGCCGGGGGCCACGCTCACGATCGCCGGCGCGCTCGCGTCCTTGTTGCCGAGCACCGCCTCGATCGTCGTGGGCGACACGTCGAGCAGCTGGTTCTCGCGCATCCACTCGTCGTTGAACACCTTGCTGAGATAGCGCTCACCGGTGTCGCACAGGAACGTCACGACGCATGCGTCCGGATCATCGAGACGACGCGCCACGTTCATCGCTGCGTGTGCGATCATGCCGGCGGAACCACCCACAAAGATGCCTTCTTCACGCGTGAGACGACGCGCCATGCCGAAGGCATCCTTGTCGCTCACCGAGATGAATTCGTCGATCACACTCATGTCGAGCGTGAGCGGTATGCAGTCCTGACCCACGCCTTCCACCTTGTACGGCGCGCCGGTGGGATGTCCCTCGCCCTTGCTGCGCCACAGTTCGGCGAGCACCGATCCCATGGGGTCGGCCGCGATGATCTTGATGTTCGGGTTCTTGCTCTTGAGGTAACGCCCGACGCCGGTGATCGTGCCGCCTGTACCCGCGCCGGCCACGAAGTGCGTAATGCGACCGTCGGTCTGCTCCCAGATCTCGGGTCCCGTGGTCGCCATATGCGCCGCCGGATTGGCCGGATTTTCAAACTGACCGGCCAGCACGGCGCCCGGTGTTTCACTGACGATTCGCTTCGCCATCATCACGTAGTTCTGCGGATGATCGTGCGGCACCGCCGTCGGGGTGATGATCACTTCGGCCCCGAACGCTTTCAGCAGGCGGACCTTCTCCTGCGACATCTTATCGGGCATTGTAAAGATGCAGCGATATCCCTTGAGCGCCGCCGCGATCGCGAGACCGACACCGGTGTTGCCGCTCGTCGCCTCCACGATAGTTCCGCCCGGCTTGAGTGTCCCGGCCCGTTCGTGCGACTCGATCATCGGCATGCCGACCCGGTCCTTGACGCTGCCGCCCGGATTAAAGAAGTCAGCCTTACCGTAGAGAGGCGTTCGGATGCCGCGCGCCACGCGGGCCAATCGGATCATCGGCGTCCAGCCGATCGTTTCCAGGACGCTACCGTAGGGGCGGCGATGCCGGATGTGTTCTTCTTGCATGGCCGTGCCGGTCGGAGCCGCGTCGGACATGCAGGGGGTCGCCAGGGTGGTGGACATGGCCGGATTCGTCACAGGGAGTCCCCGGGGAGCTTTGACCCCTCGGGATGTCGGAAATGCACGGGGAAGATCAACGACACCGGAATCGGGGTACCACGCAGGCGGGCAGCGCGGAACTGGAGTCGGGACGCACCAGCCAACGCCGCCGCATCCAACTCAGAGTGTCCTGAGGCCTCGAGAATCCGGATACTATCGGGTACGACGCGACCGTCCGACGTAACAAACAGCCGAAGCAGCACGTTGCCCTGTATTTTCTGCTGATACAGTGACAACGGATACCGGAACGGCACGTCGACATTCAACATCTGTGGACGCTCATCCGGCATCGTGCGAAACCAGTCCGCACTTCCCGGTCGTGCTGAACGCCCTCGCTCGGAACAGCCGAGCAGTCCGAGGGTGAACAGGACAGGGAGCAGCACTGGTCGAATCCCACCCGATCGCATGCTGGAATGTACACCCGCTCGATGCACTCGGCGGAATCATCCGTCCCTCCATTCATCCGCCGTCGACATGCTTTCGCTTCGCGCTCTCCCCGATCGTCCCGCTTCAGCTCGCACCGCGCGTATCACGCCGCTGCTCATGCTCGCCAGCGGTGCGCTGCTGCTACTGAGCGCGTGCTCCGGCGAAAAGGCTACCGGCCCCGGACCAGTGGCGACGGCGATCAGGACGCAGGCGGGCAACGCGCAGACCGGCGTGGTGGGCGCCGCCCTGAGCGTGCCGCTCGCGGTCGTGGTAACCGACAAGGACGGCAAGACGATTTCGGGGGCTCGGGTGGATTGGGACGTCGGTCCGGGATCGGGCGCCGTGTCGCCCACGCGTTCTTCCGCCGACGCGCGCGGGGTCGCCACCACCGTGTGGACGCTCGGCACAACCGCCGGCACCGCGCGTGTATCGGCACAGGTGAATGGAGTCACGCCAGTCGTATTCACCGCCACCGTGATCACCGGTCCGGCTGCGCTGCTCGTGGCGTCATTGGAAGCGGCCTATCTCAACGTGGGCGACACCGTGCGCGTGCGGGGATCGCTGCGTGATCAGTACGGCAACACCATCGTTGGTCAGGCGATCAATTACAGCACGCTCGATCCGGCGTTGGCCTCGGTCAGCACGTCGGGGCTCGTGACCGCGTTGGCGGTGGGCACCGCGCGCGTGGTCGCCGACGCCTCCGGTCGGGCCGACACGGTGCCGGTGACGATCGCGTCCGCCGGATCGACCGTGTGCGGACCGGTCACGGCCCGCGAGCTGGCGCTGGGTGAGGTCTACATACCACCCACCGGCAGCTCCAGCATCACCGCCTGTATCACGTCGCCGTCGCTGCTCAGTGGGGAGTACGCGCTCACCCTGGTCTCGACGGCCACGTCGTTTGGTACGTCGTCGCCGGTTGACCTCGTCGCGATCGGCAGCACGGGTCCCACCATTGCGGCCATCACAGGTGACGCCGCGAATCCGTTCGAAACCGCAAGCGCCGTATCGACGCCTATCGACGCCATCGATGCCGCGACCAGTGCCCTGTCACGGGTGCGCGCCGTGGAACTCGCGCGACGCGAGATCGAGCGCCGTGAGCTCACGCCGCTGGTGCGCGACGCACGTGACTGGATGGCGGCGCGTACGACCGCGTTACGCATCCCCGCGTCCGGCGCGGCCTATACCGTGACGGTCGCCGACGTCAAGGTGGGCGACGTACTGCGTCTGAACGTGAACGCCAACCTGGCGTGCTCCGGCGCTGATACGAAGTCGGGACGCGTCGCGGCCGTCGGAACGAAGTCGATCATACTGAGCGACACAGACAATCCCACCGGCGGATACACCGATATCGAATACGCAGCGGTCGCGGCGACATTCGACACGCTGGTGTTTCCGATGGACACCACGGCATTCGGTTCGCCCTCGAATATCAGCGGCTACGGCAAGATCATTCTGTTCTATACCCGCGCCGTGAATGCACTCACACCGTCGGGCGCCGGGTATACGATCGGGGGCTTCTTCTTTGCGCGGGACCTGTATCCCAAGACGGCCAGGAACGGACTCGCCGCCTGCGCCGCGTCGAACGAAGCAGAGATGTTCTACCTGTTGGCGCCCGATCCGAACGGCACGGTGAATACGAACAAGCGCACGAAGGATGAAGTGACGCTGCTCAACCTCACCACTATCGCGCACGAGTTTCAGCATCTCATCAACGCCTCGCGCCGACTGTACGTGAACACCGGTGCGCGTCCCAACGAGGAGACGTGGCTGGACGAAGGCTTGTCGCATCTCGCCGAAGAGCTGCTGTACTTCCGCATCGCCAATTTCACGTCACGGCAGAATCTCGGCCTGACCGACGTCGCCGGGAACGCCACGCGTTCTGATCAGTTCCGAAACTACGCATCACAGAATTTTTCGCGCTTCTACAGCTACCTCATCGCACCGGAAGTGAACTCGCCGTACGCGCCGAACGATTCGTTGGCCACGCGCGGCGCGATCTGGAATTTCCTGCGCTATGCGGCCGGCCGTCAGGGCGCGGCCGGCGAAGCCCCCTTCCTGCGTTCGCTCGTGAATTCGAACACGACGGGCGTCGCCAACCTGCAGAACGTTCTCTCAGGCGGTCAGTTCGCCGACTACCTGCGGGACTGGTCAGTCTCGCTCATCGCCGACGACTTCTCAGCCGCCACGACGGCCGCGCTGTCTTCAAGCTACATCATGCCATCGTGGAATTTTCGCAGCATCTTCCCCGGTCTGCGTTTCTCGGGCGGCGCGGCGTTGGGGGTATATCCGATCGCGACCCGTTCGCTGCTTTCCAGCGCGCCGCAGCGCGTGCTGCTAGCCGGCGGTACAAGCTCATACGTGCGCTTCGGCATCCCCGCCGGACGCAACGCCATTGTCACCGTGTCGTCGAACGGCACGCTACCGCCCAGTACGCTCAGGTACGCGCTGGTGCGGCTGCGCTGACTGGAACGTGGTGTGGCGCGCCCTTCGCGCGAACCGCGGTGCGCTAACGTACGCGGAGCTCGCGGACAGCCAACCACTGATCTTATCCGTGTGGTATCCGTGGTATCCGTGTTCTGGCTGTTCCGGAAATCTCACCGAAATTCACACCAAACCCGCTACGAACGCTGCTTGAGTTTGATCTCGTAGAGCTTCGACCACAGCTTGCCCGTGACCAGGAGACGGTCGCGGGTGGCGTCGTATGCGATGCCGTTCATGACATCTTCGTTTCCAGTGCGATCGATCGGCGGCAGAATGCCCGCCAAGTCGATCCATCCCGTCACGTTGCCCGTAGTGGGATCGATGCGGGCGATCTGCTCGCTCTGCCAGAGGTTCGCCCAGATTTCGCCTTTCACCCACTCGAGCTCATTGAGCTGAGACACGGGTGTGCCGTGATCGGACACCGTGATCGTTTTCTGGATGGTGAACGTGGCCGGATCACGCCACACGAGCGACGACGTGCCGTTGCTCATGATGATGGCCGTGCCGTCGGTGGTGAGTCCCCATCCCTCGCCCTCGTACGTGAATTGGCCTGTGCGCTTGAACGTTTTCCAGTCGTACACGAACGCCTTGCCGGTCGTCCACGTGATCTGGAACAGCTGGTCGCCCAGCAGCACAATGCCTTCACCAAAATGAGGCGCTTCGAGCTCCTGCTGCCGGATCACGCGACCGGAATTGAGCTCGACTTCGCGAATAGTCGACTGGCCGACCTGACCGGTACTCTCAAACAGCCGATCATCGTGCCACACGAGCCCCTGCGTGAATGCCCTCGGATCGTGCGGATAGCTCTGCACCACCTCGTAGCTGTACGTCGGCGTGCGCGCGGACACCGTGCCGGTGGTGTCACCGCTGGCCGCACTAGCTTCGCCGCGATCCCCGCCACACGCGCCGAACGCGCCGGCGGTCGATACAAAGGCCACCGTGCCAAACAGAATGACGGCCGAGGCCGTGCGCGAACGTCGAATGCTGGAGAGAATGGCCATCGATCGGATTGCAACAGGATGAAGACAACGCGGGATCACGGCGGAGACCGCAACAACAGACAGCAACTGCACCGCTCAACCATCCACCCACGCGCGCAGGTCGCGCAACAGCGCCACGAGATCGACCAACTGGTGATTGGCGTTCAAGCCGCTCGGACTCGGCAGTACCCACAACGCCGAATCAGCGAGGCGATCCGCTTGTAAGCCGAGCGCTGCCTTGGGGCGGCCGAACGCCGTGCGGTACGCGCCGATACCCAGAAACGTCACCACCCGAGGTCGCTGTGCGTCCACCAAGCTACGCAACCGCCGGCCGCCCGCCACATACTCCTCAGGGCTGAGTTCAGCCGCCGTGGCTGTCGTGCGCTCCACCATGTTCGTGATGCCAATACCCAGCGGCAGCAGCGCACGCTCCTCCCACGGTGCGAACAACCGCGGCGTAAACCCCGCGCCGTGCAACGCCGGCCAAAAGCGATTGCCCGGCCGGCCGAAGTGATGGCCGATCGCCGCCGTGTAGAGTCCAGGGTTGATCCCGCAGAACAACACGCGGAGCCCCGGCGCGACGAGGTCCGGCACCATGCGATCGACCGCGGCGGCCAGCTCGGCCTTGGTGGGCTTCTTGGCCGGCTCGTTCGGAGGCGGCACGCTACTCACCGTTAGTCATTGAGCGACTGCTTGAGTGAGGCGAGCGCCGTCAGCGCCTGCAACGGTGTCATCTGATCCGGCTCCAGTGCTCCGACCGCGTCGGCCAGACGGGTCAACGCCCGATCAGGCGACATCGGTGCGACCGACTCGCCGAAGAACCCGAGCTGCGGTGTAGGCGCCCCCGAATGCTTCATCCGTGGGCCCTTCCGCGATACACTCCTTGGTGCCGATAGACCCTCGGCCGTGAGACGTGCCGCCATCTGCTCTCCTTCGCCCTCGAGCAACGCCAGCACTTCCTTGGCGCGCGCGATCACCGCGGCCGGCAGCCCCGCTAAGCGTCCCACCTCGATGCCGTACGAACGATCGGCACCGCCAGGAATGAGTTTGTGCAGAAACAGCACCTGATCACCCACTTCACGCACCGCCACCGTGAAGTTGCGCACGCCACTCAGCTCGCTCGCCAACTGCGTGAGCTCATGATAGTGCGTTGCAAAGACCGTCTTGCACCCGATCGCGTCGTGCAGATGCTCGCTCACGCTCCAGGCGATCGACACACCGTCGTAGGTACTCGTACCTCTGCCGATTTCATCGAGCAACACCAACGAGCGCTTGGTCGCGGTATGCAGAATCGCACTCGTCTCGCTCATCTCCACCATGAACGTGGACTGGCCGCGAACCAGATTGTCGCTCGCACCCACCCGGGTGAACAAGCGATCCACGATTGGCAACTTCGCCCGACGAGCCGGCACGTACGCACCGACCTGCGCCATGAGCTGAATGAGACCGATCTGGCGAAGGATTGTGCTTTTGCCCGCCATGTTCGGGCCGGTGAGCACAATCATCTGGCCATCGTCGGTGAGCACGAGATCGTTCGGGATGAACTTCTCCCGCGCCATCATCCGCTCGACGACCGGATGGCGCCCCGCCACGATCTCCATATCGAAGCCATCGTTCAGCTCAGGACGCGCGTACTGTTCGCGCTCGGCCACCTCCGCGAACGCCGACAGGACGTCGATCGTGGCCACCCGCCGCGCCACCTGCTGCCACCGACGAATCGCCGCGCCGGCATCACGACGCAACGCGTCGAACAGTTCGCGCTCGCGCGTCTCGATGCGGTCGGCGGCGCTCAGCACTTTCTCCTCGTACTCCTTGAGCGCCGGTGTCACGTACCGTTCGGCCCCGGTCAGCGTCTGACGACGCTGATAGTCGTCGGGCACGAGATGCTTGTTCGCGTTCGAGATCTCGAGGAAATAGCCGAACACGCGGTTGTATCCGACCTTGAGCGAGCTGATGCCGGTGCGGGCCCGTTCGTCCGACTGGATGGTCGCGATCGCGTCCTTCCCGCCATCGCGCAGCGCGCGCAGTTCGTCGAGAACCATATCCACGCCGGGCGCAATCGTATCCTCTTCACCGATCAACAGCGGCGGACGCGCCACGAGCATGGTCGTGAGTCGTTCGGCGCAGTCGCGACCGTCATCCCAGTCGTCGAGCATCGTCGTAAGCAGGCCGCCATTCGAATTTCCCTGCGTGGCGTGCCCCAGCACGGCACGAACGGCATGCGCCACTTGCGGCAGTCGGGCCAGCGAATCACCGAGGGCGCGCAGCTCGCGCGGCGTCGCCCGACCGGCGGCGGCCTTGCTGGCCAGTCGCTCCACGTCGCGCACCCCATCAAGCGCATCGCGCACGCCGGCGCGTCCCACTGGATCGCGCACCAGTACCGTCACGGCATCGAGACGCAACTCGATGGCACGACGCTCGAGCAACGGTGCCAGCAGCCAGTGGCGCAACAGGCGCTGGCCCATCGGTGTGGTGGTACGATCGAGCACCGACAACAGCGTCCCGGCCAGCTCACCGCCGCGCAGCGATTCCACCAACTCGAGATTACGACGCGTCATCTCATCGAGCGGCATCACACCACCTGGACGCTCTATCACCGGGCGGGCGAGGTGCGGCAAGCCGCCCGGCTGCAATTCCCGCAAATAGCGCAGTAACGCGCCGGCCGCGCCGATCGCGCCGGCATCGTCGCTGCCCAGGCCGAAGCCTTCCAGCGAGCGCACATCGAACTGTCGCGCGAGTTCATCGCCCGCCAGCTGCGCATCGAACTCCCAGCCTTCGCGCTCGGTCACGAGCACGTTGTCCACCGCGTGCATCGCGGCCACCAGCTCGGGATGCGACGTACCACGCACCACCAGCAGTTCTCGCGGGGCCAACCGCGCCAGCACCGCCGGCGCATCCATTGGCGTGACCAGAAACAGGCGCCACTCACCCGTTGAGAGATCCGCCGCCGCGATGCCGATCTGTTCGCGCGAACCGTCGCGCGACGTATCGCGACCGATGGCGATCGCACACACGTAATTCGCGCGCGCACCGTCGAGCAGATCGTCGGCAAAGACCGCACCCGGGGTGATGGTCTCCACCACTTCGCGCTTCACGAGTCCCTTGGCGAACTTCGGGTCTTCCACCTGCTCGCAGATTGCGACGCGGAATCCCTGCCCAACCAGCCGGCGCAAATACTCGGCGGCCGCCTTCACCGGGATGCCGGCCAGCGGTACCTCCGCCGCCCCGCCGTTGTTACGCGACGTGAGCGTGAGACCAATCGCCCGCGACGCCGTCTCGGCGTCGTCGTAAAACATCTCGTAGAAATCACCCATGCGGAAAAACAGAATCGCATCCTGATGCCGCGATTTGATCTCCCGGTACTGCTGCATCAACGGGGTCGCCGCACCACTCACGGCGCGCGCTCCGCCACGAAGCCGTCAAACCCGCGTGACTTCAGGGTGTTCAGCGCGTTGGTCGCGGCGACGCGCGTCGTGTAGTAGCCCACGCGCACCCGGAACGGCTTTTGATCACCGTCGACGCGCGCGTCGATGGCACGCGACGCAAAGCGCTTTACGGCATCGGTCGCCTCCGCGCGCGTGTCGTACGCGGCCAGCTGCACCGAGTAGCGTCCCGAACCGGCCGCGGGCTTCGCGCTGTTCGTGCTCGACGACGACGACACGGCGTTCCCCACCGGGTTGGACGGAGCGATGGCCGGCGCCCCGATGCACCGGCGTTGCAGTTCGTCCCACTGCAATCGCAGTTCACCGTCCGGCATCTCGACGCCGCGCAGTGAATCGAGTGCGCTGCAACCGCCCGCCACGTTGCGCTCCTCGAAGTAACTGCGCGTCATCCACAGGAGGCCCTTCGCGCGATACGTGCTGCTCGGGAAGTCGCGAAGCAATCGTGTGAAATACACGCGCGCATCGGCCGGGTGTCCGCGCAACATGTCGAGTTCCCCCAACCGCACCAGCGCGTCGGGCGCGCGAGGAGAGAGCGGCACATCGATCACGAGTCGCTTCCAGTCTCGCTCCGCTTCACCGACGCGTTCAGCCAGCACCGCGCGCCAATACAACGCTTCGCCAAGATCGATCGTGCCTTCCGGTACCGCACCCACCAACGAGTCGAGCAGCGTCCGCGCCATGGTCCCATCGCCTCCATCAACCATCGCGCGCGCGCGCGCCGTCGTACGCTCCACGGCCGGCGTGACCTGCGCGGACACCGTCGACGTGATCGACAACAGCGATGCGCAACTCATCGCCAACATGGTCATCACCCCGAGACGAGCACGTCGCATCAGGCCGCCTTCCGGCGACGCGTGGCACAGAGACCGAGCACGAGTGACAGCAGGATCTGCTCCGAGTTCGAGACCGTCGTTTCCTTGAGAGCCATGTCGGCTTCCAACAACAGCACAAGCGCGTGTTCACACGATACTGCACTCCACTGCTCCGTCACTTTCGTCCACGCTGACGCGGCTTCTCCCCACGGTCGACCGGGATAGCCGCCCGTCTCCTTGAGGAACGCGAAGAATTCCTGCGGGAGTCGGTTCGTGGGAATTCCCGCATCGCGCCGCGCGCGACCGTAGGCGATCGCAAATGCCTGTGTACTCAGCATCATCACGACTTGCACCGCCGTGACTTTCGGCTGTCCGAGCACGTGCGCCACCAGCGTCACGGCCCCAGCCGCATCCTGTCGGGCGACAGCATCGAGCAGATCGGTCACCGTTTCACCACGACGGATACCGACCACGGCCGAGACGGTGTCCACATCGATGGTGGCGCGAACATCGCCGCCAGTGGCGAGTGCGGTCGGCGCCTCGACGCGCGCGCCGAGCGCGTAGCTCGCACACTTGTCGAGCTCCGATGCCAAGTGATGCAGATCGTTGCCCACCGCCTGCTGCAACAGTTGCGCGGCATCGTCGGCAATGTTGACGGTCAGCACGGTCGTGGCGTGATGCGCTATCCAGCGGCGCACGCGCTCAGGCGTGAGCGGTGCGAACTCGAGCGACTCGGACAATGCCGCGATCGCCATATCGACTTTCGTGCCGGCAGGACTCACCAACAGCAGCAGGGTATCGCTGGCCGGACGCTTCAGATATTTGTCGAGCTGCTGTCGTGCCGCTTTCTTGAGCGCGGTGACATCGCGTAGCACCACCGCTCGCTTCTCGGCGAGCATCGGCGGCGTCGAGAGCAAACTGCTCACCGATTCGGCATCGAGCTCGCCGGCGCGACGGATTTCGCAATTGAAGTCGCGTGTGCTCGGGTCAATCGAGGCCTCGAGCAGCTCGCGGACCGCGCCATCCTTCAAGTAATCGTCATCGCCGTGGAAGTAGTACACGGGCGCGAAACTCCGCGACTGTATCGCGGCTTGCACGACGCGGAGGGGCGACGATTCCTTGGCCATCCCATCAAGATAAGGGACCGCCGACGGCATCGCCTCAGGCATCGCCAGTCAAACTTCAGCGCAATTCGGAAAAGGTCGCCAGGGTGAAGTCGTGGCTGACGAAGCGTGTCGGGGCGTCTTCGATGATCATCGTCGCCGGCCAGACCGGGTTACCGGTGGCCATGGCCTGCATCAACTCGGGCGTGATGTACGAAATCGGCGTCGGCATCGCCGGCTGTGACGCGATGACGGGCTGCATCGACAGCTCGGGCGCGGAGGCGCCGGTCCAACCCTGCCACACGAAGGCGCCCAGCATCGCGCTGGCCGCCACCGCCATCACTACCCGAGTATTGCGCGACGTCGCCGACCGTGGCGCGTTCAGCAAGGCGGTGCGGGCGGCCATTGCGCTTCGCTCGTCACGGCACTCATCCCGGCATTCCGCCAAACGAGCGCGCAGTCGCGCCTGAAAGTCGGCGCTCGGTTCGAGCGTGGGCATACTGCGGGCCACCATCAGCGATCGACGCACCAGCGTATCGTGCGCCGCGCACCCGTCGCACATCATCACATGCCGCTGCGCGGCGGCCATTTCGTCGCCGGGCAGCGTGTCATCGAGATAGGCTAGATGCTGCTTTCGGAAGCTTTTGCAGTCCATCGGTACGATATGGATCCGTGTAGAAGACATCGCGGACATGACAGCCGTCGGTTTGACGGGGGCACGGCAGGATACCCGTGGCCGGGTGAGCGGTTCCGCGTGGCGCTCCCGTCCGGCCGCCTCTATCCAAACGCACAACCCCCCACCAAGGCAATCCCGGGCGGGGGGTTGATCTACGATTGCTTCACCGATGGCCTGCAGATTGGGGCGGCCAGAACGTAAACGGTGACGAGTCGTTCGATAGCCGACTAGCGGACCAACGGCGCGATAATATCGGCAAACGCCGTGCGCGCACGATTCAATCGTGACTTTACGGTGCCAAGGTTCACACCGGTAATCTCGGCGATTTCCTCGTACGACTTGCCTTCCAGTTCGCGCAGCACGAACACCTCACGGTGATGCGCCGGCAGCTGACCCACCGACTGCTCCACCATCTCCTTCAAATGACGCTTCCGGAACAGGTCGTCGGGGCGCGTGTGCACATCTTCGAACTGGAGGGGCCGGTCCTCGTCTTCGAACTTGGCCTTGATCGTTTGGAACAGCACCAGCGGATTGCGAGAGCGATTGCGCAGCTCGTTCTTCGCCAAATTCGACGCAATCGTGTAAATCCACGTCGAGAACTTCTTCGAACGGTCGAAACGGCCGATGTGACGGTACACGCGAATGAACACTTCCTGCACCAGGTCCTCGGCGCGGTCGCGGTCACCGATCGTGCGATAGACGAAGTTCAGCAGCCGACCCTGGTACCGGTCGACGAGCTCTTCGAAGGCGCGTTCCTCGCCTCCGAGGAACGCCGACACCACATCTCCGTCCTCGATGCTGCGCAAATGCTCTCGCACCGGCACCACGGGGGCGTTCTGTGAAGTCAGTTTCGTGCGAGCCAGTTCGGCCATGGATCGAGTCCTCCGCCTGCGGTGACGCGAGCCCGAAGACTCACGGTGCTTCGACCAGATGGCCGGACGATCCGGCAGATCATGTCATCGCACACCTCTGAGGTAGTGCACAGCGCGTGCCGACAGGAACTTTCCGGAACATTCCTCCATAAGTCCTTATTTCAAAATGACTTGCGATGCTGTGCCTGACGTCACCACACAAGCAGGCGACCTTTCTTCCCAACAATGTCTATAAAAAGGGACACCAAAAGAGGACAGAAGCTGTCAGTTTAGACGGAAGCCAGCGGTGTACAGCAGTGCGAGCGCCGTCTTGGCATCCTGAATCTCGCCCTGCTCGATCATGGACAGCGCCCGCGACAACCTGGTTGGCGCCAGCTCCATGAACTCGTCCGCTTCCCGCTTCCACTCGCCCGCCTCGAGACCGGTCGCCAAGAAAAGATGGATCTTCTCGTCGGTGAAGCCGGGTGTCGTGAACATCGTGAACAGATGTTCGACCCGCGAAGCGGTGTATCCGGTTTCCTCCTTCAGCTCGCGATGGGCGCAGGCGAGCGGTTCTTCTCCGGCATCCAGACGGCCGGCCGGGATCTCGTATAGGTATCCGTCGGCTGCATAACGGTACTGCCGGATCAGCAGCACCTCAGGATCGTCGTCGAGGTCGCCAAGTAACGGCACCACCGCGCTCGCCCCCGGGTGCCGCACCATTTCCAACTGACCGGTCGACCCGTCGGGAAACCGAACGGTGTCGATGTCGATCGAGATCACCTGCCCGGTGTAGCCGCGTGTCCCGATGATCTTGCCAGGCCCCTGCCGCGCGATCGCCATCAGCGGGCGGAGTTCTTGATGGACTTCGCCGCGGCCTTCTTCGCGGCCTTCTTCGCGCCTTTCTTGGGCTTCTTCGGCAACGGCACATCATCGCCGGCCAACCACTTCTTGATCGTCGGACGCAGATACACCGGGATACGCAGTATCGTCCCGCGGCACTTCGTAGTGCCGCACCGGCACGCGTAGTAGCGCACATCCTCTGGCTCGTACTCATCCTGCCACTCGAAGCGGTAGTCGTATGCCAACTCCGTTTCCGGCTTGATCGCCTTGATCGCCTTGATCCAGATGTGTCCGTCTTCGATCACCGTCTCGCAGTTGGGATCGCACGAGTGATTGATGAAGCGCGCGTCGTTGCCGCCATAACGCGCGTCGAGCACCGTATCGTCGTCAAGCACAAACAGGAACGTATGATGACGGCCTTTGCTATCGTCGTACCTCCTGTCAGCCTCCTCGTGCGTGATCGGCTGTCCCCAGTACTCATCGATCTTCTTGCCCTTGCGAATGGGTAGGATCGCAAACGCACCGCGTCCCTGGATCTTCGAGCGACGCACTTCGTAATACGGCGACGTAGGCGGCTTCACCCGCGGTGTAACAGACTTCTTTACGGCTTTCTTCGCTGGCGACACGTCGTTTCAGGAGGCTGAGGAGGAGGAGGACACAGGCGCGGTAGCGACATCATCAGCTGTCGGGTCGTACACGGTGACCGGTCCAAGCGACAGCGCTTCGACGGTCGGACGGATCGCGGTGGCATCGCCCACAACGACGACCTGTAAGCGACGCGGATCGAGATGCGTTTGCGCCACCCGCAGTACATCCTGCGCGGTGACCGCCTTCACCCGCTCACGATACGTATCGAAGTAGTTGGTCGGCAGGCGGAAGATCTCCACGTTCGCCAATCCTCCCGCGACCTCGGCGGTGGTCTCGAATCGAATCGGGAAGACGCCCACCAGATAGCTCGTGGCCAGTGACAGTTCCGCATCACTCACCGGCGCTTCACGAATGCGCGCAAACTCGAGCGCGATCTCACGTAGTGCATCGGCGGTGACCGCCGTTTCCACGGCGGTTGAGATTTCGAACGGGCTGGCGGCACGACGCCAATCGAAGGCCGAGTGGGCGCCGTACGTGTACGCGTGCACTTCACGCAGATTCAGATTGAGCCGCGACGAGAAAAGTCCGCCGAGAATGGCGTTCATCACCACCACGGGGAAGTAGTCCTCGTGTAGCCGCGGAATCGCGACGTGCCCGACGCGCACCTCCGACTGCGGCGCATCCGGCTTATGGACCAGATGCACGCGAGGCTCGAGAAAGCGCTGCGTGTCCATCGGCTCCGTCACGGGTGGCGCCTTGCCGGTCCAATCGCCGAAGTGCGCACTGGCAAGCTTCACCGCGTGCTCCACATCGATATCACCAACCATCATCAACGCCGTGGCGTCAGGACGATAGAACTCGGCGTGATAGGCCTGTACGTGCTCACGCGTCAGACGCATGATGCTCTGTTCGTCGCCACCGGCAAGCCGGGCGAACCGCGACTCCGGCTTGTACAACAACCGCGAGAAAAATACGTCGGACAGCCCGCGGGGCTCAGCGCGCAGCTGCGCCAGATCAGCGAGCCGTTCGCCGCGCATGCGCTCCAACTCCGACTCGGGAAACGCCGGGTAGCGCAGCACTTCCGACAACACCGCGACAGCATCATCGATGCGCGACGATAGCGCGGTGATCTGCACGATCGCCGAATCCCAGTCGGCGCCGGTGTCGAGCGTGGTGCCGAGCATCTCCAGGCGCGACGTGAGCTCGAGCGCGTTCATATTACGCGTGCCTTCGGCCAGCGCCCGCGTGGTGAGTTGCGCGAGACCCTCGAAGTCACGCGGATCGCGCGTGGCGCCCGCCTCGATCACCGCCAGCGTGGTGACCACCGGATACGCCGGCACATTCGCCACACTCAGACGCAGACCGTTGGCCAGGATACGCGTGGAAAAGTGCGGAAACCGATAGTCGCTAGGCGTTCCAGCGCCGGGTCTCGGCGAAGCGCTCGGCATCGCGCTCGGCATCGTCACAGCGGGAGTCGTGCTCGAAAGCGTATCCGTCATGCGCCAGCCTCCGCCATCTCGGCATGCTCCGCATTCGACGGTTCTTCGGCCGGCACGAACACCAGCAGCGCGCGATTGTCGGGACCAAGCCGCTCGCGCGCGAGCGCGGACACCGCCGCCGTGGTCGTCGCCCCGTAACGAGCCACCTGTTCGTTGATCAACGTCGCATCACCGAAGTATGTCGCAAAGCGCGATAGCTGGTCGGCGCGTTCGGCGGCTGACTGCATGCTGGTCACAAAGCTCGTCTCGATGAGCGCTCGAGCGCGCTGCACTTCGACGTCGGTAACACCCAGCTCGTGCATATGGTCGAGCTCGGCCAGCACGGCGGCTTCAAGCTGTTCCGGCGTGACGTCCGGGTGGGCGGTGGCGTCAACCACCAACAGGTCGCTGCCTTTCGCCAGATCGTACGTGAAGGCGCTCGCTTGTGAGGCAATGCGCTGCTTCCGCACCAGCGACTGCTCCAGGCGGCACCCGGTGCGCAAGCCCAGCACGGCAGCAGCGAGCGACGCCGCGTAGTAGCCATCGCTGCCAAACACTGGGGTGCGGCAGGCCACGAACAAGCGTGGCAAGGCGACTGCATCGGGTACGACGGTACGACGGGTGTTTCCGTACGTGGGCGGCACGGTCATGTCGCGCAACGGCGGGCGGGGCGCGCCACGGGGGATCGGTCCGTAGTACTCCTCGATCAGCCGCATCGTCTCGGTGCGATTAAAATCACCAGCCACCGTGAGCACCGCGTTGTCCGGGGTGTAGTAGGTACGGAAGAAGTCGGCAACGTCGTCGAGCGACGCGTCGGTCAGATGCTCCATGGACCCGATCAACGAGTGATGGAACGGATGCTCCTCCGGGAAGCAGAGCGCCGGCAGGCGCTCCCACCAGGTGCCGTAGGGCTGATTATCGACCGACCAGCGACGTTCGTTCTTCACGACGTCACGCTGCGTGTCGAGCTTCTGCTGCGTGAGACCCGGCAGCATCCGCCCCATGCGGTCCGCTTCGAGCCAGAGCGCGAGGGCGATCTGATGCGACGGCACCGTTTCGTAGTAGTTGGTCCGATCGAGCCACGTGGACCCGTTCAGCGTCCCGCCAGCCCGCTGAACGAGTTCGAAATGCTCGTTGGCTTCGACGTTTGCCGACCCCTGAAAGAGCATATGCTCGAACAGATGAGCGAAACCTGTGCGATCGAGCCGTTCATTGGCCGAACCCACGTGATACCACAAATTGACCGCGACGATCGGCGCCGTGTGATCCTCAGAGAGCACCACATGGAGGCCGTTCGGGAGGTGATAACTCTCGACTGGAATGCGCATGGGTCAATATTGGGGGGCTGGTCAGGCAACTCGGAACCCCACGCCCCAGAACCCGCCTTGTTGTCAGCACAACATTTCTCACCGCAATTTCTCTTATGACGTTTTCCAGTCGCCGTACGGTTCTCCTTCTTGGAACGGTCGGAGCACTTGGTGTGCTCACCGGCTGCGGCAGTGACCTTCAGGTGCCGAGTGCCGCCGCGGCGACCGCCAGCACCACGGTGGCGGCGGCGGTGGCGGCGGCGGTGGCGGCCGTGCCCGCCGTGCGTATCACCGACGCCAAAGGCAAAGGGGTCAAGAATGTCATGGTGCGCTGGCGCGTTACGAGCGGTGGCGGCAAGGTCGTAAACGATTCCGTCCGCACCACCAGCAGCGGCGACGCCACCTCAGGCGGATGGACGCTTGGCACGACCGCCGGCCAGCAGACACTGCAGGCCACCGCCGACGGCATCCCTACCGTGTCCTTTACCGCCACCGCGACCGCCGGTCCGCTTTCGCGGCTCACGCCGGTCAGCCTCGGTGACCAACAGGCCCCGGTGAATACGCCCGTGCCGTCGCTGCCCGCGGTGCGCGCCGAAGATCAGTACGGCAACCCGATTGCCGGCACTGTCGTGGTTTTCACGATCGTGCAGGGCAACGGGGTAATTCTCGGTGCGCAGCAATCGAGCAACGAACTCGGGATCGCCGCGGTCGGTGCCTGGACCGTCGGCACGGCCATCGGGCAGCAGATCGTGACGGCCACGGCCACCGGAGCACAGCCCGCGATCTTCAGCGTCAACGCACTCGCTGGACCGGCCGTCGATCTCGTCAAGGTTGTCGGAGACAATCAACCGGGCGTCGCCAGCATCAACATCGCCACGCCTCCGGGCGTACGCGTGGTGGACGCCTTTGGAAATCCCGTTGGTACTGTGCCCGTGGTTTTCACCCCAGGCCCCAGCTCTGGCACGGTCACCGGCAGCACCGTTCTCTCCGATCCGGCCACCGGCACGGCCTTCGTGGGCAGCTGGCGTCTCGGCACCGCGAGCACGCAGACGCTCGTCGCCACCAGCTCGGTCATCCCCGGCAAGTCGGCCACGTTCACCACCACGGTGACGCTGTCAGCGTTCAACGTGGACGTCCGCTTCGTCGGTGACGCCTCTCTGCCGGTGCGCACCGCCTTCGCCAACGCTGTCGCCAAATGGCGGCAGGTCATTGTGGGAAGCATCGGCACCGTCACCAACCTGAACATCCCCGCCGGCCCCGCCGCAAATTCGTGCAGCGATTGGTCGCCGGCGCTCACCGGCACGGTACAAAACACCGTGATCTTTGCGCGCATCGACTCCATCGACGGGCCGGGCTCACCGGGTGTGGGCAACATCCTCGGACAGGCCAGTCCCTGCTATGTGAACGCCAACGCGATTCCGTTTCTCGGCTTCATGGAGTTCGACACGTACGACGTCGAGCTGCTCGTGGCGCGCGGACAGTTCGAGAAGGTCGTGCTCCACGAGATCGGGCACGTGCTTGGCATCGGTACGGTCTGGAATTTTCAGCGCGCGCTGCTGAACACGACGATCACAAACGACCCGTACTACGTAGGTACTGCTGCGCGCGCGCAGTTCGCGGCCATCAACACGGTGACCTTTTCCGGGAATCCGGTGCCGGTGGAAAACACCGGCGGCACCGGCACCGTGAACTCGCATTGGCGCACGTCAGTCATGGGCCGCGAGTTGATGCAGGGCTTCGCGGTAAATCAGGTGCAACCGCTCAGCCGCATCACCGTGGGTTCACTGCAGGATCTCGGCTACACCGTGAACCTCGCCGCCGCCGATGCCTTTTCGCTCACGGCTGCACTCCGAAGCGGCTTCGGATTCGACCCAAGCTCGGGTACACCGTACCGCGACCTTGTGCCCGATGTCGAGATCAAGCAACGACGCGCCGATGGCAGCATTGTGCGCCTGCCACGCCAAAAGCGCTAGCGAGGTTGATCGTGCCGACGTTGTGATCGTCAACACAACGCCCGTGTGTGTGTCAGGAACGGCCTTGGTGTGGGCGAGTAGCAACAAGGTACGGCGAAGTTGCCGGATGCCCGCAACCATTCGCCAGGACTGCGTATGAACTACACCGGCCGTTCGGTTCGCCGATCACTGAGTATCTCGTCCCGCACCGCGACGCGAGTAGCGTTCGCACTGAGCGCGCTTCTCACGTTCTCGGCCTGTTCGGGTGATAGCGTTACGGCACCGTTCGATGCAGTCAGCACGTCGGCGCGAGTACCGGCATCGCTCGTCGCGGCCGATGGTGATAATCAGGTCGGCGATCCGAATATCGCATTGCCGATTGCGCCTAGCGTGCGACTGCTGAACAATGCCGGGCGACCCGTACCCAACGTGAGCGTCACGTTCACGCCGGAGGGAAATTCTGGTGCCGTGGCGCGCAGCACGGTGGTCACCGACAGCACGGGGTACGCGTCGGCAGGCGTATGGACGCTGGGTCTTGGATCCACGCAGGCGTTGGTGGCTTCGTCCACGTCCTTGCCCGGCATATCAGTCGCGTTTCGTGCCGCGCTGCGCCCGTCGCAGTTCGATATTACCGTGCGATTCATTGGTGACGGCGGCACGGCGCGTCAGCGTGAAGCATTCGCCAGCGCCGTGGCGCGGTGGCGTCGTGTCATTACCGGCGACGTCGGCACCGTTCCCCTGAACGTGCCGGCTGGCGAGTGCCAGAGTTGGATTCCGGCGGTGAACGAAAGCATCAATGATCTGCTGGTGTACGTGCGTATCGCGTCGATCGACGGAGCGGGAAAGATTCTTGGTCAGGCCAGCCCCTGCTATGTCAACTCGGGCAACAAGTTGCCGATCATGGGTTTCTTCGAGCTCGATCAGGACGATCTCGCACTGTTGTTGTCGCAAGGCACGCTCGACAACGTCGTGCTGCACGAGCTGGGGCACATCCTCGGCATTGGGACGCTCTGGAATTACCAGCGCCAGTTTCTCCTCGGCGCCGGCACTGACGATCCTTACTTCAACGGCGTGCAGGCGCGCGCGCAGTTGGCCAGCACGAGTGGCTTTGGTTACGCTGGACTCGGGGTCCCGGTAGAGAACGCTGGATCTACGGGAACGCGCGACGCGCATTGGCGCCGTTCGATTTTTGCAAACGAACTGATGCAGGGCTACTCGCAGCCAGGTGGCATGCCACTGAGCCGTATCACCATCGCGTCGCTGAGTGACATGGGCTATGTCACCACCATGACCGGCGCTGACAGCTACTCATTTCTCACGGCAATACGCTCCATGAGTCTCGGCGCGAGCGAAGGCACCGCGAGGTCATTCGGCGACGACATCGCCACGGCGCCGCTGTATGAAGTCGAACGAAGCGGGTCGCGACGTCTGGTCCGACCAGCCCTGAAATAGCAATGCGGCGCCTCGGCGCCGTGCCGCTACCGTGGCGGCGTCAGCGGGGCGTTCACAGAGCCGCCGGTAAGCACCAACCAGAACGTGAGCGCCAAGTCTGTGGGCAGCGCGATCGACTCGCGCAGCATGTATTCTATCGCCACCGCGCGATTGGCCGAGATCGGACTCGTGCGCGTGGGCGACGACAGCGGACGCAGACCGTGCAACCGGGCAAGCACGTCGAGTCGGAGCATGTGAAACGGATCGCTCACCAGCAGCACGCTGGGGCGATTCGGCAAGGTGTCTCGCGCGTTGGCCGGGAGCGAGTCACGCCACGCCTTAAGCAGCTCGGCCGCGCCTTCTATGGATGCCAGCGACGTGCGCCCTGCTGCCTCCAAAAGAATGGCCTGGGTGGGTACGCCGCGGCGCACCAGATACCGTCGCCCCGCCGCCGCTTCGCTGATGAGATCGCCCGGGCGACGACCGCCGGTTAGTACCACCCGATCGGCTCGATCGCTCTTCCACAGTGCCAGCGCGTGGTCGAGGCGGGCGCGCAGCACCGGAGACGGACGTCCACCATACTGCGCGGCGCCGAGGACCACGATGGCATCGGCATGTCCGTCGGCCGCCCGCCTCGACCAGCCGAAGATGACGGCCACACACACCACCCACCCCACCAGCACCGCGCCGATGAGTCGGGGAATGAGGGGGGGTCGATACCGACGACGGGCTACGCGTTCCATCTTGCCAAACTACTGCATGCGGGCCCGTCGCGACGGCACAACAGCCCCGGGCCGGGAATGCGACTACAACGTCACGACGGTGCCGGGCGCCGGGACATCCACCGTGAAGTGATCGGCCCGCAGCTGCTCGGCGAACGCCGTTTGCGCCGGCTGTTCACCGTGCACCAGGTACACGTGCGGCTGATTCCGGCCTTCGGCGACGCCGCCGTCACGCACCGCTTTCAGCCAGGTGTGTAGTTCCGTACGGTCGGCGTGAGCGCTGTAGCCGTTCAGCACTTCTACCTGTGCGGCGAGTTCGACTTCCTCTCCGAAAATCTTGATCACCGGTCGCCGCTCCAAAATGCGACGGCCGAGAGTGTGCTCACCCATGAAGCCCACGATCAGAATCGTGTTGCGCGCATCGCTGGCCCCGTTGCGCAGGTGGTGCAGAATCCGCCCAGACTCCACCATCCCCGAGGCCGCGATGATGATCATCGGGCCATGCATGCTGTTCAACGCCTTTGATTCGTTCACATCGCGCGTAAACTTCACCAGCGGGAAGTCGAAGAGGTCGCTCGTGTGACGTACCAGATCTTCGCTGTGGTCGAAGACTTCCGGGTGCATCGCGAACACCGACGTCGCGTGGGTCGCCAGCGGCGAGTCGATGAAGATCGGCACCGTCGGGATCTTGCCGGCGCGATGCAATTGATGCAGGTCGTACACCAGCTCCTGCGTGCGCCCCACCGCAAACGCAGGAATCAGCACGCGGCCACCACGGGCGGCTGTTTCCCGCACCACGCGCCCCAGTTCCTCGCGTGCGCCCTCCACCGACTCATGATCGCGATTGCCGTACGTGCTCTCACACAGAATCACGTGCGCGCCACCAGTGGGTGGCTCGGGATTGCGGATAATCGGGAGATCGTGCCGTCCGACATCTCCGGAGAAGACCACGCGACGGAATTCATTGCCCTCACGCAACTCCAGCACAACCGACGCGCTGCCCAGAATGTGTCCGGCTTCCGTGTACATGGCGCGCACACCGTCGGTGACCTCGAACCACTTATGGTACGGCATGCCGATCATTTGCTCGAGCGTGCGCGTGGCATCCTCCACACGATACAGCGGCTCGGCATGTGGCCGGCCGTGCCGCTCAAGAAAGTCAGCATCTTTTTCCTGGATATGCGCCGAGTCGGCCAGCATGAGGGCGCAGAGATCGCGCGTGGCCGAGGTGGCCCAGATGCTGTTCTTGTAGCCCTGGGCGGTCAGGAAGGGCAGGCGGCCGGCGTGATCGATATGGGCGTGTGAGAGCACGATGGCATCGATTTCGTCGACCGGGAGCGGGAGCTTTAAGTTCTTCGCCCGGGAATCGCTGCGCTTCCCCTGAAACAGCCCGCAGTCGAGCAACACCGTGCGAGGACCGACGCGGAGAATATGGCAGGAGCCGGTGACTTCCTGAGCGGCGCCGGAGAACTCGATCTGCATGGTTTCAGCCGATGTTTTCGAGACAAGAAATGTGATCGTCCGACGTCGGGAAGACGTCGTCACCTCTAACTTCCTTCTGAGAAGACATTTAGCTAGCCACTACGCGCGATTGAGCGCGATTATTCTCGGCTTTAGCAAAGACATTCGTGACAAAGGGCTTCGGAGCAGGCCATTCTGAGGCGCCGAATGAGACTCGAGCAAGCGTACTTTCGGCATTGGCTCAGAATCGCGACACCGTCGGCTGCCGCTGGCCATGTCCGATGAGCCCGTTATAGAAGCCCAACTCGATCGTATTTCGTGTATGCGCCCGCCGCGCGTCTGTCACGTTGCTTGCTCATCACCAACGCCTCGACGCGCCGCGTCATTAGTACCTCCACCAGGCAACCTCATGATCCGTCGTACCCGTACGGTGCTCTCCCTTCTCGCCGTGACCGTTGTTTCCGTCGCTGCTGCGCCAACGCCGGGGGGGCCAATCGGGGGAATCATCGTCAAGGGCGGAAAGAACCCCGGCGGACAGATGCTCGTTCTGGACACCAGCGATACAAAAGGCAAATTCAGCATCGCGTTTGCCGAGGGCGGCGAGTACCGGGTGGAGTTTTCGGGCAAGGCGCCAAGTACCGTCGGTGAACGCCAGCCGGCCGACGTGCGACTCGAGTATGTGATGAAAGCAAATGATGCGCGGGTCGCTCGCTCGCAGGCGACAGATTCGGGGGTGCGAGGCACAGCGCGCTTTGCCAGTAGCTTGCGAACGGCGCAGCTCCTCGTGAAGGTGCCGAACGGTGGTGCAGAAATTTCTGGAGCGCTGTACGCATCCGTTGTCATCGACGTCGTCGCGCCAGCCGAGCGGGCCATCAACGAGTCTGGCGTGAGTGTAAAGTCGCCCAAGGCTAAGCCCAAGGGATCGTGAGGCGGCAAGCGGGCGGTTCGGAAAGGCCTCCTCTTAAATAGCGAAGAGCGATCTACCGAAACGGGGCAAGCTCACCCTCTCAAACACCCTCACCTCACCTCATCAACGTCCTCGAGTCGGCCGATCGATACACGACCATTTCCTTGGCTGATTCCCGCAGCATGCTCTGTGCTCCGGAGGGACATGAGCTCACACAGCTTCATGACTTGGCGGTCAGCCAGCATGTAGTGCACGAAAAGCCCATTTTTGCGGCGCTTCACGAACCCGTGCGCGTGGAGAACCTGAAGGTGCTTGGACACGTTCGCCTGCCCGAGCCCGGTTCCCGTTACCAACTGGTTCACCGTCTGCTCACCATACTGCAGCGACCTGAGCAATTCCAAACGAGCGGGCTCTGACAGAGCCTTAAAACGCTCCGCGACCACTGGAAGGACACCATCTGTCAAAGTAAATCGACCCATCTCGACCTCGCATAGTCTTATCATTTCTCGTCGATTGGACGACGACGGCCGCGCTACAGGCGCGACACCCAATCTTATCCGTGTAATCCCGAGTTGGACAGGGACAGACCGCGGGCAATCTTCGCAATAGGCTCAATTCAGTACGCCGTCACTCACCTGTGGCTTCGGACGACATCACGCACTTACCACTCGCGATGCGTCGGCCATTCGGTGATCGACCCAATGTGTGCTCGGTGGAGCAGATCCTTCACGTAGTGGAGCAGTACCGTGGTGAAACGACTCATGAGGTGGTGCATGCCCTCTCCGGTCGAGATGGGTGATCGCTCTTCGTCGAGCAAATCGGTTGCTGCGATCGATATCGAAATGATCTTGCATGTTTTGCGCCGCGCCGCGTGCACAAACGTGCGTTCCGACACTGATCCAAGTACGTTAACACGTGTCACATCGCGGCACACGTGAGTTGCCGCACAACAACCGAAAGAATTCACGCGGTTCGACGCACTGTACGTCATTGATGAGACGCCGCCGGGTCAACATCGCATCGCGAAACGCGAGACGTGTGTCACAGAGCGATCGTGAACAACGATCACATCTGACACCACACACGCCGTGGTCATGCAGTGCATGGTACCGCTCGCTTCACATGAGAAGGTGCACCATTCAGCGTGCGCGATGCGCCACCGCGCGATGACATACACTACCGGACTCAACGTTAGCCGACCCCGGTAGCCGGCACGCCGCTGGCATCGCGCTCCCGGTTACAGGTCCCGCTGCATCTCAGTCGGATGCCGCAGGTCGCGACGAGCCAGCAACTTCTGCAGCGACTGGCGATGAAGTCCCAGCGCGCGCGCAGTGCGCGCAATATTGCCGCCGTTGCGCGCCAGTGCCGCACCGAGGAACGCGCGGTCGAACTCCCGCAGGGCTCGCTCACGCGCTTCCACGAACGGCAGGTCGGCCGACTGCTCCATGATCGACATCACGCGCATAGGACGCTGCGTTGTAAGACTCCGAGGAAGATCGCATGGGCAGATCTCCACGCCGTCCGCCATGACCAACGCACCTTCGATCACATTGCGCAGTTCGCGGACGTTGCCTGGCCAGTCGTAGTTCAGCAGAATCTCGCTCGCGTCGTCGCTGATCCTTCGCGCCGGCAAGCCATGACGCTCGGCGAACACGTGAAGGAAGTGACTCGAGAGCAAGGGCACATCGGACTTGCGATCGCGCAGCGGTGGAAGCGCCAGCGAGATCACCTTCAAACGGTATAGGAGATCTTCACGGAAACGTCCATCGGCGACCATCTCGTCGAGCGGGCGGTTCGTGGCCGCAATCACGCGCACATCCACGCGCGTGGTCTTTGTACCACCGACCCGCATCACTTCACCGCTCTCGAGCGCGCGCAGCACTTTCGCCTGCGCCAATGGGCCGAGGTCTCCGATCTCGTCGAGAAAGAGCGTACCGCCGTGCGCCGCTTCAAACAGCCCGCCACGATCCTTCACGGCTCCCGTGAACGCGCCACGCGTATGGCCGAACAACTCACTCTCCACCAGCTCCGATGGCAACGCCGAACAGTTGAGCGCGATAAACGGCTTGTGACGCCGGGCGCTTTCATCATGCAGCGCACGCGCGACTAATTCCTTGCCGGTACCGCTCTCACCGCCCACCAGCACCGTCACGTCGGTACGACCCACACGAGAGATCATCCGAAACACGTCCCGCATCACCGGCGTCGTGCCGTACATACCGCGGAATTCGTTGACCTCGGCGTCCGGCTCCGGCGTCGTCTCCACGCGCAGGGTCGTCATGGTGTCGGCACGACGCAGATAGGCGATCACCTCATCACGCTGAACCGGCGTGTTGATGTAGTCTGCCGCGCCACGCTCGAACGCCTTGATCGCGGCGTTCGTAGCGCCAGGCGCTGTCGCCATCGCGGTCAGCAGCATCGGGTGTACCTCATGCAGTTCATCAAGCAGACGAAACGCGTCGTCGCCCGGAAGCTGCTGGTCGGCGATCACAACGTTGATCTCAGCCCGGGTGATGTTCTCGCACACACCCGCTGCCTGGGCGGCGTGCAAGAGATCGCGGCCGTCTGCTTCCACAATGGCACGCAGCGCGTCCACAAACGACATACGCTCACTGACCACCAAAATGCGCATCTTCGTGGACGTTTGGCCTGAACTCCCTCGAGCTGCAATTCGAAGATGACTCGCGCGTGCGGCCGGAGAGCGCGGTGAAGCCAGTGCGCTGCGGACCTGCGTGGAGGGATCGACGTTGTACAGAGCGACGTTGCTCATAAGCGGAGTCTCGTTTTGGACAGTGACCCGAAGGCATTCTGTCCGTGGTGGGCGTAACGTGCATATCGGTGATACGCTTCGCGTACGTGCGGCACATCACAGACCGGGAAAACAAAAAGGCGCGAGATCTGCTCTCAACGAGAGCGAGACTTCGCGCCTTCAACTCCGGGATCGGCATCCCGTCGTCAAGGTTGGATCGATCGAGCGATCCGATATGTCTTCCTGCAAGTGATGCTTGGCGGCCATTCTGTGCGGTTGCGAACCCCGCCATCTCATCGTGAACCGCGACTAGATAATCGTTCGGTCCATCCAGTCACGCAAGGCTGAACTGTCACAAAGTGTGTCACAGGTCGCACTTTGATGTGCAGAACTCACACAAATCTCCACATCCTGGCTGCCCCGCGCTGTTACACCAGTTTGACCAGAAGTTCCAGTCTATGACGTAAGTCGCCGAGTGTCTTCGACTTAAACGCGCCCTTGGTCTCCTCGAGGACGGCGATCGTTTCTTCCACGGCCGACTGGAGCTGAGCGCCACGCGGACAGTTCATGAGCTGGCAGGGGTGCGGTTGCAGCGTTTGCTGTCCCGCCAGCGCTCGTCCCAGCTGTTCGAGATCAGTCAGTGATCCCATCACATTGCGCAGCGTGAGCGCTAAGAACGTATCGACGCCCTGTCCTTCGGTGGCCGGCGCCACCGGCTGTGCCTCCACCTGCGACCGGTACTCGCGAAGCCGCGCCTCCGCGCTTTGCATCGCCTGATACGAGCGAAAGCGCGCAACCGCACTCGCGACGCGCTTCAGCAACTCCGGAAAGTGAATCGGCTTCACCAGATAG
Organism: Gemmatimonas sp.; assembly: GCF_046594945.1. Lineage (GTDB taxonomy): Bacteria > Gemmatimonadota > Gemmatimonadetes > Gemmatimonadales > Gemmatimonadaceae > Gemmatimonas. The sequence goes on along the minus strand of NZ_JBKJRB010000075.1, from coordinate 20,666 downwards.
GCGGCCACCGGGAGTTCAATAGAGGCAACAGCCGACCGAACCGACGGGAATCCCGTAATTATGATGATCGGCAGACCGCCGCTCAGGTGCGCCACCTGCTGCACCAGATCCAGATCCGCATTCCCAGGCATCTCAAGGTCCGTAATCAGCAGGTCGTACGTCGCTGCCGAGATCGCGGCCAGCGCCGAGGCAGCGTCATCGACCGTATCGACCGTGAATCCTTCCCGACGCAGCAACTCGGCGGTCGAGTTGAGAAATGTGGGTTCGTCATCCGCAATCAGAATTCGTCCGCGACTCATCGCAGCACTCCGGTATCCAAAGGGGTCATCGGCAGACGGACTTCGAATTCAGTCCCGCCTTGTGGCCGATCATGTACGACAATGGAGCCGCCCACGGCGTGAACGGACTGCCTGACCAGCGAAAGACCGATACCCATACCACCCGTTTTGACAGTGCGATCTTTCGTACTGAAGAACGGGTCGAAGATGCGCTGTCGGAGCGCATCAGGAACACCAGGCCCCTCATCGGTCACACGTAAGACGCACTCGTCCTGCTCCACCATGGCGGTCACCGTGATCGTACCACTGGCCGGTGACGCGTCGAACGCGTTTTGTACAAGATTGTACATCGTTTGTCGAAGAAGCGCATCGGGCACGGGCACAAGCGAAGGGGCGCGCGACAGATCGGTCACGATGTTGACCTGACGAACGCGATTCACCTGTTCGAGAAAACTCACGGCATCGGTCACCGCCAGGATCACCGACGATTGTGCAATCATCGACTGGTCGGGACGGTACGTCTCGTACAGCTGCCGCGTGACCGCCGCGATACGCGCAATTTCCCGCTCGATCGCGCCCACGAACCGATAGTGCGGATGATCCGTAGGAATCGCCCCGCGAATCAGGAGAAATGCGTTCTGGATACCGGCAAGCGGATTGTTGATCTCGTGCGCCACGCTCGCCGCGAGCTGTCCCATCGTGGTCAAGGCACCGATCTCACGCAGGGATTCCTCGGCTCGTTTACGCACCGTCAGATCGCGCCCCTCCACCAGCACCTGCACCACCTTCTCCTCGTGATCCCGAATCGGTTTGAGCGAAAAGTCGATCGTCACTACCCGATCACCGGGGCGCCCGATCTCGACTTCGAATCGATTCGTATCGCCGGCACGCGCCTTCACGAAGCGATCCTGTACCCGCTCGCCGGTGAGCGCGTCATCGGCCCACCACGGTGACAGCCAGAAGCGAACACCCGGCAGCGCGTCCGCCGTGGTCCCCGCCAGCTCACCGGCCGCGCGGTTCGCTTCCAAAATACTGCCGTCGTAGTCAAGCAGCAGCTGCACTTGATTCGCCGTGTCGAACATCGCCCGAAATCGGCGATCGCTTTCGTCGCGCGACGCGTCGGCCAGCGCGCGCTCCGTGACGTCGGCGGAAATGCCCAGCAGGCGTGCAGGACTGCCGTCGGCCGTGCGTTCCACGACCCGGCCGCGATCGACCAACGCATGCCATGAGCCGTCGCCCGCGCGCAGCCGATACTCGCACTCGAACGCCTCGGCGTGACCGCGCACGTGCGCGTCGAGGGCGCGTGCGTACGCCGCACGGTCATCGGGATGAATGAGCGCGGACCACGCGGCGAATCCACCCTCGAGCACCCACGGTTCGATTCCGAGGTAGCGCAGCAGCGCCGGACTGCGATGCATCGCCCCTCGAAGGACATCGAGTTCCCACACACCATCAGTGGCCCGCTCGATGGCCCGCTGCATGCGCTGTATCCCTTCACTGCTGGCCTGCGCCAACATCTCGCGCTGCTGCCACATGGTGACCGACAGCAGCACAGCCACCGAGAGGCCAAGGAGCAACACCAGTTCGGGCAGTGTAGAACGCGACGTACCGGGGGCCTGTGATACCGACATCGTGAGCGCACGCGCACCGAGTTTCAGCGGCGCGGTATACTCGGGCGACGTCGACGCCACGCGACCGGAGATGATTGAGTCCCCCCGCGAGACGGCGACCGAAAATCCGCCACGCACGTCGCTTGTGAACTCGCCGATCAACGCCGCCTCGTCTACAAAGCCCACCACGACCGTGCGACCGTACGCGGCCACAGACGGCGGCGAATCGATCGGGTACATCAGCGCCATCCCCCACGGCGCGTCGTGTAGCGCGAGGACATAAGGCACGATCGACGTGAGCGATGCGGTCGGCTTGACCGACGCACGGTCGGCATGATACCGGCGCGACACGAAGTCGAGGAGCTGACGCTGCACGATCGGCGAAAGCGGCGCCGAGGGAATGGCGCGCAACACGGTGCCGGCGGAATCAAGCCAGACCATTCCGGCCAGCCCGGGCGTCTCATTGACCAGCCGCGGGAACACAGTGGTCCACGCCGCGTCATCGATGAGACCCGCGCCCGAGAGAAACGCCGCCGTACGACCGAGCGCACGATCGACCGCAAGAAGCTGCCGCTGCACCGCGCGATCCAGCGCATCGGCGGCAATTGCGGCCCGGGCGCGGGTCTGCGACAGTTCGCGCGCGACCAACGCCTGCCAGAGCACAAGCACCAGCAGCATCGTACTGGCGCCGGCCAGGACCGGGGCCCAACGCGGGGGCGCTTTGGTGCGAGCCTCATGCGCCGTGGTGCGCTGTAGCAGCGCCGTACCCAACAGCAACGACGCCAGCAAACTATGTAATGGCGCGCGAGCGGCCGCCGCCGCGCCGTCGGAGCCCAGCATCCCGGCGAGCTGCGCCAACAGTAATACCCCGCTACTAGCCACCAGCAGCGCCGACAACGTGCCGGTTATGGCGCGACGGCGCTCCGACGGTGACTCCGAGGCCAGCAGGTACAGCGCCGTGCTGTACAACAGATACAACAGCGCCGCCGATATCGGAATGTCGCGAAGGGGCGACGAGTCACCAACCCGGGCGCGGGCGAATGCCTCCAGCGGCAGCGGCGCATTCTGCCAAGCCAATATGAGGGCGAGCGAAGCAGCCAATCCACACAGCACGGCCAGACGACGCGACAGGGGACGACGTCCAGCCAGTTTCGCGAGCATGCCGCCGGCGCCCGTTACGATCATCACGGTGCCGCCCAATCGGGCCGGCGCAAAGGTCTCAAACGGTTGCACAAGCCACGGAATGCCGAAAAGCCAGCCCAACAGGCTCGGCACAGTCAACACGATCGCAGCAACGGCAAGCCCACACGTAACGCGTGGATCTGACGTGCGCGGAGTCGATTCCCAACCTTCAGCTTGCATACCAGACGGATTCTCGATGGGCTCGGCCCCCGTTGCTAGGTGCAGCCGATCGGCTGCATGGTCAGCGCGCAGTGCAGTTCACGTTTCGCCGAGTCGGAGCCAACGACGCACCGTCGGTGCGTGGAACGTCTGCAGCCGAGTGAGCATCGACGAGGCCTCATCGCTGACCACCAACCACTCGCGCGGATTTCCGCGAAGAAAGCCCTCGGCGTCCACATGGTCCAGCAGCGCCACCAGTGGACTCCAGTATCCCTCCACATCGAAAAGCCCGATCGGCTTTTGGTGAACACCGAGCTGCGCCCAGGTCCAGGTCTCAAAAAACTCCTCGAGCGTCCCCAGGCCCCCGGGGAGTGTGATAAAGGCGTCGGAGAGCTCCACGATCATCGCCTTGCGCTCGTGCATTGATCCCACTACCCGCAGGGACGTCAATCCATGATGCGCGACTTCGCGCTGCACCAGACCGTGCGGCATCACGCCGATGACTTCGCCGCCGGCGGCCAACGCCGCGTCGGCGAGGGCACCCATCAACCCGACCCGACCCCCGCCATACACCACCGTGAGTCCACGCTGGGCCATCAATGTGCCGAGTGTCCGAGCGCACGCGAGATACTCCGGACGGGCTCCTTCATTGGAGGCGCAGTAGACCGCCATTCGCTGCATCGGTGCAGACACTCGAGCGGAAGCGGATGTGGACGCAAGGTCGGGGTCGCTGGATGCAGTGGCCATGCAAAAAGCTAATGCCGAAGCGTATTCATGCGACGGGTCGCACCCCACAGCATCACGGCCGCCACGGCGGGCCCGAGGCAGGCGATCAGGACAACCGCCCAGCCAAGTGCACGATCGGTAGCGGAGCGGTTCCACCAGATGGCCTGTACGGCGGAGCGGTTCCACCAGATGGCCTGTACGATCGTGAGCACCGCGTCCAACGACACGGCAATCGCCAGCGCCCGACTCAGGCGCCATGCGGCACGTCGCGCCGCCGCGCCCGATGTGCTTCCGCTCGCGCGCAGCGCGCGCAGGGCAAACAGCAGCAGCACGTCGAAGAACACCCACACGCCCTGCACCACGCCCGACGGAAACCACGGAGAGGTCGGCGCCAAGGCCAGCAACACGGCCCATGGAATCAGCATCCACTCGAGCGCATGTAGCAGCACCGCCGGTCCCCGTAGCAGAGTGCGTAGGCCGAATCGCCACAATGATCCACCGGCGAAGGCACGCAATCCGTCCAGCATGGCACGCACGCTCGATTGCTCGCGGGGATACGCGAGATAAATCGGTTCCCACTGCTGCGGGCGCAGCTTTCGTTTGAACGACGCCAGCCCGTCGAAGTTGAACAACGGACGTGACCAGCGCCGCGTGGTGCGCAACCATCCGCTTACCGGTCCAGCGAGGGGCGCCAACCCGAGTGTGACCCAACGCACGTCATCGGCGGCCAGCGCCCGCAGTGCGTGGTCAACCAATAACTCTGCGGTGCCGTTCGGTGCGTCCGGATCGCGCAGCAGATGCTCAAACAACCACCCATCACGCGTCGGCACCGGCACCATAGACAACAGCGCTACTGGAACTCCGCCGCGCATCGCGACCATCGAGCGCCGCAGTGCCAACCACGCGAACGGTTCGACTTCCACCAGAAATCCCATGCGCGGCATCGTCCGCGAAGCGAACCATCGGTCGATCAGCGCCTCCAGCAGCGCGCGACGATCCGGCTCGCGCATCGCGTCGGCATCGAGCGACTGCACTGTGACGCCCTTCGCCCGTGCGCGGCGCAACTGTTCGCGCAGCGATCGGTGATGAGACAACTGCTCGGCCCACGACTGTGGGTCCCACACCGGCTGCTCGCCCAACAGCATGCGGCGGAATCGCGGCGACGATGCGAGAATGCCCTCGGTCGCAAAGAAGCTTACGCGGCACCGCTGCGCTGCCGCGAACGCCACAAACGCTTCGGCCACCGCGATCGCGTCGTGCGGCGCGGTCACCGGCTCGCCGGCCGAGACCATCGCGCCGGGCGTCCGACGATATGCCACCAGTCCGCGATCGCCCCGTTCGTCATCCAGAAACCAATGCTCCAGCCCCGCACCGAGCGCGCGAAATGCGGTCGCCGTGCGCCCATGGCGCTGGATCAGCGCGAGCGCACGCGCATCATCGCGCACAGTGACGGAAGCCGAGGAAACGGGCACAGAGACAGTCGGATACTACCGGGAGACTGCCGGCCACGGCTACCTTCGAACACATGCCCACCTCGCCGCGCACGTTTCCCACGCTCAGCATCGTGGACCACCCGTTGGTCCGGCACAAGATCACACTCCTGCGCGACCGCGCGACACCAACCAAACAGTTCAAAGAGTTAGTGGACGAGATCGCCATGCTGATGGCCTACGAGGCCACGCGCGATCTGGCGTTGGAGCCGGTGCCGGTAGACACACCGCTCGAGACGACACACGGGTGGTCGGTGCGTGGCAAGAAGCTCACTCTCGTTCCCATTCTGCGCGCTGGTCTCGGGATGGTGGAAGGCATCCTGCGCCTCATGCCATCAGCGAGGGTAGGCCACATCGGACTCTATCGCGATCACGATACACTCGAGCCGGTGGACTACTACTTCAAGGTGCCGGGCGATGTGAGCGAGCGTGATTTCCTCCTCCTCGACCCGATGCTGGCCACGGGCGGCCGCGCCGCCGCCGCCGTGACGTCATTGAAGCGCGCCGGTGCCACACGCATCCGCTTCCTTTGTCTCGTCGCGGCACCGGAAGGGGTGGAACGACTCGCGCGCGAACATCCGGATGTGCCGATCCTGACCGCCGCACTCGACCGACAACTCAACGAGCACGGCTACATCCTGCCCGGACTCGGCGACGCTGGCGACCGGTTGTTCGGCACACGCTGAGTGCGACCTCGGGACACGGAGTCGGGAGTACGGCGGACCCCTACCCCATACCCCTCACTCCCTACGTCGCCGTTATCATGAGAACCACTCCCGCGGTTTCGTCTTCTGCTGATCCGCCGCTTCGAGCACCCAGGACTGCCCTATCGGCTCCGTGACTTCGTCCGCCACCCGCTCGAACCACTGCTGCGCCTGCGCATCGTCGCCGATACGCCGCCACAGTTCTCCGATCAGATACGTGATTACAGCCCGCTCCTCCATCGGCACCCCGTCGAACGCCGTGAGAGCATCCGCGAAACGCCACGCGGCTTTCCGCCGGAAGTAGCGCTCGGCTTCCGTGTCGCTCTCGTCCACGCAGCACCACGCCGCTCGCAAGTAGAGATCAGCGAGATACCGAGGATCGCTCTCCTGCCACTCCGCCACTTTGGCGGCGTGCTCGTACTTGAGAGAGCCTGACGGCACTTGCGATGCCAGCGCTGGCGCCAGCTCGCTCCACACCAGCCCGCGCAACAGGTCGTCTGGATGGGCGTCTTCGCTAAAATCCCGCTGCACACCGGCGTAGCCACAGTGGGTACAGAGATGGACGAAGTACGGCAACGGCTGCATGCCGGCCGCGCGCTCGTGGAAATCGGTGCGCTTACCACCAAACGCGTTGGTGGCAACGACGGTCTGCGAGCGAAACAACGTTTCGCAGACGGGGCAGGTCAGTTCGATGAGATGCAGCGTGGTCATGGCACGGCGTCAGGGGACGTCGATCAGTCTCGGCACCTCCCGCCTCAGAGTTGAACACCGGTGCCCCTTTTTCGCCGCGGCGAGCTTGTACCGTCTTGAAATCGCGGCTATCTTCTCGCGACTTGTTCGGCGATTAGTGCTCGTAGCTCTCGATCGCGTCGGTCTCCCGTTCCCGGGTCGTTGATGTTGATCAATCTGGTACCGGATTTTCTCGCCGTACTCGAAGCCGACGATCGGGTGTCGGCGTATCTCGCCTATTTTGAGCGCCACAAGGCGCTGCTGACGGCCTACTGGGACAACTATGTCCTTGAGCCCTCTGGGCCGCATTTCGATGACGTCGTCCACTCCACGGTCAACGCCAATCGCGATGACCTGCTCACGCTCCTCGCGCGCACCGATGTGGTCGCACTGGCGCGTCAGGCGGAGGAGAAGGTCCGCACCCTGCTCGACATCGATGTCACGTACGATGTCGTGCTCATGGTCGGTGTGGGCGCCGCCAATGCCGGTGAACTGGTCGTCAATGGCCGCGGCGTGGCGTTCGTGTGCCTGGAGCACTTCACCGGTGTCGCGAACCCGGACACCCAAGGCCTCGGTCTCGATCCCGAGCTGATTCCCCTCTGGCTCGCGCACGAACTTACGCACGTGGTACGCTATACCTCGCCCTCCAGCCGCAGCGACATGCGCGGATTCGTGGAAGATGCCGGCGGCTACTACTCGTACTGGGAAACGGGACGCCAAGCCTCGCTGCGCGAGCTGCTCGTCAACGAGGGACTGGCCGTTCATGTCTCGCGCGCCGTCAGCCCCGGACACGCCGCGTGGGAGTATTTCGGTTTTGCCAGAAAGCAGTACGCGCGCGCTCGTGAGGTCGAGCCGGTGCTCCATCGCTCCCTCGTTACCGACGGCGATCGCGCGGCCCTCGGCCTGCGCCTCCGCTATCTCTCCGGCGGCATGAGCGACGAGGCCCGCACCGTGGAGCGCACCGTGCTCCCAGAACGCGCCGGCTACTTCCTGGGCGCACGCATGGTCGAAGCCGCCATCGCCACTCGTGGATACGCCTGGGCCACACGCGCCAGCGTGCAGGAACTGGCCTCCGTGAACGACCCGGTGATGGAGCGACCGAGGCTCACGATCGTCGGCTGAGTTGGCGCTGTTGGCACGGTCCGAATCAGCAATAGCAACAGCAGCAGCCAGAACACGGAGATCACTGATCTCCGCGTTCCGGCTGCTGCTGTTACCGTTGATTCGGATGTTGCCGTTCCGCGCCCTACTTCCCAATACAGAACTCGCGGAACACCCGGTCGAGAACTTCCTCGGTATCCACGATCCCGATCAGATCCGACAGCGACTCGCGGGCCGCATACAGGTGAATCGCGGCCACCGGAGCCGGCAGTGCGGCGCGTTCCCATACGAGCACAAATTCGGTGAGCTCATCGTGCGCTGCCGCCAGTCCGGCGCGATGCCGTTCACGGGTAATCATCACGGCATCGGCGTTATGTAACGAAGCGGCACTCGTGGCCGCATTGGTGGCCGCCGCGTGATCGATCGCTTCCAATAGCGCCCGTAATCCTTCGCCGGACTCGGCGCTCACGCGCATCGCGTTTCCGTCGGCTTCCGGGACGTCAAGATCCGCTTTCGTGCGCACCGCAATCACCGTCCCAGCCGTGCGCTGGGCGATCGCGTCGCAGGTTGCCGCGATTTCGTCGGTACGACTACCGCACGCCAGTACCACCTGAGCCTGCGCCAGGTAGCGGGTGCTCACTTCTATGCCGAGGCGTTCGATCTCGTCGTCGGTGTCACGGAGACCCGCCGTGTCGACGAAGCGCAGCGGTAGCGGCGCTCTATCAAGGACGGCCTCAATCGCATCGCGGGTCGTGCCGGCAATCGGGGTCACGAGCGCGCGCGACTCACCCAACAGCGCGTTGAACAGCGACGACTTTCCGGCGTTGGGTGGGCCGGCAATCACCACCAATACGCCATCGCGTAGCACCGCTGCCTGAGGGGCGGTGTTCATCAGCGCGCCGAGCGCGTCGCGAAGCGACGCCGCCGCATTTCTTATGCGGGCTGGAGCGATCGGTCCGTCGTCTTCCTCGGGAAAATCGATATCATACGCGATCAGCGCTTCGAGATGGATGACGTCCTCGCGCAACGCCAACAGACGACGCGACAATCCGCCGTCGAGTTGCGCGAGCGCGTGTCGCTGCATGACGGTGGTGCGCGCGTCGATCAGATCGGCGACCGCTTCGGCCTGTATCAGATCCATGCGGCCGTTCAGGACGGCTCGGCGTGTGAACTCGCCAGGCGTAGCCGGTCGGGCACCGGCCGCCACGCAGGCGGCCAGCACGAGCGCCGGCACCACGTGGCCGCCGTGCGTGGAGATCTCCACGACATCTTCGCCCGTGTACGAACGCGGCGCCGCAAACCAGGTGATCAGCGTGTCGTCGAGCGGTTCCCCATTCGGGTGCGCCAACGCCACACGAGTGGCACGGCGCGGTAGCAGATCTGGTGCGCCAAGGGCGCGAGCGATGTTGATTGCTCGCGCCCCTGACAGCCGAATCACAGCAATCGCTCCGCGTCCAGCGGCCGTGGCAAGGGCGACGATCGTGTCGTCGCCACCAGGCAGCTGGCGGGCCGTCACCACGTCGTTATCCCCGCACGATCGGTTGCGCCTTGGTGCGCTCCTGCGAGATCAGCCACTGCTGCGGCAACGACGCGAGGTTCTGCACGAAGTAATAGAGGTTCAGACCCGAGGCCATGTTGAAGAAAATCACCATCATCATCGCCGGCATCAGGTACATCATCATCTTCTGCTGCTCGTTCGCCTTCATGCCGCGCATACCGATCCACGACAGGCCCATCGCCGTGATCGCCACGAGAATCGGGATCACGAAAAACGGATCCTTGAGCGAAATGTCGGGAAACCACAGGAACGACACGCCACGAAACTCGATCGTGTTTTGAAACACGAAGAAGAGCGCGAAGAATACCGGCAGCGGGATCAGCATCGGCAGACAGCCCGACAAGGAGCTGAACGGCGACATGCCGTGCTCCTTGTACACGCGCATCATTTCCGCTTGCAGCTTGGTCGGGTCGCCCTTGTACTTCGTTTGGATCTCCTGCAGGTGCGGCTGAATGCGCTGCATCTGCATCGAGCTCCGCATCGCCTTCTGATTCAACGGCCACAGGATGATGCGCACGGCAATGCCGAACAGCACCAGGATCCAGCCATAGGAGAGCCCGAGCGTGGCTTTCATCCAGAGCAGCAGACGAATGACCATGGTGGCGAACGGCTGCACAACACCCTGCAACCAGCCGCCGTATGGGTTGGATGTTTCGAAGGAACGACCCATCGCGACAAGCCGCTTGAACTCCTGCGGACCGGCGTACACGTCGAACGCCACACTACCGCTCTTGAGCGAGGCGACGATCGTCGCCTCGCTTCGCGTGGCGGCCTTCGCCACCCGCACGCCGCCGGTGAAGTTCACCTCGGCGAAACCGGGCACGCCGTTCGACGCCAGCACCCCAAGCAGGAAATACTTGTTTTTGGCGACCGTCCAGGCGATCGGACCGGCTTCGATGCGACGCTCGCCAGGATCGAGCGAGCTGAAGGAGACACCCTTGGCGTTCTGCTGGTCAGGCTTATAGGCGTACGCGAGGTGCGACTGATCTTCAGCGGTGTCCGCTTCCGAGGAGCGGAAGCCGGCCGGCATGTCGATCAGCAAAAAGCTGTTGTCGGGCGCTCCCTTCACCACGGCTGCGACGTTCACACGGTAGCTATCGGGGAGAAACGAGTACGCGATCGTGATGGCACGGGCGCCGACGATGGCGTCGTACCGCACCACGGCGCGTCCGTTCTCCTCGGCGCGCGTGGAGGTGAACGTCTGCGCGTTGAGCGCGACGGTATCACCGGGCATCACGAGACGGAAGCTCAGCAACCGATCGCCCGTCTTCGCGAGTTCGACCGGGCCGCCTTTGGTGCGACCCTTATTGGAAAGCGCCGGGTACCGCTGCATCTCGACGCCGATCAGCGCTGCGCCGCGGTTCGTCGTGCGGAAGACCGCCGACGTGGTGGTTACGACGGCGGTATCGATCGGCTGAGCGACGGGCGGCGGCGCGGCAGTGCTGGAATCAGGCAGGCCGCGCATGCCCGACGCCGTGGAACCGGCGGCCAGAGCAGCCGTGGCCGGATCGGCGACGGCGGGGTTGGTGCTGGCGACCGTCGCCGAATCGGCGCGGCGCAGTGAGTCTGTGACAGCCGTCTTGCTTCCTGGCGCCGGTACGGGCGACGGGAAAAAAATCGGCGTCAGAATCAGGACCGCCGCCATCAGGACGACGGCGAGGACGATGCGGCGTGGTTCCATGGTCTGTATAAGGGAGCGCTCAGGGCACCGGATCGAATCCGCCGGGCCGGAACGGATGACAGCGCCCGATACGGCGCAGCGCCATCCATCCTCCACGCATCGCACCGTGACGCTCCAGCGCCTCGATCGCGTACGCAGAACACGAAGGATAATAACGGCAGGCGCCCCCGAAGATGGGCGACAACGTAAGCTGGTACCCGCGCACCACCAGAATGAAGAGCTTCGCGATCACGGCAGGAAAGTTGGGATCACCGAGCGATGCGACGCACGGCCTGCAACACTTCGGCGCGCAACGTCTCGAAGTTTCTGGCGTACGCCACCGGCAATACCCGCAACACGAGGTCCATGGGTGCGAGTTCGGGGAGTACTTCGACCCGGATGAGTTCGCGGAGCCGGCGCTTGAGCCGATTCCGTTCGACACCAGAATGCTTGTACTTGGGCACCACGAAGCCAACGCGGGGAAACGCGTGAAGGGAAGCCAAAGCACGCACATCCATTGAGGCGGTGCGCACTCGCTTCCCTTCGTGTCGAACCCGCTCGAGATCGGACCCGCGCGTCAGTCGCTGCGCGCGCGGGAACGACCGGGACTCAGGCGCCGGCGTACTTCGACGGAATCTGCACGGTCAACACCTTGCGCCCCTTACGGCGACGACGGGCGAGAACCTCGCGGCCCCACTTCGTCTCCATACGCGCACGGAAACCGTGCTTGCGGACTCGCTTGGTGTTGCGCGGACGATATGTAGGCTTGCCCATATGAATACTCGATGTAACGCGGTATGAATCGCGGCGGTTCGACTTGAATGTCTCAGCACCCCACACCACGCCCGCTGCATGACAGCGACGACGTGGAAGAATCCTGACCTAGCCTCAGAAAGTACTCGTGGGGCTAGCTTGAGGTCAAGTCCGCCAAGTAAGCCCGCGACAACGATTTGCCTTCCCCTTCCTAATCGAGGTGAGAACTTGCTTGCGCTCACGAATGCGATGCTGGTGTCACGTCGCTGACGCGATTGACTTATCCACACGCGAGCGTAACCTTCGCCGCCCCCGCTCGATTCTCACCAAAGGCCGGGGCCGCCCGAACCCCCACCTCCCGTCATGTCCCTTACGCCTGCCGAAACCTGGGATCGCCTGCGCCAACGCGCACGACAGGTCCTCCCGGAGCAGACGTATCGCACGTGGCTCGAGCCCACCGACGCCCTAGGCGTTGAAGGCGACACCCTCCTGATCGGCGCCCCCGATCAGTTTTCTGCCGACTGGAACGAGTCCAAACACGCCGACCTGCTGACCAGCTTCGCCGCGGTGGCCCTCGGCCACCCCATGAAGGTTCGCTTCAAGGTGGCAGAAGAACGCTTGGGCCGCGTGCAGATGGACATGTTCGTGCAGCCGCCGCCGTCCCCTGTTGTAGCGCCACTAACAGCACATCAACAGCGCTTATCAGCGCCACTTAACCCGCGTTACACCTTCGATCAGTTTGTCATTGGTAAGTCCAACGACGTTGCTGCCGCCGCCGCCCAAGCCGCCGCGCAAGCTCCCGGCAAGGTCTATAATCCGCTCTTCATTTACGGGGAGACCGGGCTGGGCAAGACGCACCTCATGCAGGGTATCGCCCATGAGCTGCTGAAACGGACTCCTACGCTGCGACTTGCGTTTGTCGGGACCGAGCAGTTTACCAATGAATTCGTCAACGCGATTCAGACCGGACAGATGGGTGACTTCCGTCGCCGCTTTCGCGAGATCGACCTACTGCTGGTCGACGACGTCCAGTTTTTGAAGGGGAAGGAGTCCACCCAAGAGGAATTCTTCCACACGTTCAACGCCATCTATGAAGCCGGTCGACAAATCGTCCTCACGTCAGACCGACCCCCCAAGGAAATTCCGGGGCTCGAATCCCGTCTCGTCTCCCGCTTCGAGTGGGGCATGGTCGCCAATGTCGACGCGCCCGATCTCGAACACCGGATCGCGATCCTCCGCAAGAAGGCGAGCCTCGATCATCTCGAGCTCACGATCCCCGACGAGGTCATCGAGTTCATCGCCCAGCATGTGAAGTCGTCGGTCCGTGAGCTGGAAGGCTCGATCATCAAGCTCCTCGCCTACGCGTCGCTCAAGCACCGCGAGATCTCCATCGACCTCGCGCGCGAGGCGCTTCGCGACAAGCTCAAAGGCGCCACGGCCTCGGATTTCCCCGAGATCCCGCCCACCACGATTACCGTGGCCACCATCCAGCAGGTGGTCTCCCGCGAGTGGGGCGTCACCCCGGACGGCCTGCGCTCGAAGACCCGCACCAAGCAACTCACGACCCCGCGCCAGGTTGCGATGTATCTCTGTCGAGAGCTTCTGGCACTCCAGCTGGTCGAAATCGGCAACGCCTTTGGAGGACGCGATCACTCCACGGTGATCCATTCGCTCGATCGGGTGGCCGAAGACATGGGCGGAGAACCCGGTTTTGCCGACCGTGTGCTCAAGGTTCGGGGCATGTTGGAAACTCTCCGATCCACTGGACAACTCGGGACTTGATCCCCAGTCGTCCACATCGCTCCACATCTTTCACCCGTTCCGCGGGCCCCGATGTGCAGTAATGCGGAGAAAAAACACTACTCGACATGGAATGCACATCAGGCGGCATGGCGGAAGTGCTTTGACACATGTAGCTTGCGGCGTTTATAGACAAGCCCACACGCCCTGCTGCTACTACCAGTTTTATCTCTAAGACTCTTTTTAACAGCAGTCCTTCCACACAACGGGCATGCGCTTCACGATCTCGCGCGAGAAACTCCAAGAAGGACTCGCGGCGGTAACCGCCGCCGTACCGGCCAAGACCACCTTGCCGGTCCTGTCGAACCTGCTCGTCGAAACCACCGAGCGCGGAATTCGTTTCTCCGCGACCGACCTCGACATCGCTGTCAGCACTGAAGTCAGTGCCGATGTCGAAACGCCAGGGGCGATCACGATTCCCGCCAAGAAGCTGAGTGAGATCGCGCGCGAACTGCCGCCATCTCCGGTCAAGATTTCGGCCAGCGGCGAACAACGCGTCACCATCGAATGCGGACGATCCAAGTTCAAGCTGCTCGGGCTTCCGCGTGATGAGTTTCCAACGTTCCCCACCGTGCGCTTCAACGAATCGTGGCGTGTCAAGTCGGGAGAGCTGCAAAAGCTCATTTCACATGTCGCGTTCGCCGTGAGCACCGAAGAGTCACGACCAATTCTCAATGGCGTGCTCTGGGAGCTTCGTGAAGATCGCATGCGGATGGTGGCAACCAATGGTCACCGCCTGTCCAAAATGGAACTTCCGGTCGAATCGAGCACCGCCCCGCCCGGTGATCTGATCGTGCCCCCCAAGGCGCTCGAGCAGATCAAGCGCCTCTTTCCGGCCGAAGAGGAACTGGAGATCGCGCGCGGCGAAAACCATCTCGGATTCCGCTCGCCGTTCACCTCGGTGTTTACGCGACTGGTCGAAGGCCCGTATCCGAACTACGAACAGGTCATTCCGAAGGACAACGATCGCTTCTGTCTGTGCGACAAGGCCGCGCTCACCAGTGCGCTCAAGCGCATGAGCGTGATCGCGTCCGATCAGACTCATCGCATCAAGATGTCCTTCAATACCGGTATGCTGAAGTTCAGCGTCACCACGCCGGACTTGGGCGAAGCGTCCGACGAGCTGCCGGTGAATTACAACGGGGACCAGCTCGATATCGGTTTCAACGCCACGTATCTGTTGGAGATCCTACGCTACATGCCCACCGAGCAGGTGCGTCTCACGTTCAAAGCACCCGAACGCGCTGCCACCATCGAACCCGAAGGTTGGGATGATCCGGCCAAATATCTCTGCCTCGTCATGCCGCTACGCCTGATGGATTGAGCCGCACTGCGCTCACCGGCGTCGTTCCGCCCGGAGCTCCACCCGTTGCAGCACTTGCTGTGATCGCGGAGGTCCGGGCGGAATGCGTTCCACCACCTGCATGGTGAGCGTGCTGGTCCCCTGCAATCGCTCCAGAATACCAGTGGCAGCTGCGATTTCAATTCGCTGCGACCCTGAGCCGGATCCAACCAATTCGAACGCCCGGAACGCCGTGCCGCCTTTTCCTTCCAGCCTGGTGCTGCTCTCGCGCTTCACCACGAGCGTCTCGCGAGACAGTTTGTCGAGCGTCGAGTGCGTAGTTGTGTAGACGGTGAGCGGCACTCCATTGCGACACACCAGCGTCACGGTGCTGTCGCGCCACTGATCACCTTCCTCGATGCCATCGGGGATTCGCACCAACAGCTCACGTGCCAGCTGCATTGCACTCACTTCTGGACGATCGCATTCGTTAGCCAGCGGCGGTCGCGTGACCACACGCAAGTTCGTGCTGTCGATGAGCGCATCGATCAGCAGCAGCGACGGTGTGGCTTGCGCGGCGGCGGCCGTCGCGGCCTGCGGCTTCGCGCTTTCTACAATGCTGCTGCGCACCGTGAACGAATCGACCTGCCCGGACCCGCGCAGGGCGCCGGCGGCGGTTCGATCGAAGGACATCGACACCAACGCGCGCGTGTCGATGCGCTGTTCGTCCGACACCCCAGCGGGCATCGCAGCACCGGTGACGTTGAGCCACGTGACGGCTGAGATCGTCCAATTGCTTCGCGGTTGCACCCGCGGCAACAGGACACGGAACGCGGCAATTGGCGGCGACGAAGCGGGCCACGCGACCGCGGGGGCAGGCGCCGGTGATGGCGTCGGCGCAGCCGGCGCGCACGCCAGCAACAGATACGGGCCAACCAGACGCCACGCGGCGCTCTGAGTCATTGCACGAAAACGCGTCATGCCATCGATACCACGTGCCACTCCACTGGGATCCCGAGATCTCACGGAAAGTCGCCGGCCTATAAGCCGGGTTCTGTCAGTGCCGACATACCAACGCGCACCAGCGCGAACGCACCCCGACACCGGACGGTCATTCCTCTCGGCGTGCAGTCACCCACACGCTCCAGCAGCCTACCCGCGACTCGACGTCTTGCGACGTCCTTGCGAGACGGGTCATCTCTCGCCGCTTATTTGGCCTTGCTCCGACTGGGGTTTACCGAGCCACCTTCGTTGCCGAAGGCGCGGTGGGCTCTTACCCCACCCTTTCACCCTTACCGTACCGACGGCTTCCCGTATTGGGAGCCCGACGGAACGGCGGTTTGCTTTCTGTTGCACTGTCCGTCGCACGAAGCTCACGCCGCGTGCGCCCAGGCGTTACCTGGCAGTCTACCCTGTGGAGCCCGGACTTTCCTCGGTGCGTGAGCTTGCGCCCACACATCGCGACCATCCGGCCGGCGACCAATCCATGAGTTCTTGAAATATAACCGGCCCACCGCGACGCCCGTACGGTGATTCTATTCCACGGCCGATGAATACCTGACACTGCCACACTGTGACGGAACGCTGACGACGTACACGTAGCCTGTCGTCGTGATCGGCCGACTTCCCGTGCAGTCCAGGCCCCGTCCACGAACACTCCGGTGAGTGAGGTGCGTATGACATCCCCGTCGACTTCGTCGTTGGCATCCTCGGTGGCTCATGCTACCGTCTACCCGATCCACCCGGCTGTGTCCGTCAACGACTCGGTACCGCCTCGCGCCATCGTGACGTTTCTCACGCCGGCCGAGCGACAGCGCGTGGATGCGTTGGGGCAGGGGAGCTATACCACCGTGCATCGCGAAAGCTTCGAGGACATGATGCGCGATCTACGCACCAAGCCGGTGTCGGCGATACTCGTGTCGGTCTCACGCTACCAACAGCACCACGCGAATCAGGTGGCGCGCATGGTGCGCGAGTTTCCCCGCGTACCCGCGGTCGCGTTGCTGACCGGCAACGAGGCACGCACGACGCAATCACTGCTGGCGTTGGGTCAGCAGGGCGTGCAGACGCTGGTCGATGCGCGCGATCCCGCCGGATGGCGTGACTTGCGGCAATTCGTGAATCGCGAAGCGGCAACCACCATCGAGGCGATCGCGATTCGGCGTGTTCGCGCCGATCTGGTCGGCGCCAACGAAGATTGTTTACGTTTCCTGGACGAGCTGTTTCTGGCGCCACGCTCCCTCACGACGGTGCGTCAGCTGGCGCGTCGGTTGGGCGTGGTACCGACAACGTTCATGAGTCGCTTCTTTCGCGCCGGCATTCCAGCACCCAAGAAGTATCTCGCCACAGCGCGATTGGTACGCGCCGCGCGTTTGCTCGAAAACCCCGGCTACAGTCTTACCCAGGTCGCCTTTCTGCTCGAGTACTCGTCACCGCAGAGCTTCTCGCGGCATGTCATGCACTCACTGCACTGCGGAGCGGCCGAGTTTCGGAAGGCGTACAGTGGCGAGACGATGCTCGAGCACATGCGGCAGCGGTTGATCTTGCCTTTTCAGCAGCAACTCATCGCCTTCGTACCGGTCGAGGTCACGCCGCAATGGATTTCCCGATCGACGCTGGCGCTGCCGTCCCCGCGGGCGTCGGTACCCCTGGTCTCAGCAGCCCTGATGGGTGCGTCGGCGTAGCGGCCAGCGCGGCATACTCCGCGGTGTGTGTCGTGGTGGCGAACTCACTGGTGTGACGCAACGCGACGGCGCGCATGCGGGCCGCCGTCCGCGACAGTTGCGCCGCGCTGCGTGATAATTCCTCGATGCTGGCATGCTGTGCGATGGACGCATCGGCGGCTGTGCGAGCGCCCACCGACGCGCGTTCGGCCGACAGGTCCAGGGCGCTGAACGCGTCTGCAACGCCGGCGGACAGCAGCGCTTGCGCGTGCGCCAGCGACGCGACGTCGTCGTTCTGATTCGCTATGCGTCCGATGCCGCTCACCAACGCCGACAGCGCCTCGGTGGCGTCACGCGCAATCTGTCCGGCTCCGGCCACTTCATCGGCCGTGGTGTCCATCGAGAGCACGGCGGCCCCGATGTCGTCGCGCACCCGTTGTACCGTGGCGGCGATTCGCTTTGCCGCCTGCGCACTCTCCACCGCCAGTGTGCGGATCTCGTCGGCCACGACCGCGAAGCCCAGTCCCTCATCGCCGGCGCGCGAGGCTTCGATCGCGGCATTGAGCGCCAGCAAGTTGGTTTGCCGCGCGATGCGAGATACGGTGGCGACGAAGTCGCCAACCTGCTCCGACGCCGGGGCCAGCAGTCGCACCTGTTCAGCTGTGATATTCACCTCCGTGCCCACACGCAGTAGCGCCTGCGCGGCACGTTCAATCGCCTCTCGGCTTGCCGCGGCCGCGCGGTCAACCTCGTGCGCGGCGGTGGCTGTTTCCGCCGCCGTTTGCTGCGTGGTATCGGCGGTCCGCCGCGCCTCCTGACTCGCCAGCACGCCGTCGCGGGCGCGTTCGCGTTGATGCACCAACTCATCGCTGAGTGCCGACGCACCCGACGCCACGTCGCCGGCGCGGCGCTGCATCACACTGGCCGCGCCATGCACCTGGGTGGCAACCGCCGCCAGTTCGTCGGCCTCACGTTGCACCGTGTCGATCAGCAGCGTGAGTTCATCGAGCATGCGATTGAAGCTCATCTCGAGAAACCCGAGCTCGTCGGCATGACGGGCGTCCGCGCGGGCCTGCAGTTCGCCGCGTTCCACCTGCGCCATGCGTTCGCGTGTACGACGGATGCGAGTAATCAGCTTGGACGGCATCTGAATGACCTGCTGCGCCACGACTACGAGCATCACGGCGGCCAGGAGCACCTGCGGCCACGGGGCAGCGTCGGCGGGGCGCGCCTGTGCGTAGGCGTAACTCGCGAGCAAAAATCCCGCGGCCGAGGATAGTGTCGTGAGATAGCCGAGAGCCGGACCGCGGTCAAACGAGTACGGAACGATGGCCAAGATGTAGGTCAGCACCAGCACGGGCGATCCGAACAGATAGATCATGCCACTGATCAGCGCGGTATCGAACACCGCGAAGACATACCTGAACCATCGCCGATACCACCGAGTGGACGCACCGATGGCGGCGAGCGCCCAATTGGCGGTAATCGCGGTGCAGAACATGGTGAGCACCGCCGGCAGCGACACATCAGCGAGGCCGAGTCGGAGGCCCGCGATGAGGACACCCGCGATGAAGATCGTGCTCCAGAACCGGCGTTTGGCGGCGATCCGGAAGGTGGCGAAGTCTTTGGCGCGCTCTTCATCGAAGAGCGCCTGATGCTGGGTGGCGGCGCTTGGTGTGTGCATACGTCTATCAGACGCGCCAAGCGCGAGCGCGGTATCAGGTCCGGCTTAGGCCGGCGGGATCAGTGGCAGCAAGTCGGTGGCCGTCACCAGGCTGATCACCTTGAGCCCCGCGGCCTCGAGGGCCTCACGACCACCTTCCTCGCGGTCGACCAGCGCCAGAACGCCGAGGATCTGGCCACCGGCGGCGCGAACGGCCTCGACGGCTTTGAGGGCTGAGCCGCCGGTCGTGATCACGTCTTCCACCACCACCACCTTATCGCCGGTTTGAAACGGACCTTCGATCAACTTGCCGGTGCCGTGCTGCTTGGCTTCCTTGCGCACCGTAAATGACCGAACCATGCTACCGGTGCCGGCTTCCGCTTCGAGGGCCGACGCGTGCGCGATGGCGTAGGAGATAGGATCGGCGCCCAAGGTGAGGCCACCAACCGCATCAACGGGCCAACCACTGTCACGGAGGGCGGCGAGCGCGGTCCGCCCGATGAGCAGCTGCCCCTCGGGGCTCATGGTGGTCAATCGGCAGTCAACATACAGCGTGGATCGGCGCCCTGAGGCCAGCACGAAATCGCCTTGCTTGGCCGAACGTTCGGCGAGCAGGGCGATCAGCCGCGACGAAATAACCCCTTCATTTTTCCGAAGAGACCGCCCTTATCCTCACTATCGGCCTCAGCCGGGATCGTCCCGACGGACTTGCTGGTCGCGCTGCTGGCACTTGACGCGCTACTGGCGCTGGCCATCGTGGTGGTCTGCGCGGCGGCCGCGAAGGCCTCCGAGAAGTCCTTGACGGCAGGATACCGATCACCGGGCTGCTTGGAGAGCGCCTTCATGACGACGTTCTCGACGGCAACCGGGAAGGCTAGATTCGGCTTCGCTTTGTTGAGCGTGACCGGCGGCTGGGTGAGCAGCTGGGAAAAGAGCTCGCGAGGCGACTTGCCGGTGTAGGGCAGGGTACCAGTAAGCAGGAAATAGGCGATCGTGGCGAGCGAGTACTGGTCGGCGGCTGGTCCGACGAGTTCGCCGGACAGTGCTTCCGGCGCCACATACATGAGGGTGCCCACGAAGAAACCGGCGCGCGTGAGCCGCTGGTCGGGAGCGGCATCGGTATCGGCGGCAATGCCGAAGTCGAGCAGCTTTACGTGATGAGTGGCCGGATCGTACATGACGTTTTCCGGCTTCAGGTCACGGTGCACGATCCCCACGTCGTGCGCCGCCTGCACGGCGCTGCAGATCTGTGAGAGGATCTGAGCGACGTCTTTCGACGAAAGCGGCCCCGACGTTTCCGCGTACTTA
>NZ_JBKJRB010000117.1:0-10471 GCF_046594945.1 Gemmatimonas sp. | reverse complement strand
GCTTCCACGCTGGCGTTGCTCTTCATCGCCGGCGAGGTCATCCGTCCGTTCGCTTGGGTCATGGCGTTCGGCGTCTTTGTGGCCACGTTCTCGTCGATCTACGTTGCCGGTCCGTTGCTCCTCTGGATTGAGTCGAAATATCCGCGCACCACGTCCGACTCCACCAGCCGGGCGGTCAACGCCGGCAACGACAACTCCGGCGATACGCGGCCCCGGAAATCGGAGCGCCTCATCACCCGGTAACGTTTGTGGCCGTCTTCTCTGACAGTCATGTACATTTGGCCGATCCCGCGTTCGCTGAAGAGGCCGACGCGGTGATCCATCGGGCCCGCGCAGCAGGTGCGCGGGCCCTTGTCTGTATCGGTGACTCGGCGCCCACGGCCCGCCGCGCGCAGTCGCTCGCCGAACGTCACGCCGGCTTTGTCTTCTTTACCGCCGGTGTCCATCCTCATGATGCGGTGTCTTGGGACGATGCGACGGATCCGAAGGCGATCCGCGATGCCGTCGCCAATGGCGCGGTCGCAGTCGGTGAGTGCGGCCTCGATACGCAGTACGATCACTCGCCGCGCGAACGACAGCTTTATACGCTCGATAGGCAGCTCGCGCTCGCCGAAGAACTCCAGAAGCCGATCGTGCTTCACACCCGCGAGGCCGAGGCGGACACCTTCGAATTCCTGAAACGTGCCGAGACGGCCAACGTCCTCGGCGTACTCCACTGCTACACGGGGTCGATCGCCCTCGCCGAGGCGGCCCTGACCGTGGGCTGGTACGTCTCGTTCAGTGGCATCATCACATTCAAGCGCTGGACCGATGAGGCGCTGTTGCGAATGGTGCCTGATCAACGACTGCTCGTCGAGTCCGACGCGCCCTATCTTGCCCCTGTGCCACACCGCGGGAAGCGCAACGAATCGGCCTTCGTCAGCCTCACGTTGGCGCGATTGGCCGCCGTGCGGAGCCAGAACGTCGACGTGCTTGGTTGGCAGACGCTTCGCAACACAAAGGACCTGTTCGACCTGCCGGACGCCGTACTGGCCGTCTAGGTCGCGGCGCCTTCGTTTCCATTCCTGATCACCATTACGCGTATCAACGACATGTCCATCGAGACGATCCACACCGACCACGCACCAAAGGCCATCGGACCGTACGCGCAGGCGGTTCGCGCCAACGGATTCCTGTTCACTGCCGGCCAGATCCCGCTCGATCCGGCGTCCATGGAGATCGAGACCGGAGATGTGACCGCGCAGACGGAGCGCGTGCTCTCCAACCTCACGGCGGTGCTCCACGAAGCTGGCGTGACCTGGAATGACGTGGTGAAGACCACGGTCTTCCTGAAAAGCATGGACGATTTCGTGGCGATGAATACGGTGTACGCGCGTGTGCTGGGTGACGCCCGTCCGGCTCGTTCCACCGTGGCGGTCGCCGGGCTTCCTCGCAATGTGAGCGTCGAGATCGAACTCGTTGCGGCTCTCCCCGCCCGCTGAGGAGTATGAGAAGGATGCTTCGTCTGATTCCACGTGCGCTGTTCGTGGTGACGCTGGTGGCGCCGATGGGCGTCCCGCTGGCGGCGCAGCAGCGCGACTCGGTGACGGCGAAACCTATTCCTCCGGCTAAACCTCCGACCGGCACGAAGCCGCCGGTCGCGGCGCTACCGCTCGCGCAGCGCGGCCGTTTCACACCGCCGCTCACACCCAAACGGGCGTTCCTCTACTCGTCGCTCCTGCCAGGTTTCGGGCAGTCGCGTCTCGATCGCGGAACCTCGGGCGCCCTGTTCGCCAGCATCGAACTCGCCGCCGTGGTCATGATGCGACGTAGTCAGATGGACTTGCGTGAAGCGCGCCGCTATCAGATCGACACGTTGCCCAATCAGTATCTCGTCTCCGGCGATTCGGTGATCAAGAACGGCAGCTACACAAATGGCTTTACCCGCGATCTCGTCAAAACGCGGCGGTTGCACGTGGAAGATTGGATTGCCGTCGTCGCCTTCAATCACCTGTTTGCCGGCGCTGATGCCTTCGTGTCGGCGCAACTCTGGGACGTGCCACTGGAGTTGTCGGCGTTCCCGCGCCCCTCGGGCGCCGTGTTCGTTGCCACCATTCGCTTCTGATGCCCATGCACGCGTCTCGTCGCGCGCCAATCGGCATGTTTGATTCAGGCCTCGGCGGCCTCACGGTCGCCAACGCCCTCATGCGCCGACTCCCGACGGAATCGCTGCTCTATTTCGGTGACACGGCGCGGGTCCCCTACGGTCCGAAGAGTCCGGACACGGTGCGGCGTTACGCGTTACAGATCGGTCAGTGGCTGGTGCAGGAGGGCGTGAAGTGCATCGTGGTGGCCTGCAACACCGCGACGGCGCACGCGCTGGAGGCGCTGCAATCGTCGCTTTCGGTCCCCGTGATCGGTGTGGTCGAGCCGGGCGCGCGGGCCGCGGTGCGCGCCAGCCCGGTCGGGCCGATCGGCGTCATCGGCACGACCGGAACGATTGGGTCAGGTGCCTACGTCCGGGCCATTCAGCAGCAGGCGCCGACCGCGCGAGTGCTGTCGGCCCCATGCCCGCTGTTCGTTCCACTCGTTGAAGAGGGATGGGTCGACCATCCCGCCACGCGGCTCATCGCGCACGACTATCTGTCGCCGATGCGCGAGGCACAAGTGGATACACTGGTCCTCGGCTGCACGCACTATCCGTTGCTGTCATCGGTGATAGCCGCCGAGATGGGCCCCGGTGTCCGGCTCATCGACAGCGCCGAGGAAACGGCGGCGGAAGTCGAGCGCATTCTCGACGACCGCGGACTGCGGCACGATCCGGTCGGCGACCACGATGCGGGCCCGGTGCACCGCGTCGTCGCGTCAGATGCGCCGCAGCACTTCCTCACCCTCGGCGGTCGATTCCTCGACGTTCCGCTCACCGCTGTGGAGTACCACGTCTTCACCTGAGTCGCGCCACGCGCGAAGGGAAATGCGATCGCTCTCAATCAGCAGGTACTGTTGATCGAGATACCAGGCGCCGGCGTTGGCGTACCAGCCGCGGCCAGCGCGACGCAACGTCGGGACATGCGAGTGGCCGTGAATGACTAGTGACGGACCGTCCGGCGCCGTGAGCGCCAGAGTGCCCACCGCCAGCAGTCCGCGGCCCTCGTCGCCGGCCCGCCGTATCCGGCTCGTATGCGAGGAGGCGAGCGCGACGCGCGACGCAAGATTCGGGTGCAGCATGCCGAAGGCGCGGATCGCCACTGGATGGCGCAACACGCGACGGAGTCGGCGATAGGGCGCGTCCTCTACGTCACGAAGCCCGTCGCCGTGCGCTAGTTCGGCCCGCCACGGCCCGATCGAGCCGGACCACGGCCGGAGGGTGTACTCCGCTCCCGTTTCGGCCATGAGCGTATCGCCCCCCCAGCAATCATGATTCCCGCCGATCCACAGCACTGGAATCCCCGCGTCGTGGAGGTCGGCGAGCGCGGCCAACACCCGAAACCCGGTGCGGGGCATGGCGTGTCGCCACGCAAACCAGAAATCGAAGAGGTCGCCCATGATCACTAAGGCACGGGCGCGCGCAGGCACGTCGCGCAGCAACCGCAGCAGGGCACGCTCAGCGCCCTTGGAGGCGACGCCAAGATGTGCGTCGCCGATGACCAGTGTCGGAGTGTGGAGCACGGTGGCAGTTTAACCGTTCGGGGACAGGGCCACAAACGCACGGGACCGCCGCTTGGCGGTCGCGGTGGGCAGCGGCATCTTCCCCCCTCACTCTTCCGCCGGCAGCGCCGGTGTCCCCACTGCCTGCCATGCTGTCCGAAACCATTTCCGAACTGCGCGTGCGATACGCGGAGACCGACCAGATGGGCGTCGTCTACCACGCCAATTACCTGGTGTGGTGTGAGCTTGGCCGTACCGACTTTATTCGCGCACGGGGGAAGTCGTACGCCGAGCTCGAACGCGACGGTCTGCTCCTAGCTGTCTCCGACGTCACGATGCGCTTTCATGCCTCGGCCCGATACGACGATCCCATCCGCGTGCACACTCGACTCACCGCAGCAGGCTCTCGTGGGCTCACCTTTGCGTATCGTGTGATGCGCGCTGACACCGATACGTTGCTGGTCTCGGCGACGACCGCGTTGGTGTCTATCGACAAGTCCGGCCGTTTGGCCGCGATGCCTCGCGACATGCGGGCGATACTCGAGGCGGCAGTCATGCCGACTGACCATGGTCGCTGATCGCGCGACGGCACGACGCCTTCTGACAATGGCCGTTGTCGGCGTGAGTATCGCGGGGGAGGGTTGTGCCAGCGCCGGCGGCCGCGCGGGAGTGCGCCTGACTCCTCCGTCAGCACTTGACGTTCGACACGATGCACGACTCATGTTGATGCTCGATGTGCGTCGGGCGGATACGCTGCTCGTCGACACACTGCTGGTGGATGCCGATCCGGATCGTCGTGCCCGCACCGCGCTGGCGATTGGCCAATTGCGTATGCGTGCGCGGCTCCCGCAGCTGCGTCGATTGCTCACCGATGGCGATACCCTCATCGCGGCGAGTGCGGCTTACGCACTCGGCGTCGCGAAGGACACCCAGGCCGTCTCCTTCCTCGCGCGGGCGATTGGTGGCGCACCCGATCCCGTTGCACGGGAAGCCGCGTGGGCATTGGGCGAAATCGGCGAGCCGGCTCGCACAGTGCTCTCCGTCGCACTGGGCGAAGGACTCGCCGCACCACTTCGCTCGAGCTCCGCCGCGCTGCGCAACGCACCAGTTCGCGCCGCGCTCGTGCTAGCTTCGGTGAAGTTGCGTCCTGCGCCGATTGCCCTAGTCGTGCCGTGGCTTGCCGATACCGCGGCCCAAGTCGTGCGCGCCGCCGCGTATGTCGTTGGACGATTGCGTGCACCGGCCGGCGTGCGCGCGCTGCTCGCCGTGCGCGCGCACGCCGACGATGAAGTCCGACAGTACGTCGCCCGCGCGCTGACACGCTCCACGGTGGGTGATTCGCTTGCCGTTCCGGCGCGCGAGGCGTTGAACGCATTCATGCGTGACGTCGACTGGCGCGTACGTGCGAATGCCGCCGGCAGCGTTTCCACGTTCGGTGCGTCGGCATTTGATGACGTGCAGATCGGACTCGCCGACTCGGTCGCGAACGTCCGCATCGTCGCCGCCGACAGTTTGGCCGTCGTATTCGGTCGCGATGCCGGACGGTGGCGTCGCGCTTGGGAGCGTGACACGCTGCTGGCCGTGCGTCGCCTGATGCTCGCCCACGCGCGCCGACTCGCCCTGCCGATCTTCGATGCCGAAGTGACGGTCTGGCAACAGCACGCCGATTGGCGCTATCGTATGGCGGCCCTCGAGCATCGCGCGCGCGGCAGTGATACCGATCGCGTGCTTACGGCCGAGACCTTTATCACGGACGCCGATGCGCGGGTACGCACGGCGGCGCTGCAGCGTCTCGCGACCAACATCGATGGCAGCCTCGCGCCCCGCGTGCGGGTACTCGCCGAACGGGCCAGCGCCGATCGCGACTCGATCGTCCGGGCAATCGGGCGGCGATTGCTCGCTCCCCGGGACACGGCGGCGCGTCCGCCCCGACCGGCGACTCCAGACTCGCTGGTCGCGCGACCGCTGGGCGATTACGAGCGGCTGGTCCGTCAGTGGGGCACGGCCGGCAGTCGGCAGCCCGTGGCCATCATCGAGACCGATCATGGGGTGATCACGCTGCAGCTCCACGGGCGCGAAGCGCCGTTGGTGGTCGAGGCCTTTGTTCGTCTCGCCAGCAACGGCTTCTACCGGAACACCGTCTTTCATCGCGTGGTACCCAACTTCGTGGTGCAGGATGGCGATCCCCGAGGCGATGGAAGTGGCGGACCCGGTTTTTCGCTCCGCGAGAGCTTCTCACGTCGTCGCCATGAGCGCGGCTGCCTCGGTCTTGCCACCTCGGGACCCGACACTGGCGGGAGCCAGTATTACCTCTGCCACTCCAGTCAGCCGCATCTCGATGGCGCCTATACGGTTTTCGGACACGTACTGACCGGCTTCGACGTCATGGACCGCATCGTGCAAGGTGATCGCATGTTGCGCATCCGCATTCAGTGATCTGCCCCACGCTCCGACTCTACGCCCAGTGATGCTTCCGTACGCTTGTAACGCGAATCGGCGCCGGACGCGCTCCCCTGTCATGGCGGCGCTCACGACGCTGGTCGTTGCCTGTGCCCCCGCGGCGCGCCCGCTGGTCGGCTCGCCCACGCGCGCGGTCCTGCCGCCAACGACAATGGCGCCCGGGGCGCAGCTCTTGCGCTTCACTTGGACGTACAAAGACGAGACCTTTGAAGCCAACGGCGACGGAGCGGTGCGGGCGCAGGCACCAGATCGGGCTCGACTCGACTTCTTCCTGAAGAACGGAATGGCGGGTGGGTACGCCATCCTCGTCGGCGACTCACTGACCGTTCCAGGGGTCGACTTGGTAAAGCGGCTACTGCCGCCAGTGCCATTACTGTGGTCCAGTCTGGGCCGTCTGGCGCTGCCGCCCACGCGAGACACGACCGCGCGCATCGACGGCGACACGCTCCGCGCCGATCTCGGTGTGTTACGAGGACGTGATGCGTCGGGGGCGGATGGCCGGGCGTGGCGGCTAGCCTTTGGCGGAACCGCGCTAGCGAGAGTCGAGCGCATTGAAGACGGCAAGGTCGTCGAATGGATGTCGAGACGTCGTGGGGGCAACGGACAGTGGCAACTGCAGTATGTTCATGAGCGAGGCAAGCGGCGTCTGGCCATTGCCGTGACCGATACCACGACCGTCGAGGGATTCGATGACGCCATCTGGCGCCGTCCGTAGGATCACGCGCGCCGCACGCAGCGTTCCCGCGCTGCTGCTGGGAGCGCTGCTGCTGGGAGGGTGTTACGGATTCTCTGGTGGCGGCGGACTGCCGAAGCAGCTGAAGACCGTCGCGATCGAACCCTTCGACAATCAAACAGCAGTGCCCGAGCTCCAACGCGAAGTGTTCGAACAGCTTCGCGCGGCATTGCGTGATCGCCTCAATTTACGCGAGGCGCCCGCGGCTCGCGCTGATCTAGTGGTGCGCGGTACGCTCGTGAAGTACGACGTCGATTTGCCGGCCGGTGTCAGTGCGGATGGTCGTCAGACCACCTCGACACGGCGACGGCTGCTGATTGTTCTCGATGTCGAGATCATCGATCAAACCACGGGACGAACGCTGCTCAAGAAGAACGGGCTTCAGCGCGAGGGACAGTACGCCGAGGGTGGTGAGGCGGCCGGACGCAAGAATGCGCTCGAGAGCCTGATCTCCGATCTTGTGGAAGGCGTGCAATCGCAATGGTGACGCGCGATGGACCTCGATTCCCCTCTTCTAAAGTCATGACGCTGGAGGCGGCCACCGTGTGGCGACGCACGGTGCGCGGCGCGGTGGTGTTCACGAACGGCGTCTTCGACTTGTTGCATCCGGGCCATGTCGACGTGCTCGACCGAGCGCGGCGCGAAGGCGCCGCGTTGATCGTTGGCGTAAACAGCGACGCGTCGGTCAAGCGGCTCAAGGGGCCGGATCGACCGATTCGCACGTCGGCCGAGCGCTCCGTGGTCCTCGCGGGGCTCGAGGCCGTGGACGCGGTTGTGGTGTTCGACGAAGACACCCCGATTGATCTCGTGCAGGCCATTGAGCCCGATGTCATCGTAAAGGGCGGCGACTATGCGCCGGACACCATTGTCGGCGCGGATTTCGTGACAGCTCGCGGTGGACGCGTGGTGGTCATTCCGCTCGTCGATGGACACTCCACTACTTCCACTATCGAGAAACTGCGTGGCTGACCCTGCCGTGAACGGATCTGATGGAACGAACGACGAACGTCCAGTGCTCTCTGCACGCGTGGGGCGCGCCCACGACGCCATGCGACCGGTGCAGCTCGAGCGCGGCGCCGTGCCGTATGCCGAAGGTTCCTGTTTGGTGTCGTTTGGCCAGACGCGTGTGCTCTGTGCCGCGTCGGTGGAGACGGGCGTTCCGGGATGGCGCCGTGGCACGGGCGAAGGCTGGGTGACGGCCGAGTACTCGATGCTGCCGCGCGCCACCAAGACGCGGTCGTCACGTGAACGTCAGCAGATCGGCGGTCGCACGCAGGAGATTCAACGGCTGGTCGGCCGCAGTGTCCGGGCGATGCTCGACGACTTCCGATTCGGCGAGTTCACCGTCAAGGTGGACTGCGATGTGTTGCAGGCCGATGGTGGCACGCGCACGGCGGCAATCACTGGTGCCTGCGTGGCGGTGCATGACGCGTTCACGTGGATGGTGCAGACCGGCCGCATTTCGGTTTCGCCCGTGCGGCGTCGCGTGGCCGCGATCAGCATCGGACTCGTGGACGATCGGCCGCGTCTCGACCTCGACTACGAGGAAGATGTGCGTGCCGGCGTCGACATGAACGTCGTCATGAGCAGTGAAGGACGCTTCGTCGAGGTGCAGGGTACGGGTGAGCACGGCACGTTTGCGCGCGAACAACTCGATGCGCTGCTGTCGATTGCCGTGCGGGGCATCGAGACGCTCGACGCCATGCAGCAGCACACGCTGAGCGGGCCCTTTCCCCAGCCGCGTTGACTACGCTGCTGACGTCGGGTGCATCCGGTCACGCGGCCGCGTCGCCCGCCCGCATTGTGCTCGCGACGCGCAGCGCGGGGAAGGTGACGGAACTGGTGCCGTTGATGGCGTCGGTCGGCGTCCACGTCGTGACGCTGGCTGACCTCGGTGTTTCCGAATCGCCGGACGAGGACGCGCTTGAGATGTTCGACACGTTTGAGGAGAACGCGCTCGCGAAGGCGCGATACTTTGCGCGGCTCACGGGCGCGATCGTTTTGGCCGATGACTCCGGGCTGGCCGTCGACGCGCTGGGAGGTCGACCCGGGGTGCACAGCAAGCGCTGGTCCGGTCGGACCGATCTACATGGTAAGTCGCTCGATGCGGCGAACAATGTGTTTCTGCAACACGCGCTCTCCGAAGCCGCTGCGCACACGGCGTCGATGTCTCGTCGAGCCAGGTATGTGTGCGCGGCGGCCTGTGTTTGGCTCGACGGCGTTACGTCGTGCGAGGCCGTGGTCCGTGGGGAAACGACGGGCGAGTTGCTGTCGAGTGCACGAGGCACGAGCGGATTCGGGTACGATCCCTACTTCCTATCCGACGACCTTGGTGCGACGTTCGCCGAAGTGGAGCACGACGTGAAGGCGAGCGTGAGTCACCGCGGTCGTGCCTTTGCCAGTTTGCTGCAGCAGGAGGCCGTTCGCGCGCGCCTCGCGCGCGTCATACGTACGGCCTGAGTTGGTGCATTGCGTTGCGTGTGGGTGTACGGTGTGCAGGAAGTGGCAACGGATTTGCGCGCCCCCGTTGACCTCGGCGCTCCAGCAGGCTAACATAAGCGGCCGCTGACCAGCGGGGCGTAGCGTAGCCCGGTATCGCGCCTGCTTTGGGAGCAGGAGGTCGCCGGTTCGAATCCGGCCGCCCCGATCTTACGGTAGGAAAGGAAGTGTTGGCGTATTGCGGATCCGACGTGGATTCGTGTTCGGAACTCCGCAAGGGGACCAGCGGCAGGGCAGGCGCCAGTAGCTCAGGTGGATAGAGCGGCAGCCTTCTAAGCTGTTGGTCGGGGGTTCGAGTCCCTCCTGGCGCGTCACCGTGGTGCCGTTCGCGAGAAGGTGGTCAGGATCGCACTCTTAGCTCAATGGTAGAGCAGCTGACTCTTAATCAGTAGGTTCTAGGTTCGAGTCCTAGAGGGTGCATTTTAGATGGTGCCGGTGTTACACTAACCGGTGTAGGGTTAGGCGGAATGTCGCAGTCGTTTGATTTGTAAATCAAACGCGTTTCGAGGTTCGACGCGGACGAGCTCTCCGAGTTTTTCTGGCGTTGTCAGGCTGGTTGGTACTTGGTTTGTTGGTTGCTGGTGGTGTCGCCTGGCAGGCTCCGTAGCGAGCCGTGCGGTACACGCTCATCGTTGCATCGACCGAACACGAGTTCTCTTCTGGATACTGCCGGGTTGTCAATCCGGGCCTTCCTGATGCCGAAAGGCATCGGTCTGCGACGGCCGCTCACCGCGGCCGTTTTCTTTTGTAGCGGATTGACGAGCGGCCTCGGAAAAAGCTGAAACTGGGGGTTGCGGAATACGCCACGCAATCGCATACTTGCGACCCCGCAGTGCAAACCGGTTCAGTTCATTGAAGACCGTGACTGGAAGGAAGGCCATACGATTCTGCTGCTACGGCGCACACACGATTGCGCGATGCGGACGTGAAAAAGGGGTTGACTTTCGGTGTTCTGCTTGGTACGTTTGGAGGCTGCCACCTAAACGGTGGCCATTACAAAAAGAGTAACTGACGCAGCCGCAAGCGGTTGCGACGTGATAGCAGGGAAGTAGGATCGCTGTTTGACAATCGAAGTTCGAGATCGATGGATGTGCAGAACGGTATCAGTGACCTGCGGCTTCTTCAGGGCTGCAGCGAGATATGCAATCTGTT
>NZ_JBKJRB010000120.1:0-34898 GCF_046594945.1 Gemmatimonas sp. | reverse complement strand
TGGGGCTCTGGGGCTCTGGGGCTCTGGGGCTCTGGGGCTCTGGGGCTCTGGGGCTCTGGGGCTCTGGGGCTCTGGGGCTCTGGGGCTCTGGGCTCTGGGCTCTGAGCTCCCGAGGCTTGGGGCTGTTAGCTATGTGCTCTCGGCCATGGGCCGTGAGCCGTGGGCCATGGGTCAACCCAGATGACTCTCCATTGAACCCACGGCCCAGGGCCCATGGCTCATGGCCGAGAGCACATAGCCCCACAGCCCCAAGCCTCGGGAGCCGACAGCCGACAGCCGACAGCCAAGCCGACAGCTCAGAGCTCAGAGCTCAGAGCTCAAAGCCCACTTCACTCCCAAGCTCCCTTACCTTGCGTGAACCCCCTTATGCAGCTCTCCGTCCTCCAATACGACAAACTCGAGCGCGCCATTACCGATGGCACTCGGCTCCAACTGTATCGCCGTGGGAGCGAGTTCCTCGTGATCCCGGAGCGGCTCCGCCTGCACCACGGGCGTGAACTCATCGTGGCCCGTCATCCGAGTACCGGCAGCCTGCTCGAAATCTATGTGGACGAACTGGAAGGCATGGAGATCGTGAAGTGAGCGCGACGTATCCACTGGTGGCGGTCTTTGCCGATGAATCGTGTCTCGGCAACGGCAAGAGTGGTGACACGCCCGGTGGACTCGGTGCGCTGATCGAGTTCCGGAAGGCGGATGGCACGGTGCAGCGCTTCGACCTGTGGGCCTCCGAACCCGATACCACGAACAACCGGATGGCGCTGCGCTCGGTCATGGATAGCTACGAAGCCATGTCGCGGAAGGGGAATCCGCTGTCGGTGCTCTTCACGACCGATTCGCGCTACATCGTGGATGGGATGACGTCGTGGGTGCGGGGTTGGATGGCGCGAGGCTGGAAACGCGCGCAGGGTCCGGTTGAGAACGTGGAGCTGTGGCAGGCGGCGGTGGATGCGGTCGCGATGCACGAGACCCAATGGGCCTGGGTAAAGGGGCACGCTGGCCATCCGCAGAACGAGTACGCCAACCACCTCGCGACTCGGGCGGCCGCCGTACAGGATCGCTCCGACGGCCTCGTGGTGTCGTCGTTCGAAGAGTGGTGGGCCGCGCAGCCGGTGCGGGCTAACACGAAGCGGGCGCCACTGTCACCATTTCCAACCGCTGATGTGTTTGCCCCCGCTCCAGCGTTACCCGGGGCCAAGACTGCGCGTCGGATGACGTAGGGACTCCGGCGCACGAGTGCCGGTCCAACTCCGGACGCTCATGTTCAAGTATCTACTCATCCTCGCGATCGGCGTAGCAATCGGGTATGGCTATGGCTGGAAGGACGCGCAAGAGCACGAAAAGAACGTCGCCGAGCGAGTAGTCGATCGCATCGGCGGCGAGACCCGTGAGCGCATGGGAAACGACGTGGATAAGCGTTACCAGGCTGCAGACGGGAAGTGAGTGCCGTGTCGCGCTCGTTGGACGATCTCGATCGTCTCGCCTTCCGCCTGTCGCGCACGGTTCGCACGCAGTACCCGCATCTCCTGACGCAGGGCTTCACGCTCACCGATCTCGAGGAACGGCTGCTGCCCTTCCGTGAGGCGCGTCGGGAAATGGCCGACGGGGGTGCCGACGCGTTTGAGCGTGCGGTTCTCCGATTGATCGCTGGAGAGCGCGGTTATCTGCAGACGGAGTCGGAGCTGCAAGCGGCGTGCACGCAGGCGTTGGCGTCGCCGTCGCCGTCGATGTCACTGGTACGGGCGTGGGCCACGACGTCGCTGAGGCTGACCCCACCAGCGAACACCGTGGGAACGGAGCGCCTGACAACACCGACGGCGACGGTCGGTAGCGATCGTACGGCTGAAGCCAAGCCGGACATTAAGCCGTGCGGCTGTCGCTTCTGCGGAAATCGGCTACCGGAGAACCGGCGCATGACCTTCTGCCCGCACTGCGGCATGGACATGACCAAGCGGCAGTGCCCCGCCTGCAGCACCGAGCTCGACGTGAACTGGCGCTTCTGCGTGACCTGCGGTCGTAGCGCCGACCTGCCCGAGATCGCGACGCCGATCCGCCGCGCCGGCTAGTTCCGCTGCGCTCGCTGAATCCGGTCGATGACGTGCGGTGTATACTCGTGTATGCCTCACGTTTTTCCTGTCCGTTCATTGGTTCGACACCTGTGGCGTCGCGCCTCGGCGCTTGGCCTTGGCCTCAGCGCGGTGTTGGCATCGGGGTGCGCGGCGGCGATACCCGTTGGCGCGCCCGTGAGCCCTACGACGGCAGCGGCGCCGGGCGGCGCTCCCACGACGCCCCTTGCGCAGCCCGCGCTGCGCTGGCCCGTGCGGACGGTCGAGCACATCGATCTCTGGCTGCATGCCTTTGCCCTGATCAGCGAGGACACCACTCGCGTACGGCTCTATCGCAACGGGTACCGTGATTCGTTGGTCGTCGTGAAGAACCAACGCAATGTGCTCACCAGTCTCGACGCCAATCGCGCCACGCTCGCGAGGCGATTGCCCTTGGCCGGCGGGTATTTGTCGGCGCAGTTTCTCCCGTTCGAATTCTCGAACTGGGACGCCATGAAGTACGCGATCGAGCGTTTCCTGCAATTCGAGGGTGACCCGCGGCGCGCTCCTGATCGCGAGACGCAGGCACGCGTGGCGATGCTCGCGTCGATGTTTCCAGGCGCGGCCGACCGCGAGTGGCTGCGACTGTTCCTGGCGGGCGTAATCGACGAGCAGGAGCGATTCTTCAACGCCGAGCACTCGCGCGTGATTCGCACGCGGGCGCCGGTGATTACGTCGGTAGACAGCCTCTGGCAGCAAGTGTATCGCGTCAAGTTTGAACGATTCCTGAACAATACGTCGCAGCGGCAGGGCGATCTCCTGTTGTCGCTGCCCATTGGCGGAGAAGGGCGCACGGCGGCCGGCCCGAACCGACAGACGATGGTGGCCGTGCCCTTTCCGGCGCGCAGCCAAGATGCGGTGCACGTGCTCTACGTGCTGGCGCACGAAGTTACCGGCACATTGGTCGGATCGGTGGTAAGCGACAACACGACGCCAGCCGAACAGCGTGCTGGTGTCGCCGACCGCTACGTATCGATAGGTCAGGTTCAGGCCGGTGCGATGCTGCTGGCGATTATCGCCCCGGAGTTGCGCGACGGGTACGTGCGATTTTACGTCGAGCAAGCCAACATCCGCAGCTCGCGCACTACGGCGTACAACGCGCTCTTCGACACCGGTTTCGCCCTACCGCCCGCCATACGCGAGGCGATTCAGCGGCAGATCGACATTATCTTGAGTGGTATCTGATGCTGACGCGTGTTCCTCAGGCTCACCGAATCCATGGCTGACATACCGCGCACCGCGCTCGAGCGCGTGCTCGCCCGCGCCAGCGAACTCCAGACGACGACCGCCGACGGCGTGGAGAGTGTGTCGGAGGAGCGTCTGCTCGAGATCGCGAAAGAAGTCGGGCTCGATCTGGCGCATGTGCGTCAGGCGATCGCCGAGGAACGGTCGCGTCTGCCGATGTCGGAGACAGAATCGGGCCCGATGCTCGACAGTCTGGGGCCGGCCGCGGTGGGCGCCCAGCGCACGGTCCCTGGTACGCCCGACGATATTTTGCGTCGTCTTGATTCGTGGATGCCGCGCATGGAGTCCCTCTCGACACGTCGTCGCATCGGAGACCGGCAGAGCTGGGAGCCTCGCCACGATCCGTTCGGCAACTTTCTTCGCTCATTCGGCGTGGGCGGCCGGCGCTTCGATCTGGTGCGCGTCGATCAGGTGACCGCGAGCGTAACGGCGATCGACGGGGCACGCAGCGTGATCCGACTCGACGCCGACATCGCCGGCATGCGTCGAATGCAGCGGAATCAGGTCGTGGCGCTGATCGGCGTGCTCGTGCTGCTCTACGCCGTGGTCGCGGTACCGGTGGTGTTTCTCGTTGGCACCGGCGTTGGCACCGGCATTCTCGCGGGCGTCACGGCGTTCGCGGGCGGTGCCGGCTTCCTCGGCTGGCGCGCGCTGCGTCGGGCCTATCGAAACTCGGTGGACCGCATGCATCTGCGACTGGAGCAGCTGCTCGACGAACTGGAGCAGGACCGCCTTCGTGAGCCACAAAATTTGCTGCAGAAAGTCGTGGGGCAGATTACGGCGCGGTAACCAACTCCAGCACGAACGCGCGGCGCCGCACGCGCTCTACGAGCCAGCGTACGCCCATGTTGCTCATCACGAGCATGGAACCGGTCATCAGCAGCGACTTCACCTCGCGACGCGAGATCTTCACCGAGCCGCCGGGCTTGAGCATCGCGGTGCTCTGCACCAGATCGCGCAGCGTGGCGTAGGCCAGCAACAGCGGCAACATGCAAAACAGGCGGATCGAGATGGCGCGCCGTGGAATGAGCAGCAGGTACATGCGCGCTTCCTCGAGATCGTGCCACGCCAGCTGAATCAGTTGCGTCAGCGCTTCGCGGTTCTTCGCGATCAGTTCAGGCGCAAGAATACTACTTTGCGAACTCCCGTGCGCGCGCAGTAACTCCTCGGGCACGTACACCGAGTTTTCCTTCTCCGCATCGGCCGCCACGTCCTTCAAGATGTTCACCGTCTGCAACGCCTCCGCGAACGCGCGACACCGCTCGCGCAGAATCGCATACCGCTTGGTGCCGATGCTCGACGAATGCTCGTGCCACAGATCGGTCAGCATGTAGCCCACCGTTCCCGCCACGTAGTAGCAGTACTCTTTGTATTCGTCGACCGTTTGAATGCGAATGCCGTCGGGATAGAGCAGCACGAACTTCCGCATTCCGAGCGCCATCTCGGTCACCCACTTCTGCACCACGGCGCGCGTTTTCGGCGGCAGCACCGAGAAGTGCGCGAACACGAGGTCGGCATTGAGCGTGAGCGACAGATGCGCTTCGTCGCCGACCAGCGGCTTCACGCCGTGCCGAAAGCGGTCGAGCGCAGCGTGATCACTAAAGGCCGCGAGGAAATCATCGAACAGTGCAGCCTTGACCTGCGGATTGACCGCGGGTGCGTCTTCCACGGTATCGGCGATGCGGCACAACAGATAGGCGTCGAGCACGGCCTGACCGAGAGCGCCCGGCAATACTTTGATGCCGAGCGCGAAGGTGCGCGACACCGCCGGCAGGATCGCCTCGCAGAAGCGGGCGGCATCGCGCTGGGCGAGGGCGGCGGTGACGGCAGTGGGCAGGGTCATATCGTGCAAGATACGAGGGGCGAGGGAATGGCGTGAGCAAGTCTGGACTCGGAGGCGTGACGCGGAGGCCTTGCCGCGGCCACCTGGGGGGCACGAGGTTCCAAGAGTGATCGAGCCACCTCCCGATTTCCGCGGTGTGTTCCGCACCGACCTGCTCGCCCGGGCGCTGTATGCCGAGGGCGCTGGGATCGCGCGGTGTGTACCGGCGGGGGTGGCCGTGCCGGCCGACGCCGACGATCTGCCCGCGCTGATGCGCTGGAGCAAGCGCGAGGGGGTGGCCCTGATACCACGCGGCTCGGGCAGCGGCATGGCGGCGGGCGCCGTGGGTCCCGGTGTGATCGTCGACCTGAGCCGCCTACGTCACCTGAACCCGGTCCAGGTGGAGGGGCGCCGTATCCGGGTCGGCGCCGGTGTCACGCGGGGCGAAGTCGATAGCGCGGCACGGCGCGAAGGGCTGCGCTTTCCGGTGGATCCGTCCAGTGGCTTGTTCTGCACCATTGGCGGCATGGTCGGCGCCAACGCGGCAGGTGCGCGCAGCCTCACGTTCGGCGCCACGCGCCCGTGGGTGCACGGCGTGCGCTGTGTGTTCGACGACGGCACCGACGTGTGGGTCCGACGCCATGCGCCGTGGCCGGTCGGCGTGCCGGCGGTGCGACGATTAGCCGACGCGATGTCGCAGATCAGCGGCCAGCTCGGTACCGAGATCCCGGCGTACGCGCTTACGCACGCGGGTGTACGCAAGGAATCCTCGGGCTACGCGATCGTCGACGCGCTACGCGCCGACGGGCATCTGGTGGACCTGCTGGTCGGCAGCGAGGGCACGCTCGCCATCTTTACCGAAGTGGAGCTCTCGCTGATTCCCGTCGCGGGTGCGACGGCCACGATTCTGGCGATTTTCGATTCACTGGAGGAGGCGACCGCCTGTGCCGTGGAGGCGCGCATCGATGGCGCGACGGCATGCGAACTGTTGGATCGCACATTCCTCGACGTCGCGGCCACCGATGGCCCTACGGGCATTCCACCGCACGCCGATGCGGTGCTGCTCATGGAGGTTGAAGGGGAGTCGGCCCCGGAGGCCTTCCATGCGCTGACACAACTGGCGGCTCGCGCCACGCGGCATGGCGCGAGCGAGGTGCATACCGCCGTCGACGCCGACGACGAGCATCGATTGTGGGCGCTACGTCACGCGGCGAGTCCGATTCTTTCGCGCCTCGCTCCGCGGCTCCGTTCGATGCAGTTCATCGAAGACGGCTGCGTGCCACCCGACCGCTTTCCCGACTACGTGCGGGGCGTCCGTCGTGCGCTCGAACATTTCGACATGCCCGGCGTCATCTTTGGACACGCCGGCGACGCGCACGCACATGTGAATCCCCTGGTGGACGTGACGCGCAGTGGATGGCGGGATCGCGTCTACGGCATCCTTGACCGCGTGTGCGAGCTGACGGCGGTCCTGGGCGGCACCTTGTCCGGCGAGCATGGCGACGGCCGTCTGCGGGCCCCGCTGATGGACCGCGTGTGGGGGCTCGAGGCGCGCGCGGCGTTCGCGCATGTGAAAGACGCCGCTGATCCGTCGGGCGTGCTCAATCCCGGCTGCAAGATCGCGCGCGACGGCGACCGTCCGTTTGCCGATCTCCGCCATGATCCTGACGCCGCACCGCTGCCGACGGCGGCACGGGCGGTGCTCGATGACATTGAACGCACGCGGGATTGGAATCGATTTCGACTGGACAGCGTGCTCGAGTAATTCCGCTACCGGCCGGCATCGCCGTGCCTGATGCGGCGATCGCGTGTGCGGGCTCGTCGTTCGCGTGACCGTCGACTGGCAGGAGCGTTGGCGCGAACGGAGGGCTGACCGTACGCGCGTGGTCCGTGGTGATCCGCGGCGGAGCGGTTGTCGTCGCATCACGAACAGTGTGTTTAACTGCAAAATGGCGCTAGGATGGCACTACTATGGCACGAGAATGGCGCTATCGCGAAGATATCAGTCGGTTAATCCAGCGCGAATCGCAGCGAGAATTGACAGCAGTAACGCACGCTGTTCCGCGGTTAGCATTGCCATTGTCGTCAGATCGGTCGCATCGATCTGCGGGTCGAGCGTGGCTAACAGCGCCTCGCCCGCTGGCGTAATCGTGCAGAGCACCTGCCGGCGGTCGGGGCGGGATCGATCCCGGGACACCAGCGACGCCTGCTCCAGTTTATCGAGGAGGCGGGTCACGGTTGACCCCTCATCGATCATGCGATCCCGGATGGCTAGCGTGGGCAGCCCCTCACTCCCGGCGCCGCGTAAAATGCGCAGCACATTGTACTGGGCGAGGCTGAGACCATGCGGTTCCACGACCCGTGCGAACCGCCGGTTCACGGCTGACGCCGTCCGCATCAGGGCGATCGTTGCCTCCTGCGCTTGCGAGCGGAAGGGCCGGGATTGCTGGATCTCTTCCTGAAGCGTGCGGACGGGCGGGCAGGCGAACATGAGGAACGGCTGAGAGGATCGTGCCGGGCGGTAATGTCGCCGCCGACGATATTGGCGATATTACGCCATTACCGCATCGCCGCTAGCGCCTCATTCACCCGATTTCTCTGCCATGCCGCTCTCTGATGCCGCGATTCTCCGCGAGCCCAAGATCACCGTGCTCGCTCGTCCCCAGTTCGTCGAGGCCAGCCATCTGCCGGTGCAGTGGATCGGCGAGTCCACCGACGGCGAGCGGCTCGCCGAGTTTGCCGGCCGCCTTTGCTACATGAGTCAGCGGAATCCGGCTGGCCGAAGCACGCGCGACTATCTCGAGAACATCAAGAAGCAGGGGCATGGCAGCGTGCTGGAACATGCGAGCTACTCGATCCTGTTCGAGGGGGTGAGCCGGTCGCTCACGCATGAACTGGTGCGCCATCGCGCCGGCTTTGCCTACTCGCAGCTCTCGCAGCGCTACGTCGACGAGAGCGATGCACAGTTCGTGATGCCGCCGGCGATGATCGGGGACGAACCGCTCGAACAGGCTTGGCGCGCGCAGGTTACGAGTGCAGTGGAGAGCTACATCTCGCTGGTGGAGTCGCTGATGACTCGGTACGCATGGGTGGACGACAAGGTGCACCGCCGCAAGATGGCGCGTGAAGCCGCGCGCGGAGTGCTGCCGAACAGCACGGAAACGAAGATCGTGGTCACGGCGAACGCGCGTGCCTGGCGTACGATGCTCGAGCTCCGTTCAAGCGAAGGGGCGGAGCTGGAGATTCGTCGTCTGGCGGTGATGGCGCTGCGAATTCTGCAGCATGAAGCACCGGCCTTCTTCAGCGACTTTGACATCTACGAAGGAGCCGATCGCCGAGACGCGGCGCGCATCAGCTACCACAAAGTGTAGCGCGCCGGCCGCGCTGTCACGGAATCGTAGCGCTGGGGACGACGTACCTCGTCCGTTAAAGTATCCGCGGCCGGAGACGATACCTCGTAAGCATGGATCGTCTCGTCCCTATTCTGCCATTCCGACGCCCCGGCTTCTCGCTCATCGAGGTCCTGATCGTCGTCGTCATCCTTGGGTTGATGATGGCGATGGCACTACCGCGGATCTCCGAGATGAAGTCGCGGAGTTCCCTCCGCGCGGCACGACAAGGCGTCTCGGCGCTCTTCGCCTCAGCTCGCGCCGCCGCGGTCCAAAAAGGGAAAGTCGCGACACTCACACTTTCGGGGACCTCCGCGAGTGTGATGGTCTTGAGTGGATTGCAAGGACAGCCCGTCACCATCATGGGCCCCGTGCGATTCGACCAGCAATTTGGCGCGACCCTCGCAGCATTGTCGTCCGCGCCCCTCTCGATTCGCTACGACGCGCGTGGTCTCGTCACGCCATCATCGGTCGCTATCACGCGTTACCGGCTGAGCGTCGGGGCATACGCCGACACGGTCTGCGTCAATGGCGTCGGACTCGTCATGCTGAAGGGGTGCGAGTTATGATCGGGCGGACCTCCCGTTGCACCCGTTCGCGCACCCGTTCGCGCACCCGTGCACGCACCCGTCGTGGCGCGACGCTGATCGAGTTGCTGATCGCGAGTGTCATGTTGGTGGTCGCCATCGGTGGGCTCCTGAATACGTCCGCCGAGATTGCCGAGCAGATGGGCGGGAGCCGGAACCAGCTCATTGCGGCCGGCGTCGCGCAGGCGCGCCTCGACTCACTGGCGAGTATCTCCTGCAACGCGCTTGGGGCGGGTTCGCTCGCGAGCGGAACGGGCGTGACACGTGGCATCCGCGAAAGCTGGACCGTGACCCGGACGACTTACGCTCGACAGATCTCACTCACGCTGACGCTGCCCCGGCGATCGCAGACCTTCCGATACTCGACTCTCGTACCCTGCGCATGATGCCACATACTCGCTCGCGACGACGCGGCGGGACCTTGGTCGAACTCCTGATCTCGATGGTGATCCTGGGAGTACTCGGAACGTTGGTCGCGCGGATTATGATGGATCAGCAACGCGCGTTCCAGCGCATGACCGAGCAAACGGTCGTGCGGCGCGAGCTTCGCTCGGCGATGTCATTGCTGCCCACCGAACTGCGCGGCGTGTCGAGCGTCGGTGGCGACATCACCGCATTCGACAACATGTCCATTTCATTCCGCGCGTCACTGGGCTCGTCTGTCGTCTGCGCACGCACCGCGACCACGGTCGATCTGCCGCCGGTCGGCGCGGCGCGCATGGCGCTGACCTCTTGGGCCTCGTTACCAAACGTGGGCGACGCCGTCATGCTGCTGCGTCCGGATTCCTCTGGGCAGAAGGGGGATTTCTGGAGCACGCATACCGTCACGAACGTCAGTGTGCTCGCGGCACCCTGCGTCGGGACCGTGTACGTGCACCCGATCGCCGATCTTTTGAAGACTGGACTTCGACTCACCGTCACACCAACGCTTCCCGATTCGGTGCTCGCGGGTTCGGCCTTGCGACTCGTACGCCCCACACGCTACGCGCTCACTCAGGTCGCCTCCGGTCGCTGGTATCTTGGCCGAAGCGAGTTCGTGGGCGGAGCGTGGACGGCCGCCATCCCGGTGAGCGGTCCATACCAGCCGGCATCTGCCAGCGGCACCGGCGGACTTTCCGTCGCCCTCTACGACACGTTGGGTGTGAGCATCACGACGCTGGCCAACGCGCCAAAAGCCGCGCGGCTGGACGTCGTGTTACGCGGTCGTGGACGCAGTAGCTCCCGAGTGGCGGGCAGTTCGATCACGGCGATTGAAGACACCATTGCCGTCCGCGTTGCCTTGCGGAACCGGCGATGAGAACAGTACTCGTGCGCGATCGTCGCGGGACGGCACTCATTATCGTGATGATCGCCGTGGTCGTGATCGCCGTGCTTTCGACCGGCGCGTTCATGACGGCCTTGCAGGAGTTCAAGTCGAGCCGCGGCGTGCTGATGGAGCAGCGTGCGCTGGCGGTGGCGGAGTATGGCGCCAACGCGCAGTTCGATGCGTGGACGACCGCGAAGACGCAGATGGCGGTCGGGGCGGTCGATTCGTCCTACGTGGTGGGCGTTGCCAGGGGCGACACCGCGCGGGTCAGCATCATGCGCCTGAATGCATCGACCTTCTCGCTCGTGTCCATCGGACGTGCCAGCGCTGGGAACGGCGCGCTCGAGGCGCAGCGCGCGGTGAATCAGCTGATTCGACTCAACAGTGCAAACATTACGCCTGGTGCGGCGATCATGTCGATGGGCAATATCGACGTGAAGGGATCGATCGACATTACCGGAAAAAACACGCCACCGCCTGGCTGGGCCGACTGCGCGGGCTACAGCTCGCGCGACACGTTCGCGATCGCGTACAATCCGGCGAAAACCGCCACGGTGCAGAAGCCAGTTACGCAGGCCGTGGGAGGCACCTACCAGGATCCACGCGCCGGCGATGCGAGCACATTCACCGTGTTCGGGACGGAGACGTTTGCGTCGCTGGCGGC
Organism: Gemmatimonas sp.; assembly: GCF_046594945.1. Lineage (GTDB taxonomy): Bacteria > Gemmatimonadota > Gemmatimonadetes > Gemmatimonadales > Gemmatimonadaceae > Gemmatimonas. Next base: position 23,783 of record NZ_JBKJRB010000120.1, on the reverse strand, counting down.
AAAGGCCAACGTGATCACGACGGGCGCAAGCCCGGTGCCGACCGGTTCGGCTTCCACGTGTACGTTTTCGGCCTCCAACTGGGGTGAGCCAAATCGTGGAATCGGAACGGTCGAAGGCTGCGCCAGCTATTTCCCGATCATCTACTCGAATGGCGACCTGTCGCTGAACGGCGGTCGCGGCCAGGGGATCCTGCTCGTCAACGGGAGTCTGCGCACAAACGGCAACTTCAAATTTGTCGGCTTGATCGTCGTCATGAATGACTTCCGCCCGAACGGCACCGCCGATATCTACGGCAGCGTGATGATTCGCAACTCGATCGACAACAACACGCTCGGCAACGGCAACGCGCGGATCGCCTTCTCCCACTGCGCGGTGGCAAAATCATTGGCGGCACTGTCCAGACCCGCGCGCACGCGGTCGCGCGGGTGGGCACAGATGTTCTGAACGAGCCGTCACGAGTCGACCGACTCTCGCTCCCTGACATATTCCGCGATGATCTTCTGTGTCGCCTCGCTCGGCACCTGCTCGTAGCCGTTGAAACGCCGCACGAACTGTCCGTGGCCGTGGGTCAGTGAGAAGAGCTGGGTGGCATAGAGGTGGAGCTCCGACTGGGGGACCACGGCTCGCGCCACGGTGCGATCACCGTCGGTGTCGGTTCCGAGAATGTGGCCACGACGGCCGGAGAGATCGCCGAGGACATCGCCGAGGAAGCGGTCGGGCACGGTGATCTCGAGGAGATCGAGCGGCTCGAGGAGCACGGGACGGCACTTCGGGGCCACCGCCTTGAAGGCGGTAATGCCCGCCATCTTGAACGCCATTTCGTTCGAGTCCACCGAGTGCGTGGAGCCGTCGTACAGCTCGGCGCGAAAATCGACCAGTGGGAATCCCGCCAGCACCCCACGGGCGGCCGCTTCCTGCACGCCGCGATCAACGGCCGGGATGTATTTGGACGGTATCGCGCCGCCCACGATCGCGTCGGTGAACAAATAGCCTTCGCCGCGCGGCATCGGGCTGAGGCGCACCGAGCAATCGCCGAACTGTCCACGGCCACCCGTCTGCTTCTTGTGGCGCCCCTGCCCCTCGGCCTTTGCCGTGAGCGTTTCGCGAAACGCGATGCGTGGCTTCGCGAGTTCGGCCTGCACGCCGAATTTGCGGCGAAGCACCGCCATCGACACATCGAGATGTCGTTCGCCCAGGCCGCCCACGATCGTCTCGTGCGTTTCGGGATTATAGTGCACGCTGAACGTGGGGTCCTCGTCGTGGAGTCGGTGCAGGCCCAGTTGCAGCTTCTCCTCCTCTCCCCGCACGGCAGCGCGTACCGCGAACTGAACGACCGGTTCGGGGAATTCGATCGCCGCCAAGCGGATCGGATGCTCGCGGGTGGAGAGCGTGTCGTTCGTGTGCGAGTTGCGCAGCTTGGCCACGCACCCGATGTCGCCCGCGTGCAGCATGCCGACTTCCACGCGTTCGCGTCCGCAGGGAATGGAGAGATGTCCCAGCTTCTCGGCGCTGTCGCGCGTGGCGTTGAACACGTCCTGTCCGCTGGCGATACGACCAGACAGCACCCGGAAGTAGCTCACGTCGCCCACATGCGGCTCGGCCAGCGTCTTGAACACCAGGGCGGCAAAAGGGCCGTCGTCGTTGGCGTGCAGCGGGATCGTCTGGTGCCCTTCAGCGCCGGTGAGCGCGTGGATCTCTTCCATCTCGTACGCGTTCGGCATGAGCTGCACGAGTTCCGTGAGCAGGGCGCGCACGCCGATCATGCTGTCGGCCGACGCGCAGAAGAGTGGGAACAGGTCGAGGCGCGCCATGGCGTCCTTCATGCCGTGCAACGCCGTGTCGCGATCGATCTCACCACCATCGAGATACCGTTCGAGCAACGCGTCGTTCGTGGCGCTGATGGCTTCGATGAGTTCCTGACGGTAGCGCGCGAAGCGCTCTTCGCACCCGGCCGGGACATCCGCTTCCACGAACTCGCCTTTCGCCCCGCTGGTGTACATGTAGGCGCGCTGTGTGAACAGGTTGATCACACCGCGGAAGTTGGCACCGGCACCGATCGGGATCTCCACCGGTACGACCTTCGCGGTCAAACGCTCCTTGATCTGCGCGTAGACGCGGTCGAAGTCGGCGTGCTCCTTGTCCATCATGGACACCACGAACAACACCGGATCCTGCTTGGCCACCGCGGCGCGAAAGACGCGCTCCGTGCCCACTTCGACACCAGTCGCGCCGCCGATGACGCAGAGCGCGCCGTCGGCGGCGGCGAGTCCGGCAAGGGCGTCACCCTGAAAGTCGAGGGAGCCCGGGGTGTCGATGAAATTGATCTTGGCTTCCATCCATTCGGCGTAGGCACAACCGAGTGAGATGGAGTATCTCCGTTCGATTTCCTCGGGCAGATGATCGGTCAGTGCGGTGCCGTCACGCACGGTGCCATGGCGCTTGCTCGATCCTGCCGAAAAGCAGAGGGCATCCACCAGGCTCGTTTTTCCGCTGCCGCCGTGGCCGACCACGGCGATGTTCCTGATGCCGGCGCTATCGTACTCCCGCATCGTCCCCTCCCGCGCGATTCCGTACATGCTGCGGCCCTCGCGAATCGAGGGTCGTTGGGCGGCACGAGGGCTGGTCGACCGCCACCCATAGCGTGCGGCGAGGGAGGGAGGGGGGCAAGTGAGCTCAACTGGACAGCCACGTCGGGGAAATTCCTGTCTCATCTATTCGACGACGTACGCCTGGGACGAATTCCCTCCGGAAATACGAACGGGCCGCGATCACTTTGAGGTGGTCGCGGCCCGTGGTCCTGCGCAGACGAAGAAAGTGTGAACTCAGTCTCCCTCGATTTCGAAAGTGAAGGCATCAGCCTGCCGGATGGAATCCAGCCAGCTTTCGACTCCGGCATCGTCTTCCAGTGAGTGCCCGGCTCCGCCGGACGCCACCGCATTGGTGGACACGAACGAAAAGCTCAGTGCCCGCTCGGTGCCTTCGGGCCAGTCCGGCATGGCCAAGCCAGCCGCGACGCGACGCAACGTCGAACCACACAAGCCGAGCAGCTCGGACGCACGCGCCTCGAGTGTCAGCAGCGGTATATCAAGGTCCTGCGTGACCAACCGACCCGTCGTTCCATCTCGCCAGGCCGAATCACCGACCGCCCCGCGGTCCGGCCATACGCCCAGATGGCGCACGACTCCGGTGTGTGCTTCCAGTCGTTCACTCTCGACGGTGGCCGCGAGGGCCAAGGCCAGAGACTGCGCGTCGGCCACGCCGTACAGCGTGACTACTTCACGCCGCGAGCGAGTACCGAAGGGAAGCACGGGAATCGAATTCACGTGCGCAACTACCGGCGAATCGCTCGGACGCGCCTCGAGTCGTACGAGGACGTCCATCTTGCTGCCTCCTGTGTGAAAAAAGGTTCGACCTGACAAGGGGATCCGTCCGGCACGCGCGCCGTCCACGTGAATGACGGACCACCCTGTGATGAGCAACAGCAACTGCAACAGCAACCGCGCGTCAGTCGTGTCGTTCGCCGATCGCGACCCAGACGCTGCCCAGCAACGCGACCGCCACTGCAGCTCCAATGGCAACCACTCCGGACATCGTTCCCGTCACCGCGTAACCGATACGTAATGTTGACGGGAGCACCCACAGCGCGAGCATTCCATACCCCGCTGCGGCGAGCACGGCGACGGTGACGCGGGTCACGCCACGCCATGGGAGAACCACCAGTGCAAGGATCACGCCCCAGCTCGTCGCGATGACGAGGTGATGCAGATAGCCGAGGGCGACCGACGTCAGTGGCGCGGCCGACGAGGCTACGCCGAAGCGCTCAAGGAGGCCTCGACCGGCGAGCCGGAAGACGCGTCCCGCCTCGCCCTCGCGCCAGCCAAGGCCGAGCAGAGCTCCACCGGTCGCAATCGCGGTGAGCGTGCCGGCAGCGAGCGCGGCGTCGATGAGTTGCGTGAAGCGGCCGTGCGCGGTGCCGTGAGCCATATGCGAAGAAAGATAAAGGACGACGCGGTTAACGAAGCCGCGAACCTTCCGTCATAACGGAAGACTTCCTTCGAGGGTTCACGCGTGCCGATTTTCCGCCGGTCTTTTCCCACCGTGCTGGCCTTGGACCTGGCGACACTGGGTCTGGCGACACTAAGCCTGGCGACACTGGGCTGCGCCACCGCGGCTGCGCCCGCGTTCGTCGTGCCTGGCGGGTCAGCGTCGCCAACCGCGCAAAGCGCATCGCGCGAGCAGACGGTCGATCAACAGGTGCACCATGTCCTCAATCGCCTGGCCTTCGGCGCCCGACCGGGCGACGTAGACGCGGTGCGGACGCTGGGGGTAGACGCTTGGATTGACCGCCAGCTGTATCCCGAGCGTATTCCAGACGCGGCCACCGAGCAATTCGTGGCTCGCTTCGCGACGCTTGGGAAAAGCGGCGACGAGCTGCTGGCGGACAGTCCACCACCGGCCGCCGTGCTGGCGCAGCTGCAGCGTCGCGGCGGCACCATATCGGCCACCGATTCTGCCAGGCTGCGAGAGCAGGGTCGCCAGTCGTACGCTTTTCTGGGCGAGCTCGCCTCGAGCCGGGTGGCGCGGGCGGTGATGAGCGAGCGTCAGCTCAACGAAGTCATGGTCGATTTCTGGGAGAATCACTTCAACGTGTTCGCCGGCAAGGATCGCACGCGGTACTTCCTCCCAGAGTATGACACGCAGACGATTCGCCCCCATGCGCTCGGCACCTTCCGCGAGCTCCTGGGCGCCGTGGCCAAAAGCCCGGCGATGCTGTACTACCTGGACAACTGGCAGAGCGTGGCCGACAGCGGCCGTCCCACGCTGCGAACCACACAACGCCCGGCAAACGCGCGTCAGGCGGCTCGCCGCGCCGCGGCCGTGCAGCAGCGTATCGCGCAGAATCCACCGCTTCAGCAACTAGCGCCGCGTCGGCGTGGTGTGAACGAGAACTATGCGCGTGAGCTGATGGAGCTGCACACGCTGGGCGTGGACGGTGGCTACACGCAGCACGACGTCATTGAGGTGGCGCGTGCGTTGACCGGTTGGACGATCGCGCGTGGTGCGCAGGGTGGCGGCTTCGTCTTCCGCGGCGAGGTGCACGACGCGAGTGCGAAAACCATTCTCGGCAAGTCGTTCGCGGCCAACAAGGGTGTCGAGGAGGGCGAAGCCGTGCTCGACGTGTTGGCGTCGCACCCGAGCACCGCGAAATTCATTGCCACGAAGCTGGCGCGTCGATTTGTGAGCGATACGCCGCCGGCGGCGTTGGTGGAACGCGCCACCGCCACGTTTCGTCGCACCAATGGTGACATTCGCGCGGTCGTGCGCACGATCGTGACCAGTCCCGAGTTCTTCGCGTCGACGAGCTATCGCGCCAAGGTGAAGTCGCCGTTCGAGCTGGTGACCAGCACGATGCGGGTTATGCACGCGCAGCCCGATGCCACTCCGCGCACGTCACAGATGGTGAGCCGATTGGGCCAGCCGATCTTTGGCCATCAGGCGCCCAACGGATATCCTGAAACAGGCGACGCGTGGATGAACACGGGCGCGATTCTCAATCGCATCAACTTCGGACTGGCGGCGGCATCAGGTCGCGTACCGGGTATTCGCCTGCCGGCGTGGCCGCTCACGGCGCAGCTGGCGAACACCTCGCGCGAAAGCCAAGTAGACGGCGTGATCAAGGAGCTGTTCGGTGGTGCCGTGAGTTCGGACACGCGGCAGGTACTGCTCACGGGCACCAATCCGTTTCTGCAGCAGCACAGCAGCGCGAACGATTCGCTGCTCACCGCCGACGACGATGCCACGATGACGGGGGGCATGGTCGGTGAGGACCGCCGACAGGCAGCAAGCGAGCGTCGCGCTTCGCGGCAACCGGTGGCGCAACAACAGCAAGCGGCGGGTCGCGAATCGGTAACGCCGACGCGCGGCGCCTCGCTCACGCAGACCATCGGATCGCTGCCGCCACTCACCGGATTCGCGCAGATCGTTGGCCTCGCGCTCGGGGCTCCTGAATTTCAACGTCGCTGAGCGAGGTCGCGTCATGTCCGCCTTCCAGAATCCCGTGAATCGCCGAGTGTTTCTCAAGGGCGGCGCGCTGTCGCTGGTAACGCTAGGCCTCTCGCCCAGTTTCCTGCGTCGCACCGCGCTGGCGATGGAGTTGCCGCGCGCAGTGCGTGGCAAAACGCTGATCGTGCTCTTTCAGCGAGGTGCAGCCGATGCCTTGAATGTGCTCGTGCCGTTCGGTGACGCGAACTACTACGCGGCGCGACCGCAGCTCGCGATCGCGACGCCGGCCCGCGTGGGCGCATCGGCAAATGCCGCGGGGGCGATCGACCTCGATGGGTTTTACGGACTGCATCCGTCTTTGTCGTCGTTGAAGCCGCTGTGGGATCGCGGTATGCTCGCGCCGATCCATGCGGTGGGTAGTCCCAGTGCGACGCGATCGCACTTCGATGCGCAGGACTACATGGAAACCGGAACACCCGACCGCAAAGGCACGACCGACGGCTGGCTCAATCGCTACCTCGCGGTGGAAGGCACGTGTGAGGCGAAGGCGTGTACGCCCGTGCCCTTCCGGGCCGTCGCGATGACGGCGCAGACGCCGCGCATTCTGGAGGGGGCGAGTGCGGTGGTCGCGATGAATTCCATCGACGAATTCTCGATTCGTACGAACGGTAGTGAGGCGCAGCGTCGCATCGAGGCGTTGTATCGTACGGGTTCGTCGGATCTGGTGCACGGCAGTGGCAGCGACATGTTCGAGGCGCTGAAAGTGCTGCGCGCCGCCAACCCGCAGCAGTATCGGCCCGCCGCTGGGGTGGAATATCCACGATCACAGTTCGGGCAACGGCTGTTGCAAATCGCCCAGCTGATCAGATCGGGCGTGGGGCTCGAAGTGGCGTTCGCCGACGTAGGAGGCTGGGACACGCACGTGAATCAGGGCGGCGCACGTGGGCAGCTAGCAACGCGTCTTGGCGACTTCTCGCAAAGCATCGCCGCGTTGGTAGCGGACTTGGGCGACCGCATGGACGACGTGGTGATTCTCACCTGCTCGGAGTTCGGCCGCACGGTGCGCCAGAACGGGACCGGCGGCACCGATCACGGACATGCGGGCGCGATGTTCGTCATCGGCGGGGCGCTGCGTACAGCCCAGAGAGTGCACGGGCGCTGGCCTGGGTTGGCGCCGGAGCAACTCTACGAGGGACGCGATCTGGCGCTCACCACCGACTTCCGTGCGGTGTTCAGCGAGATCGCGTCGAAGCACCTCGGGGCCGCGCAGCTGCCGAAGATTTTTCCGGGGTACAACGGCTTCGAGAAGGAGTGGCTTGGGGTGTTGTGAACGATCGACCGTCTCCGGTTTTGCTTGAGGCACGTAAATACCGATCGCCGTCGCGACGAAGGCGAGGGCGTCGGCCGTAGCCTCGAACCACGCCGTCGGGCCGCGATCATCGATGTGTCCGCCCGTCGGATAGGCCAGCAACAGCACCGGCGAAGCAACCTCGCGGGATAGCACGTTGTCTTCTTCAGACGAGGCAACGGTGAGAGCGCCGGTCGGAAGTGAAACTGCGTGGAATCCGGCGACCTTCCGTCTCGGGCACGATGCCGCCCAGGTTTCTTCCGCCGATTATCGGTGGTTGGCACTTCGGCAATGACAGTGGCAGGCAGATCGGGGCGTCGCGTCAGGCTGGCGGTGATCAGCAGGCCCCCGTTCGAGGAACCACGAATGCCAAGCTTTCCTGGCGCCGTGTATTTCTCACGCATCAGATACTCGGCAGCGGCGATGAAATCGTCGAACGTCGCTTACTCGCGTTCAAGCATGCCGGCTTCGATCCACGCACGACCGAATGCTCCACCTCCACCAAGACTGGGCTGAGCGTAGATGCCGCCGAGGTCACCATTGGGATGCGCGCAAGCGTTTTATCGCTTCGGGCCAGTTTGCCGTGTGTTTGCAACGCCTTGAGTATCGCGATCGACAGGGAGTCGCGCCGCCCCGCGCGGTCCACTTGGACTCATATGTCCACTCGGCCACCAGGAACCGGCGCCATCTAGCGGGCACCTCCAAGACATTCACGGCATCTGCGATGGCGACGTGGCAAGGCTACGCAACGGCGCGAAAACTCGAAGTTGACGGCCGCGGTTTGCTTATCTGTGCGGTTCCGCGGAAAGCGCGATGGCTCACTACCCAAACGCAGTGCCCGCTGAACCAAGAACGAGGGAAATCACGACAGCGTCAAGAACCACGTCTCCGCTCCCCGGCATCAATGTGATGTACCACCGCCCGGCCTTGAGCCTCAGGTGTGCTCGCGAGGACGGCGCGCACGCCGATGGGCCGGTGCCACGAGGCGCTCCACCACGGCAAGGGTGAGGTCTACCACGACCGCCAGTGCCGCCGCCGGCAACGCACCCGACAGCACGAGGCGCGTGTCGGCGAGTCCCAACCCCGTGACAATCGGCTCGCCGAGCCCGCCCGCACCGATAAACGCGGCCAGGGTCGCCGCACCCACCGTGATCACCGCCGCCGTGCGCACACCGGCAAGTACCGCGGGTGTGGCCAGTGGCACCTGCACCCACCACAATCGCTGCCATGCGGTGGTCCCCAGCGCTTCGCTGGCGGCGACTGCATCGGGGTCGGCGGCCGCCACGCCGCTGTAGGTGGCACGCACAATCGGCAACAGGGCGTACAGCCATAACGCCACCAGCGCCGGCACCACACCGATGCCGAGCCAGGGAATCATGAACGCCAGCAATGCCAGCGACGGGATCGTCTGCAGGATGCCCAACACTTGCATGACGCCACCGGCAACACGTGGCGTACGTGTGAGGAGCACGCCCAACGGCACCGCCATCACGATGGCGGCACCAAGCGCCAGCCCCACCAACAGCAAATGCTCACCCACTAACCGGATGGTTTCGTCACGCCGCGCCCAGCTATACGCGAGGAAGCTGGTGGACGTGGTGCGCGCCAGCGACGCGCTCGAGTCAGACTCTGCTGGCGGGCCGCCCGCCACCAGCGCCAACGAACGCAAGGCATCGCGGGCCACGTTCGCCACCGGTTCCCGCTCGACTTCCAGGCGCCGATTCCAGCGCCGCACATCGGCTTCGGTGAAGCGACCACTGAGACGGGCAAGCACGGCCTGTACGTCTGGGCGTGATGCCGTTACGCGCGGTGACAGCAGAATGGCCGCTTCGTAGGGCGGAAAGAACGCGCGGTCATCAACGAGCGTGACCAGGTTGTAGCGCTCCAACAGCCCGTCGGTGGAGTAGCCGTCGATCACATCCACGGCACCGGCGGCCAGCGCTTCGTACTTCACGGCCGGCGCCAACGGACGCACATCGCGCAGCGCCAGTCCATACGCCGCGGCCAATCCGGGAAACCCGTCGGCGCGGCCGATGAAGTCGTTCGTGAAGCCACCCACCAACGCACGTCCTTCGCGAGCAAGATCGGACAGCGTGCGTAGGCGGAGCGAGTCGGCGAGACCGCGCCGCACGGCAATGGCATAGCCGTTCTCGAACCCCAGTGGCGCCAACCACCGCACCCCGTATTGCACATCGAACGCCGTCGCGACTCGGGCGAAGAGTCGCCGCGGATCGGCGCGCATGGTGGCCGTGACGGAATCGCGAAGCACCGCCAACAAGCCGGTGCCGGTGTACTCCGGATACACGTCGATGGCGTTCGTGCGCAGGGCCGCGAACGCCACTTCAGTGGCGCCCAGTCCCGGACGACGCGCCACGGCAATGCCCGATGCCTCCAGCAATTGCGCACAGATTTCGGCCAGCAGGAACGACTCGCCAAAAGGCTTGGACGCCACCACGATCGGGTCTCGCGTGCTTCCCGCGGTGGCGTTGCCGGCGGGCTGCGCCGGCAGCGGGCGGCTCAAGAAGAGGCCGAGTAGCGCGCCGACGATGCCGTGCAGGCGGCGCAGCGGCACGCGCATCAAACGTGTCCCGCCAACGCGCCCTGAGCCGCGTCGGCCTGTGCCAGTAGCATCGAGACATACGGCGTGGCCGGCGACGTGCGCAGCGATGCGAGCGGCCCAATTTGCTCAATGCGCCCCGCGCGCATCACGGCGATCAGATCGGCCAATCGCGCCGCCTCACCGAGGTCATGCGTGACCAGAATGGCGGTGAACCCGAGCTCGGCGCGCACGTCGGCGAACACCGCGTGCATCTCGGCCCGTGAGATGGCATCGAGCGCCCCGAACGGTTCGTCAAGTAACACGATCGATTGTTTCGCCGCCAACGCGCGGGCGAGCGCGACCCTTTGTCGCTGTCCACCCGATAGTTCGTGAGGGAAGCGCTTCCCGAACTGCCCCGCCGGCAATCCCACGGCCTCGAGCGCAGCCGTTGCAGCGGCCTCGGGCTTGGCATGCCCGGTAAGTTGCGGCACGAGCGCCGCATTGCGCAGCACCGTCCAGTGCGGTAGCAATCCGCCGGCCTGCGGCACAAAACCGATCTCCCGGCGCAACAGCTCAGGACGCATCGAACTCACGTCTGCGCCGTGCACGCGCACCCTGCCGCTCGAGGGGCGCAGCAGCGCGTTGAAGCAGCGGAGCAGCGTGGTTTTTCCCGAACCGCTTTCCCCCACGAGCGCCACCACCTGTCCCTCGGGCACCTGGAGCGTCACGTCATGCAACGTGACTTGGGTGCCATATGCATGCCCGACCGCTTCCGCCGAGAGCGCGTAGGGGAGGACCGACGGTATGGTTGACGCTGTGTGAGTCACGCGGGAACCTATACCCGCGGAATCCACTAAATCCAGTGTAAGGTTTTGGTCCGATTTGTCCCGCCACGTCTGCCTCTACTGCCTGTGCTCACTGACGTCTCCCCGCTGCCAGCGACGTTGCTGGACCGCTTCACCGCCGTCCGCGCGGCCACCGAGTCGCTCTGTGCGCCGTTGGTCACGGAGGATTACGTCGTCTCCAGCATGAGCGACGTGAGTCCCACCAAGTGGCATCTCGCGCATACGAGCTGGTTTTTTGAAACGTTTCTCCTCGCGCCGCACGACCCGGGATACACGCCACTCAATCCACGCTACGCGTTCCTCTTCAATTCGTACTACGTCCAGGCGGGCGAGCGGCATTGCCGCGCGCAGCGGGGCTTGGTCACGCGTCCTACCGTTGACGAGGTGTACGCCTACCGCGCCTACATCAACGAGGCCGTGCAAACGCTCTGCGACCGCATTGCCGGTGACGTCGAACATCCGGCGTGGCAAGTCGTCGAGCTGGGCCTGCACCATGAGCAGCAGCATCAGGAGCTGTTGCTGACGGATATCAAGCACGTGTTCTGGACCAACCCGATGCGTCCATCCTATCGCACTGACGCCATTCCGCAGCCGCCCGAAGTGGCGCAGGGGTGGCAATCAATCGCCGAGGGCGTGTACCGGATCGGTCACGACGGTGATGGATTCGCCTTCGACAATGAAGGGCCACGTCATGGCGTGTATCTCGCGGGCGCGCGAATCGCCAACCGGTTGGTGACCAACGCGGAGTACGCGGCCTTCATCGCCGACGGCGGCTACCGAAAGACGGCACTGTGGTTGAGTGCCGGCTGGGCGGCCGTGCAGTCGCACCACTGGCAAGCGCCGCTTTATTGGGAGCTGGTACACGGGAGCTGGCACGAGTACACAGTGGCCGGCACGGCGCCGATCATTCCGTACGCTCCAGTGACGCACTTGAGCTACTACGAGGCCGACGCGTACGCGCGCTGGGCCGGTGGTCGCTTGCCGACCGAGGCCGAGTGGGAGGTGGTGGCCGCGGACGCGCCGGTCACGGGGCGTTTTGTCGAGCATGGCGTCCGACATCCGTTCGCCGATGCGCGGTCGGGCCTCCAACAGCTGTTCGGCGATACGTGGCAGTGGACCCAGAGCCCGTACGTAGGCTATCCGGGGTTCCGCACGGCGCCTGGCGCGATCGGTGAATACAACGGCAAGTGGATGAGTGATCAGTGGGTGTTGCGCGGCGCGTCCTGCGCTACGCCGGAATCGCACGCGCGAGTCACCTACCGCAACTTTTTTCCCAGCGACGCACGCTGGCAATTTACCGGCATCCGATTGGCGGCAGACGCATGAGTGCCTCGTCCGTTCGTCAGCCTCACTTCGTGCCGTCGCCGCAGGCGCCGTCGGTCCCATCGAGCACCAGTGCGCTGGCCGCCGACAGTGTGCGTGATCTGGTGTTGCGTGGCCTGCGCGCCCAGGTGAAATCACTGCCGCCGTCGTTGTTCTACGATGCTGCCGGCGCGGCGCTGTTCGAGCAGATCTGCGAGCTGCCGGAGTACTATCCCACTCGTACGGAGCTGGCCATTCTGACGCGCTGCGCTCCGACGCTGGCCCGCGCGGCCGGCCCGCACGTGGCGCTCATTGAATACGGCAGCGGCGCTGCCACCAAAGTGCGCCTGCTGCTCGATCAGCTGGAGACGCCCAGTGCGTACGTGCCGGTCGACGTGTCACACGAACAACTCGAGCAGGTGGCGGCCGTGCGGTCGGCGCAGTACCCCGGACTGCGTGTGCTGCCGGTGTGTGCCGATTACACGCGCCCGCTCACGCTGCCACGGCTGCCGGACGACGCGCGACGCGTGGCATTCTTCCCCGGCTCCACGATCGGCAATTTTCACCCCACGGAGGCCTCGGCATTTCTCCACCGCGTACGGCATACCGTAGGCCCGCGCGGCGGCATGATTCTGGGGGTGGACAGACGCAAGGACCCCGACGTCTTGCATAACGCGTACAACGATGCAGCCGGCGTCACGGCCGCGTTCAATCGCAATCTGCTGGTACGGATGAACCGCGAGCTGCAGGCCACCTTCGACGTGGACACGTTCCGGCACGTCGCGTTCTTCAACGATGCGCTCAGTCGTATCGAGATGCATCTGGAGTCCAGCGTGGACCAAACGGTACACGTGGCCGGCGAGGCCATCACGTTCGCGGCCGGTGAGACCATTCACACCGAATGTTCCTACAAGTACGACGAGCCCCGCTTGCGTACGTTGGTGGAAGAGAGCGGCTTCCGTATCGAGGCGCTACACACCGACGCCTGCGACTGGTTTTGGGTGGCGTGGCTGACTCCCATCTGACGTGTTCACATTTCACCACCGAGTTTATGAAAGCCATGTGGAACGGCGAAACCATCGCTGAGAGCAACGACACCGTGGTGGTGGAAGGCAACCACTACTTCCCGGCCAGCGCGCTGCGCCCCGACGTGATTGTGGCCAGCGCGCATCACACGACCTGTCCGTGGAAAGGTGTGGCGCACTATTACTCGCTCGCCGTGCAGGGCCAGGAGAACCGTGACGCGGTGTGGTACTACCCCACGCCGAAAGCCGAGGCAGCGCATATCGCCGGCCGGGTGGCGTTTTGGAAGGGCGTGCAGGTGACGGCGTGACGCCGTCCGCCACCCCGGTGCGTGCCGATGCCATCTTTATCGGCACCGGTCAGGCCACGCCGGCGCTGGCCACGGCACTCGCCGGCGGCGGTGAACGGGTGGTGGTGTTCGAAGGCGGCATGGTTGGCGGCAGTTGCGTGAACGTGGGCTGTACTCCCACCAAAACGCTGCGGAAAAGCGCGCGAGTGGCGCATATGGTGGCACGCGCCGGTGACTTCGGCGTGCAGGTGAGCGGCGTGCACATTGATTTTGCGGCCGCCATGCAGCGCGTTGCCCGGGTGGTGGAGGCATCACGCAATGGACTCACCCGCTGGATCGACGACACGACAGGCGTGACGTTGGTGCGCGAGTGGGGCGCCTTCGCAGGTCGCGAAAATGACCAGTTTGTGGTGCAGGGTGAGCACACGACCGCGGTCGCGCCGCGCGTGTATCTCAACACCGGTACACGCCCTGCGGTACCACCCATTCCCGGTCTCGCCGATGGACCATTGCTCACCAACGAATCGATCATGGCGCTCACCGAGCGTCCGCGGCACCTCGTGATTCTCGGCGGCAGCTACATCGGCCTCGAAATGGGACAGATCTTCCGCCGGCTAGGGAGCGACGTCACCATTCTCGAGGCCGGGCCAGCCGTTGCCAGTCGCGAAGACGGCGACGTGTCGGCGCGTATCGCGGCATTTCTTGGCGATGAAGGCGTCACCATTCACACGCACAGCGCCGTCGAGCGGGTTGAATGGATCGCCGAGGATGGCGTCCCGCATGTTGTGGTGCACGCGCGGCATCGTACCACGGGTGAGGTGCGGCACATCGACGCTTCGCATGTCCTCGTGGCCACCGGCCGCCTGCCCAACACGGAGCGGCTGCGTCTCAGCACTGTGGGCGTGACGCTCGATGCGCAGGGCTTTATTCCCGTGAATGGTCGGCTGGAAACGAATGTGCCCGGCGTATGGGCGCTGGGTGACGTAAACCGGCGAGGCGCCTTCACACACACAAGCTATCAGGACCACGAGATCGTGCTCGCCAATCAACAGGGAGGCGCGCGCACCGCCGACGGGCGGGTGTCGACGTATGCCATGTTCACCGATCCGCCGCTCGGTCGCGTGGGGCTGAGTGAAACCGAAGCACGCGAGCAGAGCGCCGGCGGCCGGCGTTTTCTGGTGGCGACGCACGAGATGAAGAACGTGAGCCGCGCGAAAGAGGAGAGCGAAACGCTGGGCGTGATCCGCCTGCTGGTCGATGCGGAGACGCACCGCTTCGCGGGAGCGACGCTGTTGGGCATTGGCGCCGATGAAATCGTGCAGATCATCGGCGCCATGATGGCGGCCGACGCGCCCTACCAGGTGCTGCGCGATGCGCTCCCCGTGCATCCTACCGTGACCGAGTTCTTGCCCACCATTCTGGGCAAGCTGACGCCGTTAACGTAGGGTGGGGTGCACGCGCCGTGAGAGGAACAGCCGGCGCCACGCCGGGATCGTCGTGCCATGGACGTACGGCCTGTATCCGCTCTGCTCCGTGAGCTTGGCGCAGTCAGCGGATCTCGAACGTGATGGTGGCCCACTTGGACTCGTAGTCGACTCGACCGTCATCAACGCGCGCCATGTGGATGAATTTGACATACCATCGACCGGCTTTTCCCACTGTGACAGACACCACGCCATCGGCATTGCTGCGCAGCGATTGCGTGGGCAGTCGAACGTCGCCCGTGACGCCCGCGCGTCCGCCAACAATCACGAGCTGATTGGCGACCGGATTGCCGTCGACCAGGCAGCGAAAACGCATCGTCGCGCCAGGCGCGAGTCCATAGGGATTCTCCACTGGCACGAGCTCGGCGGGATGGCCCAGCGCCGCACTCCACCCGTCTGAGCGCGTCGCACCGACCTGGAAAATCGTCTTGATATGTTTGGAATACCGTTCGCGCGCTGCCCGTTGCAACGAGCCGTCCTTCGTGCGCGCGGCCAGAATGTCCGGAATGCCGTCGTCAGCGAGATACCGATTGAACGCCTTCGCTTCGAGCCGAAACTCGGTGGGCTTGGTGGAGAGGCCGGCAACATAGGTACCGGCCTCGCCGGTGACGTAGTTGAGCCACGACGTATCGCCGCGAGTATCCCAGTGCGCGCTATCGATTTGTGTGCGACCGGTTGGTGTCGCGACACTCAGCTGCGCGACGCGCGACCACGCGATGGAGTTCTCGCTCTTCGAGAACGTTCCGTTCAGTACGGGCATGCGGATCGACGATCTCGGCGCGACGTAGTACGACGTTAGTCGCCAGAACATGTCATGCGCGAACAGCGAGGTAGCCGACAGCGCGAGCAAGATCGGCAGTGCAGCAAGACGACGATGCATGATGGTGCCCGGCGGGAGAGACGGTGACGGAGCTCTATGTGGCACCGCTAATATATGGTGGAATTGCGCGATGCCTCATTCCCGCGGCACACCACGGCCGGTTGGAGCTTCCCGACCTCGTCCCGATACTCGGTTACTGAGGAGGCGGATGGGTTGCCGTACGGCTCGCTGCTCCGCGCGTACACTGGACCAGACTGCCGCTTGGCGCGACTTCGGCGTCACAATTCCCCCTGACGAGTCGTGGGTACGATCCGCTCCGGATCCCCCGCGCTTTGCCGCACTCGTGCGCCGGCTCGGTTTCGATGTGGTGGTGTTCACGTCGACGAGCGGAGGCCGGGCGTGATGAGTGACCTCCGCGCGCGGCGGCACCCCACCCTGTTCCGCCCAGCACCTGGTCAACCGCGATTTGCTGGTCGCCCGGCAAGATAGCCAGTACACTTCAACCATGGTCGTCGCCCATTTTCCCGGAGCAGAACTGATTGAAGCGGGCCTTGCCGATCTCACGGCAGGGCTGGTGACGATCGAGTCCTTGCTGGTTTCCATCGCGGCCCCGGGATTGCGCGACGTCGGTGTCGCCGTGGGCCAACCGATTCCTGACGCCGAGCTGCAACTGTACGCGCTGTTATCGGCGCGCGACGGTCTGGCGGCGCATAGCCACTACAACGCATTGCTGCGCCGTGTTGCGGGTTTCCGACATGCGGCGGCGTGCGCGAGGTAGCGTGCGCGAGGTAGCGTGCGCGAGGTAGCGGATCGCGAGCGCATTGGCGCGTTCATGACCGCACTCGCGCGACACGCGACGGCGGACGTGGATGTCTTCCTCGTTGGCGGCACGAGCGCGGTCTTGGTGGGCTGGCGCGCAACCACGATCGATGTGGATCTCGTGTTTCGGCCGGAGTCGGACGCGATGCTTCGCGCGATCCCGATGCTCAAGGAACGACTGCAGCTCAACGTGGAGCTGGCCTCACCCGATCTGTTCATTCCCGTGCCTCCAGGATGGGAGCAGCGCAGCCCGGTCATTATCCGCATTGGCCGCGCCACCTTTCGACACTTCGATTTCGTGGCCCAGGCGCTCGCCAAGATCGAACGCGGACATGCTCGTGACCTGGCGGATGTGCACGCCATGCTCTCACACGGTCTCATCAACGCCGCCAGTGTGCATGAACAGTTTGCACTTATGGAGCCGGAGCTGTTTCGGTTTCCGGCCATCGATCCGCCGTCATTTCGGCGTGCCGTCGATGCGGTGTTTTCGCCGATTCGTCCATGACCTTCGAGCGGTTGAGAACGGATCTTGCCGAGCGCTACCGCCTCGAACGCGAGCTCGGTGTCGGCGGCATGGCCACGGTGTACCTCGCGCACGACCGCGAGGTCGCCATCAACATACTCTGCGAGGAGCTCTCCGCCTCACGCGGGAGGGAGCGTTTTCTTCGCGAGATGCAGTTGGTCGCGAAACTCAGCCATCCGCCGGCCAACGGCGCGGGCTTGTTCGTGATGGCTAACGTAAAGGGCAAGTCGCTGCGCGATCACCGCGACGCCGAGGGCATGCTCCTGGTGCACGATGCGGTTCCGTGCCCCGTGTCCGGGAGGGATACCGTTCCACGCGCGGTGCTCAGGTCGAGTCTCCTGCGGGATCAGGGGTGGCGAGTCCCCTACCGCAGCGCCTCGTCGAAGAACTCCGGGAGCATGAGCACAAACGGCTGCGCGGCGTCCGGCAGCGACCATTCGATGCGCTCGCTCAGCCACTCGCCTGGATCGTCTCGCCCGCGCCAACGAGACACCTTGCGCGCATCGGGATTGACCACCCAGTACTCGCCCACGCCGTCACGAAGATAGAGCTCGCGCTTGATGTGGTAGTCGAGTCGTGGATTGATGGGAGACACCACTTCGACCGCGAGCAGCAGATCGTGTAAGTCGTGGGGATACGCGGGCCGTTTGCCGTCTGCCACGGGCCCCACGAACATATCGGGTTGCACCCGATTGTGCGTGCGGTCACCGCGTCGAGCATCCGCCGGCGAGATCTTCGCCCTCCCGGCGCCAAGTGGCTGGAGATACTCGCGCAGCAAGGCGTACAGCTCGCCGACGACCAGCTAGTGAGTGTCAGCAGGCGCAGGCGTCATGTGGAGCTCACCGTCGATGAGCTCATAGCGCCAGCCATCGTCCTCGAGCGCATCCAGTATCTCGACGGTCCACTCGGTGTGCATCGCGGGCATGGCCACAGGTTACGGCACTCGGCGGGAGGGTGGCAAGGGTGCATCACGCATTATGGCGTGCACCGGTCAGCATATTGTCATCGACTCGACACGCCGCGTATTGATCGCTTCACCCACGACGTCGCGGACTCGTTCAGTGGAGAGTCACGGCGCGACGGTCGGCCCCTGTCGTCGGTCATATCCATCGGCCCACATCAGATGGCGTGCGCGTGCGTCAGCTTTCGGCGTTTGCGTGCACATGTAGGAGGCCCTCATGTTCCCACCTTCGCGTGATCGCGTGGGCGGGACCCTGAAAACAAGACCGACAAGCCATGGCGCCTGCGCTCGCTTGGTAAGAAGTTGGTCGTATGCCAGCACCAATTGAAATCAGCCGTTTCGCCCTCGCCCTCGCCGACCGGTACCGCCTCGGCGAGGAGCTCGGCGCCGGCGGCATGGCCACGGTGTACCGCGCCCACGATCTGCGCCACGACCGTGAGGTGGCGCTCAAGGTCCTGCGCTCCGACCTCGGCGACGCGCTCGGCCGCGACCGCTTCCTGCGCGAGATCCGCCTCGCCGCGTCTCTGACGCATCCGCACATCCTGCCGCTGTACGACTCCGGCGATGACAACGGGACGCTCTGGTTCACTATGCCCCTGTTGACCGGCGAAACGTTGCGCGACCGTCTGGCGCAGCCGGAGCGACTGTCTGTCGAGGACGTCGTGCGCCTCACGGGCGAAGTGGCCGACGCGCTCGACTACGCACACCGACACGACGTGGTGCATCGCGACATCAAGCCGGAAAACATCCTGCTGCACGAAGGGCATGCGGTGGTGGCCGACTTCGGCATCGGCAAAGCACTCGTCGCGGCAACAACGCAGAACACAATGCACACGCAGGTGGGTGTGACCGTGGGCACGCCAGCCTACATGAGTCCCGAGCAGGCCGCCGGTGAAGCGGTCGACGGGCGCAGCGACCTGTTCGCACTGGGATGCGTGATCTTCGAGATGCTTACTGGCGACGTGGCGTTCAGCGGCCCCACCGTGCAGGCCACCATCGCGCGACGGTTCGTCCACACGCCGCCGCCGATGGCCGTGCTCCGCCCCGATGTGCCAGCCGCCCTCGCGCAGCTCGTCGATCGTCTGCTCGTAAAGGCCGCCGAGGAACGCGTCGCGAGCGGCGCCCAGGTGGTGCAGACGCTGCGCACGCCACTGGCAGTAGCCGTCGCGCCGTCGCCCGTCGCGCCCCCGACGCACACGGAGCGCTCCGTCGTGGTACTGCCCTTCGTGAACGTCAGTCCAGACGCCGACACGGAGTACTTCAGCGACGGCCTCACCGACGAACTCATCACCGATCTGTCGCACGTGAAGGCGCTGCGCGTCATTTCGCGCACCACCGCCATGCAGTACAAGCATACCACGCAGACGCTCCGCGTCATCGGTGACACGCTGGGCGTGCGCTGGGCGCTCACGGGCAGTGTACGCCGCGCAGGAAATGCGCTCCGCATCAACGCACAACTCGTCGACGTACAGCGCGACGAGCCGCGATGGGCCGAGAAGTACAATGGTACGCTCGACGATGTCTTCGATGTGCAGGAGCGTGTATCGCGTGCGATCGTCGATGCACTCGATGTGGTGCTCTCACCGCAAGAGAGTGCGCAGCTCGCGGCGCGTCCGCTGCAGGACGTGCGCGCCTTCGAGCTGTACCTCAAGGCGCGCGAGGCACTCGCGGGGTACGACGTGGTGCGCGCCGAGCCGCTGATCGCCCGTGCCATCGAGATCGCGGGCCGTGTGCCGGTGTTGCGGGCGCTCGAGGCGCTCAGCGGTATCATGCAATTACGCACGGGTGCATCCCGTGCGCCGGCGTTGCTCGCGTCCATCGAAGCCGAAGCTCGCGCGCTCATCGCCGAGGAGCCGGACTTTGCTCAGGGCTACGCCCTGCTCGGTTATCTCGCGTACGAAATCGGCGATCAGATCACGGCGGTGCAATCGTTGCGGCGCGCGTTCGCGCTCGATCCCGCCGACAGTGACATCCGGTTCTTCCTAGGCATCGCGGGACAGGCCGGCGGCCAGGCGGAATCACGCTTCGCACTCGAATGGATCGCGCTCGATCCGCTCGCGCCGCTCGCCAACGTTCTGGTTGGCGCGAACAGCTGGTTTACCGGGCGCCTCGCGGAAGGGCTGCCGTATCTCGAAGAGGCGGTCCGTCTTGCGCCGGCCGGGCTGATCTTCCATTGGGGGCTGGGCAATCACTACGCGCTTATGGGCCGCTTCGATGACGCGGCACATCAGGTGGCATGGCTACGCGAGCACGCGGCCCAGCTTCCTTACACCGCGCAGCTGGATGGCTTGGTGACCGCGGCGCACGGTCGCGCCGAGGAAGCGCTCGCCATGCTCGCCACCGTCGACGAAACGAAACTCGATGGGCACCACATGTTTCATCTCGGCGAGTCGTACATCATGGCCGGCGCGCAGGAGCGGGGCGTGGCGCTGATCGACCGCTCGATCACCATGGGTTTCTACACGGTGGACTACCTCGAGCGTATTTGCCCCTTCTACGACGATGTTCGCCACCGCGAGGATTTCGCTGAAGTCGTTGCCCACGCTCGGCGTCGCGCCGCCGAGTTCGCCACCGCCGTGGCTATAGATGCACGATGATGCTCCGCTAGTGTTCGTGTTGCCGCGATGACCGACAATCCCCTCGACGTGATCGACTTCGGCGACGGACAGCCGTCGCTGTCGCTGCTTCCCGTCGATGCACTGCGCACCGCGGCCGATCATTGCCTCACGCGAGGCGATGCAGCCCTGCTGCAGTACGGCGCCGATCAAGGCGACGTGGGGTTTCGTGAATCGCTCGCACGATTTCTCACGCACCGCTACGCGACTCCGGTGAGCGCGGAGCACCTCATGGTATCAGCCGGTGCCTCGCAAGCGCTCGATCTCGTGTGCACGCGGTTCACACAGCCCGGCGACACGATCCTCGTGGAAGAGCCCACCTACTTTCTGGCGCTCGAGGTCTTTCGCGATCACGGATTGCGAGTGGTCGGCATCCCCCTCGACCACGACGGCATTCAACTCGACGCGCTACGCGATGCGCTCACTCGGCATCGTCCCGCGCTATTGTACACGATTCCGTCATTTCAAAATCCCTCAGGGAGCACAATGTCGGCCGCGCGACGTGAGCAGCTCGCGGAGGTGAGCCGCGAGCACGATCTGCTCATCGTCGCCGACGAGGTCTATCAGCTCCTCGACTTCGGCACCGCACCGCCGCCCCCGCTCGCAACGCACGTGCACGCAGCGCGTGTGTTGTCGCTCGGTTCATTTTCCAAGATCTGCGCTCCCGGCTTGCGGCTCGGATGGATACAGGGATCACCGGCGCTGCTCGAGCATCTTCTGCAATCGGGAGTCGTGCACAGTGGCGGCGGACTGAATCCGTTTGTCTCGGGGGTGGTGAATAGCCTGCTCGATCTCGGACTGGCCGACGCCGGGCTCGATGCGCTACGCGGCATATACGCCGAGCGGTCGGCGGTACTGTGCCGCGCCCTGCGTGAGGAGCTGCCGATGGCCACGTTCGTCGAGCCGCGTGGCGGGTATTTCGTGTGGGTGCAGTTGTCATCGGTAATGTCGGCGTCGCAACTGCTGCCGATCGCCGCTGCAGAAGGAGTTGGCTATCGTGCGGGCGCGCTCTTCAGCAGCCGCGACGGGTTTGCGAGTGCGCTGAGACTGAGCTTCGCGCACTACGACGAGGCGGCGTTGCTGCACGGCGTCCATCGACTGGCGCGGGCAATCGCGAGCTACAGCACGAGCGCCGAGTAGACTCGGTCTGCCCGCCGAGCGTCGCTTGGGGCTGCAGCGCGATGACAGCGTGCTGACGCGGAGGCGTCTCGTGCGCGCACGACACGAACCCGCTCCACATACCGGAGGCGCACGATGGCCGCGGCAGCGGACGGCATGACAGCCGACCAGCTACTGGGCTACGAGATACCCGGGAAACGTCTGGTGTTGGTGCGTGGTCAGCTGGTGGTACGCGAGCTGGCCAGTTTCTCGCACGGCACCTTGTCGCTGCGCATCGGTATCGCGCTGAGCACTCACCTTTCGCGTGAGCGGGAGCAGCAGGGCTGGAGCACAACGCGCGGGCGGCTCGTCGTCGCTGATCCCGGCTTCACCCTCGCGCGATCACCCGACACCGCGTGGGTGACACCGTGCGGCGACTCGCGCGCAGCCTCAACGAGGTAGTGCCACCCCCGATAGCACGCGCTTCCTGCTCCGCCTGACCGCGCTTGGATCGAGAAACGTCGTGCAAGGGCAGCGCGGCCGCGACACAGCGACACAGCTCGTGGCGTCCCCAACCTTTTACCAGATCGCGCCGGCCTTGTCGCCGGACGGGAAGTGGCTGGCGTACGGATCCGACGAAACCGGGCGCTTGGAGATCTACGTGCGCCCGTTTCCCGAGACCCAAGGGGCACGCTACACCGTGTCGCGCGCCGGTGGTTCCGAGCCCGTGTGGTCGCACTCGGGCAACGAGCTCTTTTACCGCGACGGCGCAAATCGGCTCGTGGCGGCGGAGATCGCGCCGGGTCCGGTCTTCCGCGTGGTCACGGAACGCGCGCTGTTCTCCACCAGCGGCTACGTCACCGACAACCGGCACTGGCACTACACGGTCTCACCCGACGATCGCACATTCTACTTCGTGAAATCCGGTGCCCAGGCCGGCGCGCAGAACGAGTTGGTGGTGGTGCTCAACTGGTTCGAGCAACTCACCCGGATGGTCGGACGATGAACGATCCGCGTCGGCCTTGACCCGTGGAGCGGACGCAGACACTTTCAACCAGTCATCAACCAGTTGAAGAAGGGGCCCATGGAATCCATCGCCGCGTTCGACGCCAAGACCCGTCTCAGTGAGCTGCTGGACCGCGCCGCCAACGGGGAAACGTTCGAGATCACCAAACACGGGCGCCCCGTCGGCAAACTGGGGCCTCCGGATTCCGCCGTTGACCCCAAGGTCGTCGCGGAGGCCGTCAAGCGGCTCAAGAGCTATCGTGGCGCGCTCACGGGCGTGAGTCGCGACGACCTGTTGGCGCTCAAACACCAGAGGCATCGATTCTGATGGCGGTCGTACCCGATGTTTCGGCGATTCTCGGTCAGGCGCTTGACCACGAAGACGCCACGTTCGCCGAATCGGTGATTGCGGCCATCGCCCGCGACGAAGCGATCGTGCCCACCCTTTTCTGGTACGAGATCCGCAACGTGCTCGTGATGGCCGAGCGACGCAAACGCATCGCGCCGGCACGTACCACGGCATTTCTGTCTGATCTTTCGCTGCTGCCATTTTCGGTCGACGACCTGCCGCGCGAAGCATCCGTGCTCGATCTTGCGCGGCGACGGTCGCTGACCGTGTACGACGCGACGTACCTCGAGCTCGCGCAACGCACCAAGGCGCCGCTGGCCACGCTGGATCAGGCGCTGATCATGGCGGCGAAGAAGGAGGGCATCCCGCTCTTCAAGCCCAAGACGACGCGGTGAACGACATCGTGCAGCGCCTCGCGACCGCCCTCGCCGACCGCTATACGCTGCAGCGCGAGCTCGGCGCCGGCGGCATGGCCACCGTGCACCTGGCGCACGACCTCAAGCACGAGCGCGATGTCGCGACCAAGGTGCTGCATCCCGACTTGGGCGCGGCGCGCGGTGGCGAGCGGTTTTTAAGCGAGATCCGCACCACGGCTCGCCTGCAGCATCCGCACATTCTGCCGCTGCTCGATTCCGGCGCGGCGGACGGCTTCCTGTACTACGTGATGCCGCTCGTGACCGGCGAAACACTGCGCGCACGCTTGGAGCGCGAACGCCAACTGCCCATCGCCGACGCCGTGCGCATCGCGCGCGAAGTGGC
>NZ_JBKJRB010000163.1:0-6270 GCF_046594945.1 Gemmatimonas sp. | reverse complement strand
GACACTGTCTACCGGCTTGGAGCGCACTGTCGAGTGGTATCTCGACAACGAATCGTGGTGGCGGAGCGTGATGGACGGCAGCTATCGCCATTGGATCGCAGAGCAATATGGTAGCGGGTCGTGATGAGGTGTTCGCCCGTTCGGTGAGCGCGTCTCGTCGTTCCTCAAACCCCTTCCGCGTTCTCGCCCGTCACCGGAATTTCCGCATCTTCTGGACCGGGCAGACGATGTCGCTGGTGGGCTCGTGGATGCAGACCATGGCCGTAGGCTGGCTATCCCTCCAGCTCTCGAACAGTGCCTTCGTAGTAGGGCTCGTCGCGTCCGTAGGCGCCATCCCGATCGTGCTCTTTTCCATGCACGCCGGCGCCTTCGTGGATCATGGCGACAAGCTGCGCATCGTGCGAGTGACGCAGAGCATACTCCTGGCACAGGCGGCGGTGCTCTGGCTGGTCACAATCACCGGCCATGTGTCGATTCCTATTCTGCTCGCGCTCGCCTTCGTGCAGGGGCTCTGCAGCGCGGTCGAGATTCCCGCCCGCCAGAGCATGATCATTCAGCTGGTGGGGCGCGACGACCTGCAGCCGGCCATCGCCCTCAATGCCAGTGGATTCAACCTGGCCCGCGTGATCGGGCCGGCCATTGGTGGCTTGGTGATTGCCCGCTTCGGCATTGCCTGGTGCTTCGGCTTGAACGCTCTGAGCTTTGTGGCGGTGCTCTGGGGGTTGCTGCTTATCAAGCTTCCCGCGCCGGACGTCGCGAACACGGTGCGCCTTACGGTCACCGGCGTGCACGAGCTGTTCGAGCGGAGCACGTCGGGGGCGGCCGAGGGGCTGCGGCATCTGGCCACGCCGGGGCCGGTGCGCGACCTGCTGGCGCTGGTTACGGTGGGCGCGGTGCTGGGCGGCCCGTTCCTCACGCTCATGCCGGTTATCGCCCGCGATCAACTGGGCTTGGGCGCCGGCGGCTACGGCACACTGCTGGCCACGGTGGGAGTGGGTGGCTTGCTGGGCGCCCTGCTGGTGGCCGGGCCGCTGTCGCACGCCGCCAATAAGGGTCGCATTCTGATGACGGCCGGCCTCGCCTTTCCCACGCTGTTGCTGGGCTTCGCCTACACCACCACCCTCACCATGGCGTACGTTGTACTCTTTGCCACGGGCATGGCGATGATCACCTTCAATGCGCTCTCCAATGGCGTGCTGCAGCTGCTGGTGGAGGAAAAGTACCGTGGACGCCTGATGGCTTTTTACAGCCTCGTGTTCGTGGGACTCTCCCAAGCTGTGGGTTCCTTCGCCCTCGGGGCATTGGCCGGGGTCGTGTCGGCTCCACATGCCATTGCCATTTCGGCCGTCGTGCTGATTTGCGCGTCGGTGTATGCCATCAAATACTCCGATTTCTGGAAGCGGGTGTAAAACAAAAGCTGTTCTTCGCCTTCTTCGCGAAGCGACGCGAAGAACAGCCACCGCAAGGGCAACCGCTTTAAGAATTGGAAAAACGCGCGGGTGGCGGGCTTGGCGCACTACGGGCTATCGTCTAGGCAGCACACTGCCGAATGGCCGTGCCTTCATCTTGAGGTGTCATGATTTTTCCCGTCCCTGATGGCTTCGCGCTTGGTGGTCGAAGGCGTTGGCTCGCGCCGCTGCTGGTGCTGTCGCTCGGTGCGGCGTGTCGCCGTCCGGTGGCTTCGTCGGCGGCGGTGGCGGTGGTCGAGGTATCGCCTGAGCCGATCGTGGTGCGCGAGGGGCAGCCGAATAACATCACCATTCGCGGGACCGGCTTCGACGCAACCACCAATACGGTCACGGTTGGGCCGGTCACGGTGGCCGTTGTGGTGTCGGGTAAAGGGGGCACAGTGATCGCGCTGTCGTTGCCGGAGCGTGTGCCAAGTGGCGGTGGGGCGGCGCCGATGCTGTGGAGCCCAGGCAAGTATGAACTCACGGTGTCGAACGCGCGTGGCACCAGCGCACCGGTGATGGTCACTATTCAGGAGCCGCGATGACGCCGGCAATGCGGGCCGCGGTGCGCGTGGCCGGGCTGATGTTGATGGTAGCGTGTGGTGGTGGTGGTGACCCGGTCACACCCGATGTGGCACCAGCGGTATTGGTGTCGCCCAGTGGTGGCGCGGCAACGGTGGCGGCTGGTGCAACGCTGCAATTGTCGGCCCGCGTGACTGACAAGCGTGCGCAGCTGGTCACGTCGCCCAGTGTGGTGTGGAGCTCGAGCACACCCACGGTGGCGATCGTGTCGTCCGAGGGGATCGTGACCGCGACTACCGTTGGCAGCACCACGATCAGTGCGGCGTCGTTGGGGGCCACCGGCACCGTGTCCGTGACCGTGACCGCCGGCGCCCCGGCCAAACTTTTTGTGCGCACCCAACCGGTAGACGTGCCGTCGGGTACGTCGATCAGCACCGCGCCGGTGGTTGAAGTGCGCGACGCGCTCGACAACCTCGTGACCGCGGTCGGTGTGCCGGTGAGTGTGAGCTTTGCAACGGGTGTGGGTACGCTCGGCGGCGTTACGACGGTGACGTCGGTGCAGGGCCTCGCCACCTTTTCGCAACTCGTGTTGTCGGGACTGGCCGGACCGCGCACCCTGATGTTTTCGGCCGGCGGTATTGCCCCGGTGAATACCACGTCGTTCGCGATCAGCGCCGGACCGGCGGCATCGCTGGCGTTCCGGGTGGCACCGGCTGGCGGCGGTCTCAACTCGCCGTTTGTCACCCAGCCGGTGCTCGACGTGCTCGACGACGGGGGCAATCTGGCCACGAACGCAACGCTCACCGTGAACGCCTCGATCTCCGCCGGTGGTGGCACACTTACCGGAGCCACGGCGCAGGCGACCAATGGCGTGGTCACTTTCACCAATCTGGGCGTCACCGGCACCGGCGGTGCGCGCACGCTGCTCTTCTCGGCCGCTGTCTTGCCCTCGCTGCCTATTTCGATCACGCCCTGCGACGCGTCGAGAACGCCGAGGCTGGTGCTGTCGGCCACGTCGCGCACACTGGCTGGCTTTGCGCTTCGCACGGCCGTGGTCGATACGCTCACGATTACCGATGCCAATGGCAGCTGCACCGCGGTGGCCAATCTCAACACCAGCGTGACATACACCGGTGCCAGTGGCTGGCTGTCGGCCACGGTGCTCAGCAATCCGTTACGACTCGCCCTGCGCGCTGATCCGTCGGCGCTGAACACCAACACGTATCAGGCCACGGTGGCGCTCACGTCAACGAATGCGGTCACGGTAAACTTACCAGTCACGTTCAATGTGGCCGCCTCGATCACGCTGCGTTACGGACTCGCCACCGAGAAGGCAAACGAGCTTGACGTGAACGGCACCCTGCAGCTCACCCCGGTGGTGCTCAACAGCGAGGGCGTGGTGATCACGCCTCCAATCACGTACGTAAGCCGGTCACCGAGTATCGCCACGGTGGCCGCCGATGGACGAATTACCGCGCAACTGGGCGGACGGGCCTGGATCGTGGCGCAGACCACCGTCAACGGCGGTGCGCTCGACTCCGTGTTCGTGAACGTCACGCGAACCAGCGGACCAGTGCTGCGCGCCGATATCACGCGCTTCGACTACACCCGCAACACGCCATTCTCCGTCACGTTGTCGCTGGATACGCGCGGCTCGATCGTGGGCGCGGCGCAGCTGGTGTTCACGTGGCCTACCGAACTGAGCACACCGTCATTGCTGCGACTCACGGGCACGGTGGCCGGTACCGTGGGCTCCCCCGTGATCGTGACGGATCTGAGCTCGGGCACCACGCGTATATCAATTGCCAGTGCGGCCGGTATGACGGGGGTGATCACGCTCGGACGCTTTGACTTCATCCCGATGCAGATCGGCACCAGTCAGTTCGTGCTTCGACACGTTGAACTGCTCGATCTCAACCAACAGTCACTCCTTGGCAATGCGACCGCATTGCAATATCCGGTGGTCATCAAGTGATCCGCATGAAAACATCACGTATGCCTTCGGCCGCAGTACTCGGCGTAGCGCTTGGCGTCTCGCTGCTGACCACGGCCTGCCGGGACAGCTTGGGAGATGGCGCGGCGAGTCCGGTGCCGAGTGCGCAGGGTAGCGCGCAGTTGGTGGTCACGCCGGCCACGGCCGGTGACAGTGTGGTCACGGTGGACGTGCGCGTGAGCGGCCTCGAGACACCGGGTGAGATGGCGGGGTTCGGACCGAAGGTGGTGAGCATGACGGCGGCGGTGGAGTACGACACCACGCGCCTGCGCTACATCATGGATGTGTCGCCGAGCGACGGCGCGATGCGCGAGATGAACGCGGCTCGTGGGCGGGTGATGATCGCCGCCGCGCATGCCTCGGGATTCCCCAACGACGTCTTCGCGCGCGTGCGATTTGTGCATCGGGGGGCGTCGTCGGGTGCATCGGCACGTGCCGGTGCGTACTCGTCGCTTACCCTGCAAATAAGCGAACTGCATTTGTCCGACGCCACCGATGTGCGTGAGCGTACGACAGTGCTTCCGCTGGTGGTCATCAAATGAGCGCGGCACGGTTGGGTGGCGCACGGAGGTATTTCGCGTGGGCGCTGTTGGCCACGATCTCGACTACGGCCCAAGCGCAGGTCGAGGAGCAGCGCGAGGCGGGCTTCGAGGTGCGGCGCGAGTGGATGGAACGACTGCGCGCGTATCCGTTTGCCGAGTACACGCAGAACCCGGTGTACGCTGCGCGGGCCACGTCCTTTCGCGCGCCGGCGAGTGTGAAGTCGGGTGCGCCGTCCAGCATGCAAGTGGCACCGTGGCGCTCGGTGGGACCGTTCGGATTTCAGACCAGCGGCTTTTATGGTTCGTCGCCCAATGCTGATGGCGGACGTATTCGCGCGATCGCCATTCACCCCACGAATCCGAGTATCGTGTACGCCGGCTCGGCCTCGGGCGGCGTGTGGCGCACCACCAACGGTGGTGCCACTTGGACGCCGCTTACCGACAACCAGTGCTCGCTCAATACCGGTTCGATTGCGATCGATCCGGTGAACCCGAACATTGTATACGTGGGCACGGGCGAGCCTGCCCAGTCGAACGGCTGTGGACTGCTGCGTTCATTCGACGGCGGTATCACGTGGACCGAGATCAACGGCGCCGGAGTGTTGGCACCGGTGAATGGCTCACAGAACACGCGCGCCTATCGGATACGGGTGGCACCCAGCTTGGCGGGCACCCAGAACACCAGTGTGGTGCTGTATGCCGCCAACAACGGGCTCCATCGCAGCACCACCAGCGGTTCGGCCTGGACCACCGTGCTGTCGGGCTTTATCACCGACGTGGAGTTCGATCCCGCCAACGACAACATTGTGTGGGCGGCGCGCGCGGCGGCGGGGTCGACGGCCAACGGGGTGTATCGCTCCACCGATCGCGGGGCCACCTGGCAACAGGTCTACTTTGCCAGTACCACCGCGCAGCGCATTTCGCTGGCGGTCACACCCGCGACGCCGAATACCGTGTGGGCGGTGGAAGTGGTCAGTGCACGCATGGATAAACTGGTGCGCCTGGAAGGCGCCAGCGCGACTCCCACGGTGTTGGCCGCGCAGGGGGTATATGGTGGCCAGTCGCGACTCGACTTCGGTACGCAGGGCACGTACGACCTCGTGCTGGAAGTCGACCCACAAGACGCCAATACGGTAATCCTGGGCGGCTCGCGCATGTACCGGTCGCGCGATGGCGGGCAGAGTTTCACGGTGGTGGCCTACGACGTACATGTGGATTGGCACGCCTTCGAGTACGCGCCGGGCGATCCGAGTGTGATCGTGGGTGGCAATGATGGTGGCGTGCACGCGTCGTACGATCGTGGCAATAGCTGGGTAAGTCGCAATACCAACATTGCGGTCACGCAGTTCTATCCCGGCATCGCGGTGCACCCCACGATTCCGGATTTCATTGCCGGCGGCCTGCAGGACAACAGCTCACTCTGGGGCTTCGGCTCGGGCTTCTGGACAATGTCGGCGCCATCGGGCGATGGTGGATGGAACGCCTTCAGCCCCACGAACTCGAACGTGTTCTGGACCACCAGCTACGGCACGGGATTCATTGTGCGTGTCACGCGTAATCCGCTGGGTACGAGCGTGAGCCAGACGCAGCGCGGCTTCACCAGCAGCGACCGCAAGGCGTTCCTCTCGCCCATGCTGATCGATCCCGTGAACTCGGCCACGCTCTACTACGCCACCTATCGCCTGTGGCGCACGCAGAATGAAGGAGTGCTGTGGTCGGTGATCAGCGGGGACCTCACACGAGGTGGCAGTGCCACGATCAC
>NZ_JBKJRB010000161.1:0-3958 GCF_046594945.1 Gemmatimonas sp. | reverse complement strand
GAACGTTAGCCTTTGCGACACCGGAGGGGGTGGTGACGAGCCTGCGAGTCTCCACCCCCGAAGGTGTCTCGACGGACGCGACAGCGGCCGGCGAGCTTTGCGCAAAGGCCCGTGTTCGGTGCTCGCCGGGGTGCCCGATCGGGGTGTTGCCTGGTACACACTCGATGTGTATCCTGCCGCATGCCATCCGTCTCGAGCAAGGATCTGATCCGCGAGCTCAAGGACGACGGGTGGGAGAAGGTTGCTCAGCGGGGCAGCCACGTGCAGTTCAAGCATCCCACCAAGCCAGGCCGGGTGACGGTGCCGCATCCCAAGAAGGATCTCCCGCCCGGAACGGTCGCGAGCATTCGCCGGCAAGCCGGCCTGAGGTGATTCATGGAGCGTTACATCGGCATTCTGCGAAAGACGCGTTCATCGGACTTCGGCGTCGAGTTCCCTGATCTTCCGGGCTGCTTCTCGGCAGGTTCGACCCTCGAAGAGGCCCGCGCGATGGCGAGCGAGGCGCTTCGCCTTCATCTCGATGGATTGGCGGAGGACGGCGAGAACCAGCCCGCACCCAGTGACCTCGACGATGTTGAGAAGGGTCTTCGCGGAAAGCGGGGCGAGGACTTCTACGCGCTGGTCGAGGTCGAAGCTGAGCCCGAGGAACAGAAGGTTGTTCGGGTGAACATCACGCTCGAGGAGAAACTGCTGAAGGAGATCGACTCGGCGGCTTCTCAGGAGGGGATGACGCGGTCTGGCTTCCTTGCGGAAGCGGCGCGACGTTCAATGTCCAAGGCTCGGTCAACCCGCCCAAAGTCCAGGGCTCGCGCACGCCGATCATGAGTCGGCATCGGTGTTTTCACTGATGTTCGAAGTTGGAAAAAGTTCCGGGTTCACAACTGCTTAAAGCACCGAACGAAAGCACTCGCGACATCGGAGGGGCCGGTCGTGGCGAGGCACGAGCCATGCCGGGCCCGGAGATGTCTTTCGGGGCGCAGCCCCGAAAGCTCTGCGCGAGTGCCCGTGTTGGCTGGGCGCCTGCGATCGTGCCCGAGTCCCCGCAGACCTCGCCGATCGACATCGAACATTGTCTCCCGAGTGGTCGGGCGAGTCCAGTGCTTGCGATCTCTGCACAACATCTGCACAATGTCTGTTATGACGACGACCGAACTCACCTGGAGCGCCTTCCTCCGCGAGCCCACATTGGTGGACCCGCTCCTCGCCAAGGGTGACGTTCTGCTCAAGCGTAGGGACGCGGAGCCACTGCGGCTCACGCGGGCGACAGGCGACGACGCTACGCGCGATGCCCTATCTACCGCTGCGCGGTTGCTCGCCCCGGCGGCCGTCGCAGAGGCCAGTGGGAGTTTTGACAGCCAAGTGGATGCCCGACTCCCGTGGACCCGCTTCTTGCCCAGCGACGATCGCAAACAGTTTGTGAAGGACTTTGTCCGAGAGTTCGAGGCGTGCGCTGATCTCGGCGACTTCACGTCACTGGGGAGGCTGCTGCGCGACTGGAAGAACACCGCGTCGCTTCACGCAGAAGGCCTTGCGGACATCCTAAAGCGCCCGATCACGACTGTGGGCGCGCGCGTTCCGCGGCCCAGGAGGTAGCGGTGGCGAAGCGAGGGGATCGGGTCGCGCCCCCGCCGAAGGCGGACGAATGGGAGCTTGTATTCGGCAACAGCGAGGCAGCGAACGGCTGGGAGGAACTCACGCGGCAAGCTGCTGGCCCCACGAGGGACGCCTTTGACGCAATCTCGAAGGACCCGCGCGATACTGCTCGATTGGGTCGCCAGCATCGTTTGAAAGGATCACTCGGCGTCGTGCGTATCGGCGGAGAGGAACTCCAGCAGTGGCAATACGAGGTCACTGCGGGCGGGCGCGTCTGGTATTGCGTCGATGACAAACGCAGGCGGGTAGTCCTCACGTATGCGTCGACACGTCACCCAAAGGCGACCGAATAATTCGGACAACAAATAAGTTGAATCGTCGCGATTAGTTCGATGACGATGTCTCGTCTTCGTCTTTTCGGCTCCCAGCCAACGTTAGCCTTTGCGACACCGTAGGGGGTGGTGGCGAGGTACGAGCCTCCACCCCCGAAGGTGGAGCGACTGGCATGGTCGCAGAACAGGTGGTGAAAGTCCGCTGGGGGCCCTGACGACGGGAACCCCACACCGATGGGCAAAGGGCTCGCACCGCGAGGGGGGTCCAATGGAAGCCGTAGGTGCAACGACGAGCCGAAAACCGTGAAGCACCAATGAAGCTCGCGTCGTGGGTGAGCCGGTCGCGTTCGGCGAAGCCCGGTTGTCGTTCGAACGACGGGAGTAAAGGTGACGGTGACGTCGTGAAGTTCTGCGATCTTACCCGGTGAGATCTCTCGGCCTCCGCCACTCTGGCGGTCGTCGTCAAGGAAACGAGATGACTATGGGACGAGAGAAGTCCGATGGTTTCATTGCACCGAACAGCCGGCGAAAGCCGGAGGCGCCGCGCAAGCGGATAGGGAAGGGAACCACGGCCAACAAACAGACAGGACAGCTCGACCTGCTCGATGGGCCAGCCGCCAGCCTCGAGCCCGCAAGGGCGTCGAGGGTCGACGTCGAAAGGGCGGGACGCTCCCGCCCGTCTCGAATGCCGACGCCGCCGCCGTCGAGCGCGGAGAACACGGTCTTGTCGACGATGTCGATGGAGGCAGTGGCGAATGATCCCGAATGATCACTGATCACCGTCCGCTGGCCACCACGCGAAGCGCGTGTGTGCGGCGATGATTTCGGGAACGGTGATCAGGTGGCGACAGCGGTCGACGACGAGGGCCTCGACCTCGTCGAGGGTTTCGATGAAGCGGTTGGCCGTCGCCTCTTTCACGAGAGGCCAGAGCTTCTCGGCCGGTTGGAGCTCCGGCGAGTACGCGGGCAGAAACAGCGGGTGGATGCCCGTCGGCCAGACGACGTCTTTGCTCTTGTGCCAGCCGGCTCCGTCGAGGACGAGGATGATGCGCTTCGTTTCGCTCGCGCCGACCGCCATCGCGAAATGCGCGAGCGCGATGTTGAAGGTCGGGATGTTGACCGTGGGGAGCAGCAACCACTCCACGTCTCCCGTTGACGGGCGAACGAATCCATACAGGTAGAGCCACTCGTAGCCGAGATGCTGTTTGACGAGAGGCCGATGGCCCTTTTGCGCCCAGATGCGCCTCGTCGTCGGCTTCAATCCGATGCGTGCTTCATCCTGGGCCCAGACCTCGACGGTCGCTTCCGGGACGACGCTCTTGATGTCGTCGATGAGCGGTCCGATCTTTTTTTTAAAGGCCTCCTGGGCCTCCAGGTCGGCGGCGCCGTGCTGCGTTTGCGGTTGCTGAAGCGAGAAGCCGAGTCGCTTCAAGTACCGATAGCCGCTGCGCTGGCCGGCCTGCTTGCCCTTGCGCGCGGTGATCCACGCGCGGACTTTCGGACCGCTCCAGAGCCCGCCGTCAGGCGCCTTGCCGGCGAGCGCCTTCTTCAGCGCCTCGACGTCATCGCTGTTCAGCGTCGGCTCTCGTCCGCGGTTTCCACGTCGCCGGTCTTCGAGACCAAACAGTGTCTCGTCGTTGTAGCGCTTCACCAACTCGCGGACCCACGCTCGCGCCCGGCCCAGTGCGTGGCCCACTCGGGTGAGATCCCAATCCATACTCACCAGCCGGATGGCCTCGATCCGTGTGCGCATCTCGGCGTCGTCGCAGGCCCGTGCCGCGGACTCGAGCTCAGCAGTGGTCAGGTGGGGAGCGAGAGCGATGGGTAGAGCCATCGCTCTCAGGTGATCCATCGGTGATCGACCTTCAAGGGCGCATCGGGATGAGTTCCTGTCTCTGAACGCGGTTCACGTCATTGAGGTCGATTATCCAGACGGAGAAGAGCCGGTCGAGTGGCTTCTGCTCACGACCGAGCCCACGACGACGAGCGCAGAGATTGAATTCGTTGTCGACAGCTACCGTGCCCGCTGGGTG
>NZ_JBKJRB010000105.1:0-18630 GCF_046594945.1 Gemmatimonas sp. | reverse complement strand
GCGAACGCGAATTGCTGGCGATGCGCGTGAATGCCCCGGCGATTATCGAGCGGCTGCAGGTTTATCTCACGCGCGACCCGCAGCCGTCGAAGCTGTTGTTCGAGATCGCCCTGACCGGCGAGCTTACGGGCAGCGCGTATCCGGGCGCAGCTTCTGATAGGTCGACATCGCGTGCTTGAGGCCCAGTAGCGCCGAGGCTTCGAGTTCGTACTCGAGCTGCAGATCGCCGAACTTCTCGGCATCGTGTTGCGTGAGCTGACGCGTAGCCTTCTCGGCGATGCTGTGGCGGCGGAGGTATTCACGCGCGGCCAACCACATGGCGTTGGCGGCCTGTCGGATGTCGGCATCGTCGCTGATCGTGACCTTCGCGCACGACTTCTCGAAGTCGCGTACGCACTCGGTGAGCGCCAGATCGATGTTGTCAACCATGGCGTGGGCTGCACCGAGCTCGGATTTCGCGACCTGCAGCGTATTCAAGCGACCAAGTCGTTCGTGCTGACGACAAGTCTCCGACGCCGTGCGCGCGAGAGCGTCGCAGCAATACAACGGCCCTTGCTGCGCCGCGGTCGGGTCGTCGAGCATTTTCGGGGAGGCAGCAACGCGGGAGGGAGGCATGGTGGGGGCAAGAGTGGCCAGCGGGTCAGTGTGCCTGATAACCGGTTCGAACAGGCTCACCCTGTGATTTAGCGAACGCACCCGTATCGGTGGTAGTGGCTGTGCGAAGGACGATACGTGAATGGACACAAGTTGGCCCCGCAAATTCGGCGCGGCTTGTATGCTTGGTGCATGACTGCTCACATCGATTCCTTCGCGCATCTGCTCATCGACACGACGACGGCTGGCGTGCGCACGATCACGCTGAACCGCCCCGAACGTCTCAATGCGGTCAATCCGCGGCTCGCCGACGAACTGCCGATTGCGATGGCGGAGGCGGCCCGCGACAACGCGGTCCGAGCGGTGGTGATCACCGGCGCGGGACGGGGATTTTGCGCCGGTCTCGACCTCGGTGCACAGGGACGGCCCGACGACGCCGATCGCGCCACACGGTTGGATCCGTACTACTGGGTCGGACGATGGGTGCAGGCGATCACCTCGTGCGAGAAGCCGGTGATCGCGGCGGTGAATGGTGCGGCCGCCGGCGCCGGGTTCGGTCTCGCGCTCGCCTGCGACCTGCGTTTGGTGAGTGCCAGTGCGACGGTCACCGCGGGGTACGTTCGCCGCGGATTGTCACCCGACGCCGGGGTCACGTGGTTTCTGCCACGCTTGATCGGCCACGCCCGAGCCGCCGACATCATTCTTACCGGTCGCGATGTGCGCGCTGACGAAGCGGAGCGGATCGGCCTCGCCACGTCGGTGCTGGCGGATGACCTATTCGCCGATGGTGTGCAGCGCTATGCGGCGCAGCTGGCGGCGGGTCCTCCGCTCGCGTTGGCGCTGTCGAAGCGCCTGCTGCTTGCCAGCCCGGATGCCACGCTCGATGCGCAACTTCGCGAGGAGTTCACGCACATCAAGAGCTGCTTTGCGAGTGCCGATGTGCGCGAAGCGATGGCGGCGTTCAAGGAAAAGCGCGTCCCCCTGTTTGAAGGACGCTGACCCGCGCCCTGACCAGACTCAGGTCGTGTGGTTGCGTCCGGGGTTGTAGCGCAGGCTGCCGGGCAACGAGTTGAGCAGCGGCCCCAGTTCGGTGGCACGCTCGAGCGTGGTTACAAACGTGAGTCCGTCGAGCGACACGACGAGCAAGCCCGAGATGCCGTAGGCGACGACGCAGCAGCCGTCGGCGTGAATCACGTTGCCGGAGGCGTCGACACAGTGCACATGGCCCATCACACCGTTGCCGGTATCGTCGAGATCGCGCACCCGGCGCAACGAGGCCCACGTGCCGACGTCATCCCAGGCACACTCGGTGGGCAACACGACCAGGTTGCGACTTCGCTCGAGCAAGCCGCGATCGATCGAGACCGACGTGACCAGTTCGGCGAAGCTCGACATGTCGCCTGCAGCAAGCTGAGGCAACCCGTGCTGTAGCTCACCGGTGTTCACTTCGAGCTCGTCGAGTACGACGCGCGCACGCCACACGAAAATTCCGGTGTTCCAGAGCGCGCCCTTGTCGATGAGCGTATCGGCCAGCACGGCGGTCGGCTTCTCCACGAAGTGTTCCACCCGGCACGCGCCACCTTCAGCCCGCGACACGAACGGATCGAATGGGGTACCAGGCTGCAGGTAGCCGAACCCCGTTTCGCAGCGGGTGGGCTTGGCACCAAGGGCCACCAGCACCGGCTCCGTGGACGCGATCGTCGCGGCGCGTTGGAGCGCGTCGCGGAACACGTCGGGGAATCCGACCGAGAGGTCGGCGTGCAGCGCGCAAAAAACGGTATCCGGCCCGGCGCGCTTGGCCACTTCCTGGGCACCCCAGGCCAGGGCCGCCGC
The DNA here is from genome assembly GCF_046594945.1 of Gemmatimonas sp. Lineage (GTDB taxonomy): Bacteria > Gemmatimonadota > Gemmatimonadetes > Gemmatimonadales > Gemmatimonadaceae > Gemmatimonas. The sequence continues at coordinate 16,203 of NZ_JBKJRB010000105.1, read as the reverse complement.
GGTGCCGAGTGGGCGCGGTTCGATGAGCATGTTGGCGCGAGGGACTTCAGGAATGGCTTCGTGCAGGGCGTCGGCGATGTCGGCGCTGGTGACGACGAGCACTCGTTCGGCCGGCACGAGCGGCGCGAGGCGCGCGATGGTGTCGGCGATGAGCGGCCGCTCGTTGACGAGGGCTAGCAACTGTTTCGGGCGCTTGGGCGTACTGAGTGGCCAGAAGCGGGTGCCGATGCCGCCGGCAAAGACCACGGCCCAGAGTGCGGTCCGCGTCTCGAGCAGGGGCTCGACCTCGAACTCCTCGATGGTGTCGGCGATCGGCGACGATTCGACGAGCACGGGGGACGCAACATGAGGAGCGACAGCGCGGGGCTCAGGCATCGTGGCAGCGGAGTGGAGAACACGAAGGGCGGGCCGCGAATGCAAATGCCCGTGGCAACTGGCGCATCTGCTCGGCAATGGACAACATACCTAGGCCATGCTCACTCTGCACCTTACCAACGGCGACTCGGCGGCGAGCGCTCTCGCGCGCTCCGGCCTACCGGGCGATATCGTCTCTTGGCGCGACCTGCTGCACGACGGTCCCGTGCCAGCCGATGACGACCTCGGCGCTTTCCATCGCGTGCGCGCCGAATTTCTCGCGAGCCGCGGGTGGTCGAACGTAGCGTCCGCGATCTCCGACTTCGAGCAGCGCGATGCGCGGCTGGAAGACGTGAGCGCGGGGGACGAAGTGGTCTTGTGGTTCGAGCCCGATCTGTATGACCAACTGCAGCTGATTCAGATCCTGGCGCGCTTCGAACGGCGGGCGGAACACGAGCGTCCCCGACTCACCATCGTGCCGGCAGATTGCTATCTCGGCCCGATGTTGCCGGAGAAGTTCGACCCCTTGTACCGGGCGCGGCGAGCCATCACATCACGCGATCTGGTGCATGGCGGCGTGGCCTGGCGTGCGTTGACGGCGGGTACACCTGACGACTTGCTGGACGTGACCAATCGGTTCGATCGGGAAGTCACGGCGCGCACGTACACCGCCGCCGCCGACGTGCGGCTGCCGCATCTGGTGGCCGCGCTGCGTCGTCAACTCGAGGAGTACCCGGATATCGACTCCGGACTCTCGCGCAGCGAGCGACAACTCTGCGAAGCGCTGTCACCGGGTGCCATCACGCTGGGTAAATTATTTGCCGCGCATCAGGTCACTGAGTCGTGGGTGTGGCTCGGGGACTGGAGCTTTGCGTGGTACGTCGAGCGTCTCAGTGACTGTGCGCATCCGATCGTGGTGCATACCAATGGCTCCCGGGTGATTGCGCCGCAGCGTGACACCGATGGTCGCGCCTTCTGGGAGCGGGCGGTGCAGCTGACGCCGTTCGGGCAGGATGTGATTCGCGCCCGCGCCGATGCGGTGCGGGCGAACGGCATCGATCGATGGATCGGTGGCACGCATTGCACGAACGCGGAGTACTGGCGCTGGGACGCGCGCACGCAGCGCACCGATCGGTTTCCCCGCACATAATGGACGCCCGAACTGACGACGACGCCGAACTGTTGGCGCTCCTCGAAGCGGATACGACGCTCGACGCGGCGCGCCCGATTCTCGAGCTCGCGGCCAGCTATTTCGCCGACACGCGTCGTGGTGAAGGACCAGTGTCCACATGGCACAGTGCGCAGGTGATTGCGGATCGCATTGCCGGGCCGATGCCGCGCGGACCGCGTGCGTTACCGGATGTGGCGCGTCGCCTGTCGTCGCTGCTGTTGGAGGACGTGAACCGTCTGGCGCATCCGATGTACATCGGGCATCAGGTGTCGGCGCCACTGCCGGCGGCGGTGTGGACCGACGCGCTGATCAGCGCGTTCAATCAGTCGCAGGCGGTGCGCGAGATGTCACCGTCGTTCACGCCGCTCGAGCATCAGGTGATTGCGTGGATGACCGACCTGGTGGGCTGGGATGAGCAGGCCGGCGGCACGATGACCTCGGGTGGCACCGAGGCGACGTTGACCGCGCTGCTGGCGGCTCGCAGTCGCGCGGTGCCTGATGTGTGGACCAACGGAATCGGCGCGCACGTGCCGGTGGTCGTGTGCGGTCAACATGCGCATTACGCAGTGTCGCGCGCGGCCGGTGAGATGGGCCTGGGGCTCGCGCGCGTGATCGTGATTCCATCACGCGAGCTCCGAATGGATACCGAGGCGTTGCGGGCGCGGCTCGAGCTGCTGCGTGGCACCGGCACGCGGGTGATGGCTGTAGTCGCGACGGCGGGCTGCACGGCCACTGGCAGCTTCGATGACCTGACGGCGATCGCCGATCTGTGCGACGAATTCGCCGACGATCATGGCCCGCTTTGGCTGCACGTCGATGCGGCGCACGGTGGCGCGGCGATACTGTCGCCACGGCATCAGCATCGCATGCAGGGGCTCGCGCGCGCGCGCTCGATGGCGTGGGACCCACACAAGACCCTGCTGCTGCCACTGTCGGCGGGAATGGTGCTGGTGCGCGATCAGGATGATCTCACGCGGGCCTTCTCGCAGGAGGCACCGTACCTGTTCAGCTCCGGCTCGGACGCGCAGATCTGGGATATGGGTCCCCGATCCTTTCAATGTTCACGCCGCGCTGACGTGCTGAAGCTGTGGGTGGCCATCGAGCGCTACGGGTCGGACAATCTGGCGCGCCTCTATGATCGGCTCTGTCGCATGGCGCAGACGCTGCACGGACTGCTCAGCGTCCGCACCGATTTTGCGCCGTTGCATGAGCCGATGTCGAATATTCTCTGCTTCGCGTGGACGCCGACGGGCATCGCGGAGGCCGATCTCGACACCCTGACCGACGCGCTCCGCGAACGGTACAACCGCTCAGGACGCGGCTGGATTACTGCCACCACGCTGGACGGCCGTCGCGTATTACGTATTACCGTGATGAACGCGCGAACCGACGAGACCCATCTCGCGAAGTTGGTGGACGGACTGGCGGCGGAGGCCGCGCTGCTTTTGCACAAACGCTAGCGGGATGCGAGACACTCGTCGCGAGCTTTCGGAAGGCGCTCCTGCACGGCAGGTCCAGTGGTTCGCGCGAAGCTCGCGGAGAACGCGAAGGCACGCGAAGAACAGCATCCACATTTTGAGAATACCACCATGCGCCACCCTCTCCTGACAATCGGCTGCGGTGCGGCATTCGGTCTGCTGCTCTCCAGTTGCGCGCCGACATCGCTCGCTCGCCGCACGATCAATCCACCGGGCATCGCACCGCTGGTGCCGGCGTACTCGGTAGCCATCCGCGCCGGCAATCAGGTCTTCGTGTCGGGCATGACCGGCATCACGCCGGGCACGCAGGATATCATCGCGGGCGGCGTCGAGATACAGACGCGCCAGACGCTCGAGAATATCCGAACGGCGCTCCGAACGGCCGGCGCCACCATGGCCGACGTCGGCGAGTGCACGGTATTTCTGATCGACATGCGCGACTACGCCGCGATGAATGGTGTATATACCGAGTACTTCCGCGTCGATCCCCCGGCGCGGGCGACGGTCGCCGTGACTGCCCTGCCGCGTCCCGCCGCGCGCGTGGAAATCAAATGCAGCGCCCAGATCCGCTCTTCGGAGAAGCCGTGACGACCCTGCTCCAAGCCAAACGTGGTGCCGACCTGCTGAACGACCCCGTCCTGAACAAGGGCACCGCGTTCACGGACGCCGAGCGCGATACATTCGGATTGCGCGGACTGCTGCCGCCACGCGTGATGTCGCAGGACGAGCAACTCGCCCGCATTCTTCCCGGCGTACGCTCCAAGCCGTCGCCGCTCGAGCAGTACGCGTATCTGGTTGCGCTTCATGATCGCAACGTGACGCTGTTCTATCGTCTGGTGATGGAACACCTCGAGGAGCTGATGCCAGTGTTGTACACGCCGACGGTCGGGCAGGCGTGCGAGGAGTTCGGTCGTATTTTCCGTCGCAGTCGTGGCATGTATATCACCGCTGCCGACAAGGGACAGGTGGGGAATGTGCTCGCCAACTGGCCGCAGGACGACATCAGAATGATCGTGGTCACCGATGGCGAGCGCATTCTGGGCCTGGGTGACCTCGGTGCCAATGGTATGGGCATCCCGATCGGGAAACTCACGCTGTACACGGCCTGTGCGGGCCTCTCGCCGAACCAGTGTTTACCGATCACGATCGACGTCGGTACGAACAATACCACGCTGCGTGAGAGTCACTCTTATGTCGGTCTGCGTCAGCCGCGTTTGCGCGGCGCCGAATACGACGAACTCCTGGATGAATTTGTCGAGGCCGTGCAAGCGCGCTTTCCGCTGGCCTGTTTGCAGTTCGAGGACTTCGGCAATCACAATGCCTTCGCGCTGCTCGAACGATGGCGCGACCGCATCTGCACGTTCAACGACGACATTCAGGGCACGGCATCGGTCGCGCTGGCGGGACTGTACTCCGCGGCACGCATCAGCGGCACGCCCCTGCGCGAGATGCGCCTCCTGTTTCTCGGCGCAGGTGAGGCCGGCATCGGTATCGGCGACCTCGTGGTCGAAGCGCTGTGCTCGGAAGGGCTGTCTCTGGACGAGGCACGTCGCCACTGCTGGTTCGTGGACTCGAAGGGGCTGGTGGAGCATTCGCGCACCGACCTTGCAGACCACAAGCAGCGCTTCGCGCACGATCATGCGCCGGTGAGTACCCTGCTCGACGCGGTGGAGTCGCTCAAACCGCACGCGATCATCGGCGTGTCGGGAACACCCAATACATTTACCAAGGACGTGCTGGCGGCGATGGCGAAGGAGCACCAGCGTCCTATTATCCTCGCGTTGTCCAACCCCACGTCAAAGGCCGAGTGTACCGCCCTGCAGGCGTACGCGGGCACCGATGGTCGGGCGATCTTCGCCAGCGGCAGCCCGTTCGCACCGGTGACGTACAACGGCAAGACGCACGTGCCGGGGCAAGGCAATAATGCCTACATTTTCCCTGGCGTCGGTCTTGGTGTCACGGTCAGTGCGTCGTCGCGCGTGACGGAGGGGATGTTCGCGGCGGCGGCACGTACGCTCGCCTCGCTGGTGACGTCGGACGATCTGGCGATGGGGCGTATCTATCCCAGTCTGTCGCGCATTCGCGAGGTGTCACGCGCGATTGCCATCGACGTGGCCACGATGGCGTTCGACAGTGGGTTGGCGCGCGTGGAACGGCCAAACGACGTGGCGGCTGCAGTCACCGCCGCGATGTTTGAGCCGCACTACGTGTCGTTGCTCTGAGCCGTCGGTGCTATCGCCTGCCGAGCAGCTCGGCAGGCGAAAAGCGCACACCGACGCTGACACTCGTACCCCCAAGGTCGAGGTGGTCGAAGGTCGCGTAGTCATCGCTCATCGGCGCGGCACCGAACTGCCGGCGCACCGTACCCTGCAGGGCGACCCAGCGCGCAACGGGTACGTCCACGCCCGCGCTCACATATGTGAACTGACCGCGTCCGGCTGAATAGAAATCGTCGCGGTAAGCCACGAGCCGCTCAGCGTCCACGAACGCGCCCCACTGATGAAAACGATAGCGCGTCGTGCCCAGGCCGGCGCCGAGTATCAGGCGCGCGCGATCCTGACTCGCGCCGTGTGCACGTGCCCACCGCGCGGCACGCCATTCGACGCCCAGCGACTGCACTGCGGTGAGTTGGAGTGCGGTCTGCTGCACCACCGGGCTGGTGGTTGTAGCAGGCAACACGCGGCTTACAGATCCCATCGTGCGCTCACCAGACTCGGTGCCGAGTCGAATGCTCCAGCGTGGTGTCATGCGCACGGCGACGTCGGCGCCGGCAAGTCGCGGATTCAACGTCGCACTTCCGGGATCGAGGGCGCGATCGATGAGCGAGTACACCTCGCTATTCCCCGACGGTGTGAACACCCCGTAGCGCACGGAGATACTCACGCGGGACCAGGCTGACGCATCCTTCGGTGCATCCTGCGCCTGGACCGCTGGCGCGAGTGCGACCATCCCGGCAACGAGTGCGGCGAAACGTTTCATCGCCCGGCCTCCCGCTCGCGCAACACGAAGTCGAGCGACACGCACGAGGTCTTCGACTGACGACGCTGTGCGTACACCATGCACGACACGTGTGGCAGGCGTGGTGTGACCGTCAGGGCCGCTGTCGCCGAGAGCTCGCCGCTAGTGGCGAGAATGGTGGTGCGTCCCTCGGCGCGTGAGCGAACCACACCAGCGCTGTCGACGCTCACAATCGTAGCGTTCACCGAGCGCCATGACACCGGCGCGACGTCGAGACCCATGATGTTCCCGCGACGATCCGCGACTTCCGAGCGCAGCGATCGCACGGCACCAAGCGATTTGAAGGCGGTGTCCGACACCGTGATGGTGAGACGTACCGCACGCTGGCGCACTTCGATCACCACCGTGTCGGCCAGCGGTCCGCTGAGATAGCCACGCGGACGGACGCCCGTGTCCGCCGGATCGACCTCTGCGATGATCGTGGCACGACCATTGGCGACGGCGCTGAATGTGCCATTGCTGACCATCTGCACGATGCCGGCCGGCGTAACCGACCAACGCAGCGGCACGTTGGCCAGAACGACGCCAACCTGATCGAGCACGCGCGACTGCACGCGAGCGGTATCACCAACGCTTTCGAGCTGGGACGCGCTGACAACCGTGAGGTCGATGCTGCTCGGTGCGCTATCGACCGAGCGCACGAAGTCGGTCGGTGCACAGGCGGTCAGGAGCAGTGGCGCGGCCAGTAGTGACGCGGCCAACAGGGCACACATCGAGCGATGCGTAGGCGAGGTCATGGGACGCGTCGTGCGCGAATTGATGTGGAAGATCATGGCGTGTTCGGCTGAAGGGCGGCGGGCGGCAACACGATGGCGGTGAGCAGCAGGCGCGCGCGGGCCCCCGGCTCGATGCGCGGAACTGTCCACTGCTTCGAGAGGTCGTTGTAGCTGCCGTCGATCGGCGTCGATTTCACGATCGTGAAGCCGGCCTCGGTGAAGGCACGCGGGATGATGACATTGATCGCCGGGCCCGTGCCCTTGTTGAGGACCGTCAAAGTAATCGTGATGGTGTCACCGACTACCGGCGAGCTCTGATCAGGGACGGCGGTCAGTTCGACGTCAGCGGGCGGTTCCGCCACGTCCACACCGAGGGACGCCGAACGCGGCGTGTGTGTGCGATCGATCCCATTCACTTGCAGCGTGTAGGCGCCGGGCGGCAGCGACAACGGGATCGAAACCGTCGATTGGAACGTGCCGTCGCTTCCGACGAGCACCGTACCCAGCAAGATCGGCGTGCCGTTCGGTGCGTAGATGTACACCGACACATAGGTTCCCGGCGCGAAGCCGCTCCCTTCGGTAGTCGCGCGTCCACCTTGGTCGAGCTGCATGGTGCGGCTGCTGTCGATCGGGATGGCGGACCCGGAGCCATCGCTGGAACGCAGCGATAGCATCACGGTCCCGTCGGACAGTCGCAATATCGTGTCGCGCACCACCTCCAGTGTAACCGGCGTGTTGCTTGACGACAGCGTCCCGGTGCCGCGGGGAGTAGTCGTGGGCTGTCCACCGGTGGTGCGGGTCGGACCGATTGGAACGAACGGCCCTGGCACCTCGACGAACGGGCTCATTCCGCACGGGTTCACGGCGGCCACCCGCACCCGCGTGGGCACGTTGTTGGTGAGCCCCTGAAGCACCCACGGGGTGACGGCGCGCCCATCGAGCAGCGTGCGCTTCCAGGTGGTGCCGTTGTCCGTGCTGTACTCCACAACGTAGCCCGACACGGCGCGACATCCTTCGTTGGCCGGAATATCGAGGGTCAACGTGATTCGTCCGTCGCCGGCAATGCCGACCACCGCCCGCGGTACCGACGGTGGCGTGAGCGCAAGAATATTGGCGGCCGCCACCGGGGCGCCATTCAGGCTGAGTGAATAGTTCGACGCGGCGCTGCCACCGAGTGCCGAGCTGATGATGCCGACCGGCTTCTGTGTGCCCACGGTGGGGTCAGCGAATGCGAACGTGACGGCGGTAAGGGTGACGTTGTCACCGTCGCGCACACCGACGAGTGCGAGCGTATTGCCGGCAATGGTCACGGCGGTCGTGCCGTCGTAGAGTTTCTCGTTGGCTTCGAACGAACCACCGATGGTGAGCGGAATCGCCGTGATGTCGGCGGTCGTCGTCGGCGCGCCAGCGAGGTTCACGGTATAGAGTCCGGCCTGGCTTCCCACCAACGTGACGTTCGTAATTACCACGGTCTTCGTGGATCCCACCGGTGCGGTCGTGAAAGCGATCGTGACCGAGGCGATGGTGACGTTATCGGGGCTGCTCACACCGACGAGCATGAGTGTGCTGGTGTTCCCGATGGCCGTCGTTGTGCCGCTGTACACTTTGTCGTTCGCCGTGAAGCTGCCACCGATGGTGACCGTCCCGCCGGCCGACGTGATGTTGGCGGAGGTGGTCGGTGCACCGGACACACCAATGGAGTAGTTGCCGCTGTTCGCGCCGCCGATCGTGGCGGCGCTGAGCGATACCGGTTTACCGGTGCCGACGCTGGCCGTGGCGAAGGTGGCGGTCACGCCGGAGAGCGTGACCACATCGGGGCTCACCACACCGACCAGCGTGAGACTATTGCCGGCGACGGTGGCCGACGTGCTGCCGTTGTACACCTTGTTGCTGGCGGTAAAGCTGCCGGCGAGCGTGAGCGGCTTGGGAGTAATGTTGGCCGTGGCGCTGGGCGCCCCGGTCAGGCTCACGGTATACAGCCCAGCATCGGTGCCACCGAGGGTGACGCCGGTGATCACGACACTCTTAGCCGTGCCTGCGGGCGCGGTCAGAAAGCCGAGGGTCACCGCAGAGATCGTGACGTTATCGCTGCTGTTCACACCAACCAGCGTGAGGCCCGTCGTGGTGCCGGTCGCCGTGGTATCACCGCTGTACACTTTGTCGTTCGCCGTGAGGCTGCCACCGATGGTGACCGTCCCGCCGGCCGACGTGATATTGGCGGTGGTGGTCGGTGCACCGGACACACTAATGGAGTAGTTGCCGCTGTTCGCACCGCTGATCGTCGCCGCACTCGGCGACACGGTTTTGCCGTTGCCCACAGACGCGGTGGCGAACGTAGCGGTGACACTCGCGAGCGTGACCACATCGGGGCTCACCACGCCCACCAGGGTGAGGCTGTTGGTGGCGACGGTGGCCGACGTGCTGCCGTTGTACACCTTGTTGCTGGCGGTGAAGCTGCCGGCCAGGGTGAGTGGCTTGGGGGTAATGTTGGCCGTGGCGCTGGGCGCTCCGGTCAGGCTCACGGTATACAGCCCAGCATCGGTGCCACCGAGCGTGACGCCGGTGATCACGACACTCTTGGCCGTGCCCACGGGCGAGGTGAGGAAGCCGAGCGTGATCGCGGCGATGGTGACGTTGTCGGGGCTGCTCACACCAACCAGCGTGAGGCCCGTCGTGGTGCCGGTCGCCGTGGTATCACCGCTGTACACTTTGTCGTTCGCGGTGAAGCTGCCACCGATGGTGACCGTGGTTGTAACCGGCGTAATAGTGACTTCGTTCGTGCTGGTGTCGCTGAGTGTGAAGCCGTCGGTGTTGGTGATTGTCGCCGCCACCTCGTACGTACCGGTTGGCAACGGAGTCGTCAGCGTCAGCGACCAGCTGGTGCCGCTCCGCACGATGGCGGGCGACGTGCTGGTCGAGTATTGCACACCGTTCACCACGACCGTCAGCACTTCGCCGGTGCCCACGGTCGCGGTGCCGGTGATCGTCGGGGTTGTCGACGACGTGCTGAGCGCGGTGACGGTGACCGGTCCGGCTGGTCGCGATGCGACGACGGTAGCGAGATAGTCATTGAGGCCCGCCAGCACTTGGGAGATGGCCGCGTTGCCGTTGGTACTTTGTCCGTCGGCGAGTTTTGTACCAGCGTAGCCAGCGGCATATCCGCCGATGCTCGATCCGCCGTTTACCGCGCCATCGGTGATCTGGATGGATCCGCCGCTATAGGTCAGCGTAATTGGTGAGACCGGACGTGGCAGGAAGCCAATCAGGTACGTCGTTCCGCCGCTATTGCGCCAATTGGCCGATGCGGGGATGTCGAGGATCGTGCCGTCGGTACGCACAATACGCATCGTGCCGGGAATGTCATTCCCCTGAATCTCAAACGTATTGGTGGACGAGCTCTGTATGAAGAAGATGCGCGCGATCTGCAGCGTCGCAAACGTCAACACGTTGTTGGCGGTACCCGCCGAGGTGCCGCGATTGCCTGCAAAACCGCTGGTGAAGGGTACGCTGATCACGGTCTGTGCACCAAGCTCCGCAGCAGCTCCTGCGAGCGCCATCGACATGCCCAGAGCGCCAATGCTTCGGCTCCACCGTCGTCCAATTGCCGCAAACCACATACTGCTGACTCCACTGTGAACGTCAAGAGGGAGCCAGCGTCCTCGCTGGCACTCGGCCTTGTCTCAGTGGTGTCGGCTTCCTGTGGCGTTCGCTTGAATCCAACGTTGGTCTTGTTCCTTCGGACTCGCCTGCACGATGCACGGCGCCAGTGAATATGTGCTGTGCTTCATGTGCGGCGGCGCGTACGCGCACATCAGCAGCGCACGGCGTGGCTCAGTCAGAATCGTAGCGAGAGGCAGCTCAGGCCCCCGTCCATCTTCGCGAACTCACTCATCGCCACCGGCTCAAGAGCGTATCCTGCCTGTCGCAGGAGAGCATGCGTGAGCGGATAGCCCTCGGCCACGAAGATCACATCGTTCACCCGCACGCTGTTGGCGGCGTACTCCTCGTCAGCCGGCACTCGTAGCACGTCCATGTCGGCGAAGGCCGCGTGCCCGGCGAGCGCCTTGATAGAGAGCAGACGGTTGGCGTCGAGGGCGACGACGCCACTCTTCAGGTGCAGGATGCCCGGTGTGCGGCGGATATCGACCAGCCGCGCGGCCACGCCATATCGCGCCAGCCATGCGGCGAGTTGCCGCGCGCCGTCAGCGTTCGTGCGTTCCGAGATGCCGATGAACACGACGTCTCCGGCCTCACAGACATCGCCGGCATCGAGGGCGCCGGGGGTGGTGATTTCCGGCAGCTCGGGGAAGAACGACGCGAGGGCGTCGCGAATCGCGTGCACCTCACCGGCGCGGCTCGCCGCGCCGGGGTGAGTGATGATGGCGCCCCGGCCGGGAAGGATCAACGCGGTATCCTCGACGAATGTGGAGTCGGGGTGTGCGCTGTCGGCAGGCAGTGCGATAACCGTGCAGCCGTGACGTGCGAGCGCGGCACAGTACGCGGCGTGCTGCGCGAGTGCCAGCGCGACATTGGGCACGCCCAGGTCGACGGTGGTGAGTCCGTTTGCGAAGTTGCGTGCTGGCGGGCGGACGATTGCCTGCGTGAAGCGTGAGAACATGCGCGGAGTATGGCGCTTGGCCGGTCGGGGCGGAATACTATGCGCTGACTGGCCGACGTCGGCCGCGACCAGACTGCATCAAGTTTACGCAGGGAGTTGGTATCATCGATCTCGAATTCAGTGCGCAGGAGATGCGCGCGATGGCCGATCAGGTCGTGGCGCGCTGCGTGGACCACATCGCGACGCTGCCCAGTCAGCCGCTGTACGGCGTGCACAATGCGGAGGCACTCTGCCTGAGCATGCGCGAGTCGTCGCCGGCGTCGGGTACTCCGCTGGCGGCGCTGCTCGACGATCTGTTCATGACGTACATCCCGCAGTCGTTCAACACGCCGTCGCCGGGCTATCTCGCGTATATCCCCGGTGGCGGACTGTTTCCGGCGGCGTTGGCGGACTTCATCGCCGATACCACGAACCGCTACACCGGTATCTGGCAGGCGGCGCCGGCACTGGTGCAACTCGAAGCGAATGCGCTGCAGTGGCTCGGCGAGTGGATGGGATTTCCCGCGGGCACGCGCGGGGTATTCACCACCGGCGGCTCGATGGCCACGTTCAACGCGGTGTTGTGCGCGCGTGAGCAGTATCTGGGACCCGATATCCGGCGCGGTGTGCTGTATACATCGGATCAGGCGCACCATTGCGTGATCAAGGCGGCGAAGCTGGCCGGTATCATGCCCGATCGGGTGCGATCCATTCCGTGCGACGCACAGTTTCACCTTCCGGTACAGGCGTTGCGCGAGGCGATCGCGCAGGACCGTAGTAGCGGATTGCTGCCGTTCATGGTGGTTTCGAACGCCGGCACCACCAACACCGGTGCCGTCGATCCGCTCAACGCGATCGCCGACGAGTGTGCCGCCGAACAGCTGTGGCATCATGTGGACGGTGCGTACGGCGCCTTTTTCCAGCTGTGCAGCGACACGCACGAGGTATTGCGTGGCATCGAGCGTGCCGATTCACTCACGCTCGATCCGCACAAAGGCATGTTCATGCCGTACGGCACGGGCGCGCTACTGGTGCGCAACGGCGCGGCGTTACGGGCCGCGCATGGCGCGACGGCCGACTATCTGCCCGACATGCCGAGTGCGGCCGAGTTTTACGATCCGAGTCAGCATGGGCCAGATTTATCGCGCGGATTCCCGGGGTTGCGCATGTGGCTCACGATCAAGCTGTACGGGGCCGATGCATTCCGTGCTGCGATCGATGAAAAGCGTGTGCTCGCGCTCGACGCGGCGGCTCGGGTCGCGCGGTTACCGCACGTGGTCATGGACGCGCCGCCGGAGCTATCGCTGTTTCCGTTTCATCTCACCTGGCCGGGCGCCACGCTTGTACAGGAGGACGCCGCCACGCGGGAGCTGATGGCGGCTACCTCACAGCGGGGGCGTGTGATGATCAGCGGCGCTGTGGCCGGCGGACGGTATGTGGGTCGCGTCTGCGTGCTGAGTTTCAGGACGCATGCGGTGCAGATCGACCACCTCGTGGCGGATCTGGCATCCGCGATCACCGAGGTGGTGGCGAGGCATCGGGTGTAGGGCGGCCGCGAGACCATCAACAGCGGGAACACGGAGGGCAGTGCGGCGGCGAGACCGTCAACAACTGGAACACGGATTGACGGAAACGGCACGGGAACAACTCGGATTGGTTCGTGGATATTCCCCAGGACGCCGTGTGGGACGGCCCATTCCGTATTTGTGGCTGTTGAACTGCGAGGAGGAGCGACGTGGCGAGGCGATCACGCGGGTGCCTATCCGTGTTGTTCCCGTGCCGTTTCCGTCAATCCGTGTTCCAGCTGTTCCGCGACCTTCGCCGGGTCGCCCAGCGCGGGTCGCCCAGCGCGGGTCGCCCGGCGCGGGTCCTCGACGCATCTTTGTCTGTACGCGAGGCGCCGGTTGAAGTGCGCGTGGAGGTGCCGCTTGTCGGCGCTCGGCATCACCCCCTGATCGAATTGGACTCTTTATCGCGGATTAGACCGTGCCCCTTCCTATGCTGATGGCCAGCCAGCGCGACCCGTGGTACGACGGCGTGCACGTTTAGTGTCGTACATCGCCCCCGAAACCCGTCTGCGTGAGCTTACGCCGGTTCCGCTCGTCGTCGGTGCCGTGCTCGGCCTCATCTTCGGCGCCTCGTCGCTGTATTTGGTGCTCAAGGTGGGACTCACCGTGAGCGCCTCGATTCCGGTCGCCGTCATCTCGATCACGATCTTCCGCCTGTTGGCGCGACTGGGCGGGCGGGATGCGACGATCCTCGAGCACAACATCGTGCAGACGGCCGGTTCGGCGGGTGAATCGATTGCATTCGGCATCGGCGTCACGATGCCGGCGATTCTCATTCTCGGTTTCGACCTCGAGATCGCGCGCGTGTTGCTGGTCGCGGTGCTCGGTGGTGTGCTTGGCATCCTCATGATGATCCCGCTGCGTCGCGCGCTGATCGTGGCGCAACATGGCGTGCTGAAGTATCCGGAAGGCACGGCGTGTGCTGAAGTGTTGAAGGCCGGCGCGAACGCCGAATCGCGCGCGGCGGCGAGTGAGGGGGCTCGGCGCGAGCAGGAAGCGCTTGGTGGTGCGGGCACGAGCGCTCGCACTATCTTCACCGGCTTTGGCATCGGAATCGCGTACAAGACCGCGATGTCGGCCCTGCGCGCGTGGAAAGATGTGCCGGAGAAAGTGTTCGGTGCCCCCTTTTCGGCGGCGTCGGTATCAGTGGAAGTGTCACCGGAGTTGCTCGGTGTGGGCTATATCATCGGCCCGCGCGTGGCGGCGGTGATGTTCGCCGGCGGTGTGCTGGCGTATCTCGTGCTCATTCCGATGATCGCCTATTTCGGATCGGCGCTCACCATGCCGCTGGCACCGGAAACGCGTGCGCTGATCAGCGACATGAGCCCTGGTGCCATTCGTAACGCCTACGTGCTGTACATCGGCGCCGGTGCGGTGGCCACCGGTGGCATCATCAGCGTGATCCGCTCGATGCCGACGATCTGGCACGGACTGCGCGAAGGACTGCGCGATGTGTCCAACTCCAGCACCACGACTATTCGCGATACGGTGCGCACCGACCGTGATCTGCCGCTCAAGCTGGTACTGCTTGGCATCATTGCGCTGGTGGTCGCGCTCGTGGGTGCGAGTCCGCTGTATGTGGGTGGTACCGGCTTCGGCACGCGCATCGCGGCGGCGATGCTGATCGTAGTGTTCGGTTTTCTGTTCGTGACGGTGTCGTCGCGACTGACCGGTGAAATCGGCTCGTCTTCGAATCCGATTTCCGGCATGACGGTGGCCACGCTGCTGCTGACCTGTCTGGCGTTCGTGCTGCTGGGCTGGACGGGTAGCAATTACTACGTGACAGCGCTCTCGATCGGCGCGATCGTGTGCATCGCGGCGTCGAACGGTGGCACCACGTCGCAGGATTTGAAGACGGGCTTTTTAGTGGGCGCGACGCCGCGCTCGCAGCAGATTGCGATCGTGGTGGGCGCGCTGGTGTCGGCGCTGGCGCTCGGGCCTATTCTGCTGCGACTGAACGCGGCGGGCACCGTGTATGTGAGCGCCGCGGCCATGATGCCGGACGCGCCTGGTGGCGCCGCGCTCACGAGTGGCGAGACGGTGAACGTGCGCACGCTCGATCGTCGTGAATCGGTAGACGGCCTCATGGCCGACGGCAGCACCGACTCGCGCGAGTACTGGGTGTGGCACCGCCAAGACCCAAGTGGCGGCAACGCTGAGAAGTATCTGGTGGACGACGCGGGGAAGCCCGTGTACTTCGTGGATCCGGGCATCAACGGCAGCATCCGCACGCTCGCGAATGGTCAGGATGTGCCGAAGTTCGATGCGCCCAAGGCCACGCTGATGTCGTACATCATCAAGGGGATCCTGGGCGGGAAACTGCCGTGGGGACTCGTGCTGTTGGGCGCCATGATCGCGCTTGTGCTCGAGCTGTCGGGGATCCCGTCGCTGGCCTTTGCGGTCGGCGTGTATCTGCCGATCTCGACGTCGGCGCCGATCTTCGTGGGCGGTGTCGTGCGCTGGGCGGTCGATCGCTGGATCGCGCGCAAACACGCCGATCGCAACCTCTCCGCCGATGAACTGGCGGCCGAGGGCGACAAGAGTCCCGGCGTCCTGATGGCGTCGGGCTACATCGCCGGCGGCGCCATCGCCGGCATCCTGATCGCCTTTGTGGCGGGAGTACCGGCGATGGCGGGTGTGAATCGCGCGATCGAGGCGATGTCGGTGAACAACCCGCTGTTCGCAGGGCCGATGGCCGACGTGCTCTCGCTGCTGCCGTTCGTGGGGCTGATCGCGGTGCTGTATCTGACGGGTCGCGAAAAGCTGCTTACAAGACCTTCTTGATGGCCGCTTCCAGGTTCTGCGCGCCACCGACGCCGGTGTAGACGATCTTGCCGCTCTTGTCGACGACGACCACGTAACTGGTGGCCGGCACGTCGTAGGCACCGCTGACCGTACCCTTTTTGTCGTACAGCAGTTCGCCGCCGAGCTTGTTGGCCTTTTGCCAACCCTTCACGCGTTCGATGGACTGGTTCACCGACACGGCGACAGTCACGAATTTCACCTTCGCGCCGTGCTTGGTCATCGCGGCGCGCATGGCGGGCTCGAGCTGCTTGCAGTTACCGCACCAGGTGGCCCAGAACTCGAGCACAACGGGCGTCTTGCCGAGGTAGGCTGAGAGGTCGACGGTTTTGCCGTCGAGGGTTTGGAGCGGGCCGCTGGGGGCGGTTTCGCCGACCGCGATGCCGAGGTCTTGGGCGAGGGCTGGAGTCGCGAAGGCGAAGGCCAGTGCGAACAAGGCGGAGCGGAGAGGCGACATAAAACAGTACGGGGTACGGGGTACGGGGTACGGGGTACGGGG
>NZ_JBKJRB010000087.1:0-3466 GCF_046594945.1 Gemmatimonas sp. | reverse complement strand
CGACACCAAGAAGCACGACGGCAAGGTGGTCTCCATCAAGCAAACCACTGCCAAGACACCGTTCGCCGAAGTCGAGCCCGACGACCTGCTCCGTTTCGGGATCATCCCCGAACTCGTCGGACGCCTGCCAGTCTGTGTGCCGCTCGAAGCGCTCGACGAGGACTCGCTCGTTCAGATCCTGAAGGAGCCGAAGAATGCGCTGACGAAGCAGTATCAGCGTCTCTTCGAACTCGAAGATGTGAAGATTTCGTTCGAGGAGTCCGCCCTTCGCGCGGTGGCCAGTAAGGCGCTGCGTCGCGGCACGGGCGCTCGTGGCTTGCGCGCCATTCTCGAAGAAACCCTGCAGGACACGATGTTCGACCTTCCCACCCGGGATGACGTGGTCGAAGTTCGCGTCACGGAAGCCTCCGTCTTACTCGGTGGTCCACCGCTCCTCGAACTCGCGCCGAAGCGGCAGAAGAAGGAAGCCTGAGCACGAACCGCACTTCAAGGACCGGCAGCCAACGGCTGCCGGTCCTTCCACTTCGCGACGTGGTGTTGTTTCCCCAGGTCGCCATGCCTCTCCTGATCGGACGCGAAGGATCGCTCGCGGCCGTCGCTGCGGCCACTGCGGGCACGCAGGAGCTGCTGCTCGTCACGCAGCGTGATGCCGACGCCCATACGCCTGGCGCGTCCGATCTGCATCGAGTCGGTGTCCTCGCGCGACTGCAACAGGTCACGCGTCTCGCCGGTGGCACAACCAAGATCCTGATCGAAGCCGTCGCGCGCGTGAGCGTACAGCGCTACACCACGTCGCGCCGTAGCGCGCTACTCGAAGCCCGCGTCGCGCCATTGCCGCTGAAGCCCGGCACAGCCAAGTCGACGTCGCGCGACCACGCGCAGGCGACGCTTCGGCATGCCCTCACCATGTTCGAGGAGTACGCCACCCTTCAGCGGCGCCTGCCGCCGGAAGTGGTCGGCCTCCTGCAGGCGCTCGACGACGAACAGCGAATCGCATTCGGGATCGCGGCGCATTTGCAGGTGTCCATTGAGCAACGGCAGCGTCTGCTCGAAGCGCCAACGCTGGCCGAACTTGCGTCGCAGCTCGTTACCGTGCTGGGCCGTGAACTCGATCTGCTCAAGCTCGAGAAGAAGCTCGACGAACAGGTGCGCGGGTCACTCTTTCAGAATCAACGCGAGTTCTACCTGCAGGAACAGTTGCGCGCGATTCATAAGGAGCTCGGCCAGGAAGACGGCGACGAGTTCGAAGAGCTCGCAAAGCAAGTCGCCGAGCGCGGATTGCCACCAACGGTCGCCACGCGTGCGCATCGCGAGTTGCGGAAGCTCAAACGCACGTCGCCGATGTCGCCCGATGCCACCGTGACCCGTGGCTGGCTCGATTGGGCGCTCAATCTGCCGTGGACGGTTCGCTCCGACGACACCATCGATCTCGATCACGCGCGCGCGGTGCTCGAAGCCGATCACTACGGTCTCGAAGAAGTCAAAGAGCGCATCCTTGATTACATCGCGGTCCTCGGCCGCGTTGGTCACCTGCCCGGCCCGATTCTCTGCCTCGTGGGTCCGCCGGGCGTGGGCAAGACCTCGCTCGGCAAGTCGATCGCGCACGCCCTCGGACGCAAGTTTGTGCGTATGGCGCTCGGCGGCGTGCGTGATGAAGCCGAGATCCGCGGTCACCGTCGAACGTATATCGGTGCCCTGCCCGGTCGCATTATCCAGGCGATGCGTCGGGCGGAAACGATCAATCCCGTTATTCTGCTCGACGAAGTCGACAAGCTCGGCAGTGACTGGCGAGGCGATCCGGCGGCGGCGTTGCTCGAGGTGCTCGACCCCGAACAGCACCACGCGTTCAACGACCACTTTCTTGAAGTTGACTACGATTTGTCGCAGGTGCTGTTCCTCACCACCGCCAACTCGCTGGCCTCGATTCCGGAAGCGCTGCGTGATCGCATGGAGATCATCCGGCTGCCAGGTTATCTCGAGCCGGAGAAGATCACCATTGCCCGGCGGTTCCTGCTGCCGCGCCAGTTGACGGCACACGGGATTCCGCCGGACCAAGTGACGCTCGACCCGAACGTGCTGTCGGCGCTGATCCGGGGATGGACGCGTGAGGCGGGTGTGCGCGATCTCGATCGTCGTCTTGCACGCTTGTCGCGTAAACTCGCGCGTCGCGCGCTGGCGCCCGACGCGCAGGTGGTGATTACGAAGGACGAACTCCCGTCGATGCTGGGTCCAGCCCCGCACGATGAGCAGGAAAGCGGCCTGCGCGATCAGGTGGGTGTCGCATCGGGGCTCGCCTACACGCACGTGGGCGGCGAACTGCTGGAGATCGAAGTGAGTGTCGTGCCTGGACGCGGACGATTGCAGCTCACCGGCACGCTTGGTGATGTCATCAAGGAATCGGCCGCCGCCGCGCTCAGCTACGTGCGCTCCCGCGCGCATTCCATGGGACTGCCGGCCGACTTCCATCGCACACGCGACATTCACGTGCACTTGCCTGCCGGTGCGACACCGAAGGACGGACCATCGGCCGGTATCGCATTGGCCACCGCGCTCACCAGCGCCCTCACCGGCATTCCAGTGCGTGGCGATGTCGCGATGACCGGGGAGATCACACTGCGTGGTCGGGTCCTGCCCATCGGCGGCGTGCGCGAGAAGGGAGTGGCGGCACATCGGCATCACATCTCACACGTGATCGTACCGCAGGGCAACGCCAAGGACTTGGCGGAACTGCCTGAAGATGTCCGGAACGAAGTGACGTGGCACCCCGTGCGCACGATGGATGAAGTGCTCGCGCTGGCGCTGCGTTCTCCCCTGCCCGAAGTGAGTGATGCGATGGTGATCGATTCTGAGATGGAGCGCCCCACGTGAGCGACTCGTCTCCAATTTTCACTGACATCGGCACGTCGGTCGTGGCGCCGCGCATCGACCCGTTAGTCATCAAGAGCCTCGAGTATCTCGGGCCGATGGCCAAGCAGGGCGGATGGCGTCCCGATCCTGATCTGCCGGAGATCGCCTTCGCGGGCCGCTCGAACGTCGGCAAGTCGTCGCTCCTCAACCGCCTGATGCGACGCAAGTCGTTCGCGCGTGTGAGCAACACGCCCGGCCGCACGCGCGAGATTCACTTCTTCAACGTGAACAAGCTTTTTTGCCTAGCCGACCTACCGGGGTACGGGTATGCAAAGATTTCGAAGGCGCGCAAGGCGGAGTGGCGTCCGCTGATCGAGGGGTATCTGACGGACAGTCCGGTATTGCGTGGCGTCGTGCAGCTGCTCGACGTACGCCACGATCCCACCGAAGACGACCTCACGATGCTCGACTTTCTCGCCGACCTCGGGGTGCCGACCATTTTCGCCGTTACCAAGGTCGACAAGTTGCGCAAGCTCGACGTGACGCCGCGCCTCGAAATCGTGTCGAAGTTTCTCGGATTGGACATCGATCAGATCGTGCCGTTCAGCGCCACCACCGG
>NZ_JBKJRB010000053.1:0-41913 GCF_046594945.1 Gemmatimonas sp. | reverse complement strand
ACTCCGGCGTTATCTGGAGCAGTGAGCCTCGGCCCTTCGGAGCAGGCGAACGCAAAAGCCGTAACACACACCACCGCAAACCGTGTGAATCGCATTGAATGGATCTCCTAGAAGATTGACCAGCACGATAGGCGCAGCCATTTCAGCGACCGGGCGGTCTCGGAGAGATCCCTGGCTTTGCGGACCGACCTCGCGGCCGGGGTGCCCTTTTCGTACGACTGCGCCTGGGGACAACAACACAATTCGGTGCGCATTTGAAGGAAACCGACCAACCGGAGAGTCCATGCGCCTAGAAATCCGCTGTACTCCACTCTGGTATGGCACCCGCATTACGATCGAAGCACGGCGGTACCGTACAGTCGAGCGGTTCGCGTGTTCAAGCGATCACATCAGGAAAGGCTTGCTACTTGGGAAGTTACGCAGGCACGGTAAGCATCATGTTCCGTGCCAATTTTTCGGTGTGACGTCTTTTCAGCGTCAAAGGCAAGCCGCAAAACGAGTTGCACGCGTACATGCACCTGATGCGGTACGAGATGTGTGGCGTGATACCGTCAGAGGTGTGGACTTGACCTGCCTGAACGGACACTGCCGCGACGCAAACACGGCCGATCTTCAGTGCCGAGTTCAAGCCGGAAGCGGGCCGCCGCATGGCGGGGCGGCGCCCGTTAACCGACGTGTCTCTTGGGCATGGACGGTTGCCGAGCGAGCAGGAGGAGGAGCGACGGCTCGAGCGTGACGTGGCTTGCCGCAGGAGCACGCGTTTCTAAACAGTGCGGCGGCGTACGTCGCGACGGAGTCGCGATGCGCGGGCGGATGGATTGCAGGCGCGCACCCCGCGGGCCTTCGTGTGCACGACGGACTCCGCGTACGCCGACGCGATCGCACCGAATCTGCTGGCGCGACGCTTCGCGCTCGCGGACCATCGGCATCCGTTTCGGACGTGGGTCGGGAATATGACCTATCTCCCGACGCGATCCGGCTGGCGGTACCCGCGGGGTGAAACGGGTAGCCAACGGGCGCGCTACGCGGGCCCTTTACGCGTGCTAAAGCACTCCGTTAGCTTCGAGTTGCATCATTACCCTTCGCCCGAGGCTCCTGCATGGCCACTCCGCGAAAGTCATCGCCAGTCAGGGTATCGCCCCCCCCGGCGTCGAAACGGCCGCCAACCTCCGGTCCGCGTGAGCTGCGGTTGCAGGATACGGTCCGCCTGTCGGCAGATGGGTTGGCCAAAGTGTTAGGCGATCTGGAAGCGCGTGTGCTGACCGCCGTCTGGAGCTTGGCCGAGCCTGTGCCCGCCCGCGCCGTGCATGGGGTGGTAGTGCAAACACACCAGGTCGCGCCGCTCACCGTCATTACAGTGCTCAACAAGCTCGTCGCGAAGCGCGTGCTCACACGCCGTACTCGCGACGGCTTGCTGCATTTCGAGGCGACCATGAGCCGTGACGCGTTCATCGCCCATGTCTCGCGGCGCGTCGTTGAGGGGGTGCTGTCATTTGGCCCGTTGGCCGTGGCCACATCCCTCGTGGACGTGTTGGCGGAGCAGGATCCGAAGCAGCTGGAAGAGTTGGGTCGCCTCATTCGGCGGAAACTCAAGGGGTGACGTTGGGGGACGTTGGGGTGACGGAACGGAGGTAGTCATGAGGCGGTACCCATATCTGCTCGGGGCCACGGCGCAGCGCGAAGGGCGTCGTAGACGGCTCGTGCTGTTCGCGACCGGCGTTTTGATTCTGCTGGCGACAAGCCCGGTTTTGGTGCATCACGTCGGGACGCGATTGGAGCTGGCGCTCGCGGGACGCGATCACCTCTGGAATCTGTGCGTGATCGCCCTGCATCAGATGCTGGCGCCTGTACACCAGGGCTTCCACCTTCTCCTGATCGGTGGCCTCTCGTACGCCGCCTGGGATCGGCTGCGCGCGTGGCTCAGCGTGCGGCGCGTGCTGCGCACCCTTGAGATCAGTGCACCGCGGGCCGGCTGCGCGTTCACGACCGCCGCCGAGGATGGAGCGGTACCGGCCAGCGCGCTGCGGCTGGTCGAGGGCCTGCCAAATCCGGCGTTCACGGCGGGCTGGATTCGTCCCCGAATTTACGTGAATGCGGGCTTGGCGGAGCTCCTCTCGCGCGGCGAACTGGCCGCCGTCGTGGCACATGAATATGCGCACGTACGCCGTCGCGATCCGGCGCGCATGTCGGTGCTTCGGTTCGTCGGATGCGCCCTGTTCTGGCTTCCCGCCCTGCGGCGACTCGCCGCCGATGTTGCGGACGACGCGGAGATCGCCGCCGATGACGCCGCGGTCCTCGGCCAGCCGTTAGTGCTCGCCACGGCTATCCTCGCGCTCGCGCACTGGCGATTGCCGGCCGGGACACCCACGGCGAGCATCGCGGCCCTTTCTGGCAACGCGAGTGCGGTGTCCGGCTTTCAGCGGGACGCCCTGCTGGATCGGCGCATTCGGCGTCTGGCCGGGGAAGAGGCCGTGGTTCGAAGTCACGTGACGACGCGTTCCCTCGGCCTGGCGCTCGGCGCACTGCTGCTCGTATGGAGCTCTGGACTGGCCGTAGTGCATCCGCTGCCGACTGGTCTGAGTGCGGGGGCCGCCCATGGCGGTCACTGTTCACATCACCGCGCACTCGGCATCACCCACCTGTTCTGCTTTGCTGGGCATCCTCAGCGTTCGGGGGCCCTCTGCCCGCACGCGGCTGTCGCGCGCGTCTGAACACGATTCACCGTCTGATGTCTGCGTCTGAACACGCTGACGGTCTCACGCGAGCCGTGAGTTGAAGTTTCGAGTCGTGGGTTGCGTCACTCAAAACTCGAAATGTCAACTCACCACTCCACACTCACGTGAGCGCGGCGGCTTTCCACCAATCGCCGGATATCGCGGCATTGCCGTTCATACGACAACGACCGCGACACTCACCGTCATCAGCGCCTCACGATGCCGGCGCATCCGTCGCCCGGCGAGCCCGCGAGCTGGTCTGCGTGTGTCGGACTACCCAGCGCGCGCCGACGCCGGTGCCGCGGCGTTCCAGGATGGCCGTGCCGCGTCCGACGTTGTCGAGCTGACGCCCATTCATCTCGCCCTTGAGGTCGTACCGGAACGTCGCCCAGGCGTACTGTCCTGAGACGCGCACTACGATCTCCAACGGCCGATAGAGGAAATTCTTCATCGACTTGAGCTCGGGGCCCAGGTGATGGTCCCGGTAGTCTGCCCATCCGCGGTTGATCCCCGCGCCTTCGACGACGGTGAGGCTGTCGCCGGCATACAGGGTATCGAGCGCGGCAAGGTCACCGCGTTCGGCCGACGCGAAGACGGCGCGCAACACGGCCGTTGCCCGTGCTACGTCGTCCGCTGGCTGAATACTCGTGGTCAGGGCGGCCGGCGGCCTGTTGGCGAGCGCCACCGTTATCCCTTGACGGACGATCCCGCTCGCCAATTCACTCGACAACGACGTCGGTGTGATCAGCAAGAGAGCGATGGTGCAGATGAGCGCAGACATTCGAAGTGGGTTGAGGGGAAGTACGAGGCAGGGCTCGACAGCAGTTGTCGAACCGCCGCGCACATTTTATGCATTATAAAGCCTGCAGCCCTCCTTGTCGAACCCCCGTCCCCTCGCCCCACGTTCATGGATGACGAAGCATCACCCTCGGACCACGTCGATCTTGCCCTCCCATCGGTATCGCGACGGCGCTTCCTGCATGCCGCGGGCGCGTTGGGCGCGATGGCGGGACTGCCGAGGATCGGCGCTGGGGATACCATGCCAGCGATGCCGGACTTTCTGCGCTCACGTACGAACACCCCGTCGCCGGCCGTCGCCGGCCGCGTGGATCTGCGCATCGAGAAGACACCATTCGGCGTTGCTGGCCGCCGCGGTATAGCCACCAGCATCAACGGAACCGTTCCCGGCCCACTCCTCCGCTTTCGAGAGGGCGAAACCGCGACGATTCATGTCACGAACCGGCTCAAGGAAGACACCTCCATCCATTGGCATGGCCTCTTGGTGCCCAATGCGATGGACGGCGTCCCAGGAATCAACTTCCCCGGGATCCGCCCGGGACAGACGTTCGTCTACGAGTTCCCTCTCCGGCAGTACGGCACATACTGGTACCACAGCCACTCCGGGTTTCAGGAACAGCTCGGACACTTCGGGCCGCTGATCATCGATCCGGTGGAGCCCGAGCCATTCCAGTACGATCGGGAATACGTGGTCATGCTGTCCGACTGGACGTTCGAGGATCCGCTCAAAATTCTCGACAACCTCAAGAAAAACTCGACCTACTACAACTATCAGCGGCGCACGGTGGGCGACTTCTTCCGCGATGTTGAACGTGCCGGTGTGCGCGCGACCATCGCCGATCGGCTGGCATGGGGCAAGATGCGCATGAGCCCCATCGACATCGCCGACGTGACGGGCTCGACGTACACATATCTCCTGAACGGGCTACCAGCAGCCGAAAACTGGACCGGCCTGTTCCGTCCAGGGGAGCGGGTGCGTTTGCGTTTCATCAATGCGGGTGCGGGGAGCTACTTCGACGTGCGCATCCCCGGCCTCGAGATGACGCTGGTGCAGGCGAGTGGGCAGCACGTGCAGCCCGTTGCGATCGACGAATTCCGCATCGAGATCGCGCAGACGTACGATGTGATCGTGCAACCGACCGAGGATCGCGCCTACACCATCTTCGCCGAGTCGATGGATCGGTCGGGCTATACCCGAGGGACACTCGCGCCTCGCGCCGGGATGAGTGCGCCAATCCCCGCGCGCCGCCCTCGACCGACGCTCACGATGTTGGACATGGGCATGACGATGGGAATGGGGGGACATGGCGGGATGGCCATGCCGGGCATGGACACGGGCGATCCATCAAAACAGGTCGCCCCGGTGGCGGCGCCTGTGCCGACTGGCCACGACATGGCCGGGCACGATACCGCCCCCTCCGTGATGGCGTCGGCTGTTGCGCCAGGAACGTTTGCGGGCCGTTTGCGCGACGGAACGGTGATTCGCACGACTGATCTGCGATCGCCCGGCACCATTCCGGAGCCGGTGATGCATAGCGGTGACACGCACGGCGCCGCCAGCGCTGGTACCGCGATGGAAACACGCAGCCGACTGCACGAGCCGGGCGCTGGCCTTGGCGAGGATGGATGGCGCGTGCTCGTGTACACCGATCTCAAGCGCCTCACGCCGGCGCCGATGTTCGGCCCGCCGGCCCGGGAAGTCGAGTTGCATCTGACCGGCAACATGGAGCGCTACATGTGGTCGATCAACGGCATCAAGTTTTCCGACGTGACTGACCCCATTCGTCTCAAGCACGGCGAGCGCATTCGGCTGACCATCGTGAACGATTCGATGATGGCGCACCCGATGCACCTGCATGGGGTGTTCATGGAGCTCGAGAACGGACACGGCGCTGAGTGCCCGCTCATCCACACGATCAACGTCAAGCCAGCCGAACGTGTTTCGCTGCTCGTCACGCCCGTCGATCCGGGGCCGTGGGCGTTCCACTGCCATGTGCTCTTTCACATGGACCTCGGGATGTTTCGCGTGTTTCACGTTTCTGAACCCGATGGACCGCTGACCACCGGCGAAGGGGACGACGTATGATGCGGATGCGCGTAGTGTACATGGCCCTCGTTGCCGCGTTCGCGACGTCCGCGCAGGCGCAGCCGCTTCCGGCAGGCCACGGGGATCGCATGGGTGGTATGGACATGGACCGTGTAATCCGGGCGTTCGTGCTGGCCGATCAGCTGGAGATACAGCCCAACGCGCGGCAGCGGCCCGTGGCACTGGAGTTTCTCAGTTGGATCGGAGGCGACTACCAACGGATCTTCATTCGGGCCCAGGGCGAGTTTCCGACGCAGGGGCGCGGTGACGGCGCGGTGCAGGCCGACGTCCTGTACGGCCGTTTGCTGACGCCATTCTGGTCGGCCGTGGCCGGCGCTCGCGTGGATACGCGCCCGCGGCCCGCGATCCCTGCATTCCGTCAGGATTCGGACGGCGCGGGCCGCCTCGACCCATCGCGCCGTACGCGCGTCACGCGCGGGATGCTCGCGGTCGGGCTGCTCGGCATCGCGCCCTACTGGTTCGAGGTCGAGCCCACGCTGTTCATCAGTGATCAGGGCGATGTGTCGGCCGAGATCGAGACGACAATCGATCTCCTCTTGACGCAGCGACTGATTCTTCAGCCGCGCTTCGAGCTCAACGCCGCAGTGCAGGGCGTGCCGGCGTTCGGCATTGCATCCGGATTGAACGATGTCGAGTTCGGCGCCCGCCTGCGTTACGAGGTGCGGCGCCAGTTCGCCCCGTACGTGGGCGTATCCTGGGTGCGTCGTACCGGTGCCACGGCGGCGAGCGCGCGGGCGGCCGGCGAGCCCCTTGGGATCGGCCGCATTGCGGCTGGCGTGCGGCTCTGGCGATGAGCGCGGAGACCGCCGCGGCCGAGTGGCGCACTTCTTTTATGCACAGTAAAATAACGTTGTTGCCGCCGGGCTCCTCGGCGGCTCACGACCACTCCGAGGTGCGTCCCGTGCGTCTACGTTCCGTTTTCAATCTCGTCATTCTCGCTGCGCTCTGTCATTCGACCGTGGCGCTCGCCCAAGTCTCAGGTACGATGCCGGGCCACGGCGACCTGCACCTGACGGGCAGTGCGGCCATCCGAGGCCTGCTCACCAGTCCGTTGGGTTCGCTCGGGCCCTCGGGCACCGTGACCGTTACCGGTGCAACGGTCCAGGTGGAGTGGACGGGCGATCAGCCCGGCGCAGCACGCGCCTGGTCGATACGTCGAGGCACGTGCGCGCGTGACGATGGCATCGTGGGGACCGCGGCAGCGTACACCGCACTGGCGGTCGATGGGGCCGGAACCGCACGGAGCACGGTGACGCTGAATGCACCACTTACCACCGGCAATGCCATCGCCGTGGTGGTACATCCGCCGGCGGGTGAGCCGAGCGCACCCGCGTTGGCGTGCGGGCCTCTGGTGAACGGTGTCGAGCGCGCGAAGGTCGCTCGGCCGAACGATCATGCGACGACGGACCATGCGGGGATGAATATGTCGGGTGCGACCGCGCCCAGAGCGGCAGACAGCGCTTCGGTAAGCCTCCGGGCCATTCACCAACGCATGATGGCCGACCCCGTCATTCGCGAGCGCGTGCAGACCGATCCTGTCCTCCAGCGAATGCTCGCCGACCTGCCGGAAAGCGAGGTCACCGCGGCGGGCATGGAGGTCCAAGGCTTCGTGAGCGTGCCGGTAACGAATACCGCAGCGAAGCCGGCCGCAAAACCCGCCGTAAAACCGGCCGCCAAGTCCGCGCGTACACCCGTTACAAAACCGGCGACTAAGCCCGCGACCAAACCCGCGGTCAAGCCCGCCCCGAACCCCATGCCGGGAATGGACCACAGCAAGATGCCCGGAATGAAGAAGCCACCCGCATGACCAGGCGCGTCGTCATGACGTTGCTGGTGCTCTTGACCAGTGGTCTTTTGCTGTTCACCCCGGCATTGGCGCAGGCGCACGGCACGCTCAAGAGTTCGGTGCCCGCGGCTGGTGCCCATCTGGGTGTCGCACCACGCGAACTGCGATTGACATTTACCGAGTCGCCAGAGCTCACCTTCACGACGCTCATTTTGCGGAGGGCGGACGGTTCGGCCGTGGCACTCGGACCTCTCTTGGTTGCCAGTGATTCGCGACGCGCGGTCATCGCGGCGGTGCAAGGCGCTCTGGCGGCCGGTACCTACACCGTGGAATGGAAGACGGCGGGAGCCGACGGACATCCGGTAACCGGTCGCTTCGATTTCACGATTGCGCCCGGTGCGGAAGGACTCGGCGTGCTTCGCACCGATGCTGGCCGCGAGGGCGGTTTGCCCGTAACGCCCTCCCACTCCACGTCGCACAACGACCCCACCGCACTTCCCTCCGGCGTGGGCTTTGACGCGGAGTCGCCGATGTATGTGGCGGTACGGTGGCTTCTGTACGTGGGACTGCTCACGGTGATCGGCGCGGTCGCGTTTCAGTCTGCTGTGCTCGGTCGCCTCCCGCGAGATCCAGGGCCCGCCGCCAGTCTCAGAGTGGAGATCGGGCACCGAGCCGCCACGTTGGGTTTCATCGGTGCCGCACTGGTGGCTGTCGCGGTGTTGCTCCGCCTGTACGCGCAGTCGTACGCCATGCACGGGGCCGCGTTGGCCCTCGACCGCCCCCTCGTGGGATCCATGCTCACGTCGACGACCTGGGGACGCGGTTGGATGGTGCAACTCGTCTCCGTGGTCGTCGCACTCGCCGGATTCGGGGGCGCTCGACGAGGCCGCCGGCCAGCCTGGAGCCCGTCGTGGACCCTGGCTGGCGTGGGCGCACTCGGCCTGGCATTTACGCCCGCACTGTCCGGTCACGCGGCGTCTACGCCGCAGTTCACGACGCTCGCGATTCTAGCCGATGCGCTGCATGTCATTGGGGCGAGCGGGTGGCTCGGCAGTTTGTTGCTGCTGCTCGCAGTTGGGATTCCCGCCGCGATGCGTCTCGATAAGAGCGAGCGTTGGCGGTCGGTTGCGGACATCGTCAACGCCTTCTCACCGACCGCCCTCGTCTGTGCCGGCATGACCGCGATAACCGGCGTCTTTGCCGCTTGGCTTCACCTGGGAACCGTGAGCGCGCTCTGGCAAACAGCGTACGGGATAACGCTGTTGGTGAAGCTGGCGATTCTGTCTGTGCTCGCCGCGACCGGGGCGTACAATTGGCGCCGCGTCAAACCCGCGCTTGGCGACGCCACCGGTGCAAGACGACTGCGACAGTCGGCGAGCATCGAGGTGGCCGTCGGCGTGCTGGTCCTTATCGTGACCGCCGTACTCGTCGCCACACCCACCGGCATGACTCGCCTGTAACGCAGCCTCCCGACGCCTTTCGCCAGAACACCGCAATCTCACGGGTCACGCGTGAATGGCGGAATGCGCCCGGCGGTTTTACACTGCATCAAACATACCGGGCCGATTAAGAAACGTTGTTCACCAAGGGCGATGCATGTCGACGAGAATCAGCTTCACGCGTATCGTGGTCGTGGCCGTAGCCACCGCCGTCTTCTCCTCCACGGCAGTGGCGCACGACTTCTGGCTGATGCCCCACATGTTCGGGTTTGCCGAGAACAGCGCGTGGCACGTGAACGGGCGGCAAGGGACCCGCTTCCCGGCTGGGACGGCGGTGCCGGTCGCACGCGTGGTGGACGCGCGCGTCATCAGCGCAAGCGCCACCATGACCATTACGGAAATGACGGTCGAGGGCACCACACTCCGGCTGCATCAGAAGCCGTCGTCTGCCGGGCAGTACCTGATTGTGGTCGGATTGGCACCACGCGTCTTTCGCGAAACACCGGCTGGCACCTTGCGCTTTCTCCGCGCTGAGGGCGGTGCCCTCGAAGCAGATCGCCTCGAACGGTCCCACGCCTTGGCGGGACTCGACAGTGTGATCTTCACCGCTGCGTCCTATGCGGCCACGATCGCCGAGATCGGACAGGAAGGACCGCGCGCGTTCTCGAAGTCGGCCGGACTACGACTCGAGTTCGTTCCGCTGAATGATCCGGGACATCTGCACGTCGGCGATACGTTGCACGTCCGCGTGCTTGGCAATGGCGTGGCGGTGCCGCGCATCGGCATCGATGCCGCCGCCGCACTCGATACCACCGCAACGCCGCCCGCGTCACTGGTTCGCGTGTCATTTACGGCCGACGTCAATGGTGTGGTGCATGTTCCGCTCACGCAGGCGGGTCCTTGGATGCTGCGCTCGGCGTATGCAAGCAAAAAGAGTGGTGGTGCCGCCAACGAGTGGGACGTGTCACGCACGACCTACGTGCTCAGTGTCGGCGCGGCCCACTGACCATGGATGACCGCTCCCCGACGGGATTCCACTGATGCTGAGGAATTGAAACGTGCAGGCACATGACTCGCACACACATGACTCGCATGGCCATGGCGCGCACAGTGGCGCACCGCGTGGGCCTGACGTTCACCCGGTCGCCGATCACGCCGCGCACGACAAGCACGCGGGTCACTCCGTGGCCATGTTCAAGAGCAAGTTCTGGCTCTCGCTGCTGCTCACGCTTCCGACGCTCGTGTGGGGGCACATGCTGCAACGCGCCCTCGACTACACCGCGCCCACGTTTCGCGGCGCATCGCTTATTCCGGCGGTCTTTGGTACGGCGGTCTTTTTGTACGGCGGTTGGCCGTTCCTGCAGGGCGCGATAGGCGAGATCAAGGATCGCCTGCCTGGCATGATGACGCTCATAACGCTCGCGATCGGCGTCGCCTTCGCATTCAGTGTTGCGGTCCTGCTCGGTTTTCCCGGCATGCCGCTGTGGGAGGAACTCGCGACGCTGGTGACGATCATGCTGCTCGGGCACTGGCTCGAGATGCGGTCGATCTCCCAAGCGCAGGGGGCCCTCGGCGAACTCGCCAAACTGTTGCCGGCTACGGCCGTTCGCGTTCGCGGCGAGGGTGCGAGCGAGCAAATCGAGGATGTGCCCGTGGCCGAGTTGCGCGACGGCGATGTAGTGCTGGTGCGTCCGGGAGCGAACATTCCCGCCGATGGTCGAGTGCAGCGTGGAAGCAGTGCGGTAAACGAGGCCCTCCTTACGGGCGAGTCGTCCCCCGTGACCAAGCACGAAGGTGATGCCGTCATCGCCGGCGCGGTGAATGGCGCGGGGTCACTCCGGGTGCAGGTGACGGGTACCGGTGACCGCACCGCGCTGGCCGGCATCATGCGTTTGGTTGCGCAGGCGCAGTCGTCACGCTCGCGGGCACAGATGCTGGCGGACCGTGCGGCGTTCTGGCTCACTTGGGTTGCCCTGGGTGCGGGCGCTGTCACACTCATTGCATGGCTGGCGGCCGGCGCGAGCGCTGCCACCGCAGTTGAGCGTCTCGTGACGGTGCTCGTTATCGCGTGCCCGCATGCGCTCGGCTTGGCCGTGCCGTTGGTGCTTGCCATCTCCACCACACTTGGGGCGCAAAGCGGGTTGCTCGTGCGCGACCGCCGAGGCTTGGAAGACGCGCGCAATCTGACCACGGTGGTGTTCGACAAAACCGGCACCCTGACGTTGGGCGAGCATCGCGTGGTCGGTATGAAGACGGACCATGGGTTGGCAGACGACGAGGCGTTGCGGCTTGCGGCGGCCGTGGAGCGCGACGCCGAACATCCGGTGGCGAGGGCGATCGTGAAGAGCGCCGAAGCGCGTGGGTTGGTGGTGCCGGCGGCAACGGGGTTTGAGGCGGTGCCAGGGCAGGGCGTTCGTGCTGTGGTCGAGGGACGGGCACTTGCGGAAGGCGGACCCAATCTACTGGCCAGCCTCGGCGTCACACCGGGTCCAGCACTGCGGGCGTTCGCCGATGAGGCAGCCGCGCGTGGACAAGGGGTGGTGTACCTCATTGAGGGCGGACAGACCTTGGCGGCCTTTGCCGTCGCTGATGCGGTGCGGCCCGAGTCGGCTGAGGCCATCGCGCGACTGCGGGAAATGGGAGTCGAGGTTGTAATGATGACTGGCGATGCACAGGCCGTCGCGGAGGCGGTGGCACACGAACTTGGCATCACCACCGTGCTTGCTCAGGTACTTCCTGAGCAGAAGGCGGCGCACATTAAAGCGCTGCAGCAGCAGGGCAAGCGCGTCGCGATGATTGGTGACGGCGTTAACGACGCGCCAGCGCTGGTGACCGCTGACGTCGGGATCGCGATCGGCGCCGGCACCGATGTCGCGGTTGAGGCTGGCGACGTGGTGCTCGTGCGCAGCGACCCGCGGGACATTCCACGGATTATCAGCCTGTCGCGCGCAACGTACCGAAAGATGGTGCAGAATTTGTGGTGGGCCGCCGGCTACAACATTGTGGCGATTCCCTTGGCCGCCGGCGTACTCGCGCCGTGGGACATCGTGTTGACGCCCGCCATGGGTGCGGTGCTCATGTCGGCCAGCACGATCATCGTGGCCCTCAACGCTCAGCTCCTTCGCCGCGTGCAATTGTAGCGCTCGCCCCCAAGATCGATCCGCGGCCAAGCGGCCGACGACATTTTATGCGTAGTAAAGAGCGGCATACTCCGTGCAGCGAGGGTCGTGTGTCGCGCATCCGGCCGCACGGGCTGGGCGACGAGAACCGTCCCCTCCGCCGGAGTTCCTGATGGATCACAACCACGGGCACACGATGCCGACCGCCGAGATGCAGCAATGCATCCAGGCGTGCCTCGACTGCTACGCCACCTGCACGACCACCGCCGCGCACTGCCTGACGCTCGGTGGCGAACATGCGTCGCCCGAGCATCAGACAATACTCCTCGATTGCGTCACGATCTGTCAGGCGTCAGCCGCACTGATGTTGCGGGGCTCTCATTTGCACCCGCAAATGTGCGCCGTCGGCGCCGAAGCATGCCGACGCTGCGAAAAGGACTGCCGGCGACTCGCCAACGGAGATGCGATGATGGAACAGTGTGCCGACATCTGCGGGCGGTGCGCGGAGTCCTGTGAGCGCATGTCGACGATGGCCATGTGAGATTGCTGGCGCGCCGTCGAGCCGCCGCCCGGCGGCGCGCATCTGTTTGATTGCCTCAATCACTCCGCGAGCGACTACGGAATGACGTCGCCAGCGAGCACCGAACTGATGTGCGCTCGTATCCAGTCAGGGTGTTGCAGCGGTAAAGAATGGTCAGCGCCGGGGTACACCACAACCGTACACTGCCGGTGTTGTTGCGCGAGCGCGAGCAGCGGAGCGAGCGGGGCACTCTGATCGCGATCGCCATGCAGGCACAGCAGCGGAATGCGGCCCTCGATCTGTCTTAAATCGGCCGAAAGATCATACTCGTAGATCACCTGCCACAGTGTGGACGTGGACGAGCGCCACGTCATGCGCGTGAGGTCCTCGGCCACCTCTCGCGGCACGTTCGGTAGCAGGGTGGGAAGCGCCCAGCCCAACAAGCGTCTCGTCACCAAGCAGGCCAGCGCCGCGGGAACCATGTGCGTCATAATCCACCCCGCTGCGCCGCGTTTACCGGTGAATTGCCTGGCGCTTTCCCCATTGCCGAAGTAGGGCACACTGACGAGAACCAACTGCTGAACGTGTTCTGGATGGCGTGCGGCGTATGCCACCGCGAGGCGCGCACCGACGGAGTGTCCCACTATGACCAGGGGCTCCTTCGCGCCGATGGGCTCGAGCACCCGATGAAGCGCGGAAACGTGCGCGTCGACTGAGTATGTGAGCCACGGTTTCGGTGAGTGTCCGAAGCCTAGTAGATCAACCAACATCAGCCGCGCACGACTCGAGAGGGCTACAACGCGTGATCTCCAGTAGCGCGTGGTGGCACCAAGGCCCGGAAGGAATACGACCAGGGGACCGCCGGAACCCAACGCTTCCGTGAACAACGCCCGCTCGGCGTCCGCCCCCCGATCACCCTCGGTGACCGCGACGGCGGTCGCGCCCGCCACCAATGCGCCCGCGCCCAGCCCGATCCGGCGAAACCATACGCGTCGTGATACGTCCGACGTCGCGCTGCCATGAGCACGATCGTCAGCTGACGGGTCACTGCGCCCCGACTTCACCCGTTACCGTGGCATGGATTGCATCATTTTCTGATGCATGTCAGCCAGTCGTGTTATCCGCTTCAGGTGCGGTGGCATGGCTGTGCCGAGCTGTGCGCTCGTGAGGTCGGGCAGGCGGATGAGATCCTGTCGCAGTGAGTCCACCATGCTGCTCCACGCGGCGTCCGCCGGCATGTTCATCTGTCGCATTTCACCGGCCATGCGGGAGAGCTGGTTGGCTACCAGTTGCCGATGTCGCGGGAGTTGCGCGAGTAGACTACCGGCACCGGCTTGCCGCATCATGGCCACGTGCGCTCGCATGACCGAGTCGTCGGACATGCCCGCCATCGGCATGCTCGGCATGCTCGGCGTGGTCATGCCCGCCATGCCGGACATTCCGCCCTGGGTTGAATCGGTCGCCCCTGGAGGTGCGGCGATGGACATCGCGACCGAGTCGCCGGTGGTCTTGGTATCGCGCGACGCCTCGCTGTCACAGGCCGCGCCCAGCAGCAGCACAACGAACGAAAGGCATCGGAACAGGAAGGACATAAGAAACCCGGTAAGAGAGTAGGTCATCGCCGCGCCGGGCGACCTTTCCAGAGCGAGTAGATCGCGGGGATGACGACGAGCGTGAGCAGCGTGCTGGTGATCATTCCCCCAACCATCGGTGCGGCGATGCGTTTCATCACATCCGCGCCCGTATCCTGACTCCAGAGGATGGGCACGAGCCCCGCCATGATGGCCATTACCGTCATGATCTTCGGGCGAACGCGCTCGACGGCGCCAGACGCGACCGCGGCATCGACATCGGAACGACTCCGCAACTCGCCGCGCGCAGCGCGGTCGTGGTAGGCCTGATCAAGGTAGAGCAGCATGATGACGCCGGTTTCGGCCGCGACACCTGCCAAGGCGATGAAGCCGATGGCCACCGCGACGCTCAGGTGGTAATCGAGCATCCACATCAACCACACGCCACCCGCCAGCGAGAACGGAAGCGACAGCATCACGATTCCTGCTTCCGTCACACTTCGAAAGTTGAGGTACAGCAGGCCGAAGATGATGAGCAGTGTAATCGGCACAACCACTCGCAGCCGACGCGTTGCACGCTCGAGAGACTCGAACTGCCCCGACCACTCGAGGCGGTAACCAGGCGGGAGCGTGAGTTTAGCCGCCAGCAACTGCTTCGCCTCCGTCACGTAACGGCCGATGTCGCGGCCCTGGACATCTACGTACACGATGGCGTTGAGCGTCGCGTTCTCGGACTTGATCAGCGTCGGACCGCGGACCACCGCGATGCGCGCCACATCACCGAGCGCCACGTAGGCCCTCTGCCCATCGGGACCGGAGGGCGTTGCCACGAGGACGCTCCGCAGCTTCGTCGGATCGTCGCGAAGGGCCGACGGATAGCGCACCAACACCTCGTATCGCTCGCGCCCCTCGAGTACTTCGCCAGCGGCCGCACCACCCACCGCAGTACTCAACGCCGCCTGCACCTCGTCGGTGGTCAAACCGTAGCGCGCGACGGCCGCGCGGTCGATGGTGACGTCGAGATACCTGCCTCCCATGGCCTGCTCCGCGAACACACTGTTCGTGCCCGTAACCGTCGGCAGCAGACCTTCGATTTGACGCCCGATCCGGTCGAGTGCCTCGAGATTCGGACCGATGACCTTGATCCCGACGGGGGTCTTGATGCCTGTCGCCAACATGTCGAGCCGATTCTTGATCGGCATGCTCCACATGTTTGCGACGCCCGGTGTACGCACACGCGCATTCGCCTCGGACACGATCGAATCGTACGTCACGCCGGGCCGCCACGCGCTCCGATCCTTGAGCACCGCGATCGTCTCGATCATGGACATCGGCGCCATGTCCGTCGCGGACTCGGCGCGTCCGATCTTCCCCATCACCGTGGCGACTTCCGGAATCTGCGCGAGCGCTGCATCACGTTGCTGCAGGATTTCCTTCGCCATCGTACCGCTCACGCCGGGCATGAGCGAGGGCATGTCCATGATCGCGCCCTCGTTCAACGGTGGCATGAACTCGCTTCCCAACCGCGACCACGGCCACACCGTCACCACGAGCACACAGCCCGCCGCGATGATGGTCGCCCAGCGATGACGAAGCACCCATCCGATCACCGGTCGGTACGCGCGGACCAGCGCCCGATTCACCGGGTTCGCCGCCTCCGGCTTCACGCCTGACCGAATGAACAGGCCCATCATCACCGGTACCAGCGTCAGAGACAGTAACGCCGCCGACGCCATGGCGAGCGTCTTGGTCCACGCCAACGGCGTGAACAGCCGCCCCTCCTGGTCGCCCAGCGCGAACACCGGAAGGAACGAGGCGGTAATAATCAGGAGCGAGACGAAGAGTGAGGGGCCGACTTCCTGCGCCGACTCGACCACGAGGGTCCAATGCGACTGCGGTGCGCCGGCCGCTTCGTTGCGTTCCATGTGTTTGTGCAGGTTCTCCACCATCACGATGGCCGCGTCGATCATGGCGCCGATGGCGATGGCGATTCCACCCAGCGACATGATGTTCGCGCTCAGGCCGAGCAGCCGCATCGCGAGCAGCGACATCAGAATGCCGATGGGCAGGGTGATAATGGCCACCAGTGCGCTCGGTGCGTGCAACAGGAACACGAGGGTCACGAACGCCACGATGATCGACTCCTCGATCAACTTCGTACGAAGTGTGTGGATGGCCCGTTCGATCAGGCCGGCACGGTCGTAGCCCTGCACGAACCGCACGCCGGCCGGCAGCGCCCGCTCGAGCTCCGTCATTCGTGCCTTCACGCCCTTGATGACGGTGAGCGGGTTCGCGCCGTAGCGCATGACGACCCATCCTGTCACCACTTCGCCTTTCCCATTCAACTCGGCGATGCCACGACGCAGCGCCGGACCGATGTGAACCGTTGCGACGTCGCCGACCGTTACCGGGGTACCGCCAGCGCCCGTGCCCAACGCGACGGCACGCAGGTCGTCGAGCGACGCGACGCGGCCACGCCCTCGCACGACGTACTCCGTGCCGCCCATGGCGAGCACGCGCCCGCCAACGTCTTGATTCGAGGCGCGCAGCGCCTCCACGACTTTTGCGATCGGCATGTTGAACGCGAGTAGCTTCGCCGGATCGACTTGTACCTGATACTCCTTCTCGAAGCCGCCGAGTGATGCGATCTCGGCGACACCAGGAACAGCCGTGAGCGCCGGTCGCACCACGAAATCCTGTAACGCGCGCAGGTCGGCGAGACTCGTGGAGCCGGTGGTGTCGGCCAGGATGTACTGCATGACCCAGCCGACGCCGGTGGCATCGGGTCCCAACATCGGCATCACACCGACGGGGAGCTTGTCGCGCGCGCCGTTCAGATACTCGATCACCCGACTGCGCGCCCAGTAGAGATCAGTGCCATCCTCGAACACAACGTAGACCGCCGACAGCCCGAACTGGCTCATGCCGCGCACGAACTTCGTGTTCGGCACCTTGAGCAGTTCCGTCTCCAACGGATACGTGACCTGGTCCTCGACAAGCTGCGGCGCTTGACCTGGCCACTCCGTCATCACGATCACTTGCGCATCAGACAAGTCGGGAATCGCATCGATCGGGGTGGTCAGCATCGCCCAGATCCCGGCTGCAACCAATGTCATCGTGGCAACCAGCACCGCACCCTTGTGACTCACGGACCACCCGATCACGCGCTGTAGCACCGATGCACGAACAGGCGACGACGTGTCGGTCACGGTGGACTCCGTCGCGACGGCGCTGACGCCGGTGCCGGTTTGCGAGGCGCGGTCGAGGGCGATGCGGTGGGCCGTGAGGTCGCGGCCGCCGCCCCCGACATGCCGCGCGTGTCTGCGCCTGGCATGGACATGCCTGGCATAGCGCCCATGGCGTCGGCGCTTCCACTCATTCCGATCATGCTCTTCATCACCTCGGCGAGGTTGGACTCCGATTCGAGCAGGAACTGCGCCGAGGTGACCACCCGTTGACCCGGCTCGAGGCCCGCCAGCACCTCCGTGATCTCGCCGGATACTCGGCCCAACTCCACGTCGTGCGGCATGAGCCGGCCGTCCCCCATATCGACAAACACCATGGCGCGTTCGCCGGTCTGGATCACTGCGGTTGACGGCACGGTGAGGGCTGTACGGGCAACGGAGGTCAGGCTGGCCGTGGCATACATGCCCAGCTTGAGCCGACCATCGGTGTTGCCGACCACGATGCGAGCGCTCAGAGTGCGTGTGGCCTCGCCTACGGTTGGATAGACATACGCCACACGTCCTTCGTATGGCCTTCCTGGCAGTGCCGTAAATGCCAGCGAGGCGCTCGTACCCTCGCGGACGAGATTTGCATCCGCTTCGCGCAGCTGGATGTTTACCCACACCTTGGACAAGTCCGTAATCGTGTACAGCGGCATGCCGGCCTGAACAGCCTGTCCCCGTACAACGAATCGCTCGGTGATGACACCGGACATGGGCGCGTAGAGTGGGATCGTGCGCTGTGCACGTCCAGAGCGCAGGACGTCTTCGATCAGCGACTCGGGGACATCCCAGAGCCGGAGACGCTGCCGCGCGGCGGCGAGCAGGCTCCCTGATGATGCGGGCACGCCGGGTACTGACGTGCCGGAGAGCGACCGGTCGAAATCTCGTGCGATTAGCAGCTCCTGTTGCGCAGCGAGCAGATCGGGCGAATAGATCGCCGCCATTGGTTGCCCTCGGCGTACCGGCTGTCCGGTGCTGCTCACATCCAGCCGTTCGACAAACCCGGAAAACTTGGGCGTGACGCTCGCAAGCCGTGTTTCGTCGGCCATCACGATGCCAACGGCACGGACCTCGTCGGTCATCACGCGCTGTTCAACCGTACCGAACAACACACCGAAGTGCCGAAGCTGTGCAGCAGTAAACACCGCCGTGCCGTCGGCACTCATGTCCATGCCTTCCATGCCCGGCATGCCCGGCATCTCTGCCGCGGACGCGCGTCGGCTCTCACCCGCCGATGAACTGCGACGCTCTAAGCCCCACCAGCTCACGGCGGCGACAGAAAGCGCCAGGGTCGCGAGGAGTGTCCATCGTGTTCGGGTCATGGCCGTTCCTCCGGGAGCACACTGGATCCGGTCGCCTGTTCCAGTGCGGCAATCGCCTTTGCGAAATCGGTCATGGCGCGCACATATGCAAGCTCGGATGCGAACAGCGCGGACTCCGCGGTCAACACGGTCGTCATGTCGGATTGGCCTGTTCGATAACTGGCAAGGGCCGCGACAACCGCTGTTCGTCCTTGTGGAAGTATCCCGACGGCGTACAACGCGAGCAGGGTCCGATTTTGTTCGGCCAGTCCGAGGAGACGTGCCACGTCGGCGTTCAAGCCGTTTCGCGCGGCGATGTAGTCGGCCTCGAGTGCTGCTCGCTCCGCACGGGCCTCCGCGACCTGTGGATTCTGCCGTGCCGCCTTCTGCAGCCGCAGTGGAACGGAAACTTGTGCCGTCACCATGTCGGGCCGTCCCTGGCGTTGACCATATTGCAACGACACGTCGAAATCAGGCTTCGAGTCACTACGCGCGAACTCGGCCCGTGCCGCCTGCGCGGCGACCATCGCCGCCCGCTGGCGCAGCACCGGACTTACCTCGCTCGCGAGCGCTTGGAGGGTGGCGAGCGGCGGCAGTGCCGAGCCCGCCGCTCGCGCGCCCAGTGAAGCGTCGAGAAACGTGACGTCGCGTGCGCTGGTCGCCACGGCAGCGCGCGCGAGCCGGTCGGGAATGTCAACGTTCAAGACCGGCGTGTCGCTGGCGCGGTCCAGCGCCGCATTGAGCAGCGCGAGACTCGCCCGTCGCTGCTCGAGGAGCATGCTCGCCATCTCCGCGACCCGTGTTGCCTCCACGCGGGCTCGTAACACGTCCTGCTGACTGCCGATTCC
Organism: Gemmatimonas sp.; assembly: GCF_046594945.1. Lineage (GTDB taxonomy): Bacteria > Gemmatimonadota > Gemmatimonadetes > Gemmatimonadales > Gemmatimonadaceae > Gemmatimonas. Next base: position 22,483 of record NZ_JBKJRB010000053.1, on the reverse strand, counting down.
GCTGCCGTAGCGCACTTCGGCAATCCGCGCGATGTCGGCGAGGATCTGTCGATTGGGATCCAGCAGCGCCAACGCGCGTGTCGCGTACGCCACGTCGTAGTACGCATCGCGAACGGCACGAATCACCTCGAGGCGAACGGCCGCCAGCGCGGCGTCGGCCGCGCTGGCGTCATGCGCCGCAGCGCGGCGTTGCAGGCCACGCTTGCCAGGATAGGGGATGGTCTGTCCAAGGCCAACCATGCGCATGGTCATCTCATCCGCCGAAAAACTGGGCTGACTGAGGGGCAGGTTCACGATACCGGTCATCAGCATTGGATCGGGGCGAGCGCCGGCCGGACGTATGCGCGCTCGCGCTGCCGCGAGACGGGCGTGGGCTGCGCGGAGTGCTGGACTGGTCACTTCGGCCAACCGTACGAGCGAGTCCAACCCATGCTGCTGCACGATGGGGTGCGCCACGGACCGCTGAAGGAATGCCGGCTCCGATTGTCCCGAAAGGACACTAGGAGCAATCGCGAGCGCGGCAGCAGTGGCGCGCCTAGCTGAACGAAAATGAAAGTGCATGTGCCCTCAGGCTCAATCTCGGAGGGCGCGTCGGCCACCGGCGGTGGCGGGGTTGACGACGCGCACGGTTCCCGCCGATGCCCACCCACCGAGGGTGACCACCAACGGACCATCAACGCCTACGCGAAGAGCGCGAGACGCTGTCGGCCGGGATTACGCTCGCGGAGGGGGGACGTCGGGAGGCGAGCTCAGCGAATACGGCATCGTCGTGCTCAGCGCGACCGCATAAGACGGCTCTTCGATCGAAGACGACAGTCGCGTGGAAGCCGGAACCGATGCGAAGACACACGGCGCCATCGTTGGGCACGTGTTCGGCGGCGCGGAGCTATCGCACGGTGCCTGGGGAGCCGCCGCCCCCGGATTCACTGGCGCCTCACCGGCCCCACTGCCAGCCGTGGTGGCCATGTCCATACCGGCCATGTCCATACCGGCCATGGCCTCAGCACTCGCCCCGCTCATTGCCGCCGACGACATGTTCATTTCCGCCGGCGACATGTCCATTGCCGCCGACGACATGTTCATTGCCGCCGACGACATGTCCATTGCGCCCGGCAGAGGACAACCAGGTCCACCGCTCGCCAGCGATAGCTGGAGAGAAGCGAAGCTCACGACGAGCGTGATGAGACGAGCCAAGCGAACCATGACGAAAGGTAGTCAGCCTCCGGGCTGCTCCAAGCCCCTGGAAGCCGACGCATGTTGAGCGCTTTCTTTCGTCACCTACGAGCAGCGTCGCATTTCACCGACGCTGCTTCCACCCATGCGGATCGCCGCGGCGTCGCGTGCTGGCCGACGGAGGTCGACGTCGCCGGCGAGGCGACCGCCTTGCCGCATCGAGTCCGTCGCAGCGCGTCGGCCGTCCACCTCGGCATGATGCTCCTGGACGCCAAGGGGGTGCCCCCGATGCTTCGACGCATGGCGACATAAAAGCGGGGCCGGTGACATGCACCAGCCCCACTTTGCGTCGCGCGCATCCGGCCGCTCAACACGCGTCAACCCGATCTACAGCAACCGTTCGTCGGGTAAGTCCATTCGCCGCGCGTCCCGATCCGCCAAGGACGCAATGTACGGCGATGACTCGCGTCCGAGTCGTCGAGCGCCAAAAAAGCTGCTGTCGTCGAAGGCGTAGATTCCGTCGACGTCGCCGTCGGGCATCAGCTCGCCGTCGTAGGTGGGAAGCGCGCGCGCGTCGGCAGTGGACAAGCTGATGATCACATCGTCTTCCTCCTCATCGAGACGGGCCGTGTCGATAGGAATCAGGACTCGGCGCTTCGTCTCCTGCGTGGAGTCGTCAAGCATGACCTCGCCCTCGATATAGCGCACGCGCATCAGATTCGTATCCACGACGAGATCCTCGACCGTTCCGATCTTCAGGCCGTCAAGCGTGCGCAGATCCCACCCGCGAATGTCGGGGTCGCCGTCCGCCACGTCCAGATCCGACGCCTCGTTGAGATGAACGAGTCGGGGACGGTCGTGTTCGCCCGCGCGATGCGTCGCATCAGTGCCGCGCTCGTGTCGGCGATCGTCATCGTTGTGCAAGTTGGACTCCATCGTGATTGCTCCGGACTACAAGGTCAGCAAAGAATGGCGATGCACGATCGTGCTATCGCGGCGGTGGCGTGCGCATCGAATCCATTCGCATCATCGCGCTGTCACGCGGTGAGGAGAGGGTACCGGCCGCACTGTTGCTGTCGTACGCACCATTGCGCTCGGCAGTCGCTGAATTCGGGCTGTTTCGCATCGCCATGAACCAGATCAGTGCGCCAACCACGATGGCACCAATCAGCCATGGAACCCACGAGCTTTCCTTCTTTGTGATGTTGATCTCGACCACGATAACTCCTTCGTCAGATGAACCTGCACGGCAGTGCACGAAGCGTGCGAGCGCCGCACGCCGCCGCGCGGTGGTTCGGCACGCCCGTTGCACGTCACGCGAGTGTTCGTTGGTCCTCACTCATCCGTGACCACTCCGCATGCTGCAACTCGTGAAGCAAGCTGTCGTCGACTTCTTCGGCGACCATGCGCCTCGTCATGGCGCGGCCATCGCGTACTACACGCTCTTCGCACTCGCTCCCGTATTGCTGATCGTCATCTTCGTGGCTGGGTTCGTCGTGGGAGAAGACGTGGTGCGCCAAGAGCTCCTCACGCAGATTGCCGGTCTGATCGGTCGCGATGGCGCCGAAGCGGTGGGCGCTATTCTCGAGCGTGCCGGTAAGCGCGATGGTGGTGCGCTGGCCACCGTACTGGCGATTGGTGGATTGGTATTCGCAGCCACCGGTGCTTTCCTGGAGCTGCAAGCGGCATTGAACATGATCTGGCGTGTACGCAGTTCATCCTCGGCCGGTATCAATGTTCAAGAAATGCTCACCCGCCGATTTCGTTCGCTTGGGGTCGTGGTCTCGATCGGGTTCCTGCTACTGGTCTCGCTGTCGGTCAGCGCGGGCGTACGAATGGCCAGTTCCTGGATGGGTACGATCGAGCCCGGCCTGCAATCGTTCGTCGCCGTCGTTGATCAACTGTTGTCACTGTTCGTGAGCAGCGTGTTGTTCGGACTGCTCTTCCGTGTCCTCCCCGACGTGCACCTGCGATGGCGCGACGTGGCGGTCGGGTCCGTGGTCACTGCTGTGCTCTTTGCCGTCGGGCAACGACTGATCGGTCTCTATCTCGGCAGCAACGCGCTAGCCTCGCCATTCGGTGCCGCCGGCACCGTGGTCATCATGATGGTATGGGTGTACTACTCGGCGCAGATTGTGCTGTTCGGTGCCGAGTTCACGCGTCTGTATGCAGAACGAACCGGAAAGCGGGCTCCGCCGATGGACGGCGCCGTGCATACGCCGACGCACTGACTGCAGCTGCACTCGGCCAATAGGGAATAGGTCTGATTCCACTTCATACACGGAGACACACTTCATGGCACCGATCTGGAAGGGAAGCATCAGTTTCGGATTGGTGAACATCCCCGTCGAACTCGTGGCCGCTGTTCGCGCCGATAACCTTTCGTTTCGGATGCTCGACGCCGAGAGTGGATCGCCGGTCAAGTACGAACGGGTGCGCGCGAGCGACGGCGCGCCGGTCCCGTGGGAGGAGATCGTCAAAGGGTTCGAGTATACGACGGGGCAGTTCATCGTGCTCACCGAGGAGGACTTCAAGAAAGCTGCGCTCGAGTCGTCGAAGACCATCGACATTTGCGATTTCGTCGATACGAACGAAATCGACCCGCGCTACTTCGAGACGCCGTATTTTTTGTTGCCCGCCAACGGGGGCGAGCGGGGCTATGCGCTGTTACGCGAAGCGATGCGTGAAAGCGAGGTGGTGGGTATCGGCAAGATCATCATGCGTAAGCACCAGCATCTGGCGGGTATTCACGTGGTGGGCGATGCCCTGGTGCTGGAGCTCATGCGATTCGCCGCCGCGGTGGTGGATGCGTCCAAGTACACCTTTCCGCCGGCCACGGCGGCGCGCCCGCAAGAACGGAAGATGGCGATGCAGCTCGTCAAGAGCATGCAGGCACACTTCGATGCCGACAAGTACACCGACGACTATCGGGCGAATCTCATGCGGATCATCAAGGCACGCTCGAAGGGCAAGCAGATCTCCTTCGATGTCCCGACGCCCGATGAAGCGGATGGGAAGGTGCTCGACTTGATGAGCATGCTGAAGCAGAGTCTTACGAGAAAGTCTGGTACCGGAGCGCGCTCCACTGGAACGGCATCAAAGTCGACCGTGGCAAAGAAAGCGGTTGCGAAGCGTCCACGACGATCAGCGTGAGTTCCATGAGGTCGCCGATCACGCCGATGCTGGCAACGGCAGGGACCGCGCTCCCTGCGAACGACGGATGGGCCTTCGAGCCCAAGTACGATGGCATCCGTGTGATTGCGATGGCCTCGGCGGCGCAGGTACAGTTGCTCTCGAGGAACGGGATCGACAAAGCGTCGCAGTTTCCCGAAGTCGTCGAGGCGCTGCAGGCGTTCGCTCGTCGGCGGCGGCTTTCCATCGTACTCGATGGGGAGTTGGTCGGCGTGGACGGCGCGGCGCTCGGTCGTTTTCAGTCCATGCAGTCACGCGTTCACGAACGTGACGCCTCGGTAATCGCCGCTCGACGAGCGGAGGAGCCGACGGCGCTGATGGTGTTCGACCTGTTGCACGATGGCACGCAATCGCTGGTGGCAGCGCCGTGGCACGTGCGGCGCGCGGCCCTCGAGAACGCCCTTAGTGAGCGTCGGTCGTCGGGCCCTGCTGCCCTCGGCGCGCTTCGGCTCGGGGACGTCGTGCTGCACGATGGCGAAGCGCTCATGCGCCAAGCACAGGTGGAGGGGTGGGAAGGGGTGGTGGCCAAGCGCGTGAATGCGCCGTATTCAATCGGGGTGCGCTCGCGCGATTGGCTCAAGATCAAGGTCGATCGACAGCAGGAGTTCGTCGTTGGGGGATGGACCGAGCCGCGAAACGCCCGGCCGTTCATCGGTGCCTTACTGCTGGGCTACTTTCGCGACGGTGGCTTGCGCTACGCCGGGCATGTGGGAACAGGCTTTACACACGATGAGCTGGCGTGGCTGCACAATCGGCTCCGAACATTGGCGCGCACCACCTGTCCGTTCATTACTACCCCAGACACGAATGCCCGCGCCCATTGGGTTCGCGCCTCGCTGGTGGTAGAAGTGCGATTCAACGAATGGACCAACGATGACCATCTACGGCAGCCGGTATACCTTGGCGTCAGGACGGACAAGCGCGCGCGTGACATCACGAGGGAGCTGGTGATGCCTCGTTCGGCAAAAACGGGCGGGTCGGGGCCCATCGCTGACACCTCACTCGAATTCACGAATCTCGACAAGCTCTTCTTCCGCAAGGCAAAGAAGACCAAGGGTGACGTTGTGGAGTACTACACGGCTGTCGCGCCGTTCTTGCTGCCCTTCATCGAAGATCGCCCCTTGGTGCTGCGGCGCTACCCGAACGGCATCGACCAGCCGGCGTTTTTTCAGCAGCGCGTCGCCAACGGTGTGCCATCGAGCGTGCGTACCGAAGCGATGCTACAACCAGACGGCTCCAACGAACGGCGCTTCGTGGGCGGAGACCTGAGTACGGTTCTCTATTGCGCGCAGTTGGGTGCGATTGACGTGAACCCGTGGCACTCTCGCGTGGGTTCGGTCGCGTATGCCGACTACTCGATCATCGACCTCGATCCCGGCGAGGGGGTGCCCTTTCGCCGTGTGATCGACGTAGCGCGTTGGACAAAAGAGATGATGGACGAGCTGGGCGTATCTGGAGCGCTCAAAACGTCGGGAGCAAGCGGGCTACACGTGTACATGCCCCTGCCGGCCGAAACGAGCTACGAGAGTTCGCTGCTTTTGGCGAAAGTGATAGCCACTCGGGTGGCGCAACAGCACGCGAAGCAGGCCACCGTCACGCGCACCGTGAAGGCTCGCGCGCGGGGAACGGTGTACGTCGATGTTCTGCAGAATGTGCAGGGAAAGAGTGTGGCGTCGGTGTTCAGTCTTCGCGCGCAGCCTGCGGCGTCCGTGTCGACACCGCTCACGTGGCAGGAACTCACCAACGAGCTCGATCCCCGTGACTTTACAATCGACAATATTCTTCCGCAGGCCTCGGCGCGCGCGACGCTGTGGGCCCGCGCGCTCTCGACGCCCAACGATCTGCACACACTTCGAACGACATGAGGGCGAGAGTGTTGTGCCGTGCCGAAACTGATTGGAGAACTCCGAGTCAGCGGACGACACTCCCACCTACGAATCACCTTCCGGCCGTGTAACGGCATCGCCCGCCATGGCACTGGTACTTCACGCCCGCGATTTATAGGATGCTTGCATGGCGTCGTTCACCCTCCATACTCCACTGATTCATTCCGTCCGCCGCATCCGCGAGCATGGACCATTCCCCGTATTTGTACCGGGCGAGGCCGTGCAGTTCCAGGTTGCGGCGGGAATGGTGCGGGGGCGCGTGAGCGGCATAGATATCCAGGCGCGCCGGGACCTTCCCCTTGGCACGCCCTATCGATTGGCGGTCGTCGAGGCGCCCCATCACAGCGGCTATCGCGCCGGCGCCGACTGTACGATCCGTGCGGCCTGTCTTCAGCGCGACGGCGAGGCGCCCGGCGCGGTGGCAACCGTTGCCATGCCGGTCGCCCCGCCAACCTTCCTCGTGGCCTTTATGCGCGAAGGGGGCAACTTCCCCATTCAGGGCGTCTTACTGGTTCGAGGGGTGACGCTCGACGCCGCCAATGCGGCCGCGATGCAGTCCCTCACCGACGACCTCGAGGCGGACGTGCGCGAGCGTGGAGAACTCCCGGAGGCGATCGTAATGCTGCTCAATGCCTCGGAAGTGCCCACGCCCGCGATCGATGTCGCCGTGGTGGCCTCGGTGTCTTGGTAGCTACCAAGACACCGAGGCCAGCGCGTTACCGGACGATCAGATTGTTCACGACCGAGTAGCCGGTCGCCTGCTGCTTGGCGATGGCTTCCGCGCGCGCCTTCTGCGCTTCGCTCTTTACGCTGCCGTTCAGCGTGACGGTCTTCGTCTCCTTGTTCGTGTCGACATTCACGTCGCTTGCATCCACCGTGGTGTCGGCCATCAAGGCCGTCTTCACATCGGCGGTTTCACCCGCGGCGTCCATCGAAGAACCCATGCTCGCAGCAGCTTCGCTCGTTGCTTCGGCGGCGTTCTTCGTGTCCTCTTTGGCGCCGTCGGCCGTGTTGCCACAGGCGGTGGCGATTCCCATCGTGCTGGCGAGCAGCAGAAGCTTGATGCGTGTCATAGTTGACTCCGGTTGACTGTGTATGCGAATGCACCCGTTCGGTTCGCATAACTAATGCAACAGCCGTGCCCGCATGACAACACTGATGAGCTCGGTGCCATGGTGATGTGGTTCCCTCTCAGCCCGCGATCATGGTCAGCACGTCTCCCGGTGACATCGCGCGACCCGCCGCCACCAATGCCTCCAGCAATTCCTTGCCGATGGTCGCGCGCGCGGATTCCACCTGGCCGCCCATCTCCGGCCCCATAGGATGCTCGACTACGACCCCGGTGCGTTCTGACATGGCCTCCGCCGCCGCCGCGATCGTGACGGCGCGTTCGGCCCGACCCTCAGCCGCTTCCGCGGCCGCCAGCCCCGTGAGTGCGAGACCGATGCCGCGTGGGCTGCCCACTTCGTCGTACACGCGCAACGAACGACGGAACGCCTCGCGCGCCACGGGGATTCTCTGCGCGGAGAGTGCCGTCCACCCGATTTCACTATGCACGCGCGCCAGTTCCGGTCGGTCGCCAACCCGTTTGAACGACATCAGCGCTTGACCGTATAATTCGAGCGCGCGACCATACTCACCTTTCGCGGCGGTCATCTGCGCGAGAAAGCTGAGCGCGAGGCCGCCTCCTTCAAAATCGCCGATTCGCGTCTGGATCGTGCGGGCCTGCGTGACCAAGCCGAAGCCGGCGTCGGCCAAGCCGATCAAGAACTGCTGCAGCCCCTTCATGGACATCGACAGCGCCAGCAGAAAGTCGAGGTCACGCTTTTCGCTGTAGGCCATCGCCTCGTCGAGCGCAACGCCCGACTCCTCCATACGGCCCACGCTCATGTGTCCGTATCCAACGTAGGCACAGGCTTCCGCCATCAACGCGTCGTCGGCGAGTGTACGCGCGTCGGCCAAGCCGCGCGCCCATTCATCGAACGCGCGCTCCGTTTCGCCGATGTTGATCGAGACCATACCTCTCGCCAGCAGCGCCATCGCCCGCCCCCTGCTCGGTGGGCGCTCCAGCGCCAGCGGCAATAATCCATCGATCGCATCGCGCGCGGTAAAATGTAGGCCACTGATATGCCAGAACCAGTTGAGCGCGCCACACAGTGCCAGTCCACACTCCGCGGCGTCAGCATCGGCATCCACGTCGCCGGAAGCGCGCCACGCGGCGCTCGTGCTCCCCGCACGTGCCTGCTCGGTAAACCACCGGATCGCCGCGTGCATGTTCGCGTGGTCGACGCGTGCTCGCTGCATGGCATCGAGCTGTCCGGCGCCCATGATCCCGGCATTGATCGATTCGGCAGACGTAAGAAACACGCGGGCATGCGCCCGCTGTACGTCCGCTGCCTCGCCGCTCGCGAGGAGCGCCTCGGTGGCGAAGGATCGGATGGTCTCCAAAAGGAAGTAGCGCGCTCCCGCTTCTACCACGCGCACGAGCCCCTTTTCGACCAACGAGCTCAAGGCGGCGAGCGCGTGGACCCGCTCGCCCTTCGAGTAGCACACGGCCTCCAGCTCCTCGAGCGCCCATCCTTCGGAGAACACGGACAGACGTCGGAGCAGTCGCTGTTCGGCGGCGTCGAGTAGCGAATAGCTCCAGTCGATCGTCGCGCGGAGCGTGCGCTGACGCTCGGGAAGATCACGATCGCCTGATGTCAGCAGATCGAGCGCATCATCCAGACGTTTCAGCAGCGCCGCCGGCTCGAGAATGCGAATACGCGCCGCGGCCAGCTCCAGCGCGAGCGGCAATCCGTCCAGACGAATACAGATCGAGGCCACGGCCGCACCATTGGTGCTGGTGATCGCGAAGGTGGGCTGCACTTTCGCGGCGCGCTGAGCGAACAACGCAACCGCAGGCGACTGCAGGAGTTCCTCGGCGGTCGTGGTATGCGCATCCGGCAGCGCCAGTGGCGGCAGTGCCAGTTCGCTCTCGGCTCCGATCTTGAGCGGCGCGCGACTGGTTGAGAGCACGCACACATTGGCGCAACGCGATACCAGGTCCGCGATCTCGCCGGCGGCGTCGAGCACGTGCTCGAGATTGTCGAGCAGCACCAGTATGCGACCGGTTCCGATCACGGTCGCGACGGCGTCGACCGCCGACCGTCCGTGTGCTTCGGCAATACCGAGTGCGGTGGCGATCGTCGGCATCACCTCACTCGCCGCTGTGACCGACGCGATCGACACGAAGGCCGATCCGTCGGCGTAGTCGTCCCGCAGCTGCGTGAACAGCTCAATGGCGAAGCGCGTCTTGCCGGCGCCGCCGGTGCCGGTCACGGTGAGCACGCGTGCGCCGGCGCGGATGCGCTCCGTGGCCTGGGCCAACGCCGAGTCGCGGCCGAGCAGGGCATTGGCCGGCGTCGGCGCTGGTCGGGAAATCTGAGGCCTCGCGGGCGGCGCGCTCCCGGTGGGATGACTGCCGCGCGCGCGCGCAAGGGCGCGTCGCCACTCCTCGACCGAGGCAAAGCGGTCGGCCGGTGACTTGGCCAGCGCCCGCTCCACCGCCTCGACCACCGGGCGCGACACGGCGGCCCGCCGTGTGCCGAGTTTGGGGACCGGCTCGATGGCGTGACGCATCATCACGGCGATCGCCGTGGGGCCGGAGAACGGCGGCGTACCGGCCAACATCTCGTACACCATGCACCCCAGCGCATAAAGGTCGCTGCGCGCATCGATCACGTCGCCGCTGGCCTGCTCGGGGCTCATGTAGGTGGGCGTGCCCACGGCCATGCCCGCCACGGTGAGCTTTTCATCGGCCGAGGCGCCGACGGCTTGCGCAATGCCGAAGTCCGCCACGATGGCGTGGCCATTCTCGATGAGAATATTCTCGGGCTTGATGTCACGATGAATGACCCCGCGTCCGTGCGCATAGCTCAACGCGTTTGCAATCTCATCGGCAAATCGGAGTGCGTCGTCAATGGCGAGCGGTCCGTCGCGCGACAGCACGTCGCGCAGGTTCTCTCCTTCCACGAAGGGCATGACGTAAAACAGAAATCCCGCGCCCTCCCCCGAGTCGTAGAGTGGGAGGATGTTCGGATGGCGCAGCCCGGCCGTCGTCGTGATTTCCCGAAGGAACCGTTCATGCTCCAGCGTGGCCGAGAGTTCGGGGCGCAGCACCTTCACCGCAACCGAGCGCTGGTGTCGCAGGTCCTGAGCGAGATACACCGTGGCCATGCCGCCGGAGCCGATCTCGCGCTCAAGGCGATATCGGTCGGCCAGTGCGAACGTCAATCGCGGATCAATCATGGGAGGATACTGCCGGCCACGGCCCCCTCGCGCAATCGCCGCCGCCAGAGAGCGAGTGTAATCGATCGGCAGCCCTGATTACCTTTCGCTCGTACGGATTTGGCGTCCGGGTATCCGCCCGAGCTCCACATCGCCACCGGAGCCGCACATGAAGAAGAAGCACCACTCAGCTATCCCCGACTTCTCCCGTAAACGTCCGGTTCCCGGCACGCCGTCGACCGCTGCCGGTGAGAAGTCCACCCAGCCTAGCCCGCGTCAGCCGCAGAAGCCGCCCACCACGGCCAAGAATGGCGGACGTCGGGGCACCTGATGTGTCCCGCAGCGCGCTACTCTTCGTCGCAGCGGTCCACGCGCCATCCTGACACCGTCTGACGGCCGGCGCACGCCCACCGACCCGACACTTCAGGGTGCTGAAAGAATCCGAGACGTACCGTGAACGCCGTGGCGTGCGTGAAGACCAGCGACTCGGTGAAGATCTCCATGCCTCGCTTGCCAGATTCCGGCTCCACCACCTGTGCTCGATCAAACGCTGACGATTCACCGCGGTCGATCCGGCAGGCTGAAAAAGGGCGGAGCGTCAAGGGGACAGATTCAGCGAGGGCGGACAACACAGCCGCCGATGGGTCACCCGTCTGCACGCGTACGCAGATGATCTCGAGGTCGGCGCCACGGTGCACGTCGCGCAAGGAACGATCGAGCGATTCGCGAAGTGCCACTGTCGTCACTTCGTCCGTCGCCGCGTGGCGGACCGCGGCTGAGACGAGGGGTCCATGAGCGCAGGATGCCAGCAGCGAGAGCCATATGAACCGGGAAAGAGGAACGGCTCTCTTGCGTGAGACCATTCCGGGCGCTGAAGGGCTGCGTGTGGCGGGCCAACGAGTATGTGGCATGCCGAATCGTACTGCCCTATCACGCGATTCGTCACGTGACGAATCATCGCTGGCAGGACCTGTGGAAGCGTTCTCAGGGCGGTGATGACACCGGTCACGGCGTGTGCGAAACATCTGTCATCTGCTGCCGGCGCCTCTGGTCCCTCAATTCGTCAACCCGTAGCATGACGCCCTCGTTCTCGGTTGAACGCTCTGCTCGCCGATGGTTTGCGCTTTTCGCTACCGCACTGCTCGCCGCTGCCTGCGGCGATCCTTCGACCGCCACCGATGCCGCCCCGCTGGGTGATCCCGTGTTCGCTCGACAGGGACGCACCACCACCAGCACCATTCAGGTAACTGTGAGCGGACTCCCCGCCGGCGCCTTGGCGTCGATCGCCGTGACGGGCCCGAATGGATACGCACGCACTCTGACCGCGACGACCACGATCACCAGCCTCACCAGCCTCACCAGCGGGAGCTACTCGCTTACCGCGGCCTCGGTGATATCGGGCCTATGCCACCTCGCCCCGCGTCCGCATCGTTGACGCAGCTGGAGCCCGGCAGCTACACCATCACCGCGGCCACGGTCACCAGTGCGCTCGGTGTTTCGCTGCTGCCCACGCCAGCCTCGCAAACGGCCAGCGTCACGGCGGGCACCACCACCGCCGCGGCGGTCGCGTACGCCGCCACCAACGTCACCCCGACGCCGGGTCTCAACCTGCAGCTCCTCGGCAGGTATATCACGCAGAGTGTACAGACCATGAACGGGGGTGTGCCGCTCGTGGCCGACCGCGATGGGGTGTTGCGCGTGTTCGCGCTCGCCAACGCCACCAACACGGTGCGACCGTCGGTTCGCGCCCGCTTGTTCCAAAACGGCACGTTGGTATCCACCCTTTCGATTGTTGCCTCGTTCACTGCCGTCCCGACCGCTGTCAACGACGGCTCGATCACGGCTTCGTGGAACATCGTCGTACCCGGCGCGTTGCTGCAGCCGGGCGTCACGGTGTTGGCTGACGTCGATCCTGACAATACCGTCGCCGAAGACCTCGAGACGGATAACCTGTTCCCGGTGTCGGGCACGCCGCGCGCGCTCGATGTGCGCCTCGTGCCCGCCCTCGCCGTCCGCTGCGTACCAGTGCAGCAGGGCAACGGACTGCTGGGCAATGTCTCCGACGCCAACGCCGACGCGTTCTTGACGCGCACACGCGACCTGCATCCGCTCAATGCCGTGTCGTTTACCACGCGCGCTCCCTACACGACTACCCTCAACATGAGCAGTGACGGAGCCAATTGGAGCCCGCTGCTCAGTGAATTGCGCGCCCTGCGCACCGCCGATGGCGCGCCGCAGCATTACGATGGTGAGGCCACGGTGAGCTACACGAGCGGCGTCGCCGGCATCTGGTACCTCAGTGCGCCCGTGTCGATGGGCTGGGACTATCTGCCAAGCGCGAGCGACGTGATGGCGCATGAACTCGGACACAACTGGGGCCGGCAGCATGCGCCCTGCGTCGGCGTCGGTGGACCCGATGCAAATTATCCGTACGCCGGTGGTGCAATCGGAGTGTTCGGCTTCAATGTGCGCCTCAATCAGCTGCTGTCGTCGAGCACCGCCGACCTGATGGGGTACTGCTCGCCCACCTGGATCGGCGACTACACGTATGTAGGCGTGATGTCGTATCGCGGCACGTCCTCCACGGCGACGACGATCACCTCCGCCTCGATGCAGCCGTCGTTGCTGGTCTGGCGACGCATCGATGCCGACGGCGAAATCGAACTGGAGCCGGCCTCGCGACTCATGGGCCGCAGCGTGCTTCCCGCCCGTGCCGGCAACTACACCATCGATGCGACCGATGTGGCCGGCCACGCCAGCTTCTCCCTGTCGTTCGATCCCGATCAGGTCGCGGACGAGTCGAACAGGCGCGATGACGAACACTTCGCGTTCATGATCCCCGTGAGCGACGCCGGCCAGGCGCGACTCACGACGTTGCGGGTACGAGGCAAGGGGCGCTCGGCCGAACGTTCGGCCCGCGGATCGCCGGCGTCGATCGATGCCGCCGCGTCGTCCGCGAGCGTGAACGCCAACGGCGCGGGTCGGGCGCGCCTGCAGTGGAACGCGACGGTGCATCCGATGGTCGTGGTCCGGGATGCGCTCAGCGGCGAGGTGCTCTCGTTCGCGCGTGGCGGCAGTGCCGAAATCATCGCCTCGGACTCAGAGGTCGACGTGGTATTCTCCGACGGTGTTCGTAGTGCGAGCCGAAAGGTGAAGGTGCGTGGCCGCTGATTCCTGCCGTGTCGTGGCGTGGCGGCACTTCAGGCCAGTGCGGGGCACATCGCACGGCGTGGTGTGCCCGCGGGTCGTGACACAAAAAATGATGATATCGTTGGTCTAGATGTACGCCGGCAAAGTTGGGTTGACCATTCCACAGTGCGGCGTATGGATACTCAAGTTCGCCCAATTCATTCCGTTGAAATACTCGTCCCGGGTTCGGACTATCGGTCCTAGAAAGGCGACGTTATCGTGTTGCCACTGTCCTGCTCGCCCTGTCTTATTTGGAGGCGCTTGTCTGTCGTGGCAAATGAAAACGCTCCGCCTCAATACGGCGGGGATCCGCCTCACCTCGCGCAGCACGCGCTATTGGAGCGGGAGGCGTTATTTCGCACGGTGGCGGAATCGTCGCCGGTCGGCGTGTTTCTGGTCGATGTTCAAGGCATTCCGACATACGCTAACCAGCGGCTGCTCGACTGGTTCGCCCTCGAATTCGAGGCCTTCGCGACACGGGCGTGGCTCGATCGCGTGCATCCGTCCGACTTGCCGGGGGTCGTGGCCAGCCTGGAGCGGAGGGCTGGGACCTCGACCAGCGTTGACGAGGCGTACCGCATCGTGGTCGATAGCCACACCCGTTGGATTCGGGTGCGCACGCAGCCCGTGATGTCTCCCGAAGGCACGACGGTCCTCGGACATGTCGGCTCCGTCGTCGACACGACCTCCGAACGCGTAGCCGCCGACGAGCGGGAGCGCCTACCGTCGACATTGCCGCAGGCACGGACCCTCGAGTCGCTCGAGTCGCCTGCCGTCGGCGTCGGGCACGACGTCAACAACCGGCTCGTCGGTATTCTCGGCAACGCCTCGCTCGCTCGCGACGCGATTTCATCAAGCGATCGCGGGCAGGACCTCCGTGCCGACATTGCGCGCGCCGCGCCACGCGCGTTGGCATTGACGCAGCATTTGATGGCGTTCACTGATCGCGCCCGGGGTGATCGGCGCGACCTGACCGTGAGCGAACTCGTCGTCGACGGCATCATCAACGGGCACGACGGGGCCATTCGGGTGTCCTCGCCGCCGGGTCTTGGTACCACCGTCTGCGCGCTGCTTCCGGTTTCCCGCGGGCTTGCGCCGTCTCAGGGCCTACCGGCGATCGATGCCCTCAGGTGGGAGGAGTCAGGCGTGATTCTCCTGGTCGACGACGACCGCGGAGCGCGCACGGTGGCCCGCCGTATTCTCACGCGTGCAGGCTACACGGTGGTCGAGGCGCGGAATGGACGTGAGGCCCTCGATCACTACGATCGGATGCCAGAACCGCCTCGCGGCGTCGTCCTCGATCTCGCCATGCCGATCATGGGCGGTGCGGAATGCTTGCTCGCACTGCGCGCTCGCGGTCACACGGCACCGGTGCTCATCATCAGCGGCTACGACGCGGACAACGTGGCCGGTGCGCATGTGCGCCGTGGTGAGGCCCGATTCCTTCAGAAGCCATATCGTGCGCAGGAGCTGCTCGACGCCTTGCGCGATACGCTCGCACCGTTGTAGCGAGCGGTACGTACGGCGGCAGTGTCCGCACCTTGGTCCTGAAGTTCCCCGACCCTGCAACCAACCGGCGGCGTCGGGTATCATTCCACATGCCTGTTGCTCTGCTTACTGATGGTGCGTTCTCCGCTGAGGTGCTCGCCCACCCGGGACTCGTGGTGGTTGACATCTGGGCCGAATGGTGCACGCCTTGCCGGGCGTTGGTCCCGATTTTCGAGGCACTTGCTGATCGCTATAACGGGCGGGTTCGGGTGGCCAAGCTCGATGCCGATGCGAATGTCGAGGTCGTGACCCGCTACGATGTCCGTGCGCTTCCGACCGTTCTGATGTTTCAGGGCGGGGTGCTGGTGGAGCGGCTCAGTGGGGCTCGTTCCATCGGGACCTATACCGACGCTATCGACGCGCATCTCGCTCGTGGTGACGCTGGCGCGATCGCCGTGTCATCGGTGGAGCGACCCATGGCGGCGCCGGCGCCGGCCAACGCCGAGAGCGGCGCGATCCGGGAAGCCCGCCAGCTACTCGCCAACGATGAGGCCACGCTCGTGTTCAAGCATAGCAGCAGCTGCCCCATCTCTTTCATGGCCAAGCGGCAGTACGATCAGTTTTTGGTGGCGAATCCGGACGTACCGACGCGCCTTGTGATCGTACAGAAAGAACGCGAGCTATCGAACGCGCTCGAAACGGTAAGCCGACTGCGGCATGCGTCACCGCAAGCGTTCATTGTTCGCGAAGGACACGTGCTCTGGGATGCGTCGCACGACGACATCACCCAACCGCATCTCGAAGCGGCCTTTGTGGCACTGCGTCCGCCCGCCTGACGAGCCGGGGCTCGCTCGCTCGTCGCGCGCGGCAGGAAGCGCAGCCAGTTGGCTGCATTGCCGAGCATGGCGCCGAGTCCGTACACTGCAGCTGCGCGATTCTTGCGGTCCCTACATCTCTGCCGGTCGAGTGAACAGCCACATCGAATTCCTCATCGTACGGGGAGGCGGCGCCATGCCTCGGAGCAGTTTTCGGTGATGACGAACGGAGAAGGCCAAGCGGCGCGAGTCGTGGACTCTGTCGGCGACGTCAGCTTGAGTGATCGTGCCGTGCACGACACCCATCCGTATTCCGAACGACTGCGGCGACTTTCCGATATCATCGTCGCCTTCAACGTTGCCGGAAACGTGAGCGACGTGGTGCGCGGGCTTGGCGATGAACTCCTGCAGCTCTGTGCCGCCGAGCGAGTCGACGTTGATGTGCGGCGCGGAGAGCGTCGCACCGAGCACCACGCGACACGTCACGAAGGGCACGACGACTCGCGCGAGGCCGCGCAGATACACGTTGACGACGACGGTGGCGCGCCTGCACGGTGGCGGATGATCCTGGCGCGGCGTAACGGCAGCAAGCTCGGCGATCTCGTCTTGTCGCGGTCGGCACCGCCATTTACGTCCGACGAGATTTCGATTGCGGTTCAAGTGGCGCAAGTCGCCGCCGTGACGATCGAAAATCTTGATCTCATCGACGCCCTGCGTGACGCCGATCAGCGCAAAGACCGCTTCCTTGCGATGCTCGCGCATGAACTGCGTAATCCACTCACGCCGATCGTGAATGCGGTGGCGATGCTCGATCGTGTCGCCGGATCGCACAGCGGTATCGCGCGAGTGAAGGAGACGATCGATCGGCAATCGAGTCAGCTGGTTCGCTTGATCGACGACCTCATGGACGTCAGTCGCGTCACGCAGGATCGGTTGGAGTTGCGTCGCGAAGTCGTGCTACTCCGCGAAGTGTTCGAGCTCGCGTTCGAAGCCGTGCGCCCGATGTTGATCGAGCGGAATTTGCATCTTACGGTCAACATGCCCGGCGATTCGATCGGACTGTACGTGGATCCCGCGAGACTTGCTCAGGCGCTTACAAATATTCTCAGTAACGCCGTCAGGTACACCGATCCTGGCGGCGCCATCAGAGTGGATGTGCACAACACGTCTGCCGACGTGCGCATCGAGGTGTCTGACACGGGTATCGGCATTCCGCCTGATAAGCTCGAGCAGGTGTTCGAGATGTTTGCGCGAGTCTACGATCATGGGAGTCGCACGCCGGCGGGACTCGGCGTCGGACTTGCCCTGGCGCGCCGACTGATCGAGCTGCACGGCGGCTCCATGACTGCCCACAGCGCCGGCGTAGGGCAGGGCAGTACGTTTCGTCTCACGCTGCCACGCGTCGTGAAATCCGACCCGAAGCATGCGCAGCTTTTGCAAGTCGATGCTGACCGATCCACCACTTCGGCGGCAATTCCCGCACTCCCGTTACCCATGACGACGCCTCGGTTTGTGCCACTGGTATCAGGTCGACGCGTGCTGGTGGTGGACGACAACATCGACGCGGCCGACAGCCTCGCGTTGCTGCTCGAACGCGAAGGCCATCAGGTGACGGTGGCGTACGACGGGGAGCAGGCGGTGAGGGTCTACGCCGAACAGCACCCCGAGGCGGTCGTGATGGACATCGGCTTGCCGCTGCTCGACGGCTATGAAGCGGCGCGCGCGATGCGGTTGGCACAGGGCTCGCATCCGCTGCTGCTCATCGCCCTGACCGGATGGGGGCAGGGCGATGATCGTCGCCGGTCTCAGGAGGCCGGCTTCGATCATCATCTCGTGAAGCCGATCTCACCCCGAGCGATCCACGCGCTGCTCGTCGAGCACACCCGCCTCGCGCCGCCAGCCCCGACGCGCTAGACATTAGGGACGCTGTTCCATCGCTCCCCGGCCCCTCTGCCGATGTCTCAGGTTTTGATCACTCGCGATCGCTCGTGCGCTGCTCTCGTCGTCGCGGTCGCGATGGTGACGCTGTTGGTCGCCGCGCCCGTGCTCCCCGCGCAGCGCACCGCTCAAGCAGTGTCGAGCACGGCGACGCTCGCCACGATACCGCCGCGCGCAATCCGGCGCGACGTGCCGATTACGAACAGCATCCGGCGCGCGCTCGCCGCGGGAACGCGTGATTCCACGGGACGGCCGGGGCGCAACTACTGGCAGCTGCGTGCCGACTACGCCATCGACGTGTCGCTCGATCCGGTCACGTCGCGATTGGCCGGCAAGGCGCGCATCACGGTGCACAATAGCAGCCCCGATCAACTGCGCGAGATCGGTCTCCGCCTCGATCCCAACCACTTCCTCGGCAACGCACCGCATGCCGCGCCGTGGGTCCCCGCGGAGGTCACCGACGGGATGGTGATCTCGCGCCTGACCATCGATGGCAAGCCGGTCAATCTCGCATCCAACGCGGCCCCAGCCGGTGACGGTGGCTCGGGCGCACGCGCTATTGTGGCGGCGCAGCAGAACGCCGCGAACGCGCCCACTGGCGAAGCGGTGCTGCGCAACGGACGCTCCACCGCCGCCAGTATCCGGCTCGGAACGCCGATTGCCGCCGGTGCGCACGCGGTGCTCGACATCGAATGGTCGCACAAGCTGCCGGGTGGTCCAGGCACCGGTCACCGCATGGTGCAGCGATGGGCGGATACGCTGTACCAGCCCACGCAGTGGTTCCCGCGCGTCGCGGTGTACGATGACCTGCGCGGCTGGGATAATGAACTCTATGTCGGACCGTCGGAGTTCTACAACAACTTTGGCACCTTCGACGTGAACATCGACGTGCCGGCGGGCTGGATCGTGAGCGGCACCGGCGTCTTGCAGAATCCCGAACAGGTGCTGACGGCCGCCGCACGCGAACGGCTCACGAAGGTCACCCAATCCGACGCCGTCACCACGATCGTCGGTCCCGAGGACATCGGACCGGGGAAGGCCACCGCGATCGGCAACGCCAATGGACGGCTGGTGTGGCGCTTCCATGCCGATACCGTGAATGACTTCGCCTGGGCGACGGCCAAGAAGTATGTCTGGCAGGCAACGCGGGCAACGATTCCCGGCAGGGGCGCGATTCCGGTGCATCTGCTGTTCCTGCCGGGACGCGCGAACTTGTTCGCCCAGGCCGGTGAGCTCAGCCGCCACGCGCTCGAGTTCTACTCCACACTCTGGTTTCCATACCAGTTCCCGCAGCTCACGCTGCAGGACGGTCCGAGCTCCGGTATGGAGTATCCGATGGTGATCAACTCCAATCAAGGGGCTGCCGATCACGAGACGGGGCACCAATGGTGGCCCATGGTGGTGAGCAATAACGAGACATGGTACGGCTGGATGGATGAAGGGTTCAATCAGTATATGAACATCCTGTCCGATGCGGACGCGATTGCGAAAGCGCCGGTGTTCGATGGACTCGGCCAGAGCTACGGGCGTACCAGCGGGGCCGAAGGGGAACCGCCGATGATGTGGAACGCGAACTATGCGGGGCCGAGCTTCTACGGCTTCACGACGTATCAGAAGACGCCGCTCATGCTCTCAGCGCTCGGGGGCATCGTCGGTGACAGTGCCGTGCAGCGCGCCCATCGCGAGTGGGCGCAGGCGTGGATGTTCAAGCATCCCTCGCCGTGGGACTACATGTTCTTCATGAACAAGGCGCTGGGGCGTGATCTCGGCTGGTTCTGGAACAGTTGGCTCTTCACGACCGAAAGCGTCGATGGCCGGCTTGTCCGTGTCAAGACGCAAGGCATCCGGACCGCCGTGACCGTCGCGCAAGACGGCAACATGCCATCGCCGATCGTGCTCGACGTCCAGTTCGCTGCGAAGGGACCGTCGATCCGACTTATGCGGAATGCCGTCATGACTGATAGCACCACAGCGCGTGTCACCTGGCCGGTGGACGTGTGGTTCGATGGCCGCCGGAGCTTCACCGCCGATCTCGTGTTCGGAGGGCGGAAGATTGCGCGGATCACGCTCGACCCAGCGCGCCGGTTCCCCGACCGGAATCCGGCCGACAATCAGTGGCCGGCCGCCGCAGCTGCACCGCCCGCGAGATAGCGGAGCGTTCAAGTTCCCTTCGTCCCGTCCCGATAATCGACACAGAGCGTCCGCCAACCATCGGGTTGGGGCCTCTCTGGTGCCGGCGACGAAGTCGGCCACATTGGATGGTTCCCTGTGCTACACCGTCATGTTCGCATTACGCTCTCTGCGCGCCCGATTGCGGATGGTCGCGCTGATTGGCGCGGTCGGTGTGCTTGCCGTCGCCCTTGCCGGTCAGGTTGCGCTTCGCGTGGCCAAGTCGGCTACTGCGGTCCTTGCCGATGACAACGTCGCGCAGCGCTATCAGATGAATAGCAACATCATGCACGATGCTATGCGCGCTGACGTACTCGAGGCGATGCTCATGGGGCAACGCCGAGACAGCACCGGTATCAACGGCGCACGGAAGGCGCTCCGCGATCACGCGACGCGGTTCGTCACGTCGCTCGACAGTGCTGCGGCCTCGATCAAGGATTCGACGACCGTGGCGTCGCTGCCGGAGACGCGTAAGGAAGTCGTCGCCCACGTCGATGCCGCGTCGGCCGTCCTCGACGTGCTGCTGAGCGACTCCATCGAGGCCCGTTCGCGCTACGAGTCGTTCCGCACGCAGTTCACTGTGGTCGAAGGACGCATGGAAGCGTTCGGTGACGCAATTCAGAGCCGGTCGCGCGCCGTCGAGGTACGCACGGCCGCGCGATTTGCGCAGGCGACGCGGTTGATCTGGGCCATCTTCGCCGTCTTCTTCGTGTTCGGTCTGGCGTACGCGTGGCGCATTGCGCAGTCGCTTGGTGCTCGCATGGAGAAGATCGCGGCGCAGGTGGCGTTGTTGCAGGAGCAGGGTGTCGAAGTGGTGGCTCGCGCACTGGCGGCGCTCGCGCGTGGTGAAATGGTGTCAATGAAGGCGCAGGTGATCGCGCCGCTTGATGAACAGTCGTCCGACGAACTCGGTGCGGTATCCGCCGCCATCGATCGCATGGCGGTCGAATGTGCGCAGTCGCTCGATGCCTGTGCCCGCGCGCAGCGCGCTGTCACCCATACCGTGCAGGAAATCGAACGCATTGCGGCACAAGCGCGGCAGGGCGTGCTCGATGGCCGCAGTGACCGTACGGTCGTGCACGGACGCTACGCCGACGTACTCGCGGGTGTGGATGGGCTCATGACCGCGATCGCTAGGCCGCTCACGGAGGCGCGGCGTGCCTTGGCGGAAGTGGCGGGCCGCAATCTCGAAGCGCGCATGGACGGTGAGTTCGCCGGTGAGTTCGCGCAGGTGCAGGAGTCGCTCAATACGGCCGTTCGGAATATGGCGAGCACACTTGGCCAGGTACGGGCCGCTGCCCTCCAGGTGGACGACGCCGCGAACCAGCTCGCGGCGGACAGCCAGCAGTTGGCGAACGGCGCCTCGACGCAGGCCGCCAGCGCCGAAGAGATCAGCGCATCGGTCACCGGGTTGCAGGCGCAGGCCAAGCGTGCGGCAGCGCAGGCCCTCGAGGTACAGGCGGCGGCGCGTCTCGCGAAGGAGAGCGTACAAGTCGGTGCCGATTCAATGGTGGCGATGGGCGACGACATGGTTCGCATCAAACAGTCGGCCGACGCCACCCAGCGTATCGTCAAGACGATCGATGAGATCGCATTCCAGACAAACCTGCTCGCGCTCAATGCGGCGGTCGAAGCCGCGCGCGCCGGCGACGCCGGACGTGGCTTTGCGGTCGTGGCCGAAGAGGTGCGCGCGCTGGCGATCCGTTCCGCCGAGGCGGCCAAGCAGACCGCCGCGCTGATCGAGGAAGAGATTCACAACGTGAGTCGTGGCGTGGAGCGTGAACGGTCGGTGCGTGAGCAGCTCGTTACGGCGCGCACGCAAGTCGAGCGTGTGGGCGTGGTGGTCGAGGAGATCGTCACGGCGTCGGCAATGCAGGCGCGCGGACTGGACGAAGTGAGCCGTGGGGTCGCGATGATGAGCGACGTCACCCAAACGGTGGCCAGCACGGCGGAGGAGAGCGCCGCGGCCTCCGAAGAGCTGCTGGAGCAGGCGGGCGCGCTGGCCGAGGCGGTGCGCGGGTTCAAGACCCGTGACAGCGAAACACGACAGGACGACACGCGATCGTTGAACGCGCGTCGGAGAAAGGCTGCGTAGTTCGCGGTGGCGTTAGACGTCGGTGAGAATGCAGTCTCAGGTATCTCAGCACTTGACTAACGTGATCGCGTTTCGCTACTATCTGCAGACAACCGACATCGAGGTCATTTGCCGCCTATTGCCGCCACGTAAAACAACGAGCTAAAACGCGACTGCCCGGGCGAACCACTAGCGCGGGCTTTGTCGTTTGGGACGGCGCCATCGTTTCCGGAGCTGCCCATGTCCTCGCGCCCGATTGCTATCTATCACGAGCACCCCGACTGGTTTCG
>NZ_JBKJRB010000037.1:0-9521 GCF_046594945.1 Gemmatimonas sp. | reverse complement strand
GGTGTGATCTTCGAACCGGCCGCGCGGACGTTTACGGCGCAGGCAACAGCACCCACGGGCATCGAGATCACCGGCGGCCCGGTGGCCGCGACGTCGTATACGGCGGGTACAACGTTGCCGAGTGCGACGATCCGCGTGACCGGCGAAGGCAATCGCACTGTGGAAGGATTCACCGGCACGATCGCGGTGAGTGTGCTGCAGGGCGGCCCACTGTTCGGCACCGCGAGCCGCACTGCCGTAGCCGGCCAAGCCACATTCGCCGACCTCTCAATTCAACAGGCCGGCGCTACGCAGCAGCTCAACTTCGCCGCTGGGGTGCTGACCGCCAACACGGGTGTCTTCTCGATCGGCGCAGCATCGGCGGCCACACTGGCGATCAACGCCGGCAATAATCAGACGGCGCCGTTCGGCACGATCCTCGGTACCGCGGCCGGCACCGTCGCGCCGTCTGTTCGCGTGATTGACAGCTACGGGAACCTGGTGAATGCCGCGACGGTGTACTTCACGCCCACAGCGCTCGCGACCGTCAATCAGTCCACCAACGCCTCTGGCATCGCGTCGACCACCTGGACCCTGCAGGCGGGGGCAAACGAATTGCTAGCCAGTCTCGACGCGACGCCGACGCTTGATGAGGCCCGCTACAAGATTTTCACGGCGACCGGCACGACCACCAGCACGCCGATCGTGAGCTGCGCACCGGGCAATCAGAAGGATCCGATCGGCTCGTACGCGGTGCGAGTGAACGGAAGCAACAAGAAGGTGACCGATGCCACGTTTTATCTCTCGATCACCGGCAGCGCCAATGCGCTGACGCCGTACGACATGCGCGTTACGGCCAAAGTGTACGGTACGGTGAACACTGTGCAGAACACGCTGACCGGCACGTACATCTCCAACGTCTCGCGCGTCTTCCTACGCGGCAGTGCGTCGGAGCAGAAGGAAGCCAACTTCTATTTCCCCAACGGCTTCACATCTGGCAACAGCGGCGGCACCAAGATCGTGTTCACCATCGCGCCGACCCAGTCCGTGACCGGCACGATCCAATTCAACGCCGGTTCCTGCGCACCAGGCACGAGGTGCACCACGACGCCCGATTGCAAGGCGCTGAGCGAGGTGCCGATCAACACGCCGTTCGGCACCGTATATCGCCTCGGCCCTGCCGTGAAGCTGCTCGGCTACTAGGCACCGCCCAGCACGCAGAACGCGGAGGGACGCTACAGCGTCCCTCCGCGTTCTGCTTTCAAGCTGTTCACGCCGTTTATTCCTAGCGCCGTTCACTCCTAGCGCCCTTCATTCCTAGCGCTGTTTATTCCTAGCGCCGTTCACTCCTAGCGCCCCTCGCAGTCACCTACCCCCACCGTTATCCCTCTCACCCCGTTATTCCCGTAGCCCAACCGATTCCACGCAATCCGCTCCGGCTGCCGGTGTCCCGCCGTATCCGTCGCGCGACTCCAGATGGTCGCCGTCGCCGCATCCGGCAGCATCAGCTCCGCCTCGAACGGCGTCCACGCATAGGCCGAAACCGGCGTGCCCAGGGCGGCCTCGATCCAGATTGGTGCGTCGTTTACCGCCAGCTCCACACGCACGATCGCGCCCGCACCCGACCACGCCCATCCCTGCACTGTCACGGCACGCGCGCACTGCCCGCCGTCGAGCGGTGACGTGATCATCGACTTCACACGCGCGCGACGCACTGGCTCCACCGTGCCGTTTACGTCGTAGACGTAGCGTTGTTGCTGAAAGTAGCCGCCAAACGGCGTCGTGAGCGCCTCCAGTCGGGCGAGCCATTTGACGCTCGCCATGCCATACCATCCCGGCACGATCAGGCGAGCCGGTGCCCCGTGATCAGCCGATAGCGGCACGCCGGCCATGTGGGTTGCCACGATGGTGTCCGGATGCATCGCGTCGGCGATTGGCAGCGATCGAGCGAAGCGCACCTCGCCATCAGCGTCATCACGCGGCCCCGCGTCGGCGCCGACCCCGAGAATTTCCGCCACATTTGCCGCCAAACCGGCGCGCTCCAGCAGCGTGCGCAGTGAGACACCCGACCACGTGGTCGTACTCACCGCGCCATAGCGCCACGGCTCACCGGTAGGGATGGGGTCCATGCCCAAGCGGCCGTTGCCGGCGCACTCCAACGTGACCGTGACATGACGCTGCGGTAGTGCGGCCAGTTCTGGTAACGAAATCGCGTAGGGCGACCCCACCGCACCACCGATGTCGATCAGGTGCGTGTCGTTGAGCGACGGCAGCGCAAAATTGCTGCGGACGTACACACTGGGCGCCGGTGTGATCGGCGCCGACAGCAACCGCGCCGGCGTTTCCGCGCAGAGCGGTTCGGCGCGAACGACATCGAGTGCGACCGCAGCTGTCACAGCAGGTGAGGAATCGAGAACGGAATCGAGAACGACGTGGTCAGGCACGGAGGCAGCAGCAGGGGAGATGAACAAGGCGGACGCGATGTCCGTATCCTAACGCGAACGGGGGCGAACTTCGGGCCGAGTGAAGGCACTCGGTGTGAGCGCATCCCACGGCGTGGCGCTTTGCGCCTTGCTGAATCCGAGGGAATCGAGACGCAGCATGAACCGTCGCTCAAAGAGCGCGTTCGCACCCGGGAACACCGACTCCTCGCTGGGAATAGCGGCCACTCGCACGTGCATACGCAGACCCGGCACCCGATCGCTGACCGCACGCGACAGATTCTCGAGCGCCGTCAGTGTGGCCGGCTGATGGGCGTAGAACAGCAACGAGGTGGAGCGACTGCTGATCGCGCGCCGCGCCGACGGCTTCATCACTTTCGGTTCACCGTGCGTCCACAGATTCATGATCACCCACACGCGTACCGTGACATCCGTCAGCCCGCGCGCCTGTAAACGCTGTCCAAGGCGCGTGTAGTCCTCGAAGGTGAGCAGTGGCAGAATATTCTCGATCACCCCGCCATCGGACTGTAAATGTCCGTCGATCATAACCGGTGGGAAGATGCCGGGAATGGCGGTCGCCCCCTTGAGCAGCTGCTGCGCGCGCACAGCGGTAGCGGCGCCGGACTGGTCGCTTCCGAGCTCGTCGCCTAACGACCACATCCGACCGATGCCAAGATCGAAATCCGTGGTGCCGAACACAATCTGTTGATCCGTCGCGAAGGCGGACTGCAACTCGCTGCGGAGCGGGCCATTGAAGGTCTGGGCAATCGTCCGATCAAAACGCTTCGTGTTCACCAGTCCGCCGGTGGGGCGGAGCCAGAACCACCAATCGAGCGTCGGCGCAAAGCTCTTGGCGGCGCGAGCGTACAGCGCGGTGATGGTGTCGATCGCGCTGGGCGTGCCGATCAGCGCATAGGGCGCCTGCAAGGCGCCGGTACTGATGCCGGTCACGAGATCGAATCGTGGCATCGAATCGGAGGCGCGCTGCTGCCACCCGCGCAGAAAGCCAACACCGAATGCGCCGTTTTGACCACCGCCGGAGAGCATCAACACATCCACCGTCCGATCACCCCGTTTCGCGACACGCCGCACCAGCCGCTCAATCACGGTATCGCGCAGCGCACGATGCTGAGCGTCAATCGCGACTGCGTCGCGCTGCAGGTCGGCCACCGTGGTCGGCGCGCGGGTGATGGCCGCGCAGCCAGTGAGGAGGGCAGCCGCGACCGCCAACCGACCGCACGTGTTCATGAACGTGTTCATGAACACGTTCAGGCGAATTTTCACGCGCGTCGTCCCGATACTCTGTACTCGCATGCGCGCAATCTAGTCCCAGTACCAGCCGCGCTGCACGATACGCGGACGCCGAACCGCTACCGGTCGTCCGGCCCCAGCAGGTCACAATAGGCAAACCGATCGTCCCGAATCACGACCGGGCCGAGCGCACAATCGATTTTACGATCGAAGATCGGGCCATCGGACACAAACGTGTGGAACTCTCCGCGCTCGCCACACGGGTCGATCAGTGGGGGCAGCGCCGACAGCAGCGCATTGTCGAACCGGCGTCCAGCAAAGGCCTGGTCGAGTTGCGCTGTGTCGACGCACACCAGATGGGCCACAAAGCCATCGGCCACGAATCGGGCCGCGAGCGCCGGGGTCGGCGTGCCCCAAAGGGGGAATCGGGGGGCGAAGCCGCTGCCGTGCAACGCGTGCTCCCGATAGGCGCGCACGTCTTCGAGGAACAGATCGCCGAACGCGATCTCGGTGACCGTCGGAAAGCGTGCACGAATCGCCGCCAGTCCTTCCCGAAAGGCCGCCTCGTACTCGGCATTGCTGCACTGCGGCCGCAGCGTGATCTCGACCAGCGGCAGCCCAAGTGACGCCGCCTGGGCGACAAGCAGCGTGCGTCGCACGCCGTGAATGCTGACGCGATCGTAGCCCGCGGTCACGCTGGTCAGCAGGGCAACCACCTCGAGATCCGGATCGGCACGCAAGGCTTGCAACGCGAGGCTGCTGTCCTTTCCTCCGCTCCAGCTCAACACCACCGCGCGGCCATTCGGCATGCCCATTCAGCGCACCGAAAGTCGCTGTATCGTCCCGCTCAGCGTCGAGCCCGCCACGTTGAAGAAAATTGTGCCGTCGGTGACCGACAACTCGACTTTCATACGCCGATCGAGCGTCTGCGCGATGGCATCAACCAGCTCGCGTTCGAGCGCGTAGAGCTCGATCTG
Source organism: Gemmatimonas sp. (assembly GCF_046594945.1). GTDB lineage: Bacteria > Gemmatimonadota > Gemmatimonadetes > Gemmatimonadales > Gemmatimonadaceae > Gemmatimonas. The sequence continues at coordinate 4,873 of NZ_JBKJRB010000037.1, read as the reverse complement.
TTCAGCGCGATGGATCTTTTCCCCCTCCCACTGGCGACGGAGCTGCGCCGGATCGCGATGGGTGTAGATCGCCACTCGTGGCGCCGCTTTGCTGGCCTTGTGCAACCGAGCAGCATCGGGCGCGCCGAGCTCGATCCACACCTTCAGGCTGCCGGTCAGGTCGCGCACGCTCAGCGGCGGCTCATCCGGGTCGGAAATGCCGCGGGAGAACGCGATGCCCTCGCTGTACTCGAGACAATAGGCGAGCAGCCGCGCCACGAAGTACTCCGGCGATTCCGACGGGTGCATGGCCATGCGGAACTCGAGTGACTCGTACACGCCGCGATCGACGTTGGCCAGCGCCACTTCGAGGGCGTACATGGTGGAGGTCAGCGCCATTGGTCGAGCTCGTTTGCACGAAAGCGGTTACGCACTACAACCTTCCTGTGTTCGAAATGAAAAACAGTGCACCGTTCTTACATGAGGACCGCACCAATGGATCTGCTGCTCTGGCTTTTCGTGGGACTCGGCGCCGGCGTACTCGCGTCGCTGATCGTTGGCGGCGTCGGTTTGTTCGGCGATATGATCGTGGGCATCATCGGCGCGTTCGCGAGTGGTCTGCTCTTTCGAGAGCTCGGGATCGCGCCGCCGTTTCCCGGCGTCCCCGGTGTGATCTTCACGGCCGGAATCGGCGCCGTCGTCCTGCTCGCGCTCCTGCACCTCGTGGCGGGACGTCGAAGCCCCACGTTCTAGCGTTCGAGTAAACGACGAGAGCGCACGCGACTCTGCTGTCGCGTGCGCTCTCGTCGTTTACTCGCGCACCATCAATCGCGACAGTACGTCAGCCACCCGTGCGTGTCATCCACGCGACCGTGCACGATATCGAGATACTGCTTCTGCATCAGTGTGCTTATCGGTCCCGGCTTCCCGGCACCGATCGTGATCTTGTCGACACTGCGCACCGGCGTGATCTCGGCCGCCGTGCCGGTGAAGAACACTTCGTCGGCCATGTACAACATCTCGCGCGGAATGTGCGCTTCACGCACCGGGATGCCCGCCTCGCGCGCCAGCGTCATGATCGTGTCACGCGTGATGCCGCCCAGAATCGTGCCGTCGAGCGGCGTGGTCACGATCGTACCGCCCGACACGAGGAACACGTTCTGACCGGAGCCTTCACTCACCATGCCGCTCGGACTCAGTGCGATGCCTTCGGCGTAGCCGTTGGCCATCGCTTCCATCTTGATGAGCTGACCGCTCAAATAGTTACCGGCGATCTTCGCCATGGCAGGAATCGTGTTCGGCTCCACGCGATGCCACGATGAGATGCAAGCATCCACGCCGTTCTCGAGCGCGCCGGCGCCGAGGTACGTGCCCCACGGCCAGCAGGGCAGATACACCTCGACCGGTGCTCCGGTAGGTACCATCCCGGCCGTGCCGTATCCGCGCACGACCATCGGTCGCAGATAGCACGACTCCACACCGTTGCGAACAAGCAGTTCACGCGACGCATCGATGAGCTGGTCGATCGTGTACGGCACCTCCATGCGGTAGATCTTGCACGACATCATCAGTCGTGTGAGATGCTCGCGCAGTCGGAAAATCGCCGGCCCACGCGACGTGCTGTACGCGCGGACCCCTTCAAACGCGGACGAGCCGAACTGCACGGAATGGCTCAATACATGGATCGTGGCATCCGCCCACGGGATGAACGCACCATCGCGCCAGATCCACTGGGTTTCGGCAATTTGGCTCATGTCGGAACGCTTCGGTTAGAAGAACGGGGAAGGCTACAGCAGCGAATGCACTGCGCCGCCATCCACCAACACGGCTTGCCCGGTCATGAACCCGGCCCGCGCGGAACAGAGGAAAGCTATCACTGCTGCCAACTCATCCGGGCGGCCGAGTCGCCCAACCGGCGTTTCCGCCGTCCACCCGTCGAACACCGACTCACGGCTCTGACCGGTGCGCGTTGAGGTGGCACTGGCCAGCGCATCGAGTCGCTCGGTGGCCGTGAAACCGGGCAGCACCGAGTTCACCGTCACCCCATCCCCTGCCACTTCATCGGCCAGCGTGCGCAAATAGCCCGTTACGGCGGCACGCAAACTGTTGCTGAGCACCAGCGATCCCTGCGGACGCTTCACGGCCAGCGACGTGATCGAGACCACTCGTCCCCATTTTCGCTCACGCATACCCGGCACGAACGCGCGCGTGAGTTCGACCACGCTGCGCAGCAGCAATTCGCTGGCTTGGGTCCAGGTGTCCCACCCGTGCGACATCGCGGCGCCAGTTGGCGGGCCACCGGTGTTCGCCACCAGAATATCGACGCGTCCGTGCGCGGCCATCGTTTGCGCGATGACGTCGGCAATGCCAGCCTCTGTCGCGAGGTCAGCCACGATCGCCGTGACCGAGGCCCCGAGCGCCTCGAGCTTGGCTTTCGCGCTCCCGACCGACGCAGCGTCGCGTGAACAGATCACCAGCACGCAGCCTTCGCGCGCGAACTCTTCCGCCGCGGCGAATGCGATACCGCGACTCGCACCGCACACCAGCGCGACCTTTCCCTGAATGCCGAGATCCATCAGCGAGTCCCGCGGAGATAGTCGTCGGTCTTGTCGATCCAGTCCTGCCGCGGCGGGTTGAAGATGTCCACGTCGAGCGTATCTTCGAGCGCTTCGGCGCGATGCCGCACATGGCTCGGGATCACCAGCACGTCGCCGGCACCGACATCGGTATACGTATCGCCCGGGGCATCGGCATGTTCGCCGATCCAGAAACGCAGCGTCCCCGACAGCACGTAGGTGAACTGTTCGTTGAGGTGATCGTGCGCCGGCACGATGGCACCCTTCTTCAGGTACACGTGCGCGAGCATCATCTTTTCGCTGTAGATCAGCCGGCGACCGATGAGCGGCGTGAGCTCTTCGATGGGAAGTTCATCCCAGTTCTGCTTGCGTACGTTGTGCATGACAGGAGCGTCGGACATGACAGGATTCGATGAAGGGGAAGACCGTGCGGACGACCGTTCGGACGACCGTGCGGATGCCAGGGCGGCGAGTCGATTCTCTTTGCGCAGGTCCCACAACGCGTACAGACAAAACAAGATCCCGAACCCGAACACGAACATCGTGTCGAACACAAACATCGGGTTGAGAAATTTCTCCACGGTGGCTCCGCGGCGACGGCCCTAACGATTGGCCGCGTACACGGCCTGTTGCGCGAATCGCGGCTCCTGAATCTCACGCACCAGCGCGCCGGCCAGTGACGCGCGGGCAATGCGGCTCCGCATACCGACCGAGAGCTCGGGTCCGATATCCACGGCGTCCGTCGCCGAATCGTCGGTGAGACGCGGCGGCTTGATCAGCGTCCACCCGGCTAGCTTGCTGTTCCGCACGAGACGTTCCTGCTCGGCGCGATCTTCCAGCATGCCCTCGTGCGCCGACCGTTGCACGATGCTGCGCATGAAGCGCATCGCCAGCGACACGTTCGACGGCATGCCGCCCGTCATCGCGCCCGTGACCACCAAGAGCCGCTGCTGCGACTGTGTGTGCATGGCGGCAATGATGTTCTTGGTGGCCGCAGCACAAAAGGGAATGCGGGCATCGTGGTGCGGGCCGAACAGCACGACTGCGGCATCGGCCCCGCGCAACACTTCGCGCACGGCCGTCGGATCATTGAGTGATCCCACCACCACGGTGGACGACGTCGGCACCTGTTCCGAGGGCTTCGCCCGATAATGCAGCCGCAACGAAATCCCGGCGTCGGTCGCGCTGGCAATGAACGCGTGACCTGTCCGCCCGGAGGCGCCGAAAACTGAAACGATCATGAAATCCTCTGTCGGATTGCGGCGATGCCGCCAGCGGCACCGATGGGAAGTATGCACCACCACCATCCGGACAGGCAGCCAACCCCCGCATTCTGCGGTATCTTCGGGGCATGTGTACGTCGGCCGGATAGCATACGTGGGACATCACTCAACATGCATCCGGAACTGCCGATGCGGGAGCATCCCTGCCTGCTTGCAGGACCGTCCTTCACTTCATGAACCGAGTCGCATGACCGTCACCCCTCCGTTCGTCCCGTCGGATATCGAGATTGCCCAGCAGGCGCGCCTGCGCCCGATCACGGCCGTGGCGGCCGATCTCGGGCTCGGTCCCGACGACATCGACCAGTACGGACGCTACAAGGCCAAGCTGCCGCTTGCGCTGGCCTCGCAGCCCCCCAAGGGCAGACTGGTGCTGGTCACGGCCATCAGCCCCACGCCAGCCGGTGAAGGGAAGAGCACGGTCAGTGTGGGACTCTCACAGGCATTTCGGCGCCTCGGGCACAATGCCGTGCTCTGCATGCGCGAGCCGAGTCTGGGGCCGGTGTTCGGCGTGAAAGGTGGCGCGGCCGGCGGCGGCTATGCGCAGGTGCTCCCGATGGACGACATCAACCTGCATTTCACCGGCGACTTCCATGCGATCGCCAGTGCGCACAGTCTGTTGTCGGCGATGATCGACAATCACCTGTATCACGGCAATGCGCTCGGCCTCGACACCAAGCGCATCGCGTGGCCGCGCACGATCGACATGAACGACCGCGCGCTGCGCAGCGCGATCATCGGGGTCGGCGCCGGCAACGGCGTGATGCGCGAGGAACGTTGGGTAATCATTCCCGCCAGCGAGGTCATGGCGATCGTGGCGCTGGCGTCCGACGCCGAGGACCTCGAGCAGCGACTCGGCCACATCATCGTGGGCACCACGAGCGGAAAGGATCGCACGCCCGTCCGCGCGCGCGATCTGCAGGCCACCGGAGCGATGTCGCTGCTGCTCAAGGATGCGCTACGCCCAAATCTCGTACAGACGCTCGAGGGCGGACCGGCCATTCTGCACGCCGGCCCGTTCGGCAACATCGCGCACGG
>NZ_JBKJRB010000034.1:0-20950 GCF_046594945.1 Gemmatimonas sp. | reverse complement strand
CGCAGAGACCGAGACGCACACGAAGCGGATGCAGCAGCGCCTCGATACGCCAGCGGGGCGCGAGCAGTACGGCCAACGCTTCGGCACGGTGGAGCCCGTGTTTGTACAACAAGCGGCTCGATCGCTTCACGCTGCGCGGCCGGACGAAAGTCAACGGCCAGTGGCTGCTCTTTTGCCTCGTGCACCACATCGAAAAACTGGCGAACACCGGAGATGCGGCGTGAGAAACCACGCCGCGAAGCGCACGTACAGCCACAAGACGACCGAATTTCCTCGTCGAAATGCCCGAATGAGTTGTTGAAAATACTGGGCGTGCTTTTTCGCATCACCGCGCACACTCGCGCGCTGCGAAATTCGGGTTTTTCTACAGCCTCAACGCTTTGCGTGAGCAACCGCGACGCCGGTCGCTGCACAGCGCGCACGCTGCACGTGGCGTGCGTGAGGCGGCCATCAAGCGCGGCGGCGAACTCGCCCGCCGTCGCGTACCGATCGGCTGGCAGCTTCTCGAGCCCCTTGAGCACCGCCGCGTCCACGCTCGGCGGTACCGCCTTGCGCTGCACGGAGAGCGATCGCGGCTCCTCCGTCATGAGGCGCGCCACGATGGCCTGTACACTCGGGCCCGTGAACGGCGGCTGACCGGCCAGCAGTTCGTAGGTGACCGCCGCGAGCGCATACACACCGCTGCGCGCGTCGATCACGCGCTCGCCCGTGGCCTGCTCGGGGCACATATACTGCGGCGTACCGAGCGAAAGTCCGGTTTGCGTGAGGCGTTGTCCACCAGCCTGCTGCACCGCGAGCGCAATGCCGAAATCGGCGACGAGTGCGCTGGCGTCCTGCAGCAAAATGTTTTCGGGCTTGATGTCGCGATGAATCACGCCCTGCTTGTGCGCATGTTCGAGCGCGCTGGCGACTTCGCGTGCAATGCGCACCGCATCGTCCACCGACAGCTGACGTTCGCGCTCCAACTTCGCGCGCAACGTCTCGCCCGTCACGAGTGGCATGACGTAGTACAGCAAGCCGTCGGCCACTCCGCTATCCAGCAGCGGCAGAATGTGCGGATGCTGCAGTCGCGCGGTGGTGCGGATCTCGCTCAAGAACCGTTCGCCGCCAAGTGCCGCACCCAAGTCGGGGTGCAGCACCTTAATCGCGACGTCGCGCTCATGCTTGACGTCGTGCGCGAGGTACACGGTAGCCATGCCGCCGGCGCCGAGCTCGCGGATGACGGTGTAGCTACGGCTCAGGGCTTCGGCCAATCGCGACATGATCTCAGGCATGGTGTACCGGAGCAAAGGCAACGCCAAGACGTGCACACTGTGCACCCAACGCCTTGTCGCGGGTCCAGAGCCTGCATTTGTCGATTGCCGCCGACGCCAGTAGATGCACATCCACATACCCAATGCCGCGACTGCCGAGGCTCTGCGCGGCGATGAACTGCATGACTTCGTCGTGCGTGGCCGTGGTAGCCATCGGCAAGTCGCTGAGCAGACGGAGCACTTCGCTGCGCGGTCGCAACGATTCGCACGCCAGTTCCCCCACGACGAAGGGGTGCGTCAGGACACTTGCGGATTCTAGGAGCGCCGCCAGCGTCGCGTCACCGCGCCGCAGGTGCTCGATCCATACGGACGTGTCGACCAGAATCACCCGGTGGCACGCGCCGACGCTCGGCGGCGGGGGCCCGCAACCAACTCGGGCTCCGATCCGGCCAACGCGGCGAGACGGCGCGCGCTTTCGCGGGCAATCAGCGCCTCGAGCCCCGCGCGCACCAGCGCGGTTTTTTCGTCGATGCGCGTGAGACGACGCGCCTCGTCGAGCAGGTGGTCGTCGATGTTCAGAGTCGTTTTCATATGTATGAGTATGTGCGTTCAACCCATATCACGCAACCCGATGAACGGCGTTCGGCGCCGCATCGCCGTCCGGCATTACGGAATGCGACCAGCCTGGCTCGTCGCCGTGCGATCATACCATCCCCAAGTTCTGAAGAACTTGTTGAAATCCCGGATGTTCGCGTAATGACTCAAAGCCCGGCGTCCGCGCCCAAATGGGGCCGATCGCATCCCGCAGCGTCGCTGACAGTTGTGCCTCTCGAAGCCCTTCGTCGACGTGCCCAAGCCGCAGCGCGGCGACGGCCAGCGAATAGTGCGGGACATTGCTCGTGATCGCGCGAGCTTTCAGCTCATCGTAGATCGCCTCGGCGCGTCGACGGTCCCCGCGTAGCAGATACATGCCAGGCAATTCCTGCAACAACCACGGGTGGCGCCCAAAGAGCTGCATCCCTCGCTCGGCGATCTCAAACGTGCCCTCGGGATCATTGGCCCACGCATAGATAAATGTGCCCATCGCGTAGCCCGCGAACGCCTGCGCATCAAGCGCGATCCCGCGCCGCACCTCTGCCTTCGCTTCGTCGTATCGTCCGGTGACGCACAGGCCGACGCCGTGCACGACGGCGACGAAGCTGCTGAGGGGATCATCGCGCACCGCACGGGCGAGTTCTTCGAGACCCCGTGCATCCTCCCGCATCGTGTTGATCAGACCCCAATGCGCGTACAGCGCGCGCAGTTCACTCTGCCGCGGATTGAGCGCGAGTGAGCGTTCGAGCAGTGGAATCGCGCGCTTCGGTTGCGCATCGAAGTTGAGGCTCAGCATGCCCAGTGTACCAATTGCCTCGGCGCAGTTGGGGTCAAGCTCGAGGGCGCGTTCGAGCGGAGCCTTGCCCAGTCGTAGCCCTTCGTCGGCGGAGATGAACCCGTATTGGGCGTTCAGGCGAATCGCGTCACCCAGCATCGCGTGAGCGAGCGCGTTGTTCGGGTCGAGCGCGATGGCGCGTTCGAAGGCTGTGCGGGCGTAGATCACTGCCACGCCACGCTTCGCCAAATTCGAGCGACCTTCGGTGATGAGATCGTATGCTTGCACCTGCGCCGGTGAGGCCTGCTCGTTGGCCACGGCCAGCGGGCGCAGTGTGAGTTCGAGTCGAGCGGCAATCGCGCCGGCGATCTCGTCCTGCACGACGAAAACATCAACGAGCTCACGATCGTAACGTTCAGACCAGAGGTGATAGCCGTCGGTGACAGAGACGAGCTGCACACTGATGCGGACACGGTTGCCCGCGCGGCGCACGCTGCCCTGCAAAACCGTTGCAACGTGCAGCGTCTCGCCGATCGTAGCGAGCACATCGCGCTTCCCTTTGAACGAGAACGCCGACGTCTTCGCGGCCACGTGGAGTCCCGCCACGCGTGTCAGTGCGCCGATGATATCCTCGGCGATGCCATCACCGAAGAATTCGTTCTCGCGGTCAGTGCTCAGGTTCTCGAACGGCAGCACGGCGATGGACTGCGCAGGTGGGGCGTTCGCCGCTTTGACATTCGTCGATTCCACCACGCGCAGTGCCGTGAGCAGCTCCGCCGCTGTACCCGGCCGGTCCATCGGCGTGCGTTGTAATGCGCGCTGGAGCGCGCGCGCGATCGACCGGGGGACGCCTTCCCGCAACGCGCAGATGTCGGCGGGGATCTGCACGAAACGTTTGGCAATCACGGCCTGCACGTTCGGTCCGGTAAACGGCGGTTCGCCGGCGAGCATCTCATACAGCACACAGCCTAGGGAATAGAGATCGCTGCGCCCGTCTACGGTCTCACCAACGGCCTGTTCCGGGCTCATGTAGGCCGGCGTGCCCACGCTGGCCCCAGCTTGCGTGAGCGTGTTGCTGTCGGTCTCGGAGAGCGCCTTGCCGATGCCGAAGTCGGCCACGAGCGCGTGACCGTCTTGCAGCATGATGTTTTCGGGCTTGATATCGCGGTGCACGACGTCATGACGGTGTGCGTGATCGAGGGCGCTCGCGACTTCCTGCGCAATGCGCACCGCGTCGTGTACCGGGAGCGTGCCCTCGGCGTCGAGGCGATCACGCAGCGACTCGCCCTTCACGTTCGGCATCACGAAGAAGAGCGCGCCGTTCGCCTCACCCGAGTCGAAGAGCGGGAGAATATGTGGATGGCTGAGCTTCGCGACCAGTTGAATCTCGCGAAGAAAACGCTCCTTGCCGAGTGAGGCGGAGAGTTCCTCACGCAGCACCTTGATCGCGACCTCGCGATCGTGCTTGAGATCGTGGGCGAGGTACACCGTGGCCATGCCACCGGCGCCGAGCTCGCGCTCGATGCGGTAGCGGTCAGCGAGGGCGGCGGTAAGTTGGGCGCGCTGCTGCTGCATGTGGTCAGTCCCCGGTAGGCGCGAAGCAGAAAGACATGGTCATGACCGGCAAGCCCCAGCGACGCTGCGTCGGTGCCCTACCACTGATTTCGAGGACCCGCCGAGCTGTGCGGCCCGAGCTTGGTCAACAGCGCGGACGATGGCCGCGTCTGCTCGTGAAGGGTCGCGTTACGGTCGTCGACATCCACCAGTTCTTCGAGGCGATCAAGGATCGCGTCTAATGTGAAGAGGCATCAGCGTGCCCGCAACGTGGTCCGGTGAGTCGCTCCGCTGCCGTTGCGCGTCGACTTTTAAACGGATGTCATCGACCAGGCGGCGTTCGGTTTTACCGTATTGACAAGTGTATTGACATTAAGCATCGGCCAGCACAGCTTTCCCTGATGACTGCGAAGACCGCGCAACTCCAGATCCGCGTCACGCCGCAGGAGAAGGCCGAGCTCAAACGACAGGCCCGCGCCGCTGGCTCTGACGTTTCGAGCTACGTCCTCGCGCGCGTACTGCCCGAGTCGTCGGATCGCTTCAGCCGGATCCTCGCCACGCTCGCACAGGCGACCACTCCCAGCTACGCGCTGGCTGAACTCAGCGACTTCCTGCACGACGCGGCGCCGCTGGTATTCGTGCCCGCGGTCGCCAAGGCCGACCTCACGGCATTCACGCCGTATCTGCGCAATTACGTGGCGGCGATGGTCGAACTGGCGGCCCACGCCAAGGCGGTGGCACCGCCTTCATGGACGGCAAGTGTCGCCCCGCTCGACGCGCCGCACTTCATCACGCCGCTCAAGAGCTTGCGGTTGCACTTGCTCCGAGCGGCACCGGTGCCGTTCAAGCGCCGTAACATCTTCATCGACTCCGCGGTGGGCGCGCGCGTATGAACGATGGGAATCGTTCGACGCCGGTGAGCTTCTCCAAGGCCGATATCCTGCACTTGTTCTCGCTCCTCAACACCGAGCTGGCGACCACCGACACGCATGGTGAGGTCTATCTGGTCGGTGGTGCCGTACTCTGCACCGCACTCAACGCGCGTGCCGCGACGCGCGACGTGGACGGCTGGTTCAAGCCGGCCACCGAGGTGCGCAAAGCCGCCGCGCGAGTAGCGGCCCTGGCCGATGTTCCCGAGACGTGGCTAAACGATGCCGTGAAGGGCTGGCTCAGCCCGCGAGGCACATTCGATCCGTTCATCGAGCACTCGCACCTGCAGCTGTTCGTCGCGCAACCCAGCTACCTGCTGGCGCTGAAATGTGCCGCGATGCGACTCGGCGAGGAGTTCCACGACCTCGACGACGTGCGATTCCTACTGCGCTACCTGAACATCACCACCGCCGCCGAGGCGCTCGCCATTACACTCCGTTACTTCGACGAGGCGGCGATTCCACTCAAGACCCGATTGGCGCTCGAAGAGCTGCTCGGCGAGTAGCAGTCCGGCTACGGCTCGCGCGCCGCCGCCGCGGCTGTGGTCAGCATCGATTGCCAGTTCACGATCATGTACATCTTGTTGCGACTTTCGACCGACTTGAAGAACAGGAATTCGTTGCCGTTCGGGAACACGTCGAAGTTCGTCTCTCCGGAGGCTCGACTGTACGGGTCGACGAAGAGGGTATCACGGCGCGTGACCGCGAGCTGCGGTGTCTCTACGAGTGACGCCATCATCAGGTGTTTGGGGCTGCGATAGAAGAGCGCCTTGCCATCCGGCGCCCAGCGCGCGTGGGTTGCGCCGCCGATGGAGACCGGAACGCGCGCACCCGGGCCGGGCAACGGCCGTATGTACGCCTCCAGCTTCCCCGATTCGTCAGACAGGTAAGCCAACCAGCGTCCGTTGGGGGAAATGGCCGGATTGCGTTCCTCCGCCGCCGATGTGAGGAACGGGCGAAGCTTCGACAACGAGTCTGCCGGCGCGAGGTAAATGTCTCGCGGAATCAGCGTGCGAATCGCGAAGAATGTATGTGCCAGTCCTGGCTCCACTTCGGCGAGTAATGGCCGCCGGAGATGAATGGTCTCCACGCCACTGCCATCCCACGGGCGGGACGCAATGCGCGAGGAGTCCCCTCTTCCGTTCACATAAAACAGCGTGGATCCATCACGCGACCACGCGGGCCGAAAGCTCGCCCCGTCGGTTGTGAGCTTTGAGATCGCGCCCCCTTCAATCTCGTAAATCCAGAGATCGCCGCGGTTGAACGCGCCCCCCATCACCCGAAGCACAACCCGACGACCGTCCGGCGATATGCGCCCGTTGGCATACGATTTCGTTTCGGGGGTGGTGAGCTGCCGCTCGCGACCGCGCCGGTCCACGGCCCACATCGTGGTGGGGACGTCGACGGAACCGGTCTGATACGCGAGCCACGCGCCATTTCGCGCCGCCGCGAAATCGGAGGGGCCCACATTATCGGATACATCAGTCACCAACTGGATGACGGGACCCGACACGCTCTGCGATCGCGCCGAAAATGGCGCCGCGAACACCGTGGAGCCGCGATGGAACACCACCTGCCCGGGGCTCACGAACTTTGGGCCCTCACCAACGACGCCAAGGTCGGTCACCCGGCCGTCGGCCAATGCAAGGAGGCCTAGTGAATTGGAGCGAGTCGATGAATTAAAGCCTTTTACAACGGACACCAGCGCATGCGTCCCCCCTGGGAGGATGTCTGGCTCCGTCAACATGATCGCGCTGTCGCCGGGAGGTGTGTCCGCTGTCAGGCGGCGAGGCTCACCACCGTCGGCCGACACGACCCAGAGCCCATAGCTGGCCAACGCATATACGATCCGACCATCCTCTCCCCACGACGCGGCGTAGATCTGACGTGGATCCTGCACGCTCGCGATCGTCTGCGGTACGCCGCCAGCCGAGAGAACGCGCTTGAGCCCGCGCACCGTGGTAAAAAGCAACCACTTTCCGTCTGGGGAGTAGCTGACCGACGTGGCACTATCGGTGCCGCCCACGCGCTCGGCGACCGGTTCGCTGGCACGCCTGACATACACGGCGTTCGCTGCTGTCGAACCGAACGGCGTCGAGGTGACGAAGGCGACCTGCGAGCCGTCGGGAGTGATGCCCATGCGGCGCCTGCTGCTTGCCGAGCTCCCGAAGACGATGCCCTCCGGCAGCTCGATGGCGAAACGCGCCGCCACCGGCTCCGGCGTTCGTCGGGTGCGCATCCAACCGGTGGTGCCGATCACCGCGGCCGCAACCGAGAGCAGCGCGACGGCCGCCAGTGCGCTAACCGTGCGACGCGACGTCGCCGGTTGCGGGCCGCGTGTTAGGTGGTGCGCCGTACCGGCGGTGGTGAATGACGAATTGGCCAGCGCCTCGCTGAACGCCTTCGCACTCGCGAAGCGATCGGCCGGCAACTTCTGCAATGCCGTCATCACGGTCGCTTCCACGTGCGGCGGAATGGTGCCTCGCTGCGCGGTGAGCGACTCCGGCGTGCCGATAAGCACGCGCGCCACGATCGCCTGAGCGGTGCTACCGGTAAACGGCGGATCACCCACCAGCATTTCGTACAGCACGCAGCCGAGTGCATAAATATCCGTGCGCGCGTCGAGCGTGCGCTCGCCCATCGCCTGCTCGGGGCTCATATACGTCGGCGTGCCGAGGCTCATGCCGGTCTCGGTCATGCGCGCGCCGCCGGTAGTGCTGGCGGCGAGGGCGATGCCGAAGTCGGCCACCAAGGCGTGGCCGCCTTGCAACAGAATGTTTTCCGGCTTGATGTCGCGATGAATGACGCCGCGTTCGTGGGCGTACTGCAACGCGTCGGCGACTTCGCGCGCGATGCGCAGCGCGTCGTCGATGGGGAGTTGCTTCTCGCGGTCCAGCTTGTCGCGCAGCGATTCGCCGTCGATGAACGGCATGGCGTAGAACACCGTACCGTTCACGGCGCCTGAATCGAACAGGGCGAGAATGTGCGGGTGCTGCAGGTTGGCGGTTGTTTTGATTTCGCTTAAGAACCGTTCACCGCCAATGACGGCGGCGAGTTCGGGCTTGAGCACTTTCAGCGCGACGAGGCGATCGTGTTTGAGATCGCGCGCAAGGTAGACCGTCGCCATGCCACCGGCACCGAGTTCACGCGCGATGGTGTAGCGGTCGGCTAATGCGACGCGAAGCCGTTCTGACGTCTCGTACGCGCTCACGCCACGGTCTCCGTGTCTTTCTGGACTGGAAGCATTGAGGATGGCGTAAACTACACTCCGGCGGCGTGTGGCATGAGCCCTCGCCACTCTCCCGCCGAGTGCCGGAACGTATGGAAACTCCGGCGTGGCTATGCGCGCGATGATCGCGCCCGCCGATGTTCGGCGCTCGGGTCGCACCAGCAAGCGCGTGCAACCCTGATCTGTTCGTGCTGCGCGTGACCGACGGAAAACGGCCCGCGTATCGGTACGATCTCCACGATTGCGGCTGGCGGTCGACGTCGTATCGCCCAGCAATCCCCGCCTCGACTGCCACATCAAGCGAGCGCATCGAATGGTCGCGGCCAGGCGCTGTGCAGCCGCTCGTGCTCAAGGTTGCGGCGTTCTTCGATGAGACGCTACGGTGAGGTGTGTGATCTCGACGGCGAACTGCGCCAGGAATTGACAGCGCCAGGAATTAGGAGCGCCGCTCATTCCTAGCGCTCCTGCATACGCTCGCGATCCGCTCCCTCGTGTACGCCACCTCGTGCACGCCACCTCGTACTACGCGGGCCCTAACACCTCGAGAAGGAACGGCTCCAACGGATGCGGTGGCCGCTCGTCGCCGAGCAGCCATCGCTCCCGGAGGCGTGAGTCGAGATCCACAATCCAGTACTCATTTATTCGCCTGCTTTCCGTGTATAACCGCGCTATCGGCAAACGACCGCTGCGCCTCTGCGTTCTCCGTTGCTCTGCGTGGCCCGTTCTCGATGTACCGAGGGCATCGCGGCCACGGATCAGTCGCTGAACCTATCCCGCCGAGAAACAGTCGAGCCTCCGCGAAGCGTCTGCAGCATGTTTGTGCATTTCGATGGTCGGCCACCGTAACGCGGTTCTACGTACGTGTGTGCCGGGATGTAGCCACACGACATCCCGAAATACCACCGCTCACTTCCGCGGCACCCGACGCATCAGCTCCTCGCGCCACCCCAGAATCACGCGCGTCGGCAGCGCGCCCGGCTGCTCAACCGACTCGATCATCAGGAATTCCGATCCATCGGGCGTGACATCGTAGCCGGTGGTTCGACCGTTCGCCACGCGTCCAACCGTTGCCAGCTGGAAAAGCAGGGCGGGGCGGCCGGGACTGCCTGTCGCGGGCTCGAACGTCGCAGCGTACACCTCGCGCCCCTTCCGAAAGACGATCTCGCGACCAGCGCGCGTGAATCGCGGCTGGTCGCCGCCATTGATCGACACCTGGACTCGCGAGCCACCGCCGATGAGCCGTGCGATAACCTGCGAGCGTCCGTCCGCTTGTCGCTCACTGTACGCAATCCAGCGTCCGTCGGGCGAAAACGTTCCGCCCATCTGCTGGTCGTGCGTCGCATCAATGCGCGTCGTTCGTTTGCTCGCGAGATCGAGGAGCATGCCGTTCTCGCTCGGTTTGATCTCGGTGTAGAAAAGTGTGCGTCCGTCGGGGGCGATGCCTGTGGGATGTTTGTCATCGTTGCTGCGCAGCAGGGTGTCGACCTGCGCCCCGTCGACCGAAGTTCGACCCAAGTCGTAGGCGGGAGTTTCCACGGCGTGATAGAGCGACTTGCTGTCGAGCGCCCAGACTGCGGCAAAATTCGCCCCATTCGCGTTGCTCAGTTGCGCCAGCGACCCGCGCTGACGGTCGAACAGCCAGAGCGACCACGGCTCGGGTTGCGTATGCGTTAGCGCAATCCAGCGTCCATCGGGTGAAAGACGCGGATCGGCCCAGCCGGCCTCGTCGGCGAAAGCCGGACGACGCGTGCCGTCACGCGCCACCCACACCACCCGCGACCGCTCCACAGATTCGCTGGCCTTGAGGTACACCAGATCTCCCGCGCGCGACACGTCGTAGCCGACGGAGCCATCGGTTTGCAGCGACGCCACGTCTTCAACGACCGGGACCGCAGGGCCAAGTACCTTGCGTGCCTTGGCATCGAACGGCACCGCGAACACCGTGTTTCCGCGACCGAACAGGATGTATCCCGGCTCGACATATCGAGGGAAGAGCCCGTTCTCGATGATCGTCGTCACCTGACCCGTCGCCAACTCCACCACCTGAATCGTCGAGCGCTGGACGGGCGACGCGTAGGCGCCGTACAGGACCGCCTTGTTGTCAGGAAGCATCGCGGGATGCCAGTGTCCCAGTTCGTTGCGCGCGCGATTCGGCTTGGTGACCGTCTCGATGGCACCGCCGGTCTCGCGTACGCGCGCGAGGCCCGCCGATGCGCTGCTGGCGTAGTAGACAAAGCCGTCGGCGCCCCACGCCGGCGTGGCGGGATTGGCGGTGTCTGCAAGGACGGTGGAGGTGCCGCCCTCCACCGGAATCTTGCGCACGCGTCCGTCCGCTACGAACACGATCGATCGTCCGTCAGGCGAGTACGCTTGCGCCGACCCGCCACCTGAGCCTTTCACGGGAACGATGTCGGGCGAACCGACCAGTCGTTGCACGAGGATGCTGCCCTCGGCGGAATCGACGATCGCCTGCAGCACGGACCGCCCATCGGGGGACATGCCGATGGCCGCCTTCGCGAACGCAGACGGGCCGGCGTTGAACGCAAACTCCACGCGGCGAGACGATTGATTCGCCACTGCACCATCGCGCGCCGCGATCCAGCCACCCGCGCCGGCGATCGGCACCAGCGCCGCCACGAACGGCAGCCACCGGTTGCGCGACGCCGTGCGCGATGCAGTTCCTGTGCGTGCGCCGCTGATCAAGGTGCGCGACGAGCCCGCACCGAGCAGCGCGGCCTTGAACTCCTGCACCGTAGCGAAGCGATCGGCGGGAAGCTTCTGCAGCGCCACAAGGATTGCCGCGTCTACATGTTCGGGCACCGATGGGCGCACGATCGCGAGTGGGCGCGGTGCCTCGGTGAGCAATTTGGCGACGATCGCCTGCGCGTTCGCTCCTGTGTACGGCGGCTCGCCAGCGAGCATCTCGTAGGTGATAGCGCCCAACGCATAGATGTCGGCGCGCGCATCCACCTGCTTGTCGCCCATCGCCTGCTCAGGCGCCATGTACTGCGGGGTGCCGAGTGAGAGGCCGGTTTGCGTCATGCGCGCACCGCCCGACTGCTGAACAGCGAGGGCGATACCGAAATCCGCAACCAGCGGATGCGTGCCTTGGGCCGATTGCTGCAGCAGGATGTTGTCGGGTTTGATGTCGCGATGGATGATGCCAGCCGCGTGCGCATCGGCCAACGCATCCGCCACCGCGGTGGCAATCGCCAAGGCATCGGACACCGGCAGCTGCGTCTCGCGATCGAGCCGCGCGCGCAGCGTCTCGCCGCGCACGTATGGCATCACGTAATACAGCAGGCCATCGGCCGCTCCGCTGTCGAGCAGTCCGAGAATGTGCGGATGCTGCAGCCGCGCCGTGGTGCGGATCTCGCTCAAGAACCGTTCGCCACCGAGCGCCGCACCGAGGTCGGGGTGCAGTACTTTGATGGCGACGTCGCGGTCGTGCTTGAGGTCGTGCGCCAAATACACGGTAGCCATACCACCAGCGCCGAGTTCACGCTCCACGTGGTAGCTGCCGGCCAAGGCGGCGCGCAGCCGCTCGAGAGTTTCCGGCGCGCTCATGTGAACTCCGAAAGCTGCAGCACGCGCAGATCATGCGGTGCCGGCATCCGCCGGTCGTTGGTCACGAACGTCGTGCACCCCGTGCTGATCGCGGCGGCGAGCTGAAGGGCATCGGGGGTGCGAAGGGCACCATGCTGCGCGCGCAATCGCGCGGCGGTCCGCAGCTGATCACGAGACAGATCGACCAAGCGAACGCCGCGCGACCGGGTGAGTAACTCGTCGTATTGCGCGGCCAATCGTTGGTCGTTCGTACGCAAGGGCACTACCAGCACCTCGAGCAGGGTCAACGCAGACGTCACGATTTTGATCGCTCCCGTGTCCGCCATCGCGAATAATGCCCGCACGGGAGCGAGGAATCGCGGGTGCTCTTCGATGAGATAGATGAACAGGGCCGTGTCCACGGCCACGGGGCCCCTACCAACCGCCTCGGTCAGTCCCACAGGCGGCGCTCAGCGTCCACGTGCGCCGCCGCGTCCACGCCGGACCATACGGATTTTCCGAGACCCTGTAGTTCGAGAATCGAAAGCGGCTCCGCGCCGCCGAGCACTTGATCGAGGATATGCGTAACCTCCTGAGCCACCGAGCGATGCTGCTGCTCGGCGCGCGCCTTAAGACGCTCGTACAGGCCGTCCGGAAGGTTCTTGATATTCAGAATTGCCATATAACGGTCTCCGTTTTCCTCCATATTGGAGGTATTCACAATTTCCGTCAAGTTTTGACGTTCGCCTCGCGCAAAAGGCAGAGCTTGATGTGATCCTCTCGGAACCCCGTCAGCACGGCGCAGCTTCGATCTGCAGTTCCCCTCGAGAGCACACCGCTGACCGATTCAGGCAGCATCCCGATCCGCCCGAGCACGTGGCGCCTGTCACGCGCAACCAGGCGCGTCCTGCCGTCCCTACTCCTCGTGCTTGGGGCGAGCGGGTGGTCCTCGCCGAGTCCACCACAGGTACCCATGGCGAAAGCGCTCTTCGAGTTCGCCGATGCGAACGAAGCCTCATGGGACGTCGTCAACGACGGGGTGATGGGTGGTCGCTCTGCTGGCTTCGTGGCCGTCGAGGCAGGCACCCTCCGCTTCACCGGCACGCTGGTAACGCAGGGTGGCGGTTTCACCTCGGTGCGGGCTCGACGTGCCATCGACCTCACGGGGCAGGTCGGCATCGAGCTTCGGGTACGCGGCAGCGGGCGCCAGTTCGAGGTCGAAGTTGATGATGGCCTGCGAAGCTACGGGCGTCGTGTCTCCCGTAGGGCGCCGTTCCCGTCACTAACGGAGTGGACCTTGATACGCGTGCCTTTCAACACGCTGCGGAGCACCATCTTCGGACGCGAAGTGAATGCCGCGCCGATCGACCTCGCGCGCATCCGTGGCGTGGGGTTGTATATGGCGGACGGCAACGACGGGCCGTTCCGTTTGGAAGTGGACTACATCTGCGCGTACGTCGCTGACGACTAGAATCGGCCGCGTGGCGTGCTGAGGCGATGACGCGCCGCTGACGGGTGCCCGCCATCGTGTGCCATGCACCCTTGCCACCCTCTCGACGAGTGCCGTAACGTATGGCATGCCCGCGATACAGATTGAGTGGACCGTCGAGATGCTGGATGCGCTCGAGGACGACGGCCAGCGCTACGAACTCATCGACGGTGAGCTGCACGTGACGCCGGCACCCGCTGACACACACCAGCTGGTCGTCGGCGAGCTGCATGCCTTGCTACGCGAGTATCTCAAGCCACTCAGCGGCGGACGCGCCATGATCTCGCCCGCCGATGTTCGGCGCGGTGACCGCACGCGGAATCGCGTGCAACCCGATGTGTTTGTTGTGGGCGTCACCGACGGCAAGCGGCCCGCGTATCCGTATGATCTCCGCGACTTGCTGCTGGCGATTGAAGTCGTATCACCCAGCAATCCACGCCTCGATTACCACATCAAGCGCGAGCTCTATCTGCGCGACGGGGTGGGCGAGTACTGGGTGGTCAATCCCGATGCCGCGCAGCCGTTCGTGTTCATGCTCCCAGCGTTCTTCG
Source organism: Gemmatimonas sp. (assembly GCF_046594945.1). Taxonomy (GTDB): domain Bacteria; phylum Gemmatimonadota; class Gemmatimonadetes; order Gemmatimonadales; family Gemmatimonadaceae; genus Gemmatimonas. The sequence continues at coordinate 7,030 of NZ_JBKJRB010000034.1, read as the reverse complement.
ATGAGGCACTGCGGTAAGGGTGTTCGTGGAGGGAAAGGCTGTTTTATGGCGCCGCTATTGCGCCGGCGCCGACTCGACGCGTGGACGAGACCGCGCCCGAGCCGCCCTCGAGGTCCGTCGCGCCAGCCATGCGCAGTCTCGGCAGCGCTTAGGGTTGTCCCAGTTCGTCCAAACGCGGATTCACGATCGAGTTGTAGATCGAACCGAAGGTGAAGTTGATCCCCACGGATCCGCTCAAACGAAACGAGGTCGCCAAGGCACGCTGACGCGTCGCGTCCAGCACGTCGTCGTCGGTAGCATTGCCACGCGAGAGAAAGAGCTGGTCGTTTACCCGGGCAGCGTCGCCGCGCAATTCAAGCGACAGGCCACGCGTGAGGCGAATATTGGTGCGCCCGTTGAAGCTCACGCTGGACGTATCGGCGTTGTGCAGGAATCGCGTGTAGCGCACGGAGCCATCGATGTTGCCCCATGTTTGACGGGACTCCGTGGCCAGAATAGCGCGGGCAACCGGTCGGTTTTCGGTCGTGTAGGCAAAGATGGTCGGCTGCTCGTAGTCGAAGTAACGCTGCCCGATTGTGACGAGCGCCAACAGCTGCCGACTCGTCGCTTCCCGCCAGTGATAGAAGTTGTACTCGGCCGACATTTCGATCGCCGCACTTGCTTGGGTGTTGTGAAACTCCGAGAAGCCGGTGCTGGCGTTCGTGCCGACAGACTGAGCACCACCACCAGCCGCTCCGAGTTCGCCGATCGCGCGGGACGTGACATGATGAACCGGGTGCCAACCGGACTGATGTCGTAGTACGGCAAACCGGAGATGGCGTACGGGTAGCGCTCGCGATTGAACAAGCGCGTCCGATTCGCGACGCGAAAGTCGGGCGTCGTCGCGATTCGCGCCGACAGCAGAAAGCCGTCACTGTCCGTGTAGAACAATTCACGGCCATCGCGCGACCAGAGCGGTTCCACGCCGCCGCTCACCGACACCTGCACCCGAGACGTGGTGGTGTTGGGGAAGGGCGTCACCGCGACCTCCGGCTTAGCGCCCTCGCCCTCGGTACTCACATACGCCAACCAGCGGCCATCCGGCGACACTCTCGGCGCCACGTGGCGCGTGGTCGGTGAAGGTGCTCCCACCGAAATCGCGGTCGTGTCTCCGTTCAGCCGTTGCGCCATGAGCGACGCCAGCTGCTGACTGTCATCGTGGAGTTCAAAGACCGCCCACTCTCCGTTCGGACTGACTACGTAGCGGCGGCTCTTGCGGTTCGCAACGGAGGCGCTGACAGCGACTGCCTGCTCCGTCGCCGCGCTACCGTCGGCACGACGCTGAACAGAGCCGACCGGCCCGCTCGGCGCCGTGCGAGTGAACCGCACAAAGCGACCATCCACGCTCCACGAAGGGTGAATGTTGCTCCCGTCGGTGGTGAGGATACTCGTGGGCCCGCCCTCGAGGTCTTTCGTCAAGATCGGACTTGGGCTGTTGACGTCCATCGCCACGCGCCTGCCGTTGGGCGAGAGGGCGAGTGACCCGTACCGAACGCCGGGCGCAGAGTCGATGACCTGCTCGTTCCCTGTACGGTCCACCCACACCAGCAGCTGTGACTCGGTGGCTGCGCCCGTTCCGTACAGCAGAGTGCCATCCGCTGACCGTACAAAGCTGCCCATGCCATTGGCCCCGATCGGCAACCCCGCCGCAATCGGAATCACTGCGCCGTTTGTCGTGAGCGAATTCTCGTCGAAGCTCACGGCGAACAGTCCGCCCTCGGCAATGTCATACAGACGGCTCGTGGCGCGCGTGATCGTAAAGAGCGCGGCCTTGCCGTTGGGCAACACGTCCACCCACGCATGCGCGACGTCACTGCTCGGCTTGTCCAGTCGCGTCACTTCCTCAACCGGTCCGTCGCCGGCCGGCAGTCGTCCTATGCCGTTGACGCGCGTGAAGTAGATCGCGCCGTCCGGCCCCCAATCACCGCCCAGCGCTACCGTTGAATCGGTCGCCAGTGAGCGCCGCGGACCGCCGCGCAGCGACACGAGGTGGAGTGCGTTGGGGTTGCTGCGGTAAAACGCGACCTCGTCCCCGTTGGGTGAGAGGAATGGTGAATCCGCGCCATTCGTCGCGGGGATAGGTGCTGATACCAACGAGCTCACCGGACGCGCGTGCCGTCGATTCGCGCGGTGCGATAGCTGGCCAGCGCGACCAGTCTGGTCATCGACGCCACACTGGACTCGCTCCGCAGCGGGATCTTTCTGGTACCCCGTCTCGGCGGGGCGACGCGACGGGTGGGCGTGCGGGGAGCCTTCGATGTGCACGCGACCGGCGATACGATCCTCGTGTTGCCACTCGCGTCGGCCAATGCGATGCACGCGCAGATCATTGTCGCCGCCACGGGAGTGTGGTTGACAGCATTGCCGTGCCATGCCGCGATTATGTCGGGATCGCGTGGTCTCCCAACGGAAAACGCGTTGCAGTCATGAACGAGTCGATCATTCTGCTGATCGCGCGCGACGGCACGGTGTTGGACTCACTCCCGCTGCGTATGCGGCGCACGATTCATTGGGCGCCCGACGGATCGGCATTGTTCGCCTTCTTGCCGGCACCAGCCCGTGACGACGAGTTTGTGCGAATCGATGTCAATAAGGAGGGTCACCTCGCTCGGTTGCCTGTTGCCGTCATTCCACGCGTCCCCACGCTGTATCGAGGCGAGTTCGATATTGCTGCACGCACGGGGAGACTGCTGTTCATCTCGGGTGACGCTCGACAGGACCAGTGGATATTCGACATCGGTGCGGGAGGCACTGCGCCGCGCGCGGTAACGACCGGGACGTCGTGGTACGGCAATGCCGCGATCGCTCCTGATGGACGAACGTTGTACTTCGTTCGTGGTAATTCCGCCGGCGATGACCTCTATCGGCTGGCACTCAACGAAGCGCCGAACGGCGTGGCGGACGACGAGGCGCTCACGAACAGCAGCGGTCCGGGCTATGATCTAGTGACCATCTCGCACGATGGGCGTCGCGTGACGTTTACGAAGTCAGAAGGCGACACCACGTTCGCCTACGAGTTTCACACTGGCGAACGCCGTGTCCTCCGTCGAACCGCAGAACCGACGGGACAGGAAGCGCGGCTGCCTCGCGCGATGAATGGTCTCGTTACAGTCGGCATTGCGGGTCACGATATTGCTCTGACCGACGGCACGAGCGGCGCGAATAAAATTCTGCCCATCGCCGACTCGCTGCAACTGCTCCGCGGCGGCACACTCAGTCCAGACGAGCAGGAACTTGCCGTGACAGTACGGACGCCGACGGGTTTCCTGCTGGGCGCCGTGTCGCTTGCCACCGGGCGTTTTCGCGCGCTGACGCCGATTCCTGCGGTTTTGCGGTCGAGTAAGCTCTCGTGGTCACGTGACGGTTTTATCTACTTCGGCGCGTGGGAATCAGGAGCGCGAGCGCCATCGCTGCTGCGCGTGAGCGGCACGGCGGGCGGTGCACCGCAGCGCGTCATGACGCTGCCGTCGCACTGTGCGATCTCGAGCATTTCTATCGCGACGGCCGCGCCGCGCGGTGTGTGCATGGCCGAAGACTTCCGTGGTGATATCTACCTGGCGACGATTCCGGGTGTGATGCGGTAGGGCGCGCTACTTCCATCCTCCCACCTGCGCCAGCTTCCGCGCGAACGAATCGAGCCAATGCTGGATGACCACCATGCGAACCCCGGCCTGCGTCACCGGCACAGTGACGGCAATGCGCCCGCTGGTGCGATCCACGTCCCACCCCTGCCCGATCTCCTTGCCACTCATGATCGTGCGCACAGCGCCCACCGAGAACTCCGCGCCCGGCATGACCGCCACCGCCTGCACTTCGGTTTGTTCGCCGTTGATGAAATACAGCGTGCGCCCATCGCCAGACCATCGCGGCAGATGCGCGCCGGTCGTGGTCACTTTCCACTTTCCCGTCGGCTCCGGCTGCGTGAATCGCCGCACCTGCACCTCGTTCCGCCCCGTCTCTCGTGAGGTGTACGCGATCCATTGCCCGTCGGGCGACACCGTGGCTTCGAATTCACCCCAAACGGCGGACAGGTAGAGGCGCGGTTTGGCGCTCATTACCGGGTTCACGAGCCCCGTAATACCGCCCGCGAGGGCACCGCCCAATGTGCGAGGCGTCGTATTATTCGAGAACACAATCGTCGTCTCGTTGGGCCACGAGGTGGCATGCTGATCGTTAGGCATCCGCGGCATGAGCATCGGAGGGCGGCTGCCGTCCACCGGTTGCACCGCCATGTCCTCGGCGTCCGTCGTGGGCCCTTCCATGGTGAAGGCGAGCCGTGTGCCGTCCGGCGACCATATCGGCGAATGGCCGCCGCCCTCGAGCGTGAATCGGGTGAGCGTGCCGCGTTCGAAGTCGAATAAGGCCGTATGCCGATTGGTGCCGCGCCCCGAGCCGACCGTCAGCGCGAGCTGTTTGCCGTCGGGCGAGAAGCGAACGTAGCTCAGCGTCTTGGGCGCAAGCGGGAGCGTGTCGATACGCCCGGATGGATCGCGCACCGCGATGCGTGACTCCGGCTCTACTCCGGCGCGATAGACTAGCGTGCCGTTGGCCGAGATGGCAAACGGCGTGACTCGGCCGTTCGCTTGCACGTCGAGGACGACCGGAATCGGCGTACCCTCGACCGCTCGTTTGGCCGCGTCGAAACGAATCGCGTACAGCCCCGAGAGGATCGAGCCGTATACGATGTGTCCGGTTTCGAGGTACTGCCCCTCCGACGCGTCATTAACCAGCATGACGGCCGTGTCGGCTTTGAAGTCGTAGTAGAACAACTTGGAGCCGCTTTGTTCGTTCACGTACAGTACGCCGCTTCCGTCGGGCATGAGATGCGGCGACGCGCCGCCCTGCGTCTTCGGAAGCGCACGTAGCACACCGCTCGGCGAAATGATATCGAGGTGTCCGCCCGTCTCGAACGCCATCGTGCCATCCGCGCCCCACGTTACACGACCAGAAAGGACCGAATCGCCCGCAATCACCGGGATGGCCGAGCCCCCGGCCACCGGTACTTTACGAAGGCGACCATTCACATGGTACACGATCCAATCGCCGTCGGGCGAGAATGCCGGAGACTCGCCACTCTCGGTGTTGGGGAGCATGCGGTACTCGCGCTGCCCCACATCCCGCAGGGCGATGCCTTCGTTGGTCGAAAACGCGAAGCGTGTACCGTCGTGCGAGATCGCGAACTGATCCAGCTTCGGGTTCGCGTTCGGCACTTCGAGCGTAAGTTGCACCGCCGGCGTACTCGATTCGAAGCCCGCGCGTCGCAACGCCCACGCCGCCACGGCCACACTGGCGACTGCGATCACGCCGGCGCCCACCAGCATAAGGCGCGCCGAGCGTGGCATCGCTTGCGTGTGCGTGTCTTGCCTGGTCATCGCGGGCGAACCCGGTGATGACGTGAAGCGGGCGTCGCCCAGCGCATCGGTAAACGCCTTCGCGCCGTCGAACCGGTCGGCTGGCAGCTTGGCGAGCGCCGTCATCACCGCCGCTTCCACGTGCGCGGGCACGGTGTCGCGTGTCGTGCGAATCGGCGTTGGCCTGTCGGTAAGCACTTTGGCCACGATTGCCTGCACGGTGCTTCCCGTGAAGGGTGGATCGCCGGTGAGCATCTCGTACGTCACCGCGCCGAGCGCGTACACGTCGGTGCGCGCGTCGGTGGCGCGTTCACCCAGGGCTTGTTCGGGCGACATGTACTGCGGCGTGCCGAGGCTTAGGCCGGTTTGCGTCATGCGCGAACCGCCCGCGCTCTGCACGGCGAGCGCGATGCCGAAGTCGGCGACCAATGCGTGTCCGCCCTGCAGCAGGATGTTCTCGGGCTTGATGTCGCGGTGGATCACTCCGCGTCCGTGCGCGTACGCGAGGGCGTCCGCCACCTCGCGCGCGATCAGCATCGCTTCCGGAATCGGTAGCAACCGCATGCGCGTGAGGCGCGCGCGCAGCGTCTCCCCATCGATGAACGGCATAACGTAGAACAGGAAGCCGCCCGCTTCGCCCGAGTCGTGCAGCGGCAGGATGTGCGGGTGCTGCAGGTTGGCCGTGGTGCGAATCTCGGTGAGAAAGCGCTCGGCGCCGAGCGCGGCGGCCAGGTCCGGTAGCAGCACCTTGATCGCGACATCGCGCTCGTGCTTGAGGTCGTGCGCGAGGTACACGGTGGCCATGCCACCCTGCCCAAGTTCACGCTCGATGCGGTAGCGGTCGGAGAGTGCGTCGGAGAGTCGCTGGACGGTGTCAGTCATGGTCACTCGTGGCCACTCCGCGGGGACTGGCTAGGCAAACGGATTCTGAACATCCAGTTCGGGGAATAGCGAGAAGTCGCGATCGCGGGACAGGAGCGCTTCGACGCCGTGTGCGACACAGATCGCGGCAATGCGCGCATCATGCACGATCGCCCCGTGCACGCGAGGGCGACGCACGAAGCCGGACAGCACGCTGGTGAACCCCTGCGATTCGCCGAGCAATCGAATGCTTGGCGAGGCGAACCACCCTTCCAGTTGCGCCCATGCCTGTTGGGATGTGCTCGCGGTCTGGCGCCAGATTTTGGGGTTGGTGACCACGCTGAAGAACTCGTATACGCATGGCCACGGGATGGCCCACGGGTCGCGTCCTTCGGCCATGGCGCGCAGGCGGTCCTGCGCGACCGCGTGCTCGGCCACTTCACGGCGATGCGCATAGACGAGCACGTTGGTGTCGACGGCGATCATCGCCGACCACCGTAGATCTCCTCACGCAGTTCGGGCCACGACAGGCTTTCGAGCGGGTTGTCACGGCGCGCATCACCGACACTCAGATCGGGCAGCTCGTACGTCGTCGGTGCGTCGTCCGCGGCGAGCACTCGGCGAAGGCCCTCCTCGACCACAGCGCGCAATGGCAGGCCCGATCGTTGCGCGTGGCGCTTGGCCCGCGCCAGCAGCGCGTCGGCGATATCGATCGTCGTTTTCATGTGATACAGCATACCCATATCAGTCAGTATGGGCAAGGTTGCCGCGGCGGAAAG
>NZ_JBKJRB010000017.1:0-2943 GCF_046594945.1 Gemmatimonas sp. | reverse complement strand
CATGCGCATCACGATGGCCTCTCGTGCGACATCGATCACGAACACGCAGAGGAACATGCCGTGCACATGAATCACTGCAAGGTGCTCGCGTCCGTCGATCTCTGCGACGAGCCGCGCCGCATCCTCGTCTCCACGCGCGTCGATGAGCCAGTGGACGTTGGCCATCGCCTGCTCCGAGCGGTCTACGGTCACGCCGAACGATCGCGCGATCTGCTCGTCGACCTGCACGCTCCATTCGTCGAGCGGAAGGGTGGGATCGCCCCCGTGCCGAGCGAGGAGCCCGTCCAGCGCCTCGCGCGCGGCGAAGAACGTCCGCTCCACGCTCGCATGGTAGAGCGCGACCAGGCGGTCACGATCTATTCGGTGCTGGATCGAGGCGAGCAGGGCCGCACGTTCAGTGGCGTCTTCGCTCGACAGGTCGTTCGTGCTGATCGCCCCGAGACGTTTGCCGGCCTCCTCGAGACTTCCGTTCGCGACCGCTTCGCGCGCGGCGAGTAGCGCTGCCTGCGCGCGGCGAGAACGCTCGTCTCGCTGCTCCTCCTCGAGCCCTGCGAGGAAGTGGCGAGCCTCCGGGAACAGCGAGAGAAGACCCGCGTGCGGAAGGATGCCGGATGCTGCGGCTTGATCGTCCATTGCCCTCTCCAGCGCGAGCACCGCAGCCGCCGCCGGTTTGACGCCTGCGCCACGTGCGACGAGAGCCTCCGCGCGTGAAATCAGCTGGCTCGGGATCTCCCGTCGCACCTCCTCGCGCGTCGCAGCGTCGAGCGCGAAGTACGCAGCGAGCCCTGCCTCATCGATTACCGACGACAAGCGAGCGATCGTCTGGCGCGCGCGAGCGTGACGTTCCCGCGCAGAGATCTGGCGGTCGATCGCCACGAGCCGCTCCTCGATCGACGGCCGATCGTCCGCGTGGGCGAGCGACGCGCGCAGACACATTCTAGCGAGATCGAGATCCCCCGACTCGATCGCCTGCTCTGCGCGCGCCAACGAGGTGGCCGCCAGCGTCTTGCCGATCGTGTGTTCGGCATCACGCGCAATCCGTCGCGCGACTTCGCTCTCGGGTATCTGCTCCAGGAGTGCGCGCGCTGCGGCAAGCGACGCCTCGGGAGTCTCATCTTTCACCTTCGATTGAAGCGCAGCCTCCGCGACGCCACGGACCTGCTCTCGGCGCTTACGCAGGTCCGCGCGGATGGCGTTAACCGCATCTATGACCAAACCAGCGTCGATCGCATCAATCGCGCGGGCGGCGTCGTCGAGCCGCCCTTCGGAGAGAGCCGTGCGCGCCGACGCGATGCCGAGCTGCGCGCGGACCCTCGGATTGCGTTGCGTGCACTTGCCGAGTGTGAGGGAGAGCGCTTCCTGATCGAGGCCCAACTGGTCGACCAGGAGCTCGCTGAGCAGAGCGGCGGCTTCCACGTCATCGCGATCGTCAGCCAGCGCCGCCATGAGGATCACGCGAGCGCCGTCGAGGTCGTACTCCTCGATCGCCGCGCGCGCCTCTCCGACGCGATCGAGCGGCGTCTCGCGGCGCTGGTCCCCGCGCCCCCGCGGTTCTGGTCGCGGCTCCTCGACCGCAGGTGCTTCCAGCTCGAGCGCGGCGCGCACGAAGGCACGCGCCTCGTCGTCCAGCGCGTCGATCACCGCGTGTGTGCCCGGACCATCGGCGCTTCCGGCACGGAGGAGTACGACCCCTGCGTCCCTCTCCCGCTCCACCGACAACGAAGGACCATGGTGGTGGATGAGCAACGATTGCAAGAGCGCCTTGCGCGCATAGCGCCGCTCGACCTCGCGACGGGGTAGCCCACGGTCGGTAGGGTTCTCTCCCCGGATGCAGTAGAGGAGAGCATCGAGTGTCGGGCGGGCGCGCCCAGCGATCAGCTCGTCCGAAGTGGGATCCTTTCGCGCCATTCGTGCCGCGATTGTCGCGTGGTTCGGGGCACTACGGAAGGGCGCCGGCCCACGATGTGTCGAGCAGCGAGCCGGACTGCCCAGGCGCGCACGCGCAGGCCACGAAGAGCGCGAGCGCGCACACAGTCCCGACGAGCGCGACTATCGGCCCGAGAATCCAGACCACGGCGATGAAAATCACGAGGCCAAGGGTGGCCCTCAGATAGGTCCTCGGCACCTCGCATGGCGTTGCTCACGCGCGCGGTAACCGTATCGCGATGACACGGCTGGCTACGGGTCGAGCCCTGTCCCCCAACGGTCGATCAACGACGTGAGGTGGCGATCAAGGTCTGAAGCGTCAGCACCGGGCGTCAGAGGGATCGCCCCGACCGTGTCGCCATCGCTCTGATCGAGCGCGGCGTACTCGACGAACACATTGCCGGGGTACAGCACGAATGCCGTCCTCACGTTCGGCAGCGCGTCGCGATACGTGTGCATCTTCTTGATGTCGTCGCGCTTCGAAGAACGTTCATCGTCCTCATCCTCATCATCCGAGGTCTCGACGTCCACGCGAAGCTTCGCGTCGAGCACATGCAGCACCGCATCCGCGCCGGTACCGCACTGAACGACGACGTCGGGGCGGAGCATGACCGATGACGACCGGTACGGCGCCTTGCGCGCCGCACTAAAAGACAGATTGTAGAAAGCGGAGACACCCACCGAGTCCCACGACGCGCGGAACGACCACGGAATTCCGAGTTGAATCGTCGTCGCCTCGGCACGATCCACGTGGTCCGGCGGGCCCAGGAGCTTCTCGAGGGCTGCGACGACCTTGAAGAACGTCCAGAGCTCGTACAGCGTCGCAACGTCCTTCATGCCGAGTAGCTTGTCGAGGGCGCGAGCGTCGATCGGGAGTCGCGCCGCTGCACGTAGTGCCAGGTGATGTCTGAGCACCGCCTTGTAGCTGTGCTTCCGTTGGAGCACGGTCGATCCGATGGGCACGTGTGCCATCGCGCCGACGTCGTTCCACAACGCATGACGAGCGATGGGTCGTAT
>NZ_JBKJRB010000055.1:0-65569 GCF_046594945.1 Gemmatimonas sp. | reverse complement strand
CAACGGACCGGCAACGTAGATCGACGAGAACGTGGCCACAAAGACGCCGAACGCCATGACCCAAGCGAACGGACGGATGACCTCGCCGGCGATGAAGAGCAACGCCAGCGTGGAAGCTAGGGTGGTGGCGTGTGTCATGATCGAGCGCGGCAACGTTTCGTTGATCGCGCGGTCGAGTACGCTAGCGAGCGTTTCACCCTTTGCACGCTTCTTCAAATCTTCGCGAACGCGATCAAAGATGATGATCGTATCGTTCGCGGAGTATCCAAGCAGGGTCAGGATGGCGGCGACCACCGTGAGCGATACCTCGATGTCGAACATCTTGATGAACGCGAACGTGACCAAAATATCGTGCGCCGTGGAGAGCACGGCGGCCGCACCGAAGCGCCAGTCGAAGCGGATCGCCAGATAGATCAGTGTGAACAGCGAGGCGATCAGCATGGCCGTGAGCGCGCCGGCGCGCAATTCACTGCCAACCTTTGGTCCGACGGCTTCGGTGCGCACGACGGTGACGTTACCGGCGCCGAACTTCTGGTCGAGCGCGGCGGCGATCGACTTGGAGACCCCTTCAGCTCCGGCAGCCTGCGCTTCCACCTGCCGTTCGTCGCGGGCGCGGATAGTGTACTCCGTGGCCGCGCCGAACTGCTGGATTTCCGTGCCGGTGATTCCAGCATCGTCGAGCGTACGACGCAGCACCGCAACGTCGGGTGCCTGCTTGAACTGGACCTGCATCAGCGTCCCACCGGTAAACTCGATGCTGTATTTCACACCGCCGGTGATACCGAAGGTGACCAGTCCCGCTACGATAAACGCGATCGTCAGGCCGGCGGCGATGCGCCAGTGCTTGACGAACTCGTACTTGGTGTTGTGAAAGATTCGCAGCATGGCGTCCTCAAATGCTCAGCGTCTGGTTGCCGCGCGTGCGGCTGAGCCAGATCATGAAGAAGGTCTTGCTCACGAAGATCGCCGTGAACAGAGAGGCCACGAGGCCCGCAATGAGCGTGACAGCAAAACCGCGCACCGGACCGGTGCCGTACTGATACAGCACCATGCCGGACAGGATCGTGGTCGCCGAGGTGTCGACGATTGCACTGAGGGCATGGCGAAAGCCTTCGTCGATGGCCAGCCGGTTCGACTTGCCGTGGTCGAGCTCTTCGCGAATGCGCTCGAAGATCAGGACGTTGGCGTCGACGGCGATACCGATAGAGAGCACGAAGCCCGCCAGTCCGGGCAGCGTCAGCACCGCATGGAAGCCCGCCAGGATGGCGAGCGTGTACACGAGGTACAACACCAGCGCGGCAACCGCGAGGATGCCCGCGAAACGATAGTAGCCAATCATGATGACGACGATCAACAGGAACGCGGTCGCCAGGGCGAGCGCTCCCTTGTTTATCGAGTCGGCCCCCAGGCTCGCTCCGATGCTGCGGACCTCCGCCACCTTGAGCGGGACGGGCAGCGCACCGGCACGCAACACGAGCGCGAGATCCTGCGCGGCCTGCAGCGTACCGCCTCCCAGTGTGATCTGGCCGTTACGACCGATCGCGCTGTTGAGGACGGGCGCGGTGACGACGCGCTGGTCAAGCACGATGGCCATGTTGTCCTTCACATGCTTACCGGTTTCGACCTTGAAACGGCGAGCGCCTTCGTTGTTGAGCGTGAACTGCACCACGTTGCCTTCCATCGGATCGGTGGAGGGACGCGCGTCGGTGAGCACTTCACCGGTAATGATGGGGCGTGAGTCGAGCACGTAGAGCGCGAAGAAGCGCTGGGTGCCCGACACGAGCGAATCCACGCCCCACCGCATCACCTTGCCCGGGGGCATGGCGTTTTGCATGGCGGGCAGCGCGAGCGCGCGCTCGACTGCGGCGTAGGCCGCTTCCGGCACGATGTACTGTCCGGGAATCTGTCCCGGCTGCACGTTCGTGCTGAACAGGCCGCCGGCAACCGCGACAGTTCCAGTATCGGCTCCCGTGGTCGCCACGGCCTTCCCAGTCGAGTCCTTCGTGGAATCGGACTTCTGAGTGAGCAGCGAGGTGACACCAACCTTCTTGGTGGTGTCGCCTGACGTTTTGGCCGCCGACGCGACGGCGAGTCCAGCGTTCTTGGCAATCTCGTCGAAACGCGGCATCACCTTCTCGAACGCCTGCGTCTTATCCGTGATCTGGAACTCGAGGAAGGCCGACTTCTGCACGACATCCTGCGCGCGTTCTGGGTCGTCGATGCCGGGCAGTTCGACGATGATGCGCTCGGTGCCGGCCTTCTGCACCACCGGTTCAGACACACCGAACTCGTCGATGCGCTGACGCACGACCTTCAGTGCGCGATCGAGGGCCTCGGACTTGTTGGCGACCGCCTGCTTGGACTCGTCGACCTCGAGCGTCAGGTGCATACCGCCTTGGAGATCCAGACCTCGCTTGAGCGGCACGCGACGCACGGTGTCGTACACGAAGACGCCGTCGCGCTTCACCCGTTCGATGACGGTGCGCGGAAACAGGGCCCACGCGGAGGCCGCGAGGAGTCCCACGATGAGCAGGATGCGGTACTTCAGGTTCGCCATCGATGCCGGTGGCCAGAGGTAATGTCAGCGCGTCAGGAAGCCAGACGCGAGAAACGGCGCGAAGTACGCCTAGCCTCTTAACTTAGGGGTCCGGTGCTCGTGGCGGTAGCCAGTCCCTGCAGAGTGCCACGGGCGGCGACCTCGTCGAGGGCGAGTTGCGCCCGCAGGGCGTCGATTCCGCTAAACGGCTTGGTATCCCGGATGCGCGCGATCAGGTCGAGCCGGATCGGCGCCCCGTACCAGTCGTGTGTGACATCGAATACATGGGTCTCGATCCGGCGCGAGGTATCCCCGAAGGTTGGCCGTGGGCCCAAGTTGAGCATGCCGCCGAACGGTCCCTGCGGCGTTTGCACCCGAACGGCGTAGACGCCGTCCGGGGGGAGCAATTTCCGAACGGAAGGTGGCGGCAGATTGAGCGTTGGATAGCCGATCAATCGCCCCCGTTGATCGCCGCGAATGACCGTGCCGGCGAGACTGTAGGCGCGGCCCAGTCCGGCCGCCGCGGTGAGCAGGTCGCCCTGTAGGATTGCGGCCCGGATGGCCGTCGACGAAATGGCGTCGCCGTTGGCGGCGTGTACCGGCGGCAGCACGGTGACGCCGAACCCTCGAGAGGCGCCGAGCGCTTTCAACACGTCGATGTCGCCGAGCCGCCCGCGCCCGAACCCGTGATCATGCCCCACGAGCAGCTCGGCGACGCGGAAGCGCTCGATGAGCACGGCATCCACAAACTGCTCCGCTTCATACGACGCGAGCGTGGGCGTGAACGGGAGTACGGCGACATAGGAGACGCCGCACTGCGCGAACATCTCGAGCTTCTCGTCGTGCAGCGTAAGGAGCGGCGGCGCGGCCGACGGACGCACCACTTCGAGCGGATGCGGCTCGAACGTCACGACGACGCTGGGGCGCTCAGTCGTTGCGGCCAGCGCGGCGAGTCGGGCCAGGACATCATGATGGCCGCGGTGCACGCCGTCGAACGTGCCAACCGTTATAACGGCACCGGACTCGCCGATCGGCAGCCCGACGGGATCGGACCACACCGACGTCATTCGGCGGCTTCCTCACCCAGCATCACGACGCGCGGTTGCCACCAGTCACCGACCGCACGCTCAGCGATCGCGACCACCGTGTCGTTCCAGAGGAGCGCGCCGCGTGGTCCGGCCGTGGTGGCGGCAACTCGCCGGCCAAAGCGAAGGGCGGCGATTCCCGCCTCGTCGAGCGGCTCATGCGCTATGGCTCCCAGGGCGGACAGCGGTGAGCGCAACACGACCCGGCCATCAATGACGCTACCGGGCTCGAGCCGTTCGAGCGGCTCCGCATCGGCCACGTGCGCCGCGCCGCTGGATACGCGACGCAGGCGCTCGCAGTGCGCCGCACTACCAAGGGCGCGTCCGAGATCTCGTGCCAGCGCGCGGATGTACGTGCCTCCGCCACAGGTAATGCGCACGGAGAGAGAGTCAGGCGAACTGGCCAGCCACCCCCAGTGCATCACGTTCACCAGAACCGGGGCCAGATCGACGACTGCACCGCGTCTCGCCAAGGCGTATGCTCGTTCTCCGTTCACGTGTTTCGCGGAAAACGCCGGGGGCACCTGCGCGAGTTGACCGGTCAGCGCCGCAATCGCGTCGCGGAGAGGGGGCGCATCAGGTTGCGCGAGCAGGTCGGCGACGGGGGAATTCGCCTCGCGAGTGACCTCACCCGTGTGATCGTCAGTGTTCGTCTCGTAACCGAAACGGATGACCGCGTCGTACACCTTCGGCTCGCCGACGACATAGGGCAGCAGGCGCGTGGCCGCATTGACGGCCATCACCAACAATCCGGTGGCGAAAGGGTCGAGCGTGCCCGCGTGGCCAACTCGCTTGGAGCGCACCGCACGCCGCACGACACTGACGACATCGTGCGAGGTCATCCCGGCCGGCTTGTCCACATACAGCAGTCCAGACGTCATCATGACATCGCGCCCACGCCCGCCTCAGCGCACCATCACGCCGAGCGGGTCATGGTCACTTTGTGGAGGGCGATGGGCCCGACGGGCCGGGAGCATCCCCGGCCGTCGAATCGGCGTCGTCCATGGTTATTTCCACGGCCTCACTTGCCACCGCATCGCGATCGGTGCGGATCTGCGCCAAGAGCTGTTCAATGCGCGATGCCTGCGCAATGCTCTGGTCGGCTTTGAAGTGAATCTCCGGGGCGTTCCGCAGGCGCAGCGTCTTGCCGAGCATGGAACGCAAGTGCGACGCGACGCTTCCGAGTCCCTCGAAGGTCGCCTTGACGGCGGCCTCGTCTCCCATCACGCTCACGAACACGTTTGCGTGCCGAAGGTCGCGTGTCATCTCCACCGCGGTTACGGTGACGAAGCCACGAATTCGCGGATCCTTGGCGCCTTCTGCAAGGAAGGTCGCCACTTGTTCGCGAATCGATTCGGCTACGCGGTCAGGTCGCCGCGGTTCGCCCATACTGCCTCCTCAGGACTTTGCAGCCTGGTCGAGAGTACGAGCCACTTCTTCTGTGCGGTAGCATTCGAACACGTCGCCGATTTTGACGTCGTTGAAGTTTTCGATGCCAATGCCGCACTCGTAGCCTTCCTTCACCTCGTTCACATCGTCCTTGAAGCGACGCAGTGACGCGATGCCGCCGTCGTAAATCTCGACGCCGTCCCGGATGACGCGCATACGTCCCTTCCGGTTCATGTTGCCAGAGCGCACGATGCAACCGGCGATCGTTCCGACGCGCGCGACCTTGAACGTTTCGCGCACCTCGGCTTCGCCGTACACCACTTCGCGCGACTCCGGTCGGAGCATGCCTTCGAGCGCGGCCTTCACGTCAGCCACGGCCTCGTAGATGATGCGATAGAGCTTGATATCCACGCCTTCGCGCTCGGCCGCGGCGCGGGCATTGTTGTCGGGTCGGACGTGGAAGCCAATGATGATGGCCCCTGACGCCTTCGCGAGCAGAATGTCCGTCTCGGCAATCGCCCCGACACCGCGATGCAGGATTTCCACCTGCACTTCGGGGTTGGAGAGCTGACCGAGGGCGTCGGCCAGCGCTTCGGCCGGACCACCTTGGTCGGCCTTGATCACAAGGCGCAACTGACGCTTCTGACCAGCGCTGGTCTGCGACATGAAGTCTTCGAGCGACACCAGCCCACGCGTGCTACGACGGCTCTTCGCCTCGCGATCGAGACGCTCACGACGCTGCGCGATGTCACGCGCTTCGGAGGCATCTTCGACCACCAGCAGTTGATCGCCGGCCATCGGCACCCCGCTCAGACCCAGGATTTGCACTGGAATCGCGGGCCCTGCGGACTTCACGGGCTTGCCACGCTCGTCGAGCATGGCACGCACGCGGCCAGAGTAGATGCCGCAGATGTAATCGTCACCGACCTTGAGCGTGCCGTTCTGCACGAGTACGGTCGCAACCGGCCCCTTCCCTTGGTCGAGCTGTGCTTCGACCACCGATCCGACCGCGCGACGCGACGGATTGGCCTTGAGTTCGAGAATGTCGGCCTGCAGCAGGATTTGATCGAGCAGTTCGTCGATGCCGGTACCCTTTTTCGCCGAGATCTCGGAATGCAGCACGGTTCCGCCGAATTCTTCGAGCACGACTTCGTGCTGCAGCAGGTCCTGCTTTACCTTGGCGATCTGCGCCGTGGGCAGATCGACCTTGTTGATCGCAATGATGATCGGCACGCCAGCGCTCTTCGCATGCGAGATCGCTTCGACGGTCTGCGGCATCACTTGGTCGTCGGCAGCAATAACGATGACGACGATGTCGGTGACCTGAGCACCACGGGCACGCATGGCGGTAAACGCTTCGTGGCCTGGCGTGTCGAGGAACGTGATGGTGCGCTTGTTCGCGACCTCCACGTGATAGGCGCCG
Source organism: Gemmatimonas sp. (assembly GCF_046594945.1). Lineage (GTDB taxonomy): Bacteria > Gemmatimonadota > Gemmatimonadetes > Gemmatimonadales > Gemmatimonadaceae > Gemmatimonas. The sequence continues at coordinate 59,136 of NZ_JBKJRB010000055.1, read as the reverse complement.
ATGTGCTGCGTGATGCCGCCGGCTTCGCCAGCGACCACGTTGGCCTTCCGGATGTAATCGAGCAGCGACGTCTTACCGTGGTCAACGTGACCCATGATCGTGACGACGGGCGGGCGCGAACGGAGGTCTTCCGGCGCGTCCTCGATCTGCTCTTCCTGCAGATCAGCGGCGTAGTCGCTTTCCTTCACGGCCTGGAAACCGAACTCACCGGCGATGAGTTCGATCTGGTCGAAGTCGAGACGCTGGTTGATGGTGACCATGAGACCGAGCGTCTTGAACGCAAAGCCTACGATCTGCGTGGCGGACACGCCGAGAATTTGAGCGAGTTCGGAGACCGTAATGAACTCGTTGACGCGAACGGTTTTGCGCTCCTTCTCCGCCGCGGCAACGCGCTGCTCCTCCATCTCGGCCCGCATATCAGAACCGAAGCGACGACCACCACGGCCGCGCGTTGACGCGCCGCGCATGGCGGTCATCGTCTTCGTAATGTTGGCCGACACCGCTTCTTGGTCGACGGCTCCGCGCTTGCCCTTCTTGCCACGACGCTGCTGGCTCTGGGCGCTGGCGGCGATGCCAGTGCCTTGACCTGCCTGTCCGGGCTGGCCACCCTGGCCACCACCTGACGCTCCCCCTGGGCCGCCCTGCGGGCCACCGGGGCGACGATCATCTCGGCGCTGCCCCTGACCGAGTCCACCACCAGGTGCGGCCGACGCGATGGGACGCGCTCCTCCAAAATTCGGCGACCCGCCCATGCGGCCCGGGCGCGGCGCACCAGGAACGACAGGACGTGGACGCGGACGATCGGCCGGCAATGGACCCGACGGTGCCACTGGTGCCACGGCGGTCGGCGCTGCCGTAGCGGGAGCGACCGGCGCCGGCGGCAGTGGACCCGCGGCTGGGCGCTCGACGAGTGCGACCGGTCTTGGCGCGACCGGACGCTGGACGGGTGCGGCGTCCTTCCGTGCGAACGCGACCGGCTTCGGCGCCGGCGGCGTCACGATGACGGGCGGTTCAGCGCGTACGGGAGCGGGCTCGGCAGCAGCAGCGGCCGAGAGCTCGGCAGCGCGCTCGACGGACACGTGTTCGATGTCGGCGCGGACTTCGGGTGCCTGCTCGACCGGCACCTGTTCCAGCACCGGTTCAACCGAACGGCTCACCTGAACCGGGGTCGGCTCTCGCTGCGATTCCGGGGCGGCGGCTTCGGCCGCGTGGCTTTCATCCACGTGGACGTCGCCCGCCGCCGGTTCACTGGAGTGGGCGTCGACCTCAGCGGCACGCCGACGACGCACCGCGGGCGCGGGCGCTTCTGCCTCGACCGCCGGGGCCGGAGCATCTGGTGCCGCGGCGGCTCCCGTGCGACGGCGGCGAGGAGCGGCGGCCGGTGCGGGCTGCGCCTTTTCGGCGCGCACGCGCTTTTCGCGCTCCCATCGGGCGCGAATACGGGAAACCTGATCGTCGGTCAGCAGCGACAAATGGCTGCGAACCGGAACGTCCATCTGGCGCAGGAGCGCGATCACCTCGTCAGCCGAGATACCGAACTCACCCGCCATGTCATGCACACGAAGCTTGCTCAACCCGTCCTCCTAACGCGAAACGCGCGTCGCGTCGCCTGCCGGGGTTGCCCCGGCCACGGCGCTACGGATACCGCGCGCCAGCGCTTGATCTACAATCCCGATCGCCGCTGTCGTATCCCGCCCGACAGCACCGCCCAGCTCGGCCGCACTCGGCCACTCCAACGTTTCGATGCGACGGGCCCGAAGGACCGGCACGACCTTCTCCAGCGAGTGGCGCGAGACATCACTTGCGACCACGGCCAGCACCACTTTGCCCTTCCCAGCTTCGATGGCGACGCGTTCGGCGCCCACCACGATGAGCCGACCGCGCGCTCCCAGTCCGATCAACCCGAGCACCTTTCGGCGCACCGCATCATCGAGCGTCGGCGCGACGCGGGGTTCGTCGGTCACTCGCTCGCACTCCCCGCGTCGCCTTCCTCTTCTGTAGTGAGCTCGTCGATGATGGCCATGATCCGATCGGCCTCTTCAGGAGCGATACCGGGCAAACGCAGGAGGTCGTCACGATCGAGATCGAGAATGTCGTTCAGGGTGGTGAGACCGGCTTCCGCCAACACGGCGACCGTTCCGATTTCGAGCCCTTCGATCTCGTTCAGCAGGACATCGGCTTCTTCCTCCTCGGGCAACGGCGCGAAGAGCGGCGCTTCTCCGCCCTTCTCCATCCACTCACGGCTCGAGTACAAATCGATCTTCCATCCAGTCAGCTCGGACGCCAGGCGCACGTTCTGACCATTGCGGCCGATGGCGAGCGAGAGTTGGTCTTCGTCAACGACGGCTTGAATCGTCCGCGACACGGCATCACTGAACACGCGCGCGACGCGGGCCGGAGCGAGCGCCAGTTTGGCAAAACGCTCCGGATCGGGCGACCAAGGCACGATGTCGATACGCTCGCCACCGAGTTCGTTCACAACTGCTTGCACGCGCGATCCCTTGAGCCCAACGCAGGCGCCGACTGGATCGACGGCGTCGTCACGGGACGTAACGGCAATCTTGGTCCGGCTGCCGACTTCACGGGCGGCGGCTTTAATCTCAACGATACCCTGCTGAATCTCGGGTACCTCGAGTTTGAACAACGCCTGTACGAACAGCGCATCGGATCGGCTCAGAATCAGACGCGGGCCCTTCGGCGTGTCCTCGACACGCTTGAGGACCGCACGGACCGGCTCACCCTGATGGTAGTGCTCGCGATGGTTCTGCTCGCGATACGGAATGATTGCTTCCGCTTCACGGAACTTGTTGAGCATGACGACAAGCTTACCGCGCTCGATCTGCTGCACTTCACCCGAGAGGAGGTCTCCGACCCGGCCGGCGAATTCGTCCCGGATGCGTGTGCGCTCACCTTCGCGCACGCGCTGGACGATCCGCTGTTTGGCGGCCTGAACGGCGGTGCGGCCGAATTCATTGAAATCGACCTCGGTTTCCATCACGTCCCCGATCTGGAACTCCGGGTCCATGAATCGCGCCTCTTCAAGCGGGACTTCACGAGCGGCATCGGTCACGTCTTCCACCACCGTCTTGAGCAGCACGATGCGGATAGCGCCCTTCTCCTCGTTGATCTCGACTTCTGCCTGCACGGTGGCCCCGTGCTTCTTAGCCAGGGCGGCATGAATGCCGTCCTGGAGAAGCCCGTGCAGCTCCTCGCGCGTGATCTGCTTCAGATTCGACAGTTCACGGAACGCTGCGAGAATTTCCGCTGATCCGGCCATCCGTCTCCCCTATCGTTTCCAGTGAAACGCCAATCGCGCTTGGGTGACCTCGACGAGTGGGAGTTGGAACTCCCTCCCCTTCGGATCACGCACCAGCGCGACTTCGGCGCCTTCCTCGCCATCCAGCGCAAGGATCTCGACTTCCTGTTTACCCCCCGCCAGCGCGCCGCTCGTTACCGTTGCCCGGCGTCCGACGAATCGGCGCCAATCTGCCGCGGTTTTCAACGGCCGGTCTGCGCCCGGCGAAGAAACTTCCAATACATACTGCTCTCCGACCAATGCTTGAGCTTCCAAACGCGCTTCCACCGCGCGGGATGCCCGGGCACAGTCTTCGATCGTCACCTTCGTGCCGTCGCGCCGATCGATTCGAATCTCGAGTACCGGACGAGAGCGTGAGCCCCCGCGTCGGATCTCCACCAAATCGAAACCAAGCGTGTCAAGCTCTTGTGCGACAATGGGTTCGACGATCTCGCCCACCTGCACATCTCCAGTAAGAACCAGAAAAAAACCAAACACCGAAGAACAAAAAAGTGTGGGGACCTTCCCCACACTTCACCCACCCGCACTGGGCGGGCGAAATTCACGAAGGAGTTACTACGTAGACCGGTAAGCTACGCCCCACTCCCTACAAGGTCAAGATGACTGGAGCGCAATGACGCCGAGTTGCCGACCCTGATCCCCGCCGCGATGGCTGAAGAACCGGTCGGAATGACATCGCGTACAGGCCACGCTGGTTGAAACTTGGGTAACTCCGCGGCGCCAGGCCTGTTCGCGCAGTACGTCGCGCACATCGAGCGGACCCTTCGCCTCGGTCGGCACACCGTGCACCGCGCTCAGGACCTCAGCTCCGACTTCATAGCACGGGCCGCAAATGGACGGTCCCAGATGCACCACACACTCGGGAGCGGGAAATCCCAGTGCCTCGAGCTCGTCGAGCCCGACATCAAGGATACGCGCCGCCGTTCCGCGCCACCCGGCGTGCAGCGCCGCGACCGCTCCCCCGGGGTGTGCGATGAAGACCGGGGTGCAATCGGCGATGGTGACGGCCAGTGCCGTGCCGGGCGTGGTCGTGACGTGTCCATCGACGCCGCGCAGACGCAGCCACCCGCGCCAGCCGCCACCGTGCCGCTCCACAATCGCCCCGTGGATCTGATGCGCCGTCGCGAGACGCGCGATCCGGAGCGCCCCAAGTTCGTCCTGTAGCCCTGCCCATCGATCCATTACCGGGCCAACAGGTTCGTGCGATCCCATGCCGAACGAGCCGTCGGCGCGGGTCGTGGTCCACGCCAACACGCCGTCGGGCATACCCGGCACCGACTCCGCCGAAAGAAGCGGCCTCAGACTCATGAATGTCCCTTGATCAGCGAGCGCTCAGTTCGACGCGCCGAATCTTGGCGCCGAGGGCACCGAGCCGTTCTTCGATCCGCTCATAGCCACGTTCGATCTGCTGGGCGTTGTTGATGACGCTTGTTCCGTCCGCACAGAGGGCGGCCAGCAGCATCGCCATGCCGGCGCGGATGTCGGGCGATTCCACCGTACTGCCGCGCAGTTTGGTGGGACCGGACACGATCGCGCGATGCGGATCGCAGAGCACGATGCGGGCGCCCATGCTCACCAGCTTATCCGTAAAATACAGACGCGATTCAAACATCTTCTCATGCATCAGGATCATCCCTTCGCACTGCGTCGCGGTGACGATGGCAATCGACATGACGTCGGCGGGGAACGCGGGCCACGGCTGATCCTCGAGCTTCGGTACGTGCCCCCCAAGGTCGGTCTGAATCACGCGCGACTGCTCGGCGGGTACAATCAGGTCGTCGCCATCGATGATGCAGGAGATGCCCAGACGCTCGAACCCCATGAGCGTGCTGCGCAGATGTTCGACGCCGGCGCGTTGAATACGAATCTCCGAGCGGGTCACCGCGGCAAGTCCGATGAATGAGCCCACCTCGATGTGATCGGGACCGATCTCGTGGGTCGCACCGCCGAGCGGCATGCCGCCTTCGATGGTATAGACGTTCGATCCGATGCCGTCGATGCGCGCGCCGAGCGCCACGAGGAAGCGCGCGAGATCCTGCACGTGCGGTTCACTCGCCGCATTGCGCAGCACTGTGCGTCCGGTGGCGGCGACCGCGGCCATCAGCGCATTCTCGGTGGCCGTGACGCTGGGCTCGTCGAGGAACACGTCGGCACCAATCAAAGCCTTGGCGGTGAAGCGAAACCGCTCACCCAGTTCGTACTCGGCCCCGAGCGCCTGCAGTACGTGGAAGTGAGTGTCGAGCCGTCGGCGGCCGATGACGTCGCCGCCCGGTGGCGACAGCGTGACGGTGCCGCAACGCGCGAGCAGCGGCGCAGCGAGCAGGATTGACGCGCGAATCCGTGCGCACATCGGCGGATCGAGATTGGCCGCTTGCACCGACTTCGCGTGGACACGCAGCGAGTTCGGGCCGTTCCACTCACATTGCGCGCCCGTGCTGCGGACGAGTTCGACGAGCGTCTCGATATCCCGAATGCGAGGCACATTATGCAGCTGTACTGGCTGATCGGTGAGCAGCGTGGCGGCAACGATCGGCAGCGCGGCATTCTTATTGCCTGCTGGTCGGATCGAGCCACTGACACGCTGACCTCCTTCGACAATGAACTGGACGGCGGACATGCACTCGGGGTTGAACGCGGCGATTGAACGGAGCGATCGGGCGATCGGAAGGATAGCAGCCGCGAAAGCGTCACGCACGTCCTGAAGTTCTTAGACTGGTCGCCGATCCTTCGATCGAGCGCTCCGACCCCTTCCCGACTCTGCCGGAAACCCTTAGATCACCCTTATGACCTTTGTCAGTGCGTTGTCTGCGCGGCTCCTGCAGGCCGCAACGTTTCCGGACACCATCATCGCCCGTACGATCCCCGAGCGAGGCATGCTGGAGTGGACGAGCGGTGTCCTTCAGCTCGTCGTGCTTCTGCTTGGGATCGGCGTGCTGATCGCCACGATTCTGCTGATCGTCTCGATGCGCGCCGGGGTGCGGAAATTCAACGAAACGGTCGATCGGCTCACCACAGAGACGAAGCCGTTGCTGGCGAACGCGACGGCCATCGTTGGCGATGCGCGGGAAGTGGTGGCGATGCTCCGGACCGATGTGGAACGCGTGACGAATGCCGCCGAGGCCTTCAGCGAGCAGCTGCTCGATGCGGCGGAAACGACGGCTCGGCGCGTGGACGATGTCAATGCGGTGTTGGATGTGCTGCAGGATGAACTGGAAGACACTGCGCTCTCGGCCGTCTCGGCGATTCGTGGTGTTCGCGTGGGCGCTGGTGAACTGACGGCGGGACTAAGCCACCCGCGGCCGCGTCGTACTTCTGTCCCTCTGGATGCTGACGACGACGACGACGACGACTGAGTGCTCGGTGCTGCGACGCCATGGCGCGTGGATAGCCGGGAGTCTCGCCGTGTTGGTGGCGCTGGTCTGCTTCCCCACGGACGCTTGGGCGTGGACGCCCGGCACTCACGTATTCCTGGGTGACGCGCTGCTCCGCAACCTCTCGCTCGTACCGTCCACGATCGCGGAATTGCTGGCTGCCTATCCCACGGACTTCCTGTACGGCTCGATCGCGGCGGATACGAGCATCGCCAAGAAATACGCAGAGGTCGGGCGTCACTGTCATTCGTGGCGTGTCGGCCTCGAGATCCACGATGAAGCAGAACCGCCGTCGTTGCGGGCGTTTGCCCTCGGATATCTCGCACATCTGGCGGCCGATGTCGTGGCGCACAACTTCTTCGTACCGCGACAGCTGGCCGTGACCTCGAGCACCACCGCAATCGGCCACAGCTATTGGGAGAGTCGGATCGACACGCATCTGGGCGATCCCTGGCCGCGGCGCGCACGCGAGTTACTGACGGTCGATCATTCGCCGGCCGATCAGCATCTCGATCGCATTTTAAGTCCCACGCTATTCGGCACACCGACGAATCGTCGCATCTTCCGCGGCATGGTGTACGTGACCGACACCGACTCATGGCAGCGCATCTTCCAGCTCGTTTCGGAGAAGAGCCGATGGGATTTGAGCGATGCGGAAGTCAGTCGGTACATGGCGCGCTCGTTCGACTATATCGTGGATCTGTTCAATCGCTGGGACACCAGCGATGCGTTTCGCTTCGACCCATCGGGCGACAGTCCGCTGCGCGATGCAAAGAAGGTCCGTCGTCAGGCGAAGCGTGAGGGCGGTGATGTGCGAGCGGCGCTGGAAGCCGACCGGATGTTCGGCATGCCGGTGACAGAACTCCGGCATGCCGCGTCGCTCCCGACGCCGCTCTTTACTCCGCGCGAGCGGCCAGTAACTGATTGACTTTTTTCGGGTCGGCGGAGCCCTTCGACTTCTTCATCACTTGGCCGACCAAAACGCCTTGTAGCTTTCGCTCGCCAGCCATGAAACGCGCGGCCTCGGTGGGCGACTCAGTGAAGACCTCGTCGATCCAGGCAACCAGCGCGGAGTCGTCGGTAACTTTGAGCAAGCGCTCGCGTGTCGCGAGCGCCAGCGGCTCGGCAGGATCGCGTTCCATGAGCGTGAAGAGCTGACGGGCGGCCGTGTTGGAGATATCGCCCTGCGCCTCGAGTTTAATGAGCGCGCCGAGACGCGCGGGATCGACCGCGTGGTCGACCAGAGCGCCCCCTGAGGCATTCACGGCGGCGAGCACGGGGCCAAGCATCCAATTGGCCGCACGGCGCGCGTCACCCGATGACGCGGCGACCGCTTCGAAGCGATCAGCCAAGGCGCGATTCACGATGAGTTGATCGATATCCGCGGCGCCAAGTCCGAAGTGCGCGGCGAATCGGTCGCGCTTCGCGGCCGGCAGTTCAGGAAGTACGTCGCGCTGCTGCTGCACGAACGCATCGGTGAGACAGAGCGGCGGAAGATCCGGCTCGGGAAAGTAGCGGTAGTCGTGGCTACCCTCCTTGCTGCGCGCGGAGCGCACTTCATTGCGCTTCTCGTCGTAGAGCAGCGTCTGCTGCTCGACACGACCGCCACTCTCCAGCAACGCGCGTTGCCTTGCGAACTCGATCTCGACGGCGCGCTCGGCTGACGAGAATGAGTTGAGGTTCTTGACCTCAGTTTTCGTGCCGAGCGTTTCGACGCCGCGCGGACGGATGGAAATATTCACGTCGACACGCAGCGAGCCCTCTTCCATGTTCGCGTCGGAGACCTCGGTATACTCGAGGATCTGCTTGAGGCGGCGGAGGTAGCTCACGGCATCGGCCGCGGAGTGAATCTCGGGCTCCGACACGATCTCGATGAGCGGCGTACCGGCCCGGTTCAGATCAATCGCGGTGGCGTCGCGGAAGCGATCGTGCACCGATTTCCCCGCATCCTCCTCCATGTGCACCCGATGCACACGGATGGCGCGCGGCGGCCTGACCGTGTCATCGACGACAATCGTCCCCCCGGTCGCGATCGGCTGATCGAACTGCGAGATCTGATAGCCTTTCGGCAGGTCAGGATAGAAATAGTTCTTGCGCGCAAACACCGACGTGCCGTGCACGGTGCAGCCCAGCGCCAGTGCGGCGCGCGTGGCGAGTTCGACGGCGTGCGCGTTCAACACCGGCAGGGCCCCCGGCAATCCGAGGCACACCGGACAGGTGTTGGTGTTGGGTGCTTCGCCGAACGAGGTCGCGCAACCGCAAAAGATCTTGCTGCGCGTTTTCAGCTGGCAGTGTACTTCCAGCCCGATGACGAGCTCCCAATCAATGATCGCACCGGTGGCCGCAGGCGTCGAGCTCATGCTCCGCCCTCCATTTCCATGGCATGCTCGAGGGCCGCCGCCGCCCTGAACATGGTGGCTTCATCGAAGCGGGCCGCCATGAACTGTCCGCCAACCGGGAGTCCGTCGACACGCCCGATCGGCTGTGACATGGCGGGGATGCCGGCAAGGTTGGCCGTCACCGTGTAGATGTCGCTGAGATACATGTCATACGGATCCGAGACTTCACCAATGCGGAACGCCGGCGTAGGTGCGGTCGGCGTGAACAGCACCTGCACGCCCGAGGCGAAGACGCGGTCGAAGTCCAGTGTGATACGCGTGCGGACGGCCTGCGCGCGTCGATAATACGCGTCGTAATAGCCCGCACTGAGCACGTAGGTGCCAAGCAGAATACGACGCGTCACTTCGGCGCCGAATCCGCCCGAGCGCGTACGCTCGTACATCTCGCGCAGTCCATCAGCATCTGCACGTGATCCGTATCGCACGCCGTCGTAGCGCGCGAGGTTACTGGAGGCCTCTGCCGGCGCGAGCACGTAGTACACCGGGATGGCGAGCGCCGTGTGCGGCAGTGAAACATCCCGAACCTCGGCGCCGAGCGCGCGCAGGCGTTCGAGCGTGGCTTCGCAGTGGGCGCGAATACGGGGATCGAGGGCGTCGGTGAAATACTCGACCGGGCGACCCACCACGAGACCGGCGAGCGGCTGCGCGCTATCGACGAGCCATGCAGACTCCCGCAGTGCAGGCACCGGACGCGCGGCGCAGGTGGCATCGTAGGGGTCCTGACCGGCGATGATTTCCACGCCGAGCGCGGCATCGTAGACATTGCGCGCGAAGACGCCGACGTGATCGAGCGACGACGCATAGGCAACCAAACCGAAACGGCTGACGCGCCCGTAGGTGGGCTTGACGCCGACGATGCCACAGAAGGCGGCCGGCTGGCGCACGGAGCCGCCGGTCTCGGAGCCGAGGGCGAGGCGGACGACGCCGGCCGCGACGGCCGCCGCGGAGCCTCCCGAGGAGCCACCCGGCACCCGCGAGCGATCGACCGGATTCAACGTGGGGCCGTAGGCACTGTTTTCCGTGGACGACCCCATGGCGAATTCATCCATGTTCGTCTTGCCGATCACGATGGCCCCGGCGTCACGCAGCTTCCGCACGGCGGTCGCTTCATACGGGCTGACGTACCCCTCGAGAATGCGCGATCCGCAGGTGGTCGGCAGTGTGAGCGTGGCGAGGTTGTCCTTAATGGCGACCGGCACCCCGGCGAGATCGGCGGCACTCCGGCTGTTTGCCATCGACTTGGCGGCGGCCAGCGATCCGTCGCGATCGACGGAAAGGAACGCGTTCAGACCGCTGGGACCGGCGTCAACGGCGTCGTACTGCGTCCAGGCCGCTTCGACTGTGTGCGTCTTCAGGGAGTCCACGCTCATGTGTTGCTCTCCGAGGCGGACGCGCCGGCATCGCCGTGCGTGGCCAGACGAGGCACCAGAAAGAATCCGTCGCGGGTGGCCGGCGCGAACGCTTCACGCGTGCGTTGTAGGGCAACAGGAGGTACGTCGTCGGCGCGAAGCGGCATTCCCGCCACAGCGCGCTCACCGAGATCGGAGGGAAGCGTGGCCTGCTGCAGTGCATCGATGTGTCGCAGGATGCCGTTCAGTTCAGCGACGAGACCCGGAAGCCGTGCGTCGTCGATCGCGAGGCGCGCGAGCTGCGCCACATGGAGCACATCATCGTTGGAGACCGACACCTACTCCCACCCGCGTTCGAGTTTGGCCTGCGCCAGCACCAGGGTTTTGCGACCGATGTCGTCGTCTTCGAAATCGATACGCACCTTCAAGTCACGCCCACTGCCGGTGAGTTCGGCGATCGTGCCCGAACCGAACTTGGCGTGACGCACCTTTTCGCCGATAGCGAACATCGGCGCATCCTGCGACTCGTCTTCCGGCTCGGTGGGGCGATCACGTCGTGCGGGCGTGGAGAACGACCCGGCAGTCTTGTCGAATGCGGAACGACCCGCGCCGTACGACGCGCTGCCGTATTGACCAACGGATCGCTTTGCCCCGCCGCCGCCACTCGCGCTGTAGCTGCTGCGTCCCCACGCCTCGTCACTGTCGCGTCCGGACTGCCCACCACCAATCGAGGCAAAGCCGCCCCGACCTTCAGACTTGGCGCGCGCGGTCTTCTGCCGTTCAGCCAGCGAGATGGTGACCTGCTTGAGAAAGCGCGACGGCATGGAGAACATCATCTCGCCATTGCGCCGTCGCTGCTCGGCGCACGTGAGGTACAGCTTTGTCTCGGCGCGGGTGATGCCCACGTAGAACAACCGGCGCTCCTCTTCGAGCTGACTCGAGTCCTCAGCCGCGCGCGCCAGCGGGAAGAGACCGTCTTCGAGGCCGGACACGAACACGAGCGGAAACTCGAGTCCCTTCGCGTTGTGCATCGTCATGCAGGTCACGGCGTCGGCATTCGGATCGAGCTTGTCGATTCCGGCGACGAGCGTGGACGACTGCAAGAAGTGATCGAGCGGCGTGAGTCCGACTTCACCACCTTCGTCGGCCACGACTTCAGCGGCACCGGCGATGAGCTCGCGCACGTTTTCAATGCGCTCCAATCCCTCGGGCCCTTCGGCGCGCAGGTGGTCGGCATACTTGATCGACGCGGCCAGATCACGCAGCAGTTCGTCGACGGCCGAGTCGATGGCAGCGGCGCGCAGTCGCTGTACGAGCGACACGAAATCCGTGAGGGCCGATCGGGCGGCGGGTCGTAATTCCGCCATCACGTCGGTGCGCGACGCGATCGTGAGCAGCGGCACGCCATCGCGCTGCGCGCGCTCGACCAGCAGCGCAATGGTGGCGTCGCCAAGTCCCCGCTTGGGCACGTTCACGGCCCGGCGGAACGCCTCGTCGTCGGCGGGATTCGCTACCAGCTTGAGATACGCCATGATATCGCGGATCTCACGACGATCGTAGAAGCGCACCGCGCCGACGAGACGATACGGAATATTGCGTCGACGGAACGAGTCTTCGATGGCGCGGCTCTGGGCGTTGGTGCGATAGAGCACTGCGCAGTCGCGCCGGGACAGGTCGGAGCGCGCCATGCGCGCGGTGATCGTATCGGCGATGAAGTCGGCTTCGTCGCGCTCATCGAGCGTTTCGACGAGCGTGACGGTTTCCCCGGCCGGTCGCGTGGCGCGCAGCGTCTTGCCGCGCCGCTCGGTGTTCTCGGCGATTACGGCATTGGCGAGCGCGAGAATGTTCGGCGTGGAGCGATAGTTCTCTTCGAGGCGCACGACGCGGGCGCCGGGAAAGGCACGCTCGAAGTCGAGGATATTGCGGATATCGGCGCCGCGCCACCCGTAGATGGATTGGTCGTCGTCGCCGACGACCATCACGTTGCGACAGCCGCCGCCCATGAGCTGCACGAAGCGGAACTGCGCGGCGTTGGTGTCCTGATACTCGTCGACGAGCACATATTTGAAGCGACGCTGATAGTGCGCCCGCAGCGCGTCGTCCTGCTCGAGCGCGCGGACGGGCAGCACCAGCAAGTCGTCGAACGTGACGGCGTTGGCCTGGTGCAGCGCGTGCTCGAGATCGGTGTACACGCCGGCGACGGCCGTGGTGAAGGTATCGCGCGCCGTGCGCGCATACTCGCTGGGCGAGACGAGCGCGTTCTTGGCACTCGAGATCGCACTCAGGATCGCCTTCGGCGCGAACTGCGCGGGGCTGAGCTTTCGACGCTCCATGACCCGCTTCACGGCGCCGATGGTGTCGTCTTCGTCGTAGATCGTGAAGTTCTGCTCTCGCCCCACGATTGGAGCGACACCGCGCAGCATGCGTGCGCCGAGGGCGTGGAAGGTGCCGCACCACATGCCCTTCGGTTCGTGTCCGAGGAACTTGGCAATTCGGGCCCGCATCTCGCCGGCTGCCTTGTTCGTGAACGTGACCGCCAGGATCTCGTGCGGGGCGACGCCACGATCGCCGATGAGTCGAGCGATGCGAGTGGTGAGCACACGGGTCTTGCCCGACCCCGCGCCCGCGAGCACCAGCGCCGGACCATCGTCATGAAATACGGCCTCGCGCTGGCCGGGATTGAGGCTTTGCGTCAGCGCTTCGAGATCGAGCGCCGGTGCCGCAGGCACCGCGTCAAAAAGGGAACCGGACCAACCCGTCGTCGTCATCCGTTCAAGATAACGTCGAACGCCGCTCCGCGGTCGGTGTCGGCGAGTATCAGCTTGCCCTCGTGATTTTCCTGTACGATGCGCCGCGCGAGCGAGAGTCCGATACCCCACCCACGATCCTTCGTGGTGAAGCCGGCGTCGAAAATGCGCTTGCGCAACGTGCGGGGAATGCCGGGGCCGTCGTCCTGCACGCGAATGCGCACGCCGCCCTCCGGCAACGGAACCGCCGACACCATGACCTCTCCGTCGCGCCCGGCGAGCGCATCGATGGCGTTCTTGATCAGCACTTCCATGACCCACTCGAGCAACACCTTGTCGCCGCGGGTCATGAGCGGACCGTCGGGGTGCTCGCTGCGAATGCGCACCGTGCGAGCGAGCGTCGGCGCGCGCGCCGCAAAGTACGAGGCGAGCCGATCGACGAGCGCCGCGCAGTCCACCTGTTCGTCACGCGGCGGACGGCCGATCCGTTCAAATCGATGGGACACCCGCTCCAGCCGCTGCAGATCCTGCTCCATGGATTCGACGGCGCGCGTCGCAGTGGGGGTACTGACCATGTCACGCAGCAGCTCGAGCCATCCGGCCATGGCCGACAGCGGGGTTCCGAGTTGATGTGCGGCCTCGCGCGCCATACCGGCCCACACCTTCTCCCGATCGGCCCGCCCGCGCTCGATCAGCGCATAGATGCCGAATGCGACCAGCAGGCTGATGCCGATGGCCTGCAGGACGGGGATGACCTGCAGGCCGCGTACGATCGGGCTGTCGCCGTAGTGCACGCCGCCGACACCGGGCTGCAGGATCGGCGCGTTCTGCTCATCGAGATCGTTCACGAACGACTTCGTGCGCTCCCCGTCGAGCGGTTCATCGAACGGCAGATTGGCGACGGCCGAAACCCGGCCGTCGGGATCGGTAAGCACGAGGGGCAGCCCCGACTCACGGATCTGTTGGGAGAGCTCCAGCAACGTCACGGTGGGATCTTGCGTGGCGCTGGTATCCTGCAGCGCCCGAAAGATCCGCGAGTACATCTGACCCTGCCCCGCCGCCGCCATTCGCAGCTGGCGCACCACATGCTGCGTATACACCACGTACCATGTGAGCAGCCCAAGTACGCCGAGCACCATGACGACTACGGGCCAACGGCGACGGCGCATCGTGAGCGACGCCTAACGCAGTTCAGCGCGACCGAGGTACGGCTGGAGCGCCTCGGGAATCCGGACCGAGCCGTCGGGCTGCTGGTGATGTTCGAGAATGCTCGCAATGACGCGCGAGAACGCGAGCGCCGATCCGTTGAGCGTGTGCACCAGCTTTGGCTTCTCGCCTGGCCCAGGACGATAGCGGATGTTCGCGCGACGCGCCTGGAAGTCGGTGAAGAGGCTGCAGCTCGAGACTTCGAGCCACTTACCGACGCCCGGCGCGAACACTTCGAGGTCGTATGTCTTCGCACTCGAGAAGCCCGTGTCGCCGGCGGCCAACAGCACAACGCGATACGGAAGTTCGAGTCGCTTGAGGATCGTCTCGGCCTGACTGGTCAGCAGCTCGAGCTCATCGAGCGACGTCTCGGGGTTCGCGTAGCGCACCAGCTCGACTTTATCGAACTCGTGCACACGCAGGAGGCCACGCGTGTCCTTCCCGGCGGCTCCCGCTTCCCGACGGAAGCAGGCGCTGAAGGCACAGAAGCGTTTTGGCAATTCGCTCGCGTCGAGAATTTCGTCGCGATACAGATTGGTGACCGGGACTTCCGCCGTGGGAATGAGAAACAGTTCGTCCTCGGTAACCGCATACGCGTCTTCTTCGAACTTCGGAAAGTTGCCGGTGCCGGTCATCGATGCACGATTCACCACGAGGGGTACCCACGTCTCTTCATAGCCGTGTTCCTCGGTGTGAATATCGAGCATCATGTTCATCAACGCGCGAACCAGACGCGCACCACGCCCGCGATACACGATGAAGCCCGAACCGCTGATCTTCGCCCCTCGGGCGAGGTCGATCATGCCGAACGCTTCGCCTTTCTCCCAGTGCGGCACGATGGACGCGGTGGGCGTGCGCGGCGTTCCCCACGAGCGCACGACGGTGTTCGCGCTTTCGTCACCCTCGGGCACGTCGGGGAGCGTGATGTTGGGCAGCTCATAAAGCATGACCTGCACTGCCGCCTCGGTTTCCGCGCGACGCTGCTCGAGCGTGGCGATCTGTTCGCCAAGGGCCCGTCCCTCGGCCATGAGTTCAGTCGCGTCTTCACCGGCCTTGCGACGCTGACCGACCTCCGCCGTCACCTTGTTTCGCCGCGCCTGTCGGGCCTCGAGCTCCGTGATTGCCGCTCGACGCTCGCGTTCGAGCAACTCGGCGCGGTCGAGCATGGGGCCGAGTTCGGCGAGCTTGCCGCGACGGCGCATGCCGTCGCGCAGGTGTTCGAGCTGGTCGCGCAACAACCGAATGTCATGCATACGAAAATCAGTTCTTCGGGATACCAACCGTCAGCGCGCGGAACCCGCAATTGCGGTTCACGAGCGAGCCGACCACGATGCGCCGCTCGGCGGCGATGATGCTATCGACGACGAGCTTGGCGTAGTACGGCTCGCCGTAAATGCAGCCGGAACCGGGCAGTTGCAGCACGACCGTTTCCCCGATCCCAACGACAAGCGTGGAATCAATCGTATAACCGCGATCGGGAGCACGCTCGAGGGCACTGTAGCTGCTTGTGGACTTGAGCATACCTACGCTGGAGACTCCGGCCGGCGGGAGCGGCACGACCGAGCGGACCGGCAGCAGCTTGACCTTGTTGTCGCTGGTGAGGTCGAACGCCACGTCAAAGTTGACGCCGCCATTGGTCAGCAGTTGCGGACGGGCGAGGCGCTCCGACGTGAACTGATACGCCGCGGGAAGCGCCGACGACGTGCCCGAGAGCGCGTACACGCTGTAATTACGCGCCGTGTTCTCGGACGATGCTGCCGTGAGCAGACTGTTCGAGTCGCCGCAGGCGGCGAGGGCAACGGCCGTGACGATCAGGGCCGGAAACGACATGGCGCGCCGAGCGACTCGAGGCGCGCCGAGGAAACGAGCGAGCAGGGTGACTCCCATGGTCGGAAGCGATAGCAGTACGGATGTGGAGGTTACCGCTCAACTCGTGTCCGGGCAAGCGCTTGGTGCCGCAATCACCAGTGGAATCACGTGAGCATCCTCGCTTGACTTCACCCCGCTCCGCGACCAGCGTTCCGCCATGCCGACCATTCGCGATCTCGTCAGTGCATTGCGCCGCCGCGACGGTGTCGATGCCGCCATCGTCCTCGGACGCGACGGTCTCCTGATCGACGGGGCCACCGATGCGGCGCTCGACCCCGACGGGTTGGCCGCCTACGTGCCTCCGATGGCCCTCGCGGCCGCTGAGATGGGCGTTGCGGCCGGACGTGGCGACTTCGGGTTGATGGTGCTCGAGTACAGCATCGGCACCGTGGTCGTGACGTCGGTGTCCCCCGAGGCTTTCCTCCTCGTGCTGCTTCGCCCTGACGCCAATCTCTCGGCGCTGCTGTACGATCTCCGCCGCTTTCGGGCGCAGATCGCCTCGCTCGTCTGAGCGCGCGGCCGACGGTTCCGATGCCTGTCGACCCAGCCGCCGGGGTGGCGGTGCTGGTAGTGGATGACGAGCCGCACATCGGGCGCATTATCCGGACCCGACTCGAGCAAGCCGGCTTCACCGTGCTGCTGGCGGAACATGGCGCCGAAGCGCTCTCGCACCTCGAGTCCACGCCGGCGGTTGCACTGGTGGTGCTCGATCTGATGCTGCCCGGCATCACGGGCACCGAGATTCTGCGGATCCTTCGCGGCGACACCCGGTGGCGTCACCTGCCCTGTATCGTCCTCACGGCAGCAGGACAAGATGCGCAATTGCGCGAGGTCGAATCCCTTGGCGTTTCCGAAATCATGACAAAGCCGTTCAGTCCGCGTCGCCTGCTGGAGCGGGTCCGCGCCTATACCGGAACGACGTTGACCGAACCAGCGCCGGCGGAGTCTTCCCCGGCGCCGGAGGTGCTATGAACGTCTGGAATGTCATCCTCGCCGGCGGCGTGGGCTCCCGCTTCTGGCCGCTGTCGACCCCCGACCGTCCGAAGCAGTTGCTTCCGCTGATCAGCGAGGCACCCATGCTTCGTGATACGCTCGACCGCATGGGGCCGCTCGCGCCGTTAACGCAGACGTTGGTGCTCACGAATGCCTCGCTTCGCGAGGCCGTGCGGGCGCTCGAGCCTGATCTGCCACCAGAGAATGTGATTGCCGAGCCGCGGCCGGCCGGTACGTGTGCCGCGCTGGCCTGGGCGGCGAAGGTCATCGCCGAACGCGCGGGCGGCGACGCCGTGATGATTTGCGTGCACGCTGACTGGGCAATCGGCGATGTCGACGCGTACCGAGCTACGCTGGCCGAGGCAGCGAAGATTGCGGTCGAGGAACGGGCGCTGGTGACGGTGGGGATTGTCCCATCACGCCCGGACCCGGGCTTCGGCTATATCCAGCCGGGTGCGACGATGCGCGAGGGCGTACAGCGCGTGGCGCGCTTTGTGGAAAAGCCCGACCGCGAGCGGGCGGCGCAGATGGTGGCAGACGGGTTTCTCTGGAACTCGGGGATTTTCGCATGGTGCGTGGGTGATCTGCTCGACGAGATCCGCACGCACACGCCGGAAGTGCAGCCAGCGCTCACAGCGGCGGGCGATAGTCTCGAGGCTTTTTTTGCTCAGGTGAAGTCGGTTGCGATCGATGTGGGGGTGCTAGAGCGCAGCGCGCGAGTGCTGGTGCTGGCCGGACAGTTCGGCTGGGATGACGTGGGGACCTGGGCCGCCCTGCACCGGGTGCGCACACGCGATGCGCAGGACAACGCGATGATGGGCCCCACGTTCGCGCTCCAGGCATCGGGGAACGTGGTGCATGCCGAGGGCACCCAAGTGGTGCTCTATGGCGTAGACGACCTCGTGGTGGTCGCCCGCGAGGGGCTGGTGATGGTGACGACGCGCGAGAAGGCCGCCGACCTCAAGACATTGCTCGACGCGCTTCCGCCCGCGGTGCGCGGGACGTGATCGCCTTGTACGACGACGCCATCGCACGGCGCTTCGAACCATTCGCCACCAGCCGACCGCTCGGCGAGCTGAGGGCGGGTGCGCTGCTCGTGCGCGAGCGGTGGGAGTCGGCGCTCGGCGTCGGGAGCGCGGGATTCATTTCCGCAGCGCATCTGCAGGGGTTCGCGGAGTTCGATGCACCACCGTTCGCGAACGGGCAGACGCTGGCGGCAGGCACGTGGATCGTGAATGCGCGGGCCCTCCCGTTTCTCGATGGTCCCGCCTCGGCGGTGTTGCAATCCGCGCTGGTGATCACGATTGGTGGCCGCGTTGCCGCGCGTCGCGTCGACGTCGACATGCGCGACGAGCACACACTCTCGGCGTTGGACGACGGCTCGTATGTCTTGGTGCACGACCGCGCGTTGCCCGACGGTACCGGTGACGAAGCGGACGCGCTCGCACTCGATGGCGTGTGGCTCGATGAGCTCTGGGATCTCATCGGGACGCTGCAGCCGCTGCTGCAACGCGACATTCCCGCACTCGCCGCGACGCTGCAGACTACGACGCTGCACGCCGGTGGGAGCACGGCGGTGTCGACGTTGGCCACTGTGCTCGGCGGCCATCCGGTGTACGTGGAAGCCGGTGCGGCCATCGAACCGATGACCGTGTTCGACACGAGCGGAGGGCCGGTGCTGCTGCGACGTGGGTGCCACGTGCAGGCGTTGACGCGGGTCGTGGGCCCGTGCTACATCGGCCGCGACACTATCGTCACAGCCGATCGGATCGCCGGTTCGTCGATCGGTGATGCCTGTCGCGTGCACGGTGAACTGTCGTCCACGATTTTTATTGGCCACGCCAACAAGGGACATGACGGGTTCGTGGGGCACTCGGTGCTGGGCCGATGGGTGAACCTCGGTGCCGGGACGATCACGAGCAATCTCAAGAACAGCTATGGCACCGTCGCGCTGTGGACCCTCGACGGCATTCGGGATAGCGGCCTGCAGTTTCTCGGTACGATGTTCGGTGACCACGTGAAGACCGGAATCGGACTGCGCCTGACGACGGGTTGCGTGCTAGGCGCCGGTGCCAACGTGTTCGATACGATGCCGCCCAAGTGCGTCGCACCATTCTCGTGGGGAGCCGGCGCGCCGTACGAGCCGTTCGATGCCATAAAGTTTGTGCAGACCGCCGAGCGCATGATGGCGCGTCGCCAGGTGGCGTTCACGGAAGGTGGCCGCGCATGGTGGGCGATAGTGCACGCGATGACCACTGCCGACCGCCGGTGGCCGCGACTCTGACGATCGCGGCCGTGGGCACATTCGGTGCAGGCGCAGGCGGCGCCCAGGCATGCTACGCGTAACGGTTCTCGGCAGCGGGAGCCGCGGCAACGCCATTCTGATCGACGGCACGGATGGCGCCGTGCTGGTGGACGCGGGCTTCGGCCCGCGGTCGCTCGTGCGGCGACTGCACGCGGCCGGACGTCGCCCCGAAGAGATCGGGGCGCTCCTGCTCACGCACGAGCATACGGATCATGCGAGCGGAGCGGCGGCCGCGCGTGCGCGTTGGGGATGGCGCCTGTACGGCTCGGCGGGCACACTCGACGCGCTCGGTAGCGGAACCGCAACGGGAAAGGACGCGCGGCCGAGAGATGCGCGGGCGTTCGTCGACGACGGCGTCACGACCGTGGATGGTTTTCTTGTGGAGACCACCAAGGTGCCGCACGATGCGCGCGATTGCCGTGCGCTGGTGTTGACCGATGTGCGGAGTGGCGCGCGCGTGGGAATCGCAATGGACGTGGGTCGGGTGCCCGACGCGCTGCCGGTGGCATTCGAGCGGCTCGATCTCGTCGTGGTCGAGTCGAATCACGACGAACAGATGCTGGCTCGTGGCCCGTATCCGTGGTCACTGAAACAGCGGATCAGCGGCGGCCTCGGTCACCTGTCGAACGGAGCGGCGGCCGCATTCGTGAGTGGCTGTGCGCACCGTGGGCTGCGTGGCGTGTTGCTCACCCATCTCAGCGAGACGAACAACCTGCCCGCACTGGCCGTGGAGCGAACGCGTGTGGCCTTGCGCCAGGCCGGGTGGTCACGCGCCGCACTCTCCGCCGCCGGGCAGCAGGTCCCGATGCCGCCGATGACTTCCACCGGCGAAGCGTCGTGGCTGGTGCGCGCGTCGCAGCTATCGCTGGGTTTTTAGCCGCCACCCGATGATGGCGATGCAGAACGGGCGCCCGAATGGGCGCCCGTTCTGTTTCCTGCGTTCGGTCCGACGGCTTAGTACATGCCGCCCATGCCGCCGCCGCCGCCACCATGGCCGCCGCCGGCAGGCGCCGAGTTGTCCTTCTTCTCGACGATGAGGGCTTCCGTCGTGAGCAACAAACCGGCGATCGACGCCGCGTTCTGCAACGCGGTGCGGGTCACCTTCGTCGGGTCGATGACGCCGGCCTGCACGAGGTCTTCGTACACATCGGTCAGCGCATTGTAGCCGAAGCTGGTTTCCTTCGCCGTCCGGATCTTCTCGACGACGATCGAGCCTTCACCACCCGCGTTCTGCACGATTATGCGGAGCGGCTCTTCAATCGCGCGACGCACGATGTCAACGCCGACCTGCTCGTCGCGCTCGGCGACCTTCACGTCCTTGAGCACGTGCTGCGCGCGGATCAGCGCGACGCCGCCGCCCGGGACGATGCCCTCTTCGACCGCGGCACGCGTGGCGTGCAGCGCGTCTTCGACACGGGCCTTCTTCTCCTTCATTTCCGCTTCGGTCGCAGCGCCGACATTGATGATGGCCACGCCACCGGCGAGCTTCGCGAGACGCTCCTGGAGCTTCTCCCGATCGTAATCCGACGTGCTCTTCTCGATGGCACCACGGATTTCCTTCACGCGGCCTTCGATGTCCTTCGCTTCACCGGCGCCGTCGATGATCGTCGTGTTGTCCTTGTCGATCACGATACGCTTGGCCGAGCCGAGGTCCGTTATCACCGCGTTTTCGAGCTTGAAGCCAACTTCATCGGACACGACCTGACCCTTGGTCAGCGTCGCGATGTCCTGCAACATCGCCTTGCGACGATCGCCGAAGCCCGGTGCCTTGACGGCAACGACGCGCAGCGTGCCGCGGAGCTTGTTCACCACGAGCGTGGCGAGGGCTTCGCCTTCGATGTCTTCCGCGATGATGAGGAGAGGCTTGCCGAGCTGGGCAACCTTCTCGAGCACCGGGAGGAGATCCTTCATGGCGGAGATCTTCTTGTCATGAATCAGGATCATGGCGTTCTCGAGGACCGCCTCCATCTTTTCCGGATCCGTGACGAAGTACGGCGAGAGATAGCCACGGTCGAACTGCATACCGTCAACCGTCTCGAGCGTCGTCTCGAGGCCCTTGGCCTCTTCGACGGTGATCACGCCGTCCTTGCCGACCTTTTCCATCGCTTCCGCGATGAGGTTCCCGATCTCGGGGTCGTTGTTCGCCGAGATGGTACCGACCTGCGCGATTTCCTTCCGGCCCGTGGTGGGCACGGAGATGCGCTTGAGCTCTTCGACGATGGCCGCAACGGCCTTCTCGATGCCGCGCTTGAGCGCCATCGGATTGGAGCCGGCGGTCACGTTCTTGAGGCCTTCACGGAAGATCGCCTGGGCGAGCACCGTAGCGGTCGTCGTGCCGTCACCAGCGAGATCCGACGTCTTGGTCGCGACTTCCTTCACCATCTGCGCGCCCATGTTTTCGATCGGATCAGACAGTTCGATTTCCTTCGCGACCGTGACACCGTCCTTGGTCACGGTGGGGGCGCCGAACTTCTTGTCGATGACGACGTTGCGACCCTTGGGTCCGAGCGTGACCTTCACGGCCTCGGCGAGCTGATCGACGCCACGCTTGAGAGCAGCGCGCGCGTCCACGTTGAAATGCAGTTCCTTGGGAGCCATGGTTGCTATTTACCGTTGAGTGGTTCGAAGACGATTAGCTGATCACCGCGAGCACATCCGACTCGCGGAGGATGAGCAGCTGCTCACCGTCGATCGTCACTTCCGTACCGCTGTACTTACCGTACAGGATCTTGTCGCCGACCTTCACGTCCATCGGAACGCGGGTCTCCTTCTCGTAACGGCCCGGGCCAACAGCCACGACAGAACCTTGCTGCGGCTTTTCCTTGGCGGTATCCGGGATGTACAGCCCACCGCGCATCTGTTCCGCTTCTTCGCTCGGCTTCACGACGACGCGATCAGCGAGCGGCGCTACTTTGGCGGCACTCTGAGTGGCCATAACTGTGTCTCCTGCGTATGTGTCAGGGATCGAACTATGAAAATGCTCGACGTTAGCACTCAACCGAGTCGAGTGCTAACGACACAAACGTAAGCGCCCCGAGGACGTGCGTCAAGCGGGCCTGACGGCGACAGGAGATCCGTAAACGTAAGCAATAAAAGCATTTACGTGGCACCCACGACTGCCGTAACGACATTGAATCGAACAAAATGGCAGCACCGGAATGACGGGGTCTGCCGTGTAGGCAGCACCCGAAGCAAGCAGAATGATGCTTACCGCTGCACCAGCAGCGCGTGGGCGAGGCGCAATCCCTGCAGCGTCAGCGTGGGTTCGATGAGATCGAATTCCGTGCACCAGGGCTGTAGGGTCTCGGCCAGCCCGCCCGTGGCCACCACGAGTGGCACCTCACGTCCGGGCCATTCCGCCTTGATCCGGCGGACAATGCCGTCGATCGCGTCAGCGGCGCCGAAGAGCACCCCGGCGCGAATGCACTCCTCGGTGCGCGTGCCAATCACTCGCTTGGGAGGAATCAGCTCGGTGGCGGGCAACATCGACGTCCGACGCGTGAGTGTTTCGGCCGATGTTCGCACGCCGGGCATGATGACACCGCCGAGAAAGACGCCGTCGGCCGTGATGCAATCGAAGGTGGTCGCGGTACCGAGATCGACGCAGATCGTGTCGCGTTGATACAACTGACTAGCGGCGAGCGTGTTGATGAGCCGATCGGCGCCGACGCTGAGCGGCTCATCGACTTGGACGGTGATCGGTAGCGCGGCCTTCGCGTCGACGAGAATCGGCGTGACGCCGAAGTATCGCTCGCACGCCCTCGTGAGCGGATCCGTGATGGGCGGAACGACGGAACCGATCGCCGCCGCGGTAACGGCGGCAAGTTCCACCTTGGACGCGCTGAGGAGACTGCGCAGCACGACACCGAATTCATCGGAAGTGCGCGGCACCGCGGTCATGATCCGCCAGTCGGCGCGCAGCGTGTCGCCGTCGAATAACCCGATCGTGGTCTCGGTGTTGCCGACATCGAATACGATCAACATAGCGGACCTCTCCATGGGCCTCTCACGGCTCGTCTCCGACGAACACGAGCGATCCGCTACGGGCCGCGTACAGCGCGCCGCGCGGCTCGGCGATCAACAAGGCGCCGGTGGCATCGATCCCCATGGCGCGGCCGCGGCGTGGTTCGGTGATCTCGCGACCGTAGGCCAGATCGCGCTCGGCCCACGCCGCGCATTCACCAGGCGTAAGACTACCAGCCTGTGACGCCGCCCGACGCATGGCCGGCAGCATGGCGCGCAGGAGATCGTCGCGTGGGACGTCAGCACGAACCGCCGCGGCGTTGGGGACCGACGTCGGCACGCGACGATTCACGCCGACGCCGATGGCCACCCATTCTGGGAGCGATTCGCGCCAACGGGCTTCGATCAGGATGCCGGCCAACTTCCCCGATCCGACAAATAGATCGTTCGGCCACTTGAGGGTGATCCGACTGTCGCAAAACGGCTGGAGTGCGTCGGACAGCCCGAGGCCGATTCGCAGCGCGAGCACATCGAGCGCGCGCTGATCACGAGGGCGCTCGATGAGCGACATCCAGATACCCGCGCCCATTTCCGACGCCCAGCTCCGACCGCCGCGCCCGCGACCCCCAACCTGCGCGTCAGCGAGAACAAGGGTGCCCGCCACGGCACCCGCCTGCGCGAGACGATGCGCCTCGTCCATGGTGGATTCAACGAGCGCATGGTGTTCGAGCCGCGCGAGCCCACATTCGTCGGCGAGCGTTGGCGGCGGGACGGTCATCAGCGGCGGGTGGCGATGGTGGCGAAGACAACCGCGGCCAGAATCACGCGATATACGGCGAACACCCCGAAGCTATGCTTGCTGACGTAGCGCAGCAGCACCGTGATTGCCAACCAACTGCTGATGGCGGCGGCGATGACTCCCGCGACGAGCGGCGCCGAGATGCCTTCGGAGCGCACCGCTTCCGGCACTTTCAGGATGACGGCCGCCAGGGTGATCGGCATGCTCATGAGAAAGCTGAAGCGCGCGGCGCTGGGGCGATCGAGCTTGAGAAAACGCCCGGCCGTGATCGTCGAGCCCGAGCGCGAGACGCCGGGGATCAGCGCCAGTACCTGGGCGCAGCCCACGATGATGGCGTCGCGCATCGTAACCTCCTCGATCATACGTGCGCGCGCACTCCAGCGGTCGACGGCCCAGAGCAGCACGCCCATGACGACGAGCGCCGAGGCGATGATCATCGGTGAGCGAAAGGTGGTTTCGGCAAGATCATTGAGCAGCAGTCCACCAACGCCGGCGGGGATGGTGGCGACGACGAGATACACGAGTCGCTTATCGTGCACCGTTTCGATGCGCCGAGTGGACGCAATGCGCCATGCGCTCTTCGTCATATCAATCCACTCGGCGCGGAAGTACCAGATCAGCGCGATGAGCGTGCCGAGGTGCAGCGCAACGTCAAAGGCGAGACCCGGGTCCGTCCAACCGAAGAAGTACGGCGTGAGCGCCAAATGCGCCGAACTCGAAATCGGCAATAGCTCAGCGAGTCCCTGCACGAGGCCGAGCACTACCGCCTGAAAAATCGTCACGCTGTCATCCATCCGCGGGGAAATGCACTCATCGTCCGACGACCGGCGATGCGATGGTACGCTCGTAGAGCGCTTCGTACTGCGCGACCACGGCCGCTTCCGAGAAGCGCTTCCGCGCGTCGGTAGCGGCGGCGGTACTCATCTGCTGCCACTTTGCGGGATCCTTGAGCAGCTGGACACCGGCCGCCGCCATGGCGTCCACATCCCCTACCTCGCACAGATACCCGGTTTCGCCGTCGATTACCACTTCGGGGAGCCCGCCGGCGCGCGCACCGATGACCGGCACACCCGAGGCCAACGCTTCGAGGGCACTGAGGCCGAACGACTCCTTGTCGCTGGTCAGCAAGAAGAGATCGGCTCCCGCCAAGAGCGGCGCGATGGCGTCGATTTTGCCGAGGAACATCACGTGTTCGGCGACGCCGAGCTCACGTGCTTCGGCTTCCGCCTCGACGCGCTCCGGTCCGTCGCCGACCATCACCAACACGGCCGGCACTTCCTGGTTGACGCCCGCGAACACGCGCACGACATCGCGCACGCGCTTGACCGGTCGGAAGTTCGAAATGTGCATCAGGACCTTTCTCCCGGTCGTGACTTCAGCGGGGATTGGGAAATGGTGACGACTGCGGTCGTACAGCGCCGGATTGATGAAATTCGGAATGACCTGCACATCGCAACCCACGCATCCGAAGGCGCGATAAGTTTCATCGCGCAGGTAGTCGGACACCGCGGTCACGCTGTCGGACTTCTCGATGGAGAATCGCGTGATCGTGTAAAACGAGCGCTCCTGACCGACGATGGTGATGTCGGTGCCATGAAGCGTGGTCACGACGCGCACATCAGCGTTGCCCTCTCGCAGCATCTCGCGCGCAATCCAGGCGCTGGTTGCATGCGGGATGGCGTAGTGGCAATGCAGGATGTCGAGCTGGTGATCGCGAACCACTTCGTGCATGCGCACGGCGAGCGCCAAATCGTACGGCGGATACTCGAAGAGTGGATAGCGTCCGACATCCACCTCATGGAACCAGACCCGCGGCAGGAAGCTCGGCAGGCGAAACGGTTGCGCATAGGTGATGAAATGCACTTCGTGGCCGCGCGCGGCGAGTGCGATGCCCAGTTCCGTCGCGACCGCGCCGGAGCCACCGTACGTCGGGTAGCAGGTGATGCCGATCTTCATGCGGTCCTCGTCTGCATCGCGTGGCTCGCGACGGATTTCTCGTGATCCCACCAGGCAAGCGCCTGATCGAGCGCATCGGGCGCCTCTGGGTCGACGTGCGTGACCTGTTCGGCCGGCAGCTGATGCCGGAACCAGGTCCGCTGTCGCTTCGCATACTGTCGCGTTTCGATGATCACCCGCTCGATCGCGGCATCGAGCGCGCGGGCGCTGCTGCCGGCATCGAGCGCATCGCGCACAACGCGATAGCCGCTGGCGGTCCACGCCGGCGCGTCGGGAGCGATCGTCTGCCTCAATCGTTCAACTTCCTGGACGAATCCATCGGCAATCATCTGGTGGACGCGGTGGGCGATCCGCGCGGCCAGGACCGGCCCGGGATCAACCACAAGGTACCGCGCCGAAGCCGAGGGCGAGGTATCGGATGCGGCCTCGGCTGCGGTCTCGGGTCGGCTGACGGGCCGGAGCGCGTCGCTGAGGCGGGTGCCGGACAGCAGCGCGGTTTCGACCGCCCGCAGCAGCTGTGTGCGACCCAGGTGCGCGCGAGTCGGATCGAGCCGACGGCACCAGCGCGTCAGGTGATCGAGCGAACACGCGGCCAGCCACGCCGCCAGCGCGTCGCGACGGTCGGGATCGAGGGTCGGTACGGCATCCAGCGGCGACACCAGCGCCTTCACGTACAGTCCGGTCCCGCCGACGATCACGGGCGGCGTTCCCGCGTTCGCGGCGTAGCGCGACCATCGTGCGGCATCGGCGGCCCAGGTGTGCGCCGAGTAGCGCGTGGTGGGTGGCACGACGTCGAGGCCGTAGTGTGGCACCGCCAGACGATCGGTGCGCGAGGGCTTCGCGGTACCGATGTCGAACCCTTGATAAACCTGTCGTGAATCGGCACTGACGATGGCGAGGCCGCGAGCGCGCGCGAGGTGCATCGCCAGCGCCGACTTTCCGGCGGCCGTCGGGCCAACGATGATGCGATGCGATGTTGACAACCGTGAGGGGGCGTCGTCGATTTGCGCGGCGGTCACTTTCGCCCGAAGCGCCGGTCGAGCTCGTCCCACGACAAGCGAACAATCGTGGAGCGACCGTGCACGTCGTGAGCCGGCAACTTGGTGCTGGCCAGGGCGATGTAGAGCGCGCGCATCTCCCCGGGCGACATGACGTCACCGGCCTTGATGGCGGCTTTGCAGGCGAAGGTGGCGGCGAGCCGCTCGTGACGTTTGGCGTCACCTGCGGCCCGATCACCGGTGAGCGCGGCGAGTGTTTCGCGCAGGCACCGTTCCGCGTCGAAGCGCGGATGCGGCATGGGCACGGCGTTCACGAGCAGCGAGTGCCCTCCGAATCCGTCCATCTCGAATCCAAGCTTCTCGAACGACGCGCGATTGGCCTCGAACGCCTCGGCTTCGTCGGGACCGAGGTGCAGCGTCATCGGAAAGAGCAGGCGCTGCGACGGAGCCTCGCCGCGCTCGAGCACCCCGAGAAAGTCTTCGTAGAGTACGCGTTCGTGCGCGGAGTGCTGATCGATCAGGATCACGCCGTCGTCGTGCTCGAACATGAGATACATGCGCCGCAGCTGCAGCAGTGGCGGCACGGATATGGGCGCATCCTCCACGTGCCGCGCTGCGTCGATGCGAGCACTCGGCGCCGTGGTACCGACGACGTCGTGTTCGGTCGCGAGCACGACCGTGTCGACGGTCGACGTCGCGAAGAGACCTTCGGCGACTGGCGTCGCGCGCAGCGCCGATGGGTCCATTGCGTGGACGTCGTCGCGCCAGGACGGCGTCGCCGCAGGGGTCCACGTGCGCCACCCGATGCCAGCACTGGCGTCAAACAGACCAAGCGCGCGGCGAACCGCGTTCTCGACGGCCCGCTCGGTCGGCCATCGATCGCGCAGACGCACTTCGGATTTTGCCGGGTGCACATTCACGTCGACATCACCGCCAGGCACGTGCAGCGACAGCACGAGTGACGGGCGCACACCGGAGGGCAACGTGGACCGATAGGCCGCTTCGGCGGCGCGCACGATGCCGTGATCGCGCACGACGCGTCCGTTGATGATGAGCAGCACGCGGCGGGTGGCCGTACCAACATCCGCCGGACGTTCGATCATGCCGGTGATGTGGATTGGCCCCTGCACGTCGTCGATGTCGACGAACCGCTGCACGTCGTGCTGTCCCCACAGCTCGGCGAGTCGGGCGCGGAGCGTGAGCGCCGCCGGCAGATCGAGTGCGACCTTCCCGTCGTGGCGCACCGTGAAATGCACGTCGCGACGCAAGGCGCCGATCGCGTGCATCGTTTCCATGATGCCGCGCCACTCCGACCGCGCACTGCGCAGAAATTTCTGACGCGCCGGAGTGTTGTAAAACAGTCGCTGTACCGACACCGTGGTGCCGCGGCGACGGGTCGCTTCTCGGGCGTCGAGCACGGCCCCGGCGGCCGCGCGCACCTGCGTGCCGGCTCCGTCTTCCGTCGCGGTCTCGATCATCACCTCGGAGACCGACGCGATGGCGGGCAGCGCCTCACCGCGGAAACCGTAGCTGCGCACGCCCACCAGCTGTTCGGCAGTGGTGATCTTCGATGTCGCATGTCTCGAGAGACAGAGCACTGCGTCATCGCGATCCATCCCACTCCCATCATCGGCGATGCGGATGAGCGTTCGGCCACCCTCTTCGATGGTGACGTCGACGGTGGTCGCGCCGGCATCGAGCGAATTCTCGACCAGTTCCTTGACGACCGACGCCGGTCGTTCGACGACTTCCCCGGCCGCGATTTGGTCGGCGACAGCACTGGAGAGAATGGCGATTCGCGACATACGACAACCTACCGAGCGACGGCCGGCGATACGAGCGGAACGGTACGTCCGGCCGGCAGCCATCCGCGGCGTCCGTCGGCATGCAACACGCGGAGCCATCCCTCGCGGGCCTCGTCGACCCGGATGACGTCTCCCGTGGCGACGCCCCCCATCGCATTCGCCTCTGTGCCCGGCGCCGTGCGCATGGTTTCCGGTCGTCGCACCACCAGCACACCGTTGGCGTCGAGCTCGCGGAAGCCCCACCACGCTGCCGCCCCGGTTCCCAGGGCGAGCAGCAGCGCGAAGACAGCGGCCGTGGAGGCGAATGCCATCCAGGCGGAGTCGCGGCCCCGGCGACGCGGCACGCGGAGCAGCGCCAGCAGCAGCCAGCCCAAGAGCCACGCGGAGACCGCCACCACGGCGAGGGCCGGCACGGGAATCATCGGTACTTCGGCGACGCCGCCGCGCGCACCGGCCGGGAGCGACGTGAGCCGTTCCTGTAGATCGACGGCGACGGGTTCGAGTCGCGCCGCGCGCTGCCAGGCGATGACCGCGGACACGGTATCGCCGGCGGCCCAAGCGGCAGCGCCCCAGTTGGCCAGCAGATCGGCGTCGGCCGGGCGCCTATCGACCGCGAGGGCGAACTGTTCAGCCGCGCGCGAATACTGACGCTGCGCGTAGAGTGCCGTGGCGCGCGATACGGTCGCTTCGAGCGAACCGCGATCGGTTGCCGATGATGGGGGAGCCGATGTCTTGACGGCCGACGGCACCGTCGGTGCCGGCACGGCTTGCACCGAGGTGGGCGGCAAGGCGGCGGCGCGGAGCGGTCGCGCGGTGAACGCTGCCGCCCCAAGCGCCACGAACAGCGCGAAGCGCGCCTGCGCATGCCGCGCCGCCCGGATCGTGCGCGCGTGGGTTACCGCTTCGGCGTCGATGCGCGCGAGCACGCGTTCGGTGCGGGTGGACAGCTCGTCGCGGCGGGCCGCCGGCGATGGCACGTCGCTGAATCCCTGCACCGCGAGTTCGTCGAGCAACGCCAGCAGCGTCGTGGTCGTGTCGCGTGTGACGCCGCGGCGGCGCACGGTACGTCCGACGTCACGTCGCGAAACGAGTTCTTGCGGCGACACTTTCAACCGCTGCGCGAGCGCGTCGAGCAGCGTGCGTCGCGTGTAGCGGGCATGATCTCCAGCGTCATCGGTCGCCGTCCTCGGCACAGCCGCTCGCGTGACACGCTCGCTCGCGTCGACCCGGGATCGGCGAGCATTTTCAACCCGCGATGCGATGGTCATCACGAGCCACGGCAACGGGGCCAGCAGGAGCACCACGAGCAGTGACAGTCGCCACGCCACGAGCCGTTCGGCCAGCGAGGACGTCGACGCACCGCGCCACGCACGGAGCGGCCCCACTGACACGTTGTCGCCCTCGGCCGCAATGGCGAGGGACCCGTCGTTTACCGACAATGCGCGCAGTGCCGATTCGGCGTACGCATACTCACCGCGGTACGGATCGAAGTAGCTGTAGCGCAGCGACGGTAGTTCGACTGTCCCCGCCTGTGTGGGCGTAAGAATCCAATCGAATTCCTTGTAGCCGCGAACGAAGGCGCCGCTGGTATCCACGCTCACGCGCTCGGTCCCCGGCACCGTGGACGCCCACGCGATCTCCAGCACGGGACGCGGCAACAGCTTCACATTGCCCGTACCGTCCACGCGCATGGTAAGGACCAACGGATCGCCGACGCGGGCCATCGAGGAATCGAGTCGCACCGACGCACGAAATACGCCGACGGCACCCGTATAGTCTTGCGGCCGTCCTTCGTCGGGCAGTGCCTTCACGACCAGCTGCGCACTTTCGGCCCGAACGACGAACCGTTCTTCACGGCTGAAGTAGCCGGACGATTGCGGGAGGGTGTAGCTGAGTTGTGGTGCCGGCACCATCTGCGTGCCCGCTGCCACGGCGAAGAGGGCGCGCTGGAAGACGTGCGCTTCGAACACACCGCCGCCGTAGCTCTGCGGTGCCACGCGACGCGGTGTCCCAAGCTCGTAGGCCAGCAAGCCGCGCAACTCGGGAGGCAGGAACTCCGGGTTGCGACGAAGTCGCGAACGCGCCGACTCGCTGAGCAGCACCGCCACCTGATAGGTGACCTGCTGTCCGACGTACACCGTGTCGGGAAACGTGGCGGCGTGGAAGTCGATCGGCCGATTGCCGTTGGCCCGCAGTCGATCGAGAATGGCCGTCGGTGACGGCTGCGAACGCAGGGCAGCCGCCGTCGTGTGAGCGGCGACGCCGCTCACGAGTGCGAGCGTGGCCAACCCGCGCAAGAACAGACGTCGACTCACCAGTCCTTTCCTCCCGGCGGTGTGCGACCCTGGCGCTGCTTACGACCCTGCACATCGCGCTCTTCGCGCGCGGCACTGTTCAGCAGTGCCTCGGCCTGCTTCTGATCGAGACCGCCCTGATTCTGCGGCTGCTCATCCTGCTGGTCGTTCTGTGAGCCGCCGCCGCCGCCGCCCCCACCGCCGCCGCCCTGCGGAGGCGGCGGCTGGCGGAGCGCGAGCTCGTAGTTCCACTTCGCATCGGCGTCGATGGGGCGATCGGTGAGGAACGCACGATACGCCGCGCGCGCGGCGGCGAACGCCGCTTCGGCGTCTGGATTCTGCGGCGTTCGACCAATCACGAGCGACGCGTAGCCGGCGTTAAAACGGGCTCGCAGGCGTGTTTCGCCATCGCTTTCACGTCGTACCATCTCGAGCAGTTCGGCGGCGGCCGTGAGCGAATCCGCGCCGATCAACGCCGTGCCGAGGTTGTAGCGCGTACGCACCGTGGTATCGCCGTTGGCCATCTGGGCTCGGTATCCGGCGATGGCCGCCGCCACGTTGCCGTCCGCGAATAGGGCGGCCGGGTCGGGTGGCTGCTGACACGAGACCAGCGCGACCGGGAGCGCAACGAGAAGCAGCACGAGCGAAGCCGGCGGCATCGCCGGGATCAAGGTCGCGTCCGACGGTTCATTCGCCGAACGTCGGCGAGTGAGCAACCACGTGTCGTAGGCGAGCAGGGCCAGCGCGGGAAGCAACAGCCACAAAAAGCGCGGCACATGATCCTCGCGCGAATCCAACTGGCGCTTGGCCGTGCGCAAGGAGCGCAAGGCGCCTCGCACGCGTGTGGCCTTGTCGGAGGCTTCGGCGGGAATGAACGTGCCACCGGCGGCTTTGGCCGCGGCCGCTAACAGCTCAGGCGAGTAGCGGGTGATAACCACCTTGCCTTCGTCATCGCGCTTCTCGCGTGTGACGGAGCCATCCTGTACCGGAATCGTGCTGCCTTGTGTGGTCCCGAAGCCAACGGTCACGAGACTGACGCCTTTCACGCCCGCCTCGGTGGCAGCGGCTTGCACATCTTCGGCCGGCTCGAACGCTTCACCATCAGTCATGAGCACGAGCGCGCGATCGGCACTGCCGTCGCTGGCCAACAGCAGTTCGGTGCCTTGACGGATCGCGCGGGCGATCGAGCTGCCCGCCTGCCCCACCACCGACGGGTCGAGATTGTCGAGGAAGAGCTCAATGGCGCCATCGTCACTGGTGAGCGGCGTCAGGATGTAGCTCCGTCCGGCGAAGGCGATCAACGCCACGCGATCGGCCTGCGACATCGCACGCAACCGACGGACTTCCTGCTTTACCCGCTCCAATCGGGACGGACGCTCATCGGGCGCCATCATGGACAGCGACGCGTCGATGGCGATCGCCATGTCGATGCCGCGCGCGCTGACCGGCCCGCGCGCGAGTCCCCACCGCGGCCCCGATAGCGCAAGGCCCGCGAGGACGGCGACCAGCATGAGGCGGACGGTGCGTCCCCGTTCGTCGGGGTCGGAGATCATGACCAGACGACGTAGTGCCGACGACTCAGCGTAGCGGGCGAGCCGGAGGCGGCGCTGACGCCTCCGCGCCGACCGCATCCACCACACGGCCAGCGGCAACAGCACCGCGGCGAGTAGCAGCCAGGGCACGTCGAAGACGAGCGGCGGGAGCGCGCCGAGGTTCATGGCAGCACGCCGCGCCGCGCGCGTAAGGCGAGTTCACCGAGCAGGGCCGCAACGCCGAACAGCAGCGGCCAGCGGAATCGTTCGGTGTACCGGATATACGCGCGAGACTCGACAATCGAGCGCTCGAGCGCGTCGATCTGTTCGTAGATGCTTTGCAGCGCCTGCGCGTCCTTGGCTCGGAAATAGCGACCACCCGTGTTGTTCGCGATCTCGGCCAACAGCGCTTCGTCGATCTTCACGGGTCGATTCTCGTAACGCAGGCCGAAGAGGCCGCGTCCAACGGGCACGGCGGCCATCCCATCGCTCCCGACGCCGATCGAGTAGATGCGAATGCCGAAGGCGCCGGCGGCCTGCGCCGCGGTGCGCGGATCGATCGCGCCGCGGTTGTTCTCGCCGTCGGTGAGCAACACCATCACTCGTGAACGACCGGGCGCGGTGCGCAGGCGATTGGCCGCCGTGGCGATGGCGGTGCCGATGGCGGTACCGTCTTCGAGTTGCCCCACCTGCAGATTATCAATGGCGGTGAGCACGACCGGGTAGTCGGTGGTAAGCGGCACCTGCGTGAGCGCCTCGCCGGAGAACGCCACGAGTCCGACGCGATCCGATTTCCGACCAACGACGAACCGCTTCACTTTCTCTTTCGCCACTTCAATGCGGTTCTGCGGCTGAAAGTCTTCGGCGAGCATGGAGCTCGAGATATCGACCACGAGGGCGATATCGATGCCTTCACTGGAGACGCGCTCGGCGCGCGCGCCCGAGCGCGGCTGGGCGGCGGCCACGATGAAGCCAGCCAATGCAAGCGCCCGCAGCCACGGCAACCAGCGCACCCAGGAGAGGGCCGGTTGGGGGCCGAGTACGAGCACGGAGGCGCGAGAGAACGGGATCGCCCGCTGCGGCGCGGCGCGGCGGCGCCACCACGACCAGAGCGGCAGCAGTACCAGCAGCAGCAGGAGCGAAGGGTGGGCGAAATTGATCCCGAAGAACGACCACGCGTCGAGGCTCAGCGCGCCGCTGAACTCGCTGATGACCTCGCGGAACCACTCGAGTGCACGGTTCATGTGGCCCCGGCCTTGGGGCGACGCGACTTGCGACGTGCGTCGTCCTCGTCTTTCTGCGTGGCGTCACGATCGGCTTTCGCGGCGGCGGCGCGCGCTGCCTCCTCCGCCGTACGGCGGGCGCGTTCGGCGGCTTCAATGTGATCGACGACGGCGCGGGCATCGGCGGCCAGCTCGCGGGCGCGGGTGCCGGACACGAGGCGACGGGCGAACTTGATGCCGTCGCCGTCGGCCATCAACGAGATGAGTCGATCGCGCGGCACGCGTTCGTCATCGGCGATGGCGCCGATCAGCTCGGAGCTGGTGAGCGACAGCGCGGCCAACGGATTACGCAGGGCGAGATACGTGCGAACCACATCGATGGCCAGCGCGACGTAGCGTCCGCGCTCACCAGCATCGGCTAGCGCGAGTCGGTCTAACCGGTCGAAGTCGTGCACGGCGCGCGCGTAGGGATCGAGTGCAACGTACGCGGTCGCGTTCCCGCGCTTCCGGCGGCGCTTGAGGAGCCACCAGAGCAGCGCAAGCGCGGCCAGCACCAATAGCACGGGCCACCAGCGCTGCCACCAGGGCACCAGGCGCGGGAAAAGATCGCGCGGCGGTTTGGGTTTGTGCATGGAGGAGTCGCCGGGCAGTACCGACTTCACGAACACGCTGGCATTGAGCGGCACCTTGAGCGTGATCGATCCGTAACGGACAATCGCTTCGTTGAGGCCGATCGGGAGCGGGCCGACGTTCCAGGCGGCCAACGCATATTCGGCGCGTTCGGTGCGACCACCCGCCCGCATCGATTCCTGGGTGACTTTGGTGGGCTGGCGACTCACGACCATCGCCGTCGTATCGTCGATCGTCGGCCATTCAACGCGCGCGCCGTCGGGGACGACGACCGTCACGATCAAGGTGAACGGATCGCCCACTTCGACGGTATCGGGGCGCACCAGAAAGCCGGCCTTGACGCGCGAGCCCGTGGGCGGCGTCAGCACACCGGGGGACACCGGCGGCGTCGTCGGCGACGCGGCCTGCGCCATCGCGCTCACCGGACGCGACGCGAGGAGCAACGCGCTGAGCGTGCCGATCCGCACCAGGTGACACCATTCCTCCCCGCGCCCTGCAAAGCGGTGTGACATCAACGGCTCCGCTGATCGGCCACGGACACCGGCGCACTCGGTGCGCGCACCGGTGCCGCGGTTCCGGCGGCATCGCCCATCGCGCCGCGCGGTCCGGTACGCACCGCACCGTGCGGACGTCGGGTCCGTGCGCGAAAGAAGGACAGCAGCGCATCCACGTAGCCGTGCTCCGTGTGCACCACGATCTCGTCGAGACCCAACCGGCCAAACAGCTTGCGACGCAGCGCATCATCGGCGGTGACCTGCTTGGCGAAGGCCGCGCGCACCGACGGATGCGACGTGTCGATTTCGATGACCTGACCCGATTCGGGATCGGCCAAGCGCGCGGGGCCGATGTCGGGGAGCACGCGCTCCGACGGATCTTCGAGCGTGACGGCGATCACGTCGTGACGTTGCGCGAGTCGCGCCAGCGGTTTTTCAAGATCGTCGGCGAGAAAGTCAGACGCGAAAAAAACCACCGAGCGATGCGGCAGGAGACGCATCAGGCGATCCACCGCGACCGCCACCGAGGTCCCGCGACCCACCGGGTTGGTGGTCAGGAGATCGCGAATCAATCGCAAGGCGTGCTTGCGTCCTTTGCGAGCCGGTAGCGCGTGCTCGACGCGATCGGAGAACATCAGTAATCCAACCCGATCGTTGTTGCGCGTGGCCGCGAGTGCGAGCACACCGGCCATCTCGATGGCGAGTTCGTGCTTGAAGTGCGCGCGCGTGCCGAAGCGCGACGATCCCGACAGGTCGACCACGAGCATGATGGTGAGCTCGCGCTCTTCGACGTAGCGCTTGACGAAGGGGCGTCCCATGCGGGCCGACACGTTCCAGTCGATGGAGCGGACCTCGTCGCCAGGCTGGTACTCGCGGACCTCGGAGAACTCCATGCCCTGCCCTTTGAACAGCGAGCGGTACTCCCCGGCGAAACGCGAGTCGACCAACCGCCGCGTGCGCACTTCGATGCGACGAACCTGCCGGAGCACTTCGGCCGGTGCCACCGAAAGCGGTGACACGGTGGTCGAGGTGCCGGAGTGCGGAGACGCGTCGGACTTCGCCACGGCGATCAGGGCGCTTCGACGACGGCGAGCAGACGCGAAACGATGGTGTCGCTGGTGACGCCTTCGGCATCGGCTTCAAACGACGTCAGGACGCGATGACGGAGCACGTCAGGCGCGATGCTTTTGACGTCGTCTGGCGTGACGAACGCGCGGCCCCGAAGGAAGGCGTGAGCGCGGGACGCCTGCGCGAGCGAGATCGTGGCGCGCGGTGACGCACCGAACTCGATGAGCGGGCGAAGATCGGCCGCGCCGACATCGGCCGGCGAGCGCGTGGCGTGTACCAGATCGACGATATAATCCACGATGCGCTCGTCCATGTACAGTTCGGAAATACGACGACGGGCATCGAGCAACTCTTCCGGCGACGCAATCGCATTGACCACGATGCTTTCACCGCCCGCCATCCGACGAAGGATCTCCTTCTCTTCGGCGCGCGTGGGATAGCCGACGCGCAGCTTCATCATGAAGCGGTCGACCTGCGCTTCCGGCAGCGGGTAGGTGCCTTCCTGTTCGATCGGATTTTGCGTGGCGAGGACGAGGAACGGCTCGGCCAGGCGATAGGTGGTTCCACCGATCGTGACCTGCTTTTCCTGCATCGCCTCCAGCAGGGCGGCCTGCACCTTGGCTGGCGCACGATTGATTTCGTCGGCGAGGATGATGTTGGCGAAGATGGGCCCGTGCTTGACGCGGAATTCGCCGGTGGGCTGGTCGAAAATCTGCGTGCCAACGACGTCGGCGGGCAGCAGATCGGGCGTAAACTGAATACGCTGGAAGCTGGTGCGCACCGTTTCGGCGAGCGTACGGACAGTGAGCGTTTTCGCGAGCCCCGGAACGCCCTCGAGGAGCACGTGACCGCCGGTGAGGAGCGCGATAAGCAGGCGCTCCACCATGTACTCCTGTCCGACGATTCGCTTGGCGACTTCGTGAAGGACACCCTGCACCAAGGCCGCGTCCTGCGACGCGGCAACGCTCGTGGTCACGATCTGCTGCTCCTCTTTTTGGTGGCTCGTTCCGTCGAGCATACCCGACAGCGTCCGGTCTGCTCCCTATCGGGTTCCCACATCGGACTCATGGGTCCAAGTAGCGCGTCACGACCGCCTTAGCGGCCGCCGACCATGAGGGCTTCGAGTACTTCGCGCTCGGTGCTGTTGAGGGCTCGGGCCCCGCCCGGCGGGAGATCGCCGAGGCGTACCGGGCCAAACCGCGTCCGCACGAGACGCTCCACTTCAAGTTCGAGCGCATCGCAGAGGCGACGCACTTCGTGTGTCTTGCCTTCGGCGATGGTGATTTCGAGGGCCCAGCGACGTCCGCCGAGCGGACTGGCGACCACTTCCCGGGGAATGACCAGACCGTCCTCGAGCTGGACACCACGGCGGGCGACCTTGGCTGCGGTGACGGCATCACCGCGCACAGTGGCGACATACGTGCGCTCCACCTCGTTGCTGGGGTGGGTGAGCGCATGGGCGGCGCGACCGTCGGTGGTGAGCAAGAGCACCCCTTCGGTCATGAAGTCAAGGCGTCCGACGTACACGAGTCCCGGGACATCGTCCACGAGATCGAACACCGTGGTCCGTCCCTCGGGATCTTTGCGGGTGGTCATAACGGCGGCCGGCTTGTGAACCACGATCCACGTGTGC
Organism: Gemmatimonas sp.; assembly: GCF_046594945.1. Taxonomy (GTDB): domain Bacteria; phylum Gemmatimonadota; class Gemmatimonadetes; order Gemmatimonadales; family Gemmatimonadaceae; genus Gemmatimonas. Next base: position 21,186 of record NZ_JBKJRB010000055.1, on the reverse strand, counting down.
GACGTGACGCGCGTGATCACCGGCGTGCCGTCGAGCATGATCTGATCACGAAACGGGTCGACGACTTGCCCGATGGTCGCGACGGCGCCATTGACCTGTACGCGGCCATCGGCGACGGCCTGATCGGCGCCGCGACGCGACACCACCCCGGCGCGGGCGAGGGCTCGCTGCACGCGCATAGGGCCTTCGCGTTCGGCCTTGACGGTGCCGCCCGCCTTGGACGGCAGAGCGTCGGCGGACCGCTGTGGCTTGAGGCGCCGCTTGGAGGAGCCCGTCTCGGTTCGGTTCCGCTTGGGGCGCTCAGTACGGTCCGACGTGTCCGCGCGCGCCGCCCGTGCGTCTGGTGTCGCGGCTACGGGCTTTTCACGCGAGACCGCATCACGCGCGCTGCGCTCGCGCGGCGGCTTGGGTTTGGCGACCGACGGGACGCCACGCTGCTCGTTGGCGGCGCGGGCAGCGGCACCGCGAGCCGACGGCCCCTTGGGCGTCTTCTTCTGCGTGCCGCGCCGGTATTCGCCCTTCTTCTCGGCCGCGGTCTTTTTCGGGGGCTTAGTCACTCCGGCACGACGGCTGTGTTGCCGGCGCCACGCAAAGCGATCGCCAATTCATCGGCGCGCGGGAGTTCTTCCAGGTGTCGCAACGCAAACTGCTCGAGGAACTGAGAGGTGGTTCCGTACAGCAGCGGACGGCCGATGCCCTCGCTGCGTCCGACAATGTCGATGAGCCCGCGCTCGTGGAGCGACTTCAGCACGGAACCCACGGCGACGCCACGGATTTCTTCAATTTCGGCACGGCCGATCGGCTGGCGATAGGCAATGATGGCCAACGTTTCGAGGGCGGCCGCCGACAGTCGCTGCGGCCGCACGACGACCTGCGCGCGCTCGATGGCTTCGGCGAACTCGGCGCGCGTTAGAATCTGCCAGCCGCCTCCCTGCTCGACCAGCTCGACGCCATGTCCATCGATGTCATAGTGTTCGCGCAGTTCGTCGAGCGCCGCCGCGACGGCGGCCGGACTCGACTCAACGTCCAACGCCGCGAGCGCTTCCATGGCAATGGGGCGCGGGGCGGCGAACAGGGCGGCTTCAAGCAGCTTCGCTAACGGCGTCACGACGGATCTCCACAGAGGCGAAGGCGTGATGCTGCGCGATCCGCAGTTCACCGATCTTCGCCATTTCAAGCAACGCGAGCAGCACGGACAGAATCTGCCATGGCTCGGCGTCACGACCAACCATATCGAACCAGCGGGCGGAACGACGCATGGCGAGCACGGCGCGCACGGTCATCATGGCACCGGCAACATCGAGGGCACGCGGGATGATCTCGTGCAGCACCGGCTCCTTGGTGGTGCGAAGCACCCGGTCGACAGCCGCCAGCAACTCCCCGAGCGCGAGTGACAGGGGGGCGTTGATCGGTGTGATATCGGCCACCGGCGGCACCCAACGTCGCGGAAACTGATGCCGACGCTCTTCGCCGCGACGTTCGAGCAGATCGACGACTTCGCGCATCTGCTGATACTCGAGCAGTCGGCGCACGAGTTCGGCGCGGGGATCTTCCCACGCTTCCTCACCATCCGCCCGCGGCAGCAGCATTTGCGCTTTGATGCGCAGGAGTCGCGCCGCCATTTCGAGATAGTCGGCCGCTTCGTCGAGTCCGAGCGTGCTGATGCGCGCCAGGAATTGCTCGGCAATGCGGGCGATCGGGATGTCGTAAATGTCGAGTTGCTCGTCGCGGATGAGCGACAGCAGCAGATCGAGCGGGCCAGTGAAGTGGCTCAGCTCGACGACAAAGGACGGCGCCAGATTCTCGGCGCGGCGGAAATTCGGAGCGATCACGCGGCCTTCACGCGAAGGGGTTGGGCAGCATGTACGGGAAGTAGAACTGCTCGGCCAGCGCCCGCAGCATGTACGCGGGCGCCAACCAGATATTCACCAGCGGCCGAGCAAACGAGAGCACGGCGAAGAGCAACAACAAACCGACGCCTCCGAGGCGCTGATACTGCAGCGACCATTTCGGGGGCAACAGGTACTTGAAGACGTGCGATCCGTCGAGCGGCGGAATCGGGATCAGATTGAACGCCGCGAGAATCAGATTGATGAAAATACCGGCGGCGAGCATCTGTTGCAGCACGCCGAGGGGACGAACAAGTCCCGGAACATACTGCCCGAGCAGCCCTACGCCGATGATGAGCGGCACAATCAAGAGGGCGATCAGCACATTGGTTACGACCCCGGCCAGCGAGACGATGATGTCGCCTCGGCGATACTGCCGATAGTTGCTCGGATTGACGGGGACGGGCTTGGCTCCGCCGAAAATGGGCGCACCGATGAGCGCGAGCATGACCGGGAGAATGATGGTCATGAACGGATCGATATGCTTGAGAGGGTTCCACGTGAGGCGCCCGAGCTGATACGCCGTCATGTCCCCTTGCTTGAACGCCGCATAGCCGTGCGCGTACTCGTGGGCGACCATCGAGAACAGCAGCACGGGTGCGATGAGGACAAGTTGCTGTGTAGTATCCACCGCAGCGGCGATTGGGGAGAGGCGTCAGGAAAACGTCCCGCGGGGGGGCAGGAGACGTGTCGAGGACGCGAATGCAAGCAAGTACGAACCGGAAGGTAGCCGAGCGCCGCTCGGGTGTCAAAGCGAGGCGTGTGGCCGGAGATCGGCGAGGTTCTTGACCGGCGGGAGGTTCCTGGATATGTTTTCCGGTCTGTCCGCAGTGGTCTGGGGCGCCGCCTCATGTGACTGTTGTTTTCGTACTTACCGAATTTCTACCTGCTGGGGAGTTTTCCGTGCCGAATATCAAGTCCGCGAAGAAAGACCTGCGGAAGTCGCGTGCGGCTGCGGTGCGCAATCGTGCGCAGCGTTCGGCGCTGCGTACCGCCGTCAAGCGGGCGAAGCTCGTCGCCGCTGGTGCCGATGATCGCCTGTCTGCCGTTTCGCTGCTTGATCGTGCGGCGCGCAAGGGACTCATCCATCGCAACGCCGCTGCTCGTCAAAAGAGCAAGCTGGCGAAAGCCGCCAACAAGGCTGCATAAGTTTCGCTGGACGACGAAGGGCCGGACTCGCTGAGTCCGGCCCTTCGTCGTTGTCACCCACCTTCACCCGCCTCCGTACAGATCAGAACGCAGCGAGTTCTCCGCCGCATCGTTCGCAGTACCACTCGGTAGGCAAGTTCATCGTGCTGCATTCGGTGCAGCGCAATGTTTTGAACGGTTCATTGCTCGGGGCAGCATTCGGGACCGACGGTACCGCCGGCGACGAACTGACCGGCGTGGGATCGATTACCGATCGCAGGAAGGCGAGATCGTCGAAAGTATCAGCGGCCTCAACCGGCACCGCCAACGGCGTCGACGACGCCGGCGTGGCCGTCGCGGTGTTGGCCTGCGGTGCCGACGGCGCAGATATCGACGACGCGCCGTGCACCTCGAGTTCGACGTCGATGCCTTCGAGCGACCGGGTAAAGGTTGGATCCGGCGCGCCCGTGCTCTCGCTAAACATTGCCAGCGCATCATCGAAGTCGGACGATGCCGACTCCTCCGACTTGTCCGGCTCCGGCTTCGTTTCCGGCTCCGGCTTCGTTTCCGGCTCCGGCTTCGTTTCCGGCACCAGTTCCGGCATTTCGGTCACCAGGCGCACGTCGGACATGCTATGGGGAGTGGCACCGACGGCGATGTCCACCTGGGCCTCGTCGCCCGTTGTGACGTCGACCAGTTCCATCGGCGGTTCGCTGCTCGCGCGGGCGAGGAGCGAGCGGATCTCGTCGACCTCGGCCAGCAGGCCGCCACGTTGCTCGCCGAGCGCGGCAAGCTTCGCTTCGACATCCTGTCGCACGACTTCCCAGCGATTGTCGTCGTATTCGCCGACGGCGGTACGTAGCATCGCTTCGATGCGTTCGTCTTCGAGCGCGGCCAGTTCGGCCTCGAGTGTGCTCAGCCGGCCGTCGAGGTCCGTCCCGTGCGTCGACAGCGCGCCGACGTGCTCTCGAAGCTGCGCCATCACGGCATCGCGTCGTGCGACGTAATCACCGTGCACGCGGTCGAACACGCGACTCGGCGTTTCCGCGCGGCGCGCGTCGAGCGCGGTCAACCAGTCATCATAGCGTTGCCGCTCGGCAACGAGCGACCGGACTTCGTCGATGGACACTGCGCGAAACTCCGTCATGTGAGGGCGCTGAATTAACGAATTGGCCTGAGGTACGAAGCAGACGAATATGGCGGAGGTGCATCACGACCAAGTGTGACGCAGATCGCACTTCTCCGTCAGGTCATCTTCGCCCGTATTGCATCCTCGTATCGGGGATGGAGTGACGCAAGCACGACCGCTTCCGATGGGGGGAGTGAGTGGGCGCCTCCCAACAGGCGCGCTACCGCAAGAATCCGCGCGGACTGCTCCACGCTTTCCATTCGCAGCAACGCATCTTTGATCGATTTTCCGACCGTTGTGACCCCGTGATTCGCCAGCAGGAATACATCGTGTGCGGCGAGGAACGGACGCATGGCGTCGGCCAGGGCCGATGTGCCCGGGCGCCCGTAGGGCACCAGCGCAATCGGGCCCACGACCACTGGCAACTCTGGTAAGACGTCGGCAGGGATGGGAATGCCCGCCACGGCGAATCCGGTCGCGGCCGGGGGATGGGCGTGCACAATCGCTTGCACATCGGCGCGAGCCGCATAGCAGGCGAGATGCATCCCCAATTCCGACGACGGGCGGCGCGACGTGTCACGTGCTTCGGGGTCACCCGGCAACGCGTCGCCTCGTTCCTCGTGACAGAGCGAACCGTCGGCGTGCACCCGAAGTACATGCGTGTGGTCGATGGTGCCCTTGTCGACGCCGCTGGCGGTTACCAGCAGATCGCCGTTGGGAAGCCGGCACGAGAGGTTTCCCTCCGCCCCGGCCAGCAGGCCGCGCGCATGCAATCGTCGGCAAGCGGCGGCCAACCGCAAACGCGCGTCGAGCAGTGCGTCGGTCACCGTGTGATCAGTCGGCGCGATAGACAACGCGACCGTCGACGACCGTGAGTCGGGCCTGTCCGGTGAGCTGGTGGCCGCCGTACGGCGTGTTCCGTCCTTTCGACTTGAACGTTTTCGGATCGACGGTCCAGAGGCGATTCGGATCGAAGACGGTGACGTCGCCGAGGCTGCCCCGCGCGAGTGTTCCGCCTGGCAGATGGAAAACCTTGGCGGGCTTGCAGCTCATGGCGTCGACCATCTGCGACATGGTCATGATGCCGCGATGCAGCAGGTAGGTGCAGTTGATGCCGAGGGCGGTCTCCAGTCCGACGATGCCGTTGGGCGCATCGGCGAACTCGCGTTCCTTTTCGTCGTAGTGGTGCGGCGCATGATCGGTGACCAGCAGATCGATGGTCCCGTCGGCGAGCCCTTGCTGCAGTGCCTCGACATCGGCCGCTGTGCGCAGCGGCGGATTCATCTTCGCGTTGGTGTTGTAGCCTTCCACCGCATCTTCAGTGAGCGAGATGTGGTGTGAGCACACTTCCGACGTGACGTTGATTCCGCGTTCCTTGCCCCAGCGTACGAGCTCCACCGAGCCCTTCGTGCTGAGATGGCAGAGGTGGATATGACCACCGGTGCGTTTGGCGAGGAGAATGTCGCGAATGACGTAGATCTCTTCGGCTTCTGGCGGGATACCCTTGAGACCCAACTTCGCGCTCATGATGCCTTCGTTCATGCTGCCGCCGCGGGCGAGTGTCATATCCTCGCAGTGTTCGGCGATCGGCACGTTGAACGCGCGCGCATACTCGAGCGCGGTGCGCATGAGCTGCGCGCTCTCCACGGGCCTCCCGTCATCACTGAACGCCACGGCACCGGCGCCGACCATCTCGGCGAATTCAGCGAGCGTCTCGCCCTTCTGCCCCACCGAAATGGCGCCATACGGGTACACGCGCGCGAAGCCGGCGGCTTCTCCCTGGCGTTTCACGAATCCGACGACGGCCTGGTTGTCGGTAACGGGCTTGGTATTCGGCATGGCGCAGACGCCCGTGAATCCACCGGCCGCGGCGCTGTGCGCGCCGGTGGCGATGGTCTCGACGTCTTCACGACCTGGTTCACGCAGATGGATGTGCACATCGATCATGCCGGGCGTGACGACCAGCCCGCTCACGTCGATGACGTCGGCACCATCGGGCGTGCCGATGGCACTTCCGCACGCTTCCACACGACCATCGCGAAGCAGTACGTCACCGACGGCATCCATTCCCTGCGACGGATCGACAATGCGTCCGCCGCGCAGCAGCAGGTCCCGACTCATGCGCCTCCCCTCTTCGCCGCTTCGGCGAGTTCCGGCTTGCCGCCGGCGAGCAGATACAGAACGGCCATGCGGACCGCCACGCCATTGGTGACCTGATCGAGGATCACTGAGTGCGGCCCGTCGGCCACGTCACTGTCGATTTCCACGCCGCGATTCATCGGCCCAGGGTGCAGGATGAGGATATCGCGCGGTGCCTTCTCGAGCCGCGCGCGGGTAACGCCGTACACGCGGTTATATTCGCGCAACGACGGGATATAACCAGCCTGCATGCGCTCGAGCTGCAGTCGCAGGACGTTGAAGGCATCGGCCCATTCGACCGCTTCTTCGATACGATCGAAAACCGTCACGCCCATCTCGCCGATGGCGTTGGGGAGCAGTGAGCGCGGTCCGCACACGGCCACTTCCGCGCCGAGCTTGGTGAGGCCCCAGATGTTGGAGCGGGCGACGCGCGAGTGGAGCACGTCACCGACAATGCAGATGCGACGTCCGGTGAGATCACCGAGATGATTGCGCAGCGTCAGGATATCGAGCAGGCCCTGCGTGGGATGCTCGTTGGTGCCGTCGCCGGCGTTGATCACGTTCGACTCGATGCGTTCGGCGAGGAACTGCGCCGCTCCCGATGCGCCATGACGAATGACCACCATGTCAATCTTCATCGCTTCGAGATTGCGCGCCGTGTCGACGAGGGTTTCGCCCTTCGAGACGCTTGATCCCGCGGACGCGACATTCACCGTATCGGCGCTGAGTCGCTTCTCGGCGAACTCGAAGGAAATGCGCGTACGGGTGGACGCTTCGAAGAACAGGTTGACGATCGTAGCGCCGCGCAGTGTCGGCACCTTCTTGATCGCCCGCTCAGAGATTTCGCGGAACGGAACGGCGGTGTCGAGCACAAGGCGGATCTGATCGGCCGAGAGCGGCGCCAGTCCGAGAAGATCCTTACCGAGGGGGCCGGCCATCGCGTCAGGTCTCGCTGTCGCGGTCGGCGACAAGCACTTCGTCGCGACCATCGAGTTCTTCGATGAACACGTCGACGCGCTGCCCGGGATTCACCTCGACTTTTCGTCCGATCACATCGGCATGAATCGGCAGTTCCCGACCGCCGCGATCGATCAGTACGGCGAGGGCGATGCGCGCCGGGCGTCCGAAATCGGCGAGTTCGTCGAGGGCGGCGCGGACCGTGCGTCCGGTGTACAGCACGTCATCGACGATGACGACGTTCTGGTCGTCGAGCGTCCACGGCAGCCGGGTGGTGCCGACCACGGGACGCGGCCCCACGGTTTGCAAATCGTCGCGATAGAGCGTGATGTCGAGCGCTCCGCTTGCGATATCCACGCCTTCCTGCGCTTTGATGATGCGCACGATACGCTCCGCGAGCTGCACCCCGCGGCGCTGGATTCCGACGAGCACGAGATTGTCGGTGCCGGCATTGAATTCGACGATCTGGTCGGCCATGCGACGCAGCGTGCGATCGAGCGCGCGGGCATCGAGGACGATGGAAGGCTTTCGAGACATGCCCGCAATATAGCGCGGCTCAGCCGTGACGATCGGTCGGAAATGGCGAACACGGCGACGGAGTTCGAGACTCCGTCGCCGTCTTCGCTTACCACTCGTGGTGACTGCTCGGGGGCTGAGCACCGGCGGCCGGTCGCTGCGTCCAGAGCCCCGAAAGGGGCGACAAGTGACGGGCAGCGGTACGAGCGGCGCGCAGCCGCGACTTGTCGACGGCCGGTATGGTGGAGGTCGCGGCATACATCGCGATGTCGGCGGCGGCTTCCATGGTGGCCTGGGCGAATCCGTGCGACCAGTCGGGGCCATACGGATGCGAGTCGGCGCGCTCCTCGACACCCATGCCGAAGGCGACGCACTTGTCGGCGGCATCACGGAGGTGGCGGCTGGACGCCAAATGGGCGACGACCACGTGGAAGCCGTCGCGGCGTCCCATGTGATACGTCGGCGACTGCAGCGCCTCCCCGGCCGGCGGCTCGACGACGCCCGATGCGATTCCCGTTAGCATCACGCACAGCTGCGAGAAGTAGCCACGGATCGGATCAATCGGCGGCTCTTCGAGAATACGGGACATGGCTCTTCCGGCTCGGGTCGTCGCGACGGCCGCCATTCAGCGACTTCGCATACGGGTAAGGGGGCAAGTGACGTGCCGAACCGTTCCTATCAAAAATCGGTGCTGTTTCTCTCTGATTTCCCTCTGAAGTGTCACAGATGGGTCCGCTAGACGTTGCGTGCCTCCCACCATAAGTGATGCGAGCGCGCTACAGCGGCCAAGCCAATCGACCCAACCACGACCTACTTATTCCCTACCCGGCATAGAGGTTGAGGTCGGTCCCGACCGCGTCGGCCATCGCCATGGTGGTCTCCCAGTCGGGATGCCGAAGCGTGACGTATCCATCGGACAGCAGGGTGCTCTTCCAATCACGGCGCGGGGCTCCGATGGGAAGGAGGTCCACCACACAGATCGCATCACCAAAGCGCTGCCGGAGCTGTTCGAGCCCCTCGACGCGCTGAATGCGGCCCTGGCCGTGCGCCCGCTTCGTGATGCAGGCGGTGTTGTACTTCCGCTCTATCTTCTGCGAGAACGTGCCGTGCAATTCGGCTTCCGCCCACCCGTTGAAGAGATCCATGTCGCCGCCGTAGTTCATCAGGTCGACCGTGCGGGCGCCGGGCGGACGGGCCGCGACCTCTCCGAACACCGCTTCGCCGTCGGACTTGAGATACCACTCCATGTGCGTGAAACCGGTGTCGTAGCCGAGCACCTTGAGCACCTGCTCTCCCATGGCGCACCCGCCCGACAGTTTCGGGTCGTCGACGTTTTTGTACGTGAGCGTCTGCGGCGAGATCCACTCGTTGGTCCGGGCGATCAGCGGCCGTGGTCGATAGTACGCGATGTGGAAGTACTTGATGTCGCCGCCGGCGCAGACGGTGTCGTAGGTGTACTCCTCGCCGTCGATAAACTCCTCGACATCGACCACGGCAATGTGGCCGAGCTGCGCGATCGCTTTAGCAACGTCATTGGCGTCGTCGCAGCGATAGGTGTCCATCGAGCCGGCTCCGGCGATGGGCTTGATGATGAGCGGATAGCCCACCTGCTCCGCCGCCGCCCACACGTCAGCGGGCGTACTCGCCACCGCGTGGTGCGGAACCCGCACGCCACCTTCGGCCAGCGCCTGCTTCATGAGGTCCTTGTTGCGGAATCGCAGGGCCTGCTGGTACGACTGGCCCGGCACCCCGAGGGCTTCTCGGATCTGGGCGGCGATCTCGACTCCAGGTTCCCAGAGGCAGCAGACGCGATCGACAGTACGGGTACCCAGCCAACGGCGAATCTGCTCGATCGCGACGCCGGGGTTCGTGAACAGGTCGGTAGCCTGCAGGTAGTCGCCGAGATGGCGCCGGGCGATCTCGGGCAGGTCCAGGACCGGTGTATTCGAGACACCCAACACAGTGGCACCCTGCTCGGACAGGCCACGTGTAAAGAGCGGCATTTCACCTGGGAATCCGGGGGTCAACATCAACACGGTCTTGGACACAGGTCGATTCAGCTGAAGGTGGAGGGGCTCAGCCCAGTCGGACGCGAACGCTGGAAACGATACGCTGCAACGCGTTCTGCACCACGGTGGTGTCGGGGTGACGAACGATGATATAGCCTTCGCCCTCGTAGCTGCCCGTGGGGTGCTGACCGGGGTACGGCAGTCGGGAGTCGCAAATCAGGGTGCCGAACTGTTCCTGCACGGCTTCGAGCCCTTCAACGGTACGCACCTGACCCGTGCCCTGGCCTCGAAGATACGCGGTGCCCACGGCGTAGCGCCGTGCGGGCGGGTGAAACGTGCCGTTGATCATGAGGCGCACCCACGCCGACACGAAGTCGATGTCGTGCGCGCGGGAAATCATCGTAGTGATGTTGGCGCCAGGTGGTCGCGCTGCGATTTCACTGATCGCGATGCTCCCATCGTGACGCCGGAACCACTCGCAGTGCGACACGCCCGTGCCCATCCCCAGAGCTCGCAACGCCTGAGCGCCGACTTGGCGGATGTCGTCGAACTCCGGCGCGTCGATCTCGCGCGGCAGCAGCACAGTCCACTGAATCCACGAGTTTTCGACGACGTCGAGCGGCGTGGGACCGTAGCGCGTGAGCGAATGCCAGATGGCCTCACCGTTGATCGACACCGTTTCCAGCGAGTACTCGGTGCCGCGCAGAAACTCTTCGGCGAGCATCGGATTGGCTGGCGTCGCCCGATAGTTCGCAAGCATCGCGTCGAGCGACGTCACATCGCGAATGCGCTGGGTCGCGATCGCGCCGGCACCGGCGGGCGGCTTGAGCACAATGGGAAACCCGACGTCGGCGATGAACGTCAACGCATCGTCGCGCGAGGCGATCAGCCGATGCCGCGCCACCGGAACCCCCGCCGCCCGCAGCGCATCCTTCATGCGTGCCTTGTCGCGGAAGTTGTGGGCGGCGGCACTACTGAGGCCGGGAATACCGAGGCGTTCGCGCACGATTGCCAGCGGCTGCTGGAGTTGCTCGTAGGCCCCGAAGCAACGCGCGATCGCCCCGTGGGTGGCGCCGAGCGCGCGCACAGCGTGTTCGAGCGACGTCGCGTTCGTGACATCGTCCACCTGCCAGTGCGCGGCGATTCGCGCGGCGACGTTCGGCGCCAGTGCATCCAGTGGCTGCTGGGCGATGACCCCCAAACGCACATGCGGCACGTTGAGGGCGGCCTCGATCATCTGCGTAGCGGCCGGTGAGAAAATTGGACAGACGAAGATCACGAACATGGCGCGGCTCAATTAAGTAGGATCGGGTACGAATACACGATCGCGGTGCCGCCCGTGGGGCAACACCGCGACCGAAGCGTGAACAGCGATCCGACTTACTGACAGACCCAAGGGCCGCCGCGAGTGGTCGCAGTGGCCTTCACACCAGTCGCCGAATCGGCAGCGGTAAAGGTTACCGTCTCGAGCGAGCCATCTTCCTGGCTGCTGGTGGTGCACTGTACGACCCTCCGCACGGCGAAGACACCGGTGCTGTCGGCATCGATCAGGCCGAAGTCTTGCGCCTTGCTGGAGCCGGGCGCGCGCGTGGCGGTGAGCTTCACGCGGGAAGCGGCCGGCCAGTTCTTCCCCTTGAAAATGATGCGGGCACCCTGCGGCGACCGTTCGGCTTCAATGGAAAGCTGCGGTTTCGCCTGTCCGGTAATCGCGCTGGCTGCCGTTGCCGTCAACGACAGCGCGGTAATGGCCAACGCCGGTCCCAGCATGCGGCGCACGAATGCCTGCATGGTACATCCTCCTAGTTAGGTGACGTCGCCGGGCATATGCCGTGACGTGAATATGAAAATGGAACGCGCGGGGTAAGAACGCAAACTGATACCCCGCCCGCGCCAACCGACGCATCGCGTACGTGCGCTCGATCACCGCGCGATTACGGCGCGATCACGGCGCGATTACGTCGCCATTACCGCTCGAGCTTGAAACCGGGATCGATCGCGGGGCGCTTGGGGGTGGTGGCCACGTACCATCCGGTGAGGTACATCCATTGCGTCATGCGGGTGAGCTTGGGGTAGTCGATGGCCGACGGCTTGTCGCGCGGTGTGTGGTAATCGGGATGCAGGTTCGTGGAGTACATCACGGCCGGCACATTGAGGCGCGCGTACGGCACGTGGTCACTCCGGAAGTACCAGCCTTCCGGATGCGTGGGCCGATCCCAGATCGAGTCGAGCTTGAAGGCACCAGTGAGCGTGTTGGCGCGCAGGGCCATGTCGACCAACTCGGCCGAATTGCGGTGCGGTGGTTGGATGCCGAGCAAGCTGGCCGAATCGGGGTTGTTGCGACCGATCATGTCACCGTTGAGCACGGCCACAATGTTTTGCAGCGGTACCACCGGGTGCGCGGCATGATAACGGGAGCCGAGCAGTCCCCGTTCCTCGGCGCCGTGATACACGAATAGTACGGAGCGCTTGCCTGGCTGCTTCACGAAGGCGCGGGCGATCGCGAGCAACGCGACGCTGACCGTGCCATTGTCGTCGGCGCCAGCCCACACGGAGTCACCGTCGATGACATAGCGCACGCCGTCGTGGTCCTGGTGCGAGCTATACAGTACGTACTCGTCGCGCAGCTTGGGATCGGTGCCGCGCACCACGCCGATGATGTTGCTGGACGGCGTCGTGAAGTGTTCGACGCGCACGTGCATCTCGGCCGAGCCGCCGGTCTTGAGTGCAGCGGCCATCGCGCCGCGCACGAGGAAGGCGGGCGTGGGCGCGTTGCGGGCGGATTGCGGTCGTGCCGCCTGCGTGGCCTGACCGGCGAAACGCGGCGCACCGCCGTCGACGTCGTAGGAGCCACGCTCGCGCAGCACACCGAGCCCGTCGAACGCGACGTCGGTGATGGAATCGGCCACGACGATAATCGCCACCGCACCGCGACGCTGCACGCGTTGCGTGGCGGCCGCGATCGCCGCGTTGGCGTAGCGCACTTCGACCGAGTTGGTCGTGGTGCGGATCGACGCGGCCGGTGGTGTGGTGATCTGTATGGCGGCGATCCTGCCCGTCACGTTGATGGTGGTGTCGGCACCGTTACCGACCCACACAATTGGCGCATTCACGTCGGCGTTGGCGGAGCCTAGGGGCACGAAATCCTTCCAGACCGCGAGCGACTTGTCGCCGAGTGCGCCGGTGGTGGACACGGTCGATACGCGTGTGCGGACCATGTTGAACCACTGGAAGTAGGTACCATCGAGCCCCATCGGCTTCGCCCCGATGCGGCGCAACTGCTCGGCGACCCAGATCGACGCCCGCATTTCATCGGGCGTGCCGGCTTCACGACCACGCATGCCGTCGCCGGCCATGGCGTAGAGATCCCGTTCGAGATCGGCGCGCTTGATCGCCGCCATCGCGGCGGGCACAGGCGTCGTTGCAGGGGTCTTCGCTTTGGCTTGCGCGGAGAGCGCGAGCCCGGGGATGAACGTGGCGGCGAGGGCCGCGAACCGCACGGATCGTGTTGAGGGCATCAGGGTTCGGGCCGGTAGGAGCGAAAAGAGTGCGCGGCGATATCCGCATGTCGGAAGTATACGCCGCTCAGTTGGCCGCGGGCGGAACGGATCAGGCAGAACTGATCACACAGAGGATAGGAGCAAAGGAGGATAAGAGGTGCTTCGGGAGAACCGGCGGGCGCGTCGATGGTGCCGTGGCAGCGGCTAGCACCGCGGTTCACGCGAAGTCCGCGAAGATCGCGACGGCACGCTACGATCGACGGACGCTGAGTTGGCGCAGGTGCATGTCGGGCCGGCCGGCCTCGGAGTACACGGGAGACGGCGCGATGTCGACCTGAGGGTGTCGGGGCTCACGCGAGTCGTGGTGGGGGCGCGCGTGCTCATGCAGGCGGCAGGCGCTGCGGGTGGGCGTGTGCGCTCGGCGTCGAAGGCCAAGGCGGCGCGGGAGAACGGACGAAAGGGTGGGCGGCCGAAGGCGCATCAAGGTTCGGGGCGGTACGAGCGAATAGCGTGCGCGGCGATGTCCGCATCGAGGAAGTACACGGACTTGAGCTGACCGCGGGCGAACATGGCGGCTTGGTCGCTGTAGTGCGGCGACGTGGAGTCGGCGCTCTGTCCGTACGCGAGCACTGAATAGGCACGGGGCGCCCGCGCCCCGAACTCCACCGCGAGAATCCAACCATCGCCGGAGTTGGCACTGCGTGTCCCGTCGGGGAGCTGCTCGTACGAGAGCACACGGAAGCAGCCGAGGGCTCCGCTGCAGCCGCCGACTGGTTCGTTGACTGGTCCGCGACGTACGCGGTGTACATCGCCCCACGCGACGTTGACGGCTTTGTAGCGCCGCTGCATGTCGTCGACCGCCCAGGTGAACGCATCGATGGCCTTCTCGCGCTGCCCGACGCCGCGCGGCGTGGTCGTGAGCTTGGCCCATGACCATCTCTCGGCGTAGGCGGAGTCGCGCGCCTGCGATTGGTAACGGCGCCACCACGTCTCGAACAGCAAACCACCGCGGCTGGTGGGGGCCACGGTGTTGTCCCAGGCCTCGAGCACGGCGAGCGCCCGCGCGACAGCAGGCGTCGGCGAGGACGTTTTCAGGGCAGATATCAGGTCGGGCTTGACGCGGTCGGCGAGCAGCATGCGCATGCTGTGCTTGCGGACCAACACGTCTTCGAGAGACAGCTTGTCCTTGCCGCCGATAAGCTGCAATGCATGCTGGCTGCGCAGCCGCAGCTCGCCGCGCTCTACGTTATCCGGATAGCGCGCGGTATCGAGGAGCGCATTGAGATTGGCGAAGTGTGGCGCGTCGTTCTCGTTGTGGACGTATCCGCCGCGCGGGTTGAGCGTTTGCGGCAGCGAATCGAGGGCGATCAATCGTGTCCACACATCGGCTGATACGCGCGCGGGAATCGGCATGGAGTCGCCGCCGGAGCGCGTGGGCAGGCGCGGCACGGTACCCATCCAGATGGTCAGGATGTTTCCAGCGCGATCGGCGTAGGTGAGGTTTGAGGTGGCGCGCGCACGGATAGCCAAAGCCCGCTTCCACTCCGCGAGACTGCGCGCGCGCATCATGGCGAGGAACTGCGACCCGGCGCGATACTCGCCGTCGGGTCCGGCGCGCACGACGTACAGTTTGCTGGCCGAACGATGTACCACGGGGCCGAGCGGCGTAAACGCGACGCGCCGTGTTTCACTCACCAGCGAGTCGTCGGTAGTCCCGATGCGGTACGGCAGCGTGAGGGACTCGTAGCGAATCGGGATGGTTGTACCATCGAACCGATAGCGTTCAGAATTCGTGGGGTCGAGATCGAGTTCGTAGACTTCGTCGAGATCAGGGGCGTTGTTGGTGGTGGCCCAGCCAAGATCCTTGTTGAAGCCACCGATCACCGAGAAGGCGCTACCGATGCGGAAATCGCCGTAGAAATCGAGCTTCCCCGGCAGTGTGACGTGCGCTTCCCAGTACCCGGCCGTCCAGGCGAGGTGCGGATTGCGTAGCAGAATGGTGCGGCCCGACTTGGTGCGGCTTGGAGCGAGCGCCCACGCATTCGAGCCGACATCGGCATCGGCGCCGAGCACCGAGGCGGGGTCGAGGTTCCCGGTATCGCGAGGGGCGGTACCCGCGGCGCCACCGGCATTGCGCTGCAACCACCGTGTGACCAAGCGCTCGGCGATGGCGATGTTGGCGGTCCCGATATCACCAGCGGCCACATCGTGTCCGTGAAACACGGGCTTGGCCCACGACGGCAGCGTGTTCGCGTTGGCGCGGATGTAGCGATTCACGCCCTCGGCGAACCCATCGTACATGTCGCGCGTGTCAGCATCGAGCAGGTGATACGTCTGTTCAACGCGGGTGTGTTCAAGGGCCGCGGAGAAATCGGACGACAGGCTATCCCGTCCAAACGTACGGCCCATCCACCCTTTCGAACGGATGAGACTCAGTATGACGCGCATGCCATAGTCTTCGGCTTGCGCATAGCCCAGCCCGACGCCGATGCCCTTGAAGTTGTCGGCGCTGATGTGGGGCACACCGTACGCGGTACGACGGATGGTTGGCTCGCTGTTGGTCGGAGCGGGCGGGCGAGACGCCCCAAGCACCGTGGCAACGATGAGCACGGGAAGCAGGAGGCGCACGCGGCGCAAAACGTGTGAGAACATCAGGCAATGGTGCGGCGTCACCGATGTCGGCGCAACGTTTGAAATCAGGGAATCCGGCAGGAATCACCTGCCACGCTGGCTCTTGCGAGGACCGACGGAGGACATACCTTCGCGCAGCGCGCTTGATCAACCGAAGCGGCGCCACGCCTTTCCGCGATTTTCCAAAGGAGTACTTCATGAGTCAGCGAAGTTTGCTCGGCGCGCTGGCCTTCGTCGCCGCGGCCCTCGTGGGCCCCGTCGCGCTCGCGCAGCAAGCGTCGACGGGAACCGTGACCGGCCGAGTGACGGACGCGTCGACCGGTCAGCCGATCGGCGCCGCCCAAATACAAGTGGTCGGCACCACACTCGGCGCACAGACCAACCAGGACGGCATCTATTCGATCCGCCTCGCGCCAGCGGGAGCGATCACGCTGCGCGTTCTGCGTCTCGGCTACTCGGAAGGCCGCCAGGCGACCACTGTCACGGCGTCGCAGGTGACGACGGTGAACCTGCAACTCAAGTCGGTGCCGGCCACGCTGAACCCGGTGGTCACGACCGCGACCGGCGATCAGCGCCGAATCGAAGTGGGCAACTCGATTGCCCAAGTGAACGCGGCCGAAGTGGTGGCGACCCGCGGTGTGTCGAACATGGCCGACTTGCTCACGGCGCGTGCGCCCGGTGTGTTGGTCACTCCGGGTACGCAGACCGGTGCCGGCGTGAAGGTGCGTATCCGAGGGACCAGTTCGGTGGCGTTGTCCAACAACCCGATCTACGTGATCGACGGCATTCGCATTGACGGCTCAACGGGCTCATCGACACTCAGTGTGGGCGGCACGACGCCGAGTCGGGTGGGCGATCTGAATCCAGAAGAGATCGAGTCGATCGAAGTGGTGCGTGGCCCGTCAGCGTCAACGTTGTACGGCACCGACGCAGCGAACGGCGTGATCGTGATCAAGACCAAGCGCGGCGTGGCGGGCAAGCCGCAGTGGAACTATTACACCGAACAGACGGCGCTTACTGACCGCAACGCGTATCCGACGGCGTACCGTGCCTGGCGCAGCGGCGCGACCGCGGCGACGACCTCGACGCGCTCGAATGCCGTGCAGTGCTTCCTGACGCAGAAGGCGGCTGGTTCGTGCGCCATCGACAGTGTGAGCAGCTTCAACTTGCACGACGATCCGGAAACGACGCCGTACGGCGTGGGTTACCGTCAGCAGCACGGGTTGCAGGTGAAGGGCGGATCGGAGACGGTGCGCTACTTCCTGCACGGTGAATGGGAAGACGAAGACGGCGTGACGAAGCTGCCCGAGTTCGACGCACGCAAGCTGGCAGCCGCCGGTACGCCGTTGAGCGCGATCCAGCTGAGCCCGAACCATCTGAACAAGATCACGACGCGCGCGAATCTCAACATCGCGTTGTCGCCCAAGGCCGACATCACGGTGAGCGCGGGTTATACCAATCAGGATCTGCGGCTGCCGCAAAGCGACGATTCGGGCACGGCTGGTGTTGCCGCCAACGTGTACGGCGGGCCCGGTTTCAAGTACAACCTGACAGCGGCGGGCGACACACTGTACGGCTGGCGTCAGTTCACACCGCGCGACATTTTCCAGTCGGAGTACAACCAGAGCATCAACCGCATGATCTCGTCGATCGGGGCGAATTATCGTCCGATGGATTGGCTCGCGGTGCGCGGCAATTTTGGTCTCGACTACCTGAATCGCGTGGACACCCAGCTGTGCCGTTTCCAGAACTGCCCGGACATCGGCACGGACCGGCAGGGCTACAAGCGCGACAACCGTACCAGCTTCTACACGTATACGGTGGATGTCGGCGCCACCGCGACCAAGGCATTGTCGAAATCGATCGAGTCGAAGACGACGGCTGGCGTGCAGATGTTCCAGAACATCTTCGACCGCAACGGCGCGACGGGCCTGGTGCTTCCGCCGGGTGCGACCACGGTCACGGCGGGCGCGACCGCGCAGGCGGACGAGTCGAGCAGCGAGAGCCGCACGTTGGGTGCGTTCGTGGAACAGAACGTCGGCTTCAATGACCGCCTGTTCCTCACGGCCGCGCTGCGCTCGGATCGCAACAGCGCGTTCGGCGCGAACTTCAAAACGGTGTTCTATCCGAAGATCGCGGCGTCGTGGGTGCTGTCGCAGGAGTCGTTCTTCCCGAAACCGCAGTGGCTCGATCAGCTGCGCCTGCGTAGCGCGTACGGCGCCTCGGGTGTGCAGCCCGGGACGATCGACGCCGTGCAGTATTACTCGGCCACGGCCGGTCGTCAGGAGAGCGGCGACGTGCCCGCCCTGGTGTACTCCACGCTCGGCAACAAAGATCTGCGGCCCGAGCGCTCGACCGAAACGGAAATCGGTCTGGATGGTACCTACTGGAACGCGCGGATCAACACCGAGATCACGTACTACAACAAGCTCTCGAAAGACGCGCTGGTGAGCAAAGTGCTCCCGCCGTCGCTGGGCACCGGCGCCACGGCGCGCCTGGAGAACCTCGGGTCCGTGCGGAACCGCGGCATCGAAGCGTTGATCTCGGCGCAGCTGATTCAAAGACAAGCGTTTGGCCTCGATGTGACGCTGAACGGTGCGTACAACGACAACGAGCTGATCAGCCTCGGCGGTCAGCCCACGATTGGCGTTACGCAGCAGCAGCGTGCGGGCTATCCGCTGTACGGCTGGTGGTCGCGTCAACTGACCGGCTTCGAGGACAAGAACGGTGACGGCATCATCACGTACAACGCCAGTCAGGCGCTGAGCGAGATCACCGTGACGGATACATCGGTGTTCATCGGCTACTCGACGCCAAAAACGGAAATGGGCTTCACGACCGGCATCGACCTGTTCAACAAGGCGCTGCGCGTGACCGCGTTGCTGGACTACAAGGGCGGTCACACGATCTACAACAACACGGAGCGTATCCGCTGCGCGAGCCGTCTGAATTGCTCGGGGCTGCTGAACACGGCAGCGTCGCTGGAAGAGCAGGCGAGAGTGGTGATGGTGCGTGAACACCCGAGTCGCTCGGTGGCCGGATACTTCGAGAAGGGCGACTACATTCGCTTCCGTGAGCTGTCGGCGACTTATCAGGTACCGACGCGCTTCGCCACCCGTCTGCTTCGCGGACGGAGCCTTTCCGCCACGGCGTCGGTGCGTAACCTCGGTATCCTCTGGACCAAGTACACGGGCGTTGATCCTGAAGCGTTCGGCACCGCCACTGATGCGCCGTCGGAGTTCCAGGCGTTCGGCCCGCCGACCTACTTCGCGTTCCGCTTCACTTTCGGCTTTTGAGGAGCACTCACCGCATGCATAGCACTTTGCACTCACGAGCCCGCGCACTCGCCATGACGATCCTGGCGGCTGGTGCGTTGGCTTCGACCGGCTGTAATCCTACCGACTTCCTCACCATCGAGGATCCGGACATTATCAACCCGGCCAACGTATCCAGTGCGGCGGGCGCAAACGCCGCTCGCGTTGGTGCGCTTGCCCGCCTGAACGTGGCCACCGCCGGCGGCGAGAGTCTGCTGCTGCTTGGCGGCCTGTTCTCCGACGAATGGAACAACGGCGACTCGTTCATCGCCCGTCAGGAAATCGACCAGCGAGTGATCACGCCCCAGAACAATTTCCTAACCGATGCCAACCGGGCGCTGCATCGCGCGCGTCTGTCGGCCGAGCAATCGATTGAACTGTTGAAGCAGTTCAGCCCGACGGCGCCGGGATGGCAGTTGGGCGAGATGTACTTCGTTCAGGCGTACGTGGAGGACTTGGCGGCGGAGCATTACTGCAGCGGCGTGGTGTTCAGTACGGTCGTTGACGGCACGGAGTCGTATGGCACACCGTTGACGACCACTGCGACGTTCACGCGCGCATTGGCCCACGCCGACTCCGGACTGGCGCTGGTCACGGGCACCACGGTTGACGACGTACGCGTGCGCAGTGCGCTACAGGTGATCAAGGGACGCATTCTGCTGGGTCTCAATCGTCCGGCGGATGCCGCCACGGCAGTGACGGGCGTGGCGACGACCTTCCAGTATCTCACGTATCACGCGCTCACGACCACCAGCAACCAGTTCTGGAATTTCAACAACTTGGCTGGGCGCTATAGCGTGAGCACGAGCGAAGGTGGGAACGGGATCAACTACGCGTTGGCCAACGATCCGCGCGTGCCGGTGTGCGTGGGCGGCGATGTGAACTGCCGCGCGATCGGCGTGACGAAGACGAGCCGCGACGATCTGGGCACGCCGTACTACGTGCAGCGGTTGTGGCCGGCGCGTGAAACGTCGGTGGCGATCGTGTCGGGCCAGGAAGCGCGCTTGATCGAAGCGGAAGCGCAGTTGCGGGCTGGGAACACGGCGGGCTCGCTGACCACGCTGAACACGCTCCGCGCGACGTTTGCGGGGATGACGCCGCTGGCGGACGCGGGTACAGAGGCCACGCGCGTGGACCAGCTGTTCCGCGAGCGGGCGTTCACGCTGTTCGGCCGTGGTACGCGCACGGGTGACATGCGTCGTCTGATTCGTCAGTATGCGCGCACGGCGGCCACGGTGTTCCCCACGGGCGCGTGGCCCAAGGGTGGCAACTATGGCACCGATGTGACGTTACCGCTGCCGTTGGCGGAGACGAACAACCCGAACGCGGGCGCGGGTGTGTGTATCGATCGGAACCCGTAGGGTGGGTGCTGATCGAGGTCAGCTGAACTGATCACACAGCGGTGAGGAGAAAAGGAGGACACAGAGCGGTGTTGCGCTTGGTGTCCTCCTTTTGCGTAAGCGGATGGATTGGGAACAGCCTTTACCGCGGATTGACACGGATGGTCACGGATTGATGGAACTGCAGACGGGCCTTTTTATTGCCTTTTGATGACGTGCTGGTCGGACCGCGGGCGACGTTTTGGTTTCGGATTTCGCATTGCTTACCCGTGATGGATAGATCCACGCGTTTGGTTACTACTCATTCCAACCGGTGTGCGCTCTGGCCGATGGGGCGTCTCGGCTAGTTTTTTTGGAGGTGAATACGCATGTCGTCCCCATCCGCAGCTTCTCGTGGCGAGCGCGGTCGAACACGCGCTGGCGAAGCGCACGTTCGTCGGTAAACCACTCGAAGGTGGCCCCCGGACGCTTGCCAATAAAGTCCCTCGGCACGAGCGCAGAGAGCGGCACGTCTTCGATCGGGCCGAACACGAGCGTTGGCACAGGATGGCGACTCGGCATGTGGACTCGGGCGTTTTGAGGAGAGCGCTACACCTCGCAGAGCAGGCCTACCCTCTGACCATCGGGTGCGGCGACC
>NZ_JBKJRB010000057.1:0-48188 GCF_046594945.1 Gemmatimonas sp. | reverse complement strand
GACGCAGGCCGCACTCTACGCCGCGTCGGGCCGGGTCAGCGTCTTCACGTCGCGACCCGTCGGGCTCGAGGAACGAGACCTTCGCTACGCGCTCGAAGACGCGGCGATCGCGACCGTCGCAATCTGATTCGAAAAGCGGGACGCGCGTTCGACGCTCCCGTCCCGCGTCGCGTCCCGCGTCGCGTCCCGCGTCGCGCCGGGTTTGTCCTGCCGTTCGTCGTGGTAGCCACGGCACTCGTCGCGCTGCTTGCCCTGGCAGCCATCACCACGATATGGCACGGCTATCGTGCGACTCGTCTCGCCGCCAACGGCGTTCGCGCCCAGTTCGCTGGCGACGAAGGACTCGCGCTCCAACTCGACGCCTGGCCCGCCGAGTCCTTGGCGGCCCTCGCGCCGGGCACGACGATCTCCACACGCGTCACGACGGCGGTGGGGGACAGCGTGCGCGTGCGGATCACGCGCACGCAGCCGCTGGTGGCGTGGCTGACCGCCGATGTCGCGCTGGAGCCAATGGGTACACCGGGTATCGTGCGCCGGCACGTCACCCGAGCCATGGCGCTCGAGCCGCCGGTGCTGCCGATCGTCGGAGCACTCACGGCAATCGCGGCCGTACACGCGCAAAATCCCACCACCATCGACGGACGCGATCTCGCCGACGCCGCCGATGCGTGCGGAATCCTGCGGGATACGTCGTCGCGCGTGCCCATCGCGGCGACCGCGCTCATCGATGCCCCGGTGGGGTCGTGGAGCGGTCCGCCGGCGTCACTGCAGCTCGCCGACACGGCAACGGTGCGCAACAGCTTCAACCTGGCGTGGATCTCGGTGATTGCCCGAAGTGCCGTTCGCGTGACGGATTCCGTTCCGCAGTGGCTCGCACCGTTACCAGGGTGGCACGCCCTGTTACTCGATGGACCGAGTGTCTCGCTGCGTACCCCCGCGCGGTGGCGCGGTCTGCTTGCCGTTAGCGGTGATCTCGTGGTGACCGGCCGACTCGATATTGACGGCGTGCTCGTGGTACGCGGACGACTCGACGCACGCGGCGCGACGCTGCGCATCCGCGGCGCGCTCGTCGTCGCGTCAATCGGCAGTCCCGACGTACAGCTCGGCAACGACACACGCCTGCGCTACGATCACTGCGCGGTGCAGATGGCGCTGGCCACCGTCGCAGTACCGCGCGCGCAGCCATTCTCTCTCTGGTATTCCCCGTTGAATTGACCGCCAAAAGGTCAGAACGCCCGATTAGGGAAAGTCGGACATCGGGCCGACACTGTCACGGTGTGGGCAGTCGTACCGGCTCTTCCCCCTGTGGGGGGCGTTACCTCGTGAGGGGACGGTCGTTTGAAGGGTGACGTGCCGGGTGTAGGCAGGTCAATCTGTCCCCTCGGTGCGCTCAGCGTCGAACGGCAGCGTGAAAACCACCAGTGCAACCCCAACAGCCATGGCGCTCTTCGGCCGAAAGAAAATCACCGTCGGACTCGATGTCGGTTCCGGTCTTGTGAAAGCAGTGGTCATCGACCACAGCGGACCCACGCCGGAACTGGTCAAGGTCGTCATCACGCCGCTCAACGACACCGCGATTGTCGAAGGCGAGGTGATGGATCACGGCATCGTTGCCGATGCGATCCGCCAGACGCTCGAAGCGACCGGCGTGAAGACAAAGAGCCTCGTGACAGCCGTGGGCGGACGCGACGTGATCGTCAAGAAGATCTCGATTGAGCGCGTGAAGGAAGCACAAGCACGTGAGCTGATTCGGTGGGAAGCCGAACAGCACGTGCCGTTCGACATGGACTCCGTCGAACTCGACTTCCAGGTGCTCGATCCGGACGGCGACGGTCTCGACATGAGCGTCCTGCTCGTGGCGGCGAAGCGGGATCTGGTGGAAGCGAAGCGACATTTGCTTGAGGACGCGGGGTTCCCGCCCTCCGTCATCGATGTCGATGCCTTTGCACTGCACAACGCGTTCGAGGCGAACCATCCGGATGCGATGCATGGAACGGTAGCCCTGCTCAACATCGGAAACGAGCAGACGAACCTGAATATCCTCGACGAGGGCGTGCCCATCCTGACGCGCGATCTTGGCGTTGGCACGCGCCGCTTCCGCGAAGATGTGCAGCGTGAGCATGGTATCAATGGTGACGAGGCTGAGGATATGCTCCGCGGCTTCGATCGGTCGTCGCTGCTCGACGGCACCATTGCCCTGCGCGGTGAGGAGCTCGCGGTCGGTCTTGAGCGCGCCGCCACATTTCTTGCCTCGTCGTCGCGCAACTTCGGTCAGATCCGCGCGGTGTATGCGTGCGGCGGCGGATCGCGCGTGCCGGGCCTGCTGGCGTGGCTGTCTGATCGCCTCCGTCTACCGGTTCAATCGGCCAACGCCCTCGCCAGGATCACCGTGCGAGAAGGGGCGCTGGAATTTCTGTCCACCGATGAAGTCGCACCGCTGCTGATGTTGCCGGTGGGACTCGCGCTGCGCGCAGCGGCCTGAGGAATCCGACCATGATGCTTCAGATCAATCTCCTCCCCGGTTCGAAGAAGTCGTCGCGCGGTGCTGGCAGCCTTGCCGGATCACTCGGCTCCATCGGCGCGTCAGTTCGTGATCCGTGGCTCGTCGGGGCCGCTGGTGCCGTCGTCGTCGCATTTGCGGCAGTCGGTCTGCTCTTCTCAGCGCAGAACGCGCGCGCCGGCGAAGTGACCGAGAAGCTCGATCGCGCTGTGCGCGATTCGACTCGCTACTCCAAGGTGCTCGACGCGCGTCGTAAGCTCACCGCCGAGCGTGACTCGGTGCAGCGCCAGTTACAGATCATTCGCACGATCGACGAGAATCGCTACAACTGGGCGCATATCCTCGACGAGATCAGCCGCGCGTTGCCCGCCTACACGTGGCTGACGACGCTGGAACAGACGAGCAAGGCGCCGTTGCCCCCCGGCGCCGACACGCTCGCCGGTGTGACCACGCCGGTGCCGGCGACGGCCGCCGCGAAGGCTAAAAAAGCGGCTGTCGTACAGGACACCATCGAGATCCATCCGCCGCTCACGTTCCGCGTCGTTGGCCAGACGGTCGATATTCAGGCGCTCACCATGTTCATGCGGCAAATGGAGAGCTCTCCGTTCATCCAGCATGTCGCACTCAGCAAGTCGGAAATCGTCATTGTCGAAGGCAAGGATGTAACGCAGTTCGAGCTATCGGCGGAGTACGAAGTGCCGCCTCCGGGTGTGGTGCGAACCTCGCCCCTCGTCGTTCCCGTGCGCTGACCAGAGACAACAATGGCACTGCTTCCTCAGACCCAGCGTGATCAGGTCAAGCTCCTGATCGGCTTCGCGGCTCTCGCCCTCGCCGCGGCGTACTACATCTATCCGTATGCCGCCCGCGAAGAGCAGCTCGCGTCCGACATCACACGCGTGGCGGAACTCGAAGACGCCAATCAACGTGCCGCGCGTGAGTTCGCGTCGGGCAGCATCGAGAACCTGCGTGTCCAGGCGGCGGAGAATCGCTCCGCCCTGCTGGTCATGCGACGACTCGTACCCACCGGCAACGAAGTGCCGGCGCTTCTCGAAGAAGTCAGCACCGCGGCTCGCCGCGCTGGACTTGACGTCGGTGGCGTGACGCCCGAGCCAGTCATCCTCGGCGAACGTTTCGACACGTACCGCTACACCGTCACTATCATCGGTGGCTATCACCAGTTCGGCGAGTTCCTCGCCAACGTCGGGTCGCTCGCGCGCATCGTGGCGCCGGTGAACTTCTCCATCGTCGCAGGCTCTGGCGCCAACGCGCCGCGCAACGCGATCAAGACGTCGGAAAAGGGTGCGCTCGCCTCCACGATCACGTTGCAGACCTACGTCGAGAAGACGACGCCGGCCAAGCCCGCCGCCAAGGAGCGTTCGTCATGAAGCGTCTCACTACTGTCGTCGCCACGCTCGCGCTTAGCGCTACGGCCCTGACCGTCGATGCACAGCAGCCGGTTCGCCCCACACCGGGGCGCACGGTTTCCGGGGAATCCGCCGGAACGGTCGGACCGAGCGTGGCCCCGCAGAAGACGGCGGGTATGCCCACTCAAATCACGCTGCAGCGCGAAACCTTCGCGTACAGTGGCGGCGGACGTCGCGATCCCTACAAGTCGCTCATGAGCAGCAGCGATGTGCGTCCGCTGCTCAGCGATCTGCGTCTCACGGCGGTCGCGTTCGACCCTGTCGGAAACGGCGCCAACTCGGTCGCCATCATGCGCGACACGTATTCGAAGCAACAGTACCGCGTGCGCGTCGGACAGCAGCTTGGACGACTCCGCGTAGCCGCCATTCGGCAGAAGGCCGTGCAGTTCACCATCGAAGAATTCGGATTCAACCGGCAGGAAACGCTGCCACTCAGCAGCGACACGACGAAAGTGAGGAACCCATGATGGGACCGACGACCGTTGCAGTGATCTCCGCGCTCCTGGCGCCCGGCGCACTCGCGCTGGCGCATGTGAACGCCCCCGCGGATTACGCTGCCCCCTCGGCCCGCGTGGCCATCACCTCCCTGTCTGAAGTGCCCACGCGCGGACGCGTGCTGGGCATCGCCGTCGCACCTGCCTCGGCAGGCGCCGACATCGTCCTCTCGCTCGACTCGACCGTCACGCTCAAGCATTTCACGCTCGACAATCCGTCACGTATTGTCGTCGACCTCGGCGGCGCCAACCTGGCCATCCGCTCGAACTACGATGGCAAGGCCCGTGGCCCGGTGCGCAATCTGCGCTTGTCGCAGTTCCGCGCCGACACGGTCCGCCTCGTCATCGATCTCGATGGCTCGCGCAGCTATACGGTCGTCCGCGAGGGCGGTCAGGTACGGATTGCACTCAGTGCACCGGCGGTTGCGTTCGCACGGTGGGGCTCCAGTAGCACCGGTGGTGAGCTGTCGTCGCAAGTCTCCGCCGGTCGTCTCGGCCAGCCGGCTCCGATCGCCGCCGTGTCCGCTCCTGTGGAAGCCAAACCGGCCGAGGCCAAGCCGGTCGAGGCGAAGCCCGTGGAAGTGAAGCAGTTCGAAACGCCGATTGTGAGGGCGGCGCCGGCACCGGTCGTCATCGACGACCATTCCAGTGATCCGCTCACCGCCCGCACTCCGGCCACGGTTTCCTCGATGGCGGCTGCTCGCCGTCAGCAACAGAAGCCGCGCATCACAGTCAGCTACGACGGCACTAACATCCGCGACGTGATCGCCGCCTTCGCGACCTTCTCGGGACGCACTATCGTCGTCGGGAAGGATGTGTCGGGCGACGTGACCGCCGATATCGCCGACAAGCCGTGGGATGTGGCCCTCCAGGCCATCCTGCAGGCGCAGGGGCTCGCGGCCACCGAAGATGCCAGCGGCATCATCACGGTCGACAGCTACCGCAACCTCGCTACGAATCAGGCGCTCGAGCCCCTCGTGACGCAGATCGTCGACATCAACTACTCGAAGGCGTCCGTGCTGCGCGGCACCGTGCAGCAGCTGCTGGCCCGTGATTGCACCGGACTGACCACCATGGCTACCGGCCGTGACATGGGCATGCCGATGAATCAGGGCGGTGGCGGCGGTGGTGGTCAGCAGGATCAAACGGCTGGTCAAGGCTGCGTGGTTCGCGGCTCGGTGGCTGCCGATAGCGCGACCAACAAGTTGATCATCACCGAAGTGCCGTCGCGTCTCCCCGAGATCGTGGCGCGCGTTCAGCAGCTCGACATCCGCACGCCGCAGGTCGCGATCAAGGCCAAGATCATCTTCGTGAATCGCACTGGCATCCAGGACATCGGACTCGCGTACGACCTCGGCACCGGCAACAAGCAGTTCTTCCAGCAGCTGGTGCCGCGTATCGATCCGAACACGCTGACGGCCGTCGATACCGACGGCGACGGTGTGCCCGACGCGACAGGCGGTGGCAGGGCCTATGAAGGCCCAGCTCGGATTGCGCTTGGCGGCAACGCGCTGGCCGGTATCGCCAATGCCAATAACGCCATCAAGCCGAATGCGCTCAACCTGATCTACAGCACGGCGCTCGGTCGTTACCAGCTCACGGCGTTCCTGAACGCGCTGCAGACCTCGTCGTTGGCCGATGTGCAGTCGGAACCAAGCATCACGATTCTCAACAACCGCAGCGCCGAGATCTTCGTCGGTCAGGAGATCCCGATTCGCGTGATCGACGCGAGCTCCGGCGGTGGAGGACAGGGCGGTGGTGGTGGTGGTGGTGGCGGTGGGCAGGGTCAGCCGAATGCGGCGGCCTTCTTCCCCCGCGCTACGGTGTCGAAGGAAGAGGCCGGTATCAAGCTCTCCGTGACGCCGCAGATCACCAACAACCGAATGGTGTTGCTCAACATCAAAGCCGAGAACTCGAGTGCGGAAATCGCGGCCACGGACGTGGGCGTGATCTTCAACCGTCAGCGTGCCGAGTCGCAGGTGCTCGTGGCGGATGGAGAGGCAGCCGTGATCGGCGGCCTGACCGTCACCGAGACCAACCGCTTCCGCAGTGGCATTCCGATTCTCATGAACCTCCCGTTCGTCGGTCGCTTGTTCTCGCAGAATTCCAAGAACGAAACGAAGCGCGATCTGCTCATCCTGGTGACGCCGCACATCCTGGATGATGGCGCGATCCCGCCGAGCCGCTGACGCCACGAGGACTCACATAACCATGTCTGCAATCATCGCTGGCCGCAGTTCGCTGCGGCCCACACCTCGCACCGCCCGACCGGCCGCTCTCGTGGCGCTGGTTGCCCTCGCCGTCCTCGGCGCGTGCCGCGGTGACGAAGTGATCGATCCGCCATTCCGAGACACGATCGTTCCGCGTGTTCAGGTGGCGAAGGGGAACACGGTCGCGGACACGTTGCTGTCCATGACGGTGAGCGCCACCGACAACATCGGCCTCAAGCGTGTTCGCGTGCTGTTGGCCGGTGGCATCAGCGCCACCTACGACACCGTGATGACAAGCGCCGTAACGTCGCTGACGGTAAACGTGAACATCCGGGTGCCGAATAACGCGCCATTGGGGGCGACCGTGAATGCGCGGGCCATCGCCATCGACGGCGCCGGCAATCTGTCGGATACGGCGCGCGTCGCACTCACGGTCGGCAATCTCGAGCCGCCGCAGGCGATCGTGACCAGTCCGGTGACCGGATCGCCGGTGGTCAGCGGCAAGTCGCTGGTGATCTCATTCTCCGGGAAAGCCCGCTACAAGGTGCGCACGCTGGGCTATGAAATCACCGGCGCGTACAACGTGAAGGACTCCGCGTCCTTCGGCAACCCGCTCAAGGATTCGGTCGCGGTGCTCGACACGCTCGTGGTGCCGGATACCGTGAAGGGCAAGATTCTCACCGTCACGCCGTTCGTGACCGATTCGCTCAACCAGCGCGTGCTGGGGAACGCCGTGCAATATGCGGTGCAGAGCAAAGACAGCTCGACGACGGTGCCGATCGTTCGCACTGGTGTGGCGTCGCGCCTCGAAGTGTCCGACACCATCTTTGTGGAAGCGACCGATCCGGTTGGTATCTCGGTGCTCGGGTACGAAGTGCGCGGTCTCACCGGCCAGCTGCTCGTGGCCGACTCCGTGACATCCACCGGCGGTTTCTCGACACTGGTGCGCACGTTTCGCTCCCGTGTGCCGGTCACGGTGTTCCCGACGCTCGTCACGGTCACCGGATTCGCCCGCAATGCGAACGGTCGTCGCGATGTGGCCCGCTTCACGTCGGGCGCCTTGCGCCTCGATACGGTGGCCGTCGTCGCTGGCTTCACGAGCCCGTTGCCCAGCGGCGGACAGGTGGCCGATGCGTTCTACTTCCCGCGTACCGATCGGATTTATCTGTCGAACATCGAGCGCAACTGGCTCGAGGTCTACAACCTAGCCGACTCGACGTTCCGATCGCCGATCGCCGTGGGCTCACGTCCGTGGGGCATCGCGCCGTGGCCGCGCAACCGTGACGGTGTCATGGGTGACACGCTCTTGGTGGCGAACTCCGGCGGAACGAACATCAGCTACGTCGACCTGAAAACGGGCGCGACGGGTCGCGAAGTGTTCCGCTACGCCCTGCCGAACATCGTCGCGTACAGTATTACAACCGTGCGCTCGGAAGCCACCGATGCGCCGATCACGCAGCGCACCGTGTACGACTTCAGCGATCGTCCGCAGTATCTCGCGGCCACCTGTAACGGCGCCAACACGCCGGGCGCGCCGTGTCGCGACGTATTCGCGGTGTATTCCACCACGCCCACGCCCGGCCAGTCGATGCCGTTCCCGAACCAAGGCACGATCCGGTGGGAGAATCTTACGCAGCGTACGTCGCACTTCTTCTTTGAGCAGGCGATCGGCCAATCGGTCGGCCGCTCGGACACATTGGAAGTGGAGCGCTACGCCGCCGCCGGGTTCGGCAAGGACTCTGTTCTCGTGCCGTTCAAGCAGAATGTGCCGAACGGCAACGGCGGGTTCTTCTCCTACTCCATCGTGATCCGGCTCGACAAGCTGGCCTTCCGAGACACCACCTTCGTGCGCAGCTCGGGCAACTTTCGCCGCGCGGTGTTCGGTGAAGGCGGATCGGTGCTCGGCAGCCGAGCCATGACGTATGATGCGACAATGGGCATGGACTCGACGCCGCCGATCCCCGTGATCGATCGCGGTATCTCCCGTCCGCTCGACGTCACCGACTTCGTGGCCAACACCTTCTCGCGTGTTCAGGGCGTCGGCGTCAACTTCGACGGCGAGTTGAATGCGGTGAAGGGCGATTCCACATACTTGTTCGATCGTACGCTGCGCTTGCAGGGTATCCTGCAGTCACGGCCAAGTGGCGGCGGGCTGGACTTCCATCCGCTCAACACCGGTGCCAACTCGACGCTCCGTACACGCCTCGCGTTCATCGCCTCGAGCGAGCCGGTCATCGATGTGTTCGACACGTATTGCTACCGCAAGATAGCGTCGATCCCGATCCGCAACCCGATCATCGGTCCCGTGCGCGCCACGACGCGGCCGAACGGCCAGTTGGTACTGGTCGGCGCCACGATCCGCGGTGTGACCGTGGTGGCTCTGCCCGACAACTTCACCACGACCTGTCAGTAGGGTCGCGCGAGGCAGTCGAGCAAGCAAAGAAGTCGGCACGGCCTCGGGGCACTCGCTTCGGGGCCGTGCTGCGTTGGCGTAGCTCCCTTGCGTGCCGCGTTCGTAAGACCTGTTCGGGCTCCCGTCGCGCCGTATCGCCTCATACGTTGTGGGACGGGCCACGGAACCACCGCCGCCCATCCGTCACCGCTCCGCACACTCATGCTCCGCTTCACCACCGCCGGCGAATCACATGGCCCGGCGCTCGTCTCGATCCTGGAAGGCATGCCCGCCGGCGTTCCGCTGCTGGCGTCCGACGTGGACACCGACCTCGCCCGACGTCAACAGGGTTACGGGCGTGGACGCCGCATGCAGATCGAAACCGATCGCATCGAATTTCTGTCGGGCGTCCGCGCCGGCGAAACCCTGGGGTCGCCGATTTCGATGTTGATTCGCAACCGCGACTGGAAGAACTGGCTCGAGATCATGGACCCGGCACCGCGTGAGGCCGACGCGGACGGTCCGCGGAAGCGACAAGTGACGCGAGTGCGTCCAGGACACGCCGATCTCACCGGACTGCTGAAGTACGACCGTAGCGACGCCCGCGACATCCTGGAACGTGCGTCGGCGCGCGAGACGACCGCGCGGGTGGCCTCAGGGGCCGTCTGCCGCGTGTTGCTGCGTGAAGTGGGCATCCACGTCGGCTCGCACCTTGTACACCTTGGCGGGGTCGACGCCGCCCGTCCCGCGATGATGCCCAGCGATATCAACGTCGCGTCCGACGCGTCGCCGCTGCGCACGCTCGATCCCGTGGCCGAAGCAGAGATGATCGTCCGCATCGATGCCGCCAAGAAGGATGGCAACACGCTGGGTGGCATCTGCGAAGTGGTCGTGACCGGCCTCCCGGTGGGGCTGGGCTCGCACGTGTCGTGGGACCGACGTCTCGACGGGCGGCTCGGGCAGGCCATGCTTTCCATCCCGGCGGTGAAGGGCGTGGAAATCGGACTCGGCTTCGAAACCGCCCGCCGCATGGGCGCCGATGTGCACGATGAGATCGAGGCGGCACCCGGGAACACCCGGATGGGCCACGTGCGGCGCAAGACGAACCGCGCCGGTGGCACCGAAGGTGGCATGACGACCGGCGAGGAGTTGGTGATCCGGATCGCCATGAAGCCGATCTCCACCCTCATGCGCCCCCTCGGCACGGTTGACGTCGCCACTGGTCAAGCGGCCTTGGCCGTAGCGGAACGAAGCGACGTCACCGCGGTACCGGCCATGGGTGTGATCGCCGAAGCCATGGCGGCCTATGTCCTGGCCGACGCGCTCCTCGAGAAGTTCGGAGGCGACTCGATGGGCGAGCTGCACCGAAACTTTAACGCCTATCTCGCCCGGTTGGACGAGCGGGTGGGGTGACCCAGACGGCCGGTCTTCAGATCGACGGGCACCTCGTGCTCGTCGGACTGCCGGGTTCCGGCAAGTCTACCGTGGGTCGTGCGGTGGCGAAGCGGCTGTCGCGGCCGTTCCTCGACTACGATGCTGAAATCGAGAAGCGGGCAGGCATGTCGGTGACGCGTATCTTCGCGGAACGAGGGGAATCGGCGTTCCGTGCGCTGGAATTCTCGTTGACTCAAGAGTTGGCCGCGGCGCCGCCAATGGTGCTGGCACCAGGAGGTGGCTGGGTGACGATTCCCGGGGTCATGGCACTGCTGCGACCTCCGGGGCGTATCATTCATTTACAGATTTCCCCGAATGAGGCGCTGCGACGTCTCACCCGGTCCCGCATCGTGCGCCCGCTGTTGGCTCAAGCGGACCCGGCCATGGCGATGCATATGTTGTGGGAGCGGCGATCTGGGCTGTACGCGCTGGCGGACGTCACAGTAAACGTAGAAGCTGTTGATTCACAACGACTTATTGATTCCGTAGTGGCGCTTGCCCACGACGGGACTCTGGGGATAGGTTAGGCGATGGACGATCAGTGGACGCCTGTCATCGATGATTTGCGCGAACGATTCCCGGCCGACACGGATGTCGTGGAGGTCGAGGCCTATCTCTCGTCGCAAGGGTATGACCGGCGACAGATTGGTGAGATCCTTTCACTTCTTTATAGTGATACTGCTTCACCCCGCTGGTCGGGTGGGGCCGTGATGTCGCGCAACGCGCCGCTCCGCGTTCAGGGGCCGCATGAGCGCGGACGGTTCACCGCCGAAGCCTGGGGCTACCTGGTGATGCTGGGTGGCTCCGGAGCGGTGAGTCTCAACGATTTTGAGCAGTTGGTGGAGCGCGCGCTGGTCCATATCGACGGCCGCATCAACCTCGCGGACATCCGTGGTATCGCGGAAGACGTGGGGCTCGATGATGGGGCGATGGACGGCGAGCGCTCCCAGGTACACTGATCTGATGCCAATCAAGAAGGGCACGACCGCGGCGGGTACCAGCGTTTCCAAGCCCGCCGCGAAGAAGGCCGTGAAAAAGGTGGCCAAAAAGTCCGCCAAGCGCGCGGTGAAAAAGTCGGCAGCGACGGCCACAAGCCCGGTCGCTGAGCCGTCGCCTGCGCGTCCGCCTACTGCCAAAACAGCAGTAAAAAAAGTCGCGACAAAGGCCGCCCTCAAGACGGCTGCCAAGAAAGCCGCCAGCACGAAGGCCCGTACTCGGTCCCGAATCGATGACGCGGCTCCCGACGACGACGAACCGGCGCCCGCCGGCGGCACGACGCTGGTCATCGTCGAGTCGCCCGCGAAGGCCAAGACGATCGGCAAGTATCTCGGCAAAGGCTTCACGGTGAAGGCCACCGTTGGTCATGTGCGCGACCTGCCGGCCAAAAAACTCGGCATCGACATCGAGCATGGCTTCGCGCCCGATTACGTCACCATCGAGGGCAAGGAAGACATCCTCACCGAACTCAAACGTGTCGCGAAAGGCGCCCGCGAGATCTTCATCGCCACCGACCCTGACCGCGAAGGTGAGGCGATCGGCTGGCATGTGGAGCAATTCTTCACGCAGCCGCCTCGGTATGCCGTCACGGCCCCGATCCGCCGCGTGATGTTCCACGAGATCACAAAGGACAAGGTGAAGGAGTCGATGGCGAACCCGATGGATATCGACACCAAAAAAGTCGATGCCCAGCAGGCGCGCCGTGTGCTCGATCGCCTCGTGGGCTACAAGGCCAGTCCGATCCTGTGGAAGACGGTGAAGAAAGGGTTGTCCGCCGGTCGCGTGCAGACCGTCGCTCTCCGTATCATCGTCGAGCGCGAGCGCGAGATTCGCGCCTTCATGCCGGTCGAGTATTGGAGCATCGCGGCCGACCTGCAGAAGGGCACGCAGCCGTTCACCGCGAAGCTGCATCAGATTGACGGCAGCAAGCCGGAGATCGCCACCGGAGCCGACGCCGAGCGGATTCTTGCCGACCTGAAGGGCCGGACGCAGTTCACCGTCACCGAAGTCAAGCGTCGCGAGAAGCGCAAAAATCCTGCAGCGCCGTTCACCACGTCCACGCTGCAGCAGGAAGCCGCCAAGAAGTTGGGCTTTGGCTCGAAGCGCACCATGCGTCTCGCGCAGGATCTCTACGAAGGCATCGACGTCGGTGGCGAAGAGGGCCAAGTCGGTCTCATCACCTACATGCGTACCGACTCGTCTCGTGTCTCCGAGACCGCCGCCGGTTCGGCGCGCGATTGGCTGACGGCGGAATATGGCGAGTCGTACCTCGCGGCCGGCATGCAGCTTTATCCCAGCGGCAAAGCGAACGCGCAGGACGCGCACGAAGGCGTGCGGCCCACCGATCCCACGCGCCGTCCCGACGATCGCCTCGCCAAGAAGCTCACTACCGATCAGTTCAAGCTGTATGAACTCATCTGGAAGCGCTTCATGGCGTCGCAGATGGCTCCGGCCGTGTTCGACACCACGACGGTGGATTTCGACATCCCCACCGCGGGACGTTCCTACCTGTTCCGTGCCACGGGCTCCGTTATCAAGTTCGACGGCTTCCTCACGCTCTATCGCGAAGCGCGCGAAGAGGGTGACGGCAAGGCGCTCGAAGATGAGCAGGCGTTGCCGTTCCTCGAGCAAAGCGAGTCGGTGCCGGTTAACGCCATCGCGTCGACTCAGCACTTCACCGCGCCGCCGCCGCGCTTCTCCGAAGCCTCGCTGGTCAAGGAGCTCGAGCGACTGGGGATTGGCCGCCCGTCCACCTACGCATCGATCATCTCGGTGCTCGCCGAACGACGCTATGTGTCGCTCGAGCAGCGCCGCTTCTTCCCTACGCCGCTCGGCGAAACAGTGGAGAAGGTCATGGTCAAGAAATTCCCCGACATCTTCAACGTGCAGTTCACCGCGCAGATGGAAGGGGAACTCGACAAGATCGCCGACGGTGAACTTGGCTGGGTGCGTGCGCTAACCGACTTCTGGACGCCATTTCAAGCCACGCTCAACGACAACGATCTCGACGTCCTTATTGGCGAAGCTTACGATCTGTCGGCGCTCGCCACAGATAAGTGTCCCGAGTGCGGCGGCAAGCTCGTCCCCAAGGGCGGATTCTTCGGACCGTTCGTGGCCTGCGAAAACCACCCGAAGGCGTGCAAGTACACGCGTCCGATCAAGGGCGAGAAGAAGCCGGCCGAGCTCACGAAGTACATGTGTCAGGAGTGCGGCGAAGCGATGGTGGTGCGCCACGGTCGCTCAGGCGATTTCCTCGGCTGCTCCAAGTTCCCAAAGTGCCGCGGGACGCGCTCGATGCCCACCGGCGTGAAATGTCCGAAAGACGGTGGCGAAATCGCGGAACGCCGCAGCAAGAAGCGCGGCAAAGCGTTCTACGGCTGCGAGAACTATCCGAACTGCGATTTCGTGGTGTGGGATAAGCCCGTGGCCGAAACGTGCCCGGAGTGTGGCTACGTGGGCGCCGAGTCGAAGAGCAACAAGACCCGCGGCGCGTTCCGGAAGTGTCTCAAGTGCGCCAACGAGTGGGATGTGCCGAGCCCGGACGAAGCTGAGTTGGTGGCCGAAGTGGCTTGATCGCTTCGGGAAGTCGTGGAACGGTCGCGCGGGCTTGTGCCTCGCGCGACCGTTTTGCTATGGGCTACCGGCTCTCGGCTCTCTCTCGGCGTTGGTGTGCGGGAGACGCTCGGCGGGGGCGCCGTGGGCCGGGTCTAGGCGCACCACATCGACTGTCGAGGCGGCAAAGTGCGCGCCCCCCTCTCTCTCCGTCGAGTCCCTGTCGTACGGGTTCGCGTCCGGAGCGCCCGCCGCCGCCTCTGCGTGGGCGCCGCCCTGCAGCGGTCCCGCGCCGAGCCCGGACCGCACGCGCAGGACGCGGCGAAGGGGTGCTTCCCGTGCCGAACGAGCGTCCACGCCAACCCATTGCTGAGCGAGTCGTCGAAGCAATGAACCGTTAGACTACACACATGGCATCCAACGAAGTGCATGTGATCGGCGGCGGGCTCGCCGGAAGTGAAGCGGCATGGCAGCTGGCCGAGCGCGGTCATTCTGTCGTAGTGTCTGAAATGCGCCCCGTGCGCGGTACGGCCGCGCATCGCACCGAGAAGCTCGGTGAGCTCGTTTGCTCGAATACGTTCAAGAGCACCGAGACCAGTAATGCGCACGGCTTGCTCAAGGCCGAGATGCGGCAGCTTGGTTCGCTGATCCTCGATTGCGCCGATCAGTCACGCGTGCCGGGCGGCTCGGCGCTGACCGTCGATCGCGAGATCTTCTCGCAGCACGTACACGATCGCGTGCATGCGCATCCGCGTATTCGGGTATCGCGCGAAGAAGTCACGTCGCTCCCCGACGTGGGGATCATCGCGACCGGTCCGCTCACCTCCGATGCGTTCGCTGACGCCATTCGCGCGCGACTCGGGGTCGAGTCGTTGGCCTTTTACGATGCCATTGCGCCAGTTGTGTCGCTCGAATCAATCGACCAGAATATTGCCTTCCGCGCCTCGCGCTGGGGCAAGGAAACGATGGACGGTGCCGGTGACGAAGGCGCGTATCTGAACTGCGCGTTCACGCGTGACGAGTACGAAGTATTCATCGACGCGCTCACGACCGCCGATCAGTTTACGTCGCACGAGTTCGATAAAGTGCCGTACTTCGAAGGGTGTATGCCAATCGAAGAGATGGCGCAGCGTGGACGGGAGTCGTTGCGCTTCGGGCCGATGAAGCCCATTGGCCTGCAGGACCCGCGCTCCACGTCGCGTCCCCACGCCGTCGTGCAATTGCGTATGGAGGACCGCGGCGGTCGCATGTGGAATCTCGTCGGCTTCCAGACGCGGCTGCGCATTCCTGAGCAGGCGCGCGTGTTCCGCCTGATCCCGGGGCTCGCTGAGGCGGAGTTCCTGCGCTTCGGGTCGATTCATCGCAACTCGTACGTGAATGCGCCGGCGGCGCTGTCTCCGCATCTGTCGTTGCGGGATGCGCCACAGCTGATGTTCGCCGGACAGATCACCGGCGTCGAAGGCTACACGGAAAGCAGCGCGACGGGTTTATTAGCGGGCATCAATCTCGCGCGGCAGATTGCTGGCGATGCACCGGTGGTGCCGCCGCCATGCACGATGATGGGCGCGCTGTATCGCTACATGCGCGAAGCCGATCCGAAGCACTTCCAGCCGATGAACGCGAACTTTGGGTTGCTCGACGATCTCGACGGCGTTGCACCGAAGCTGTTGAAGGACAAAGCGAAGAAGCGTGAGCTCTTCGCCGAACGTGCGCTCACCGCGATGTCGGCGTGGCGCGATGAGGCCGGAATCATTCCGACGGCGCTTCGCGGATGACCGGTCGGTGAGCAACGATGTCGCGCTGCCTGACGCCGGCGTCCCCGAATCGGCACGCCCGGTAGCGGCGCTGCCCGCCGAGATCGACGAGTTCCTCGTGCATCTCGCGAAGGAGCGTGACCTCTCGCCCAATACGATCTCCGCCTACACGCGTGACCTCCGAGAGTTCTCCACCTGGCTCGCCGGCACACATGGCGTCGATGGATGGCAGTGGAACGAGCTTGGTCGCACCGATATCCGCGGCTTCATGGCGCACTGTACGCGCCGTGGGCTCGCCAAGCGTTCCGTCGCGCGTCACCTGTCGGCCGTGCGCAGCTTTTATCGCTGGATGCATCGCGATGAACGGGTCGACGTGAACCCCGCGCGTGCGGTCGCGTCCCCTCGCCTACCGCGCACCCTACCGGCGTACCTCGACAAGCGGCAGGCCGAGACGTTGCTCGAACACGCCACGACGCGCGCGCAGAGTCTCGAATTCACCGACGTGCGCAACCTGGCGATGCTGGAATTGTTCTACTCCAGCGGCCTCCGGCTCTCCGAGTTGCGCGGCATCGACCTCGACGATCTCGATCTCGTCGTGCAACAGGTGAAGGTGCGCGGCAAAGGGCGCAAAGAGCGCATCGTACCCGTCGGTGATCATGCGCAGCGGGCGTTGCGCAACTATTTAGTCAAGCGCGATGCGCTGCTCGCGAAGGTGAGGGCGAGTAACACGAAGCCCGCGCGCGGGGCAGTGTTTCTGAGCGGGCGCGGCGGGCGCATGAGCCCACGCGCCATTCAGCACGCTATCGTCGGACTGCTCGCTGCGGTGGATGAAGGGGCAGGACTCAGCACGCACTCCCTGCGACACTCGTTCGCCACCCATTTGGTCGATGGGGGCGCGGATCTGCGCGCCGTGCAGGAGCTGTTGGGTCACGCGAGCATCAGCACGACGCAGATCTACACGCACACGAGCGTCGAACGCCTCAAAAAGGTCTATCGGCAGGCGCACCCGCGCGCCTGACCTGTTGGTGGGGTTGTGGGTGGTGTGCTTGCGGCTGGGATCGTGGTGCGTGCGGTTGCTTCTCTGGTGCGCACGCCGCTCGGCCCGTGGGGATCTCCTCGTCGGCTTTCCTGCGGGGGAAGACCTTGGGAGCGCCGCGCGGGTGAAGTGCCGCCCCCCGGTAGGTCGGCGGTGAGCCTCCCTGCAGCCGCCTCTGCGGGCGGCCGCGCCTCACCTGCGTGGCGAGCCCACGGGTCCCGCCCGCAGGAAGCGGCGAAAGGGAGGTTCACCGCCGACCACCACCCCTCCGCCAGCACACCATTCAAAACCCAAAACCCAAAACCCAAAACCCAAAACCCAAAACTCAATCTGGCGTGCCACCCGACAACACAGTGACCGCGCGAGCCGCGTCGAGATTGCCCCCGCACATGACGATGCCGACCGTCCGCCCAGCGAGTTGCGGTGCTAGCAAGTGCAGGCCGGCCAGCCCCGTCGCGCCCGAGCCCTCGGCCAGGTTGTGCGTGATCCGCCACAAGTCCCGCACCCCCTGCGCGATCGCCGACTCACTCACCACCACGAACTCCGCGAGCCCCGCCCGCAATGCCGAGAACGTGAGCTCGTACGTCGACCCCGTCGCGATCCCCTCGGCGAACGTACGCACCGGCGCACCCGCGCGCGGCAGGCCGTCGTGCCAGGCATCATGCTGCGCCGACGCGCCGATGCTTTGCACCGCGTACACCTCGAGCGTTGGACGGAGCGCATCGCGCACCACTGCCGCACCCACGGCTTGTGATCCACCGCCCAGCGCAATGATGATCGCGTCGAGGGTTGGCGCCTGCTCCAAAAACTCGGCCGTCATCGTAGCCGCGCCCGAGATCACCTCGTGGTGATTCGTCGAGTGCACCAACGTCTTGCCGTCACGCTCAGCCCACGCGCGGCAGGCCGCCACCGTCTCGTCGTACCGTTCGCCCACTTCGATCAGCGTGGCCCCGAGTCCACGAATCGCCGCGCTCTTC
Source organism: Gemmatimonas sp. (assembly GCF_046594945.1). Lineage (GTDB taxonomy): Bacteria > Gemmatimonadota > Gemmatimonadetes > Gemmatimonadales > Gemmatimonadaceae > Gemmatimonas. The sequence continues at coordinate 30,418 of NZ_JBKJRB010000057.1, read as the reverse complement.
TCGGGGTTGTTGCCGTGTGGCACGCAGATGGTCACCGACACCCCGAGTTGCGCGCCCGACCAGGCTAGGCCCAGTCCGTGATTACCCGTGCTGGCAGCCATCACGCCACGCCGGGCCTCGTCGTCGGTGAGCGCCGTGATCGACGACGTGCCATTGCGCACCTTGAAGCTGCCCGTGGGCAGATGGTTCTCGTGCTTCACCAGCACGCGGATGCCGTGCCCCACGAGCTCGTCCAGTGGCGGATAGTGCCGCACCGGGGACGGGTCCAGATACGGGCGCAGCCGGGCGCGGGCAGCGAGTACGTCGTCGTAGGTAATTGGGTACATTCCAGAAATATGCCTCTCCCAATCATCCGAGCTACCACCATTCTGGCTGTGCGTCGCAACGGACGCGTGGCCATCGGCGGCGACGGGCAGGTGTCCGTCGGCGACACCATCGCCAAATCGCAGGCGGTGAAAGTTCGCCCCCTCAAGGGCGGACGCGTGATCGCCGGGTTTGCTGGCTCCGTGGCCGACGCGATCACCCTCTTCGAAAAGTTCGAGGAGAAGCTTGATCGCTTCCCTGGAAACCTGCCCAAGGCGGCCGTGGAGCTGGCCAAGGAATGGCGCAGCGATCGCGTTCTCCGTCGTCTCGAAGCCATGCTGATCGTGACCGACGTCAATCACGGGTTCATGCTGAGCGGCAACGGTGAACTCATTGAGCCCGACGATGGCATTCTCGCCATCGGATCCGGCGGCGCCTACGCGCAGGCCGCAGCGCGCGCGCTTGTGCGTGAGACGACACTGTCGCCGGCGGAGATCGTGCAGAAGGCCCTCACGATCGCCGGCGAGATCTGCATTTACACGAACACCAACATCACGGTGCTCGAACCCACGGCGTAGTCCAAGGCGCCGAGGCTACCCCTTCACGCGTGTTCCCGTCACCGGCGACGGCTCCGCCGCTGCCGGTATGCCGGGCGGCAACGCGCGCAGCAGCGTGCCGGTGAGCGTGTCGCCGCTGGCTTGCAGCGTCCATGTCACCGTGACTTCGATCGTCGTGATTTCGCCGTTCATGTTCATCGTGGCCGACGCCTTCTGATTCAAGACCGCCGTGCCCTTCGCCGCTCGGCCACCCAGCGTGGCAACGGGGACTACGGAGCCATCGGGGCGCAGTGGCGCTTGCAGCAAGCCTACGAGTGAGTCGCCCGACGCTTCGACCTTAAGCGTACCCGTGCCGGTGATGCTGGTAACTTGGCCGTCCTCGACGCGTCGGCCCATTTCGTACTCGACGGTCCAGGTGCCGACGAGCGGATTCGCCGGCTGGGCGCACAACGACGCGGCGCTCAGGGCGGAGATGGCGAGGAGCAGGGTGGCGAGCCGGTGACAACGGGGCATACGTATGATTTCCGATTAGGAGTGAGAGTACAGCAGTGAGTCACGTCTGCTGGGCTCAGTGGTTTCCATGCGGTGCGTCCGCCACGCCACCTACCGCGAGCCGAGGCGGTTCACCCAGCTGGCCTTGAGGAAGAAGCTGTCGTTCACCCGACGCAGTCGATTGAGCCCCAGCGCCTCGGGTTCCGTGAGACTGCTGCCGTAGCCCGCAAAGAACACCGTGCCCGGGCTTGGCCGGAACGAGAACAACCAGTCGGCGCGAAGCAGATTCGAGCGCGTGGACACGGTCGGTGTGAGCATGCCGTCGGCCCGCCTCGTGTACAGCAACGAACCTGTGCGCCAGTCGCGCAGCGTTTCGCGTCGGTTCGCTTCGTACTGCGTGATTATGCGAACGAAGACCCAGCGCGTGACCTGATACTCGGCTTTCACGCGCGGGATCTGCGTGGAGAAGGTGGACACGTCATCGACGCGGCGCACGAACTCGTTGCTCGCGTAGGTGGCGTTCATCCGTAGCCGCGTGTTCGGCCGCCAGTCTACGCTGCCGCTGTACGCCGTTCGGTTGACACGCGACGTCTCGTTGAAGTCCACATCACTCGAGCGCAGCACACTGGCCGACGCCGCGAACCGACGGAACTGCGGCGTGGACGCGGTCGCCTGCTGCGAGAATGTGGTGATACGCGGCGCCGGCGTAAACGGTGCCGCCGTGCTGTTCACGAGGACACGCAGCGAGCCATACACCGTGGGATCGAAGGCATAGGTTGCCAGCGCTGGGGAGTAGCCCAGCGACCAGCCGCGGCGCAGGGTGACGGTGTTGCCAAGACTCGCCTTGCTCTCGAGGAGACTCTTCCCCTTGAAAAACTCACCGTACTGCCAGAGTCCGCTGATCTGCGAGAACGACTGCAGCTTCTCGAAGAGCTGCCCCTGTTTGCCGAAAAGCGACACCCGGTTGGCGGTGTTCAGGCTCACGAATCCGGTGCGCGCTACGAAGCCGTTGTCGGTGCGGAACTCCGGGGTGACACCGAGCACGTTGTAGTGAAAGCCCCAACCTCGGCCCGTACGATCGACCACCGCCTCCCACAAGCCGCCTCGCTTCGGCGCGCCGGACGCGCGCGTGAGGCTGCCCACCGCCTGCGCTTGCGCGTAGTACATGCCGCCGAACACATGGCGCACATCGGCGCCGAACACGCGATTGGCGCGACCTTTGCTCACGCGCTCGCTGAACAACAATCCGCTTTGTGACTGCTTTTGGAAGTCGCGCGTGATGCGCACGATATCCACCAGTGGGCGTGTAGCGCCGAGCGTGGTCGGCGCGGCATCGAGTGCGGAGAGCACGGCAATGTTTGACCGGCCGAGTCGGCCCGTGAGCTTGAGCGCGGCGTCGGGCTGCACGATACGACGCGTATACACGAGCGTATTCGGTACGTTGAACTGGTCCGCGCCTTCCACGAAGAACGGGCGCCGCTCTGGATAGAACAGGGCGAAGCGCGGGTCGGCCGCCACCTGCGTCGCATCCGCCTCGACCTGTGAGAAGTCGGGACGAATGCTGCCGTTCAACACGAAATTGCTGCCCAGTCCCAGCCGCACGTTGCCGCCCACACGCGGCGTGCTCGCGTAGCGCCAATCCTTCAAGTTTGAAGGATCCGCGGACGGTGAACCGCTGATCGTGGTCGTGAGCTCGGGATTGATCAGCGCGTCGATGCCGCGCGTGAGTCCGGTCATCTCGGCCAGCCAACCTTCCTGCGCAATAAAGGACGCCGCGCCGCGCTGCACGGGCGTCCACGTTTCCTCGTAGCCGCTGTGCTGCACTTTTCGACTGAACTGGATACCCCAGCGCTGCACGCTGCGCGTGGGAAAGCGAAGACTGGTGAACGGAATGCGAATTTCGACCTCGTAGCCCCAGTCCTCCACGTGGCCGCGTGACGACCACAGGAAATCGGCGCTGAGGTCGTTCTGCCCCGGCATCACATTCGATCCCGGAATGAACCCACCGCCCTCGGCTTTGGTGCCGTCGGCCTGAACGCCCAGCGGGTTGACGATGAAGACGAACGCGCGGCGGCGCTCCTGAAACGGATCGAGATGGATCTCGAGGTTGTCGTCGGCGCTCAGGCGGTCGCGGTCGGCCAGCGTCGCCCGCACGATGCCGTGCGGCTCGAAGGCGCGCACACCGAAATAGATCGCGGTAGCGGAATACCACACCCGCACTTCGGTCGAGTCTGGCGCCGGTCGCCCGTCGGTGGGCGAATAAAGCGAGAAACCGGTCAAGAGGGGCGCGTCGCGCCACACCGGCTCGTCGAGACGGCCGTCGATCTCCACGACCGCCGCCTTCGGACGTCCCATCCGAACCTCGGTTTGGCCCTGTATGGCGTGGTACACGGCCGCCGCGGAATCGGGCGGAGGGGAAGCGGCGGGCGCGGCTTGTAGGGAGGCAACCGAGAGCTGGAGCGCGCCCGCAAAACTGAGCAGGAAAGACATGCCCGAAAGCTATGAGGATCGTTAGCGTTCGGCATGCCCTCTCCACGTACTCAGCAGGCCATCGCTCGGCTCGCCGACCTCACGCCACGCCAGATCGTGGCGGAGCTGGATCGCTACATCGTCGGCCAGGCCGACGCCAAGAAGTCGGTGGCCATCGCGTTGCGCAATCGGTGGCGCCGCCAGCGGGCCCCGGAAGCGATCCGTGAGGAAATCTCTCCCAACAACATCATCCTCATCGGCCCCACTGGTGTCGGCAAGACGGAGATCGCCCGACGCCTGGCCAAGCTGTCGGGCGCACCGTTCGCCAAAGTGGAGGCGTCGAAGTTCACGGAGGTGGGCTACGTGGGGCGTGATGTCGAATCGATGGTGCGCGATCTCATCGAGAGCGCCATCGACATGGTACGCACCGAGCGCGAGTCGGAGATCGAGGATCTCGCCAACGAAAAGGTCGACGAGCGTTTGTTGGACTTGCTGTTGCCCGTACCCCCTCTCGCAACCGGCGACACGCCGGAGGTGAAGGTCGAGCACGACGCGGCGATGGAGCGTCACAAGCGCACACGCGATAAGCTGCGGCTGTTGCTCCTCGATGGTCAGCTCGATGGCCGCGAAGTTGAACTCGAAGTCACCCAGTCTGGCCCCGGCATGCCCGGCATGATGACACCCGGCGGAAACGAAGGCATGGAGAGTGTGGCCGAGTGGTTCCGCGACATGATGCCCAAGAAGAAGAAGCGGCGCACCGTGAAGGTGAGTGAGGCGCGCCGCATTCTGCTCGACGAGGAGCTCGAGAAGCTGATCGATCTCGACGACATCACCGAAGACGCGCTCGAACGCACCGAAGCGATGGGCATCATCTTCCTTGACGAGATCGACAAGATCGCCGGCGAGCGCGGGCAGGGCGGGGGACCCGACGTCTCACGCGAAGGCGTGCAGCGCGATCTGCTGCCGATCGTGGAAGGGTCGAACGTGCAGACGAAATACGGGACCGTGAAAACCGATCACATCTTGTTCATCGCCGCCGGCGCATTTCACGTGTCGAAGCCCAGCGATCTGATTCCCGAGTTGCAGGGTCGCTTTCCCATTCGCGTGGAGCTCAAGCCACTCACCGAGCAAGACTTCGTGCGCATCATGACGGAGCCCGAGAACGCCCTCACCAAGCAGTATGCGGCCTTGGTGGAAGCCGAAGGCGCGTCGCTGGAGTTCAAGGAAGACGGCATCGCCGAGCTGGCGCGCGTGGCCACGCGGGTAAACGAGCGCATGGAGAACATCGGTGCGCGTCGATTGCACACGGTGATGACTACGCTGCTCGAGGATGTGCTCTTCGACCTGCCGGATCGTGGCAAGGATGCGGTAATTGTAGATGCTGCAATGGTGCGGGAGCGGCTGAAAGCGATCAGCGAGGACGAGGATTTGCGAAAGTACATCCTGTAGCGCGCGCGCTCGACTGGATTGCCGCCTTCGAGGCTGATATTATTCAGTATGAGCGACGAAAAGTACGCCCGCATAGCGATCACCCTGCCGCCAGCCGACCTCGCCGCCGCCGACCGCCTGGCCGCGGCGCAAGACCGGTCGCGCAGCTGGATTGTGGCCGAGGCATTGCGCCAGTACGTCGCGCGGATGGAACCGTCGGACGCGCTTGGCGCGTCGCGGCACGCGCAAGTTGTGCGTGATCTGCAGCTAACGGCAGAGGAGCGCATCCGCGACGCCGAGGAGCGCGACGTGCTGTCGGTCGATCGTGAACACGGCGACTCGTTCGAAACTCCGTTGCGCTTCGCGAATTACGATGACTTCGCGGCATGGCGACGAGAGCGACCAAACCGGTGACCGTCATAATCACACGAGTGGCGCGGCTGTGCGCGTTACTCAATGCCGCGGAGGCGCGCTACGTGATAGTGGGCGCGACGGCGATGCAGCTCTGGGGTTCGTCACGCTCAACACGCGACGTGGATATCCTGATCGAGCCGACCGTGCAAAACGCGCATCGCGTGCTTGCCGCACTGAGCCAACTGCCGTTCGGCGTGGCGCGTGATCTCACCACCGATGACATCCTGAGTCGCGGAGTGACCATGATCGGTGACACACCCAATGTCGATGTGCTCACGCGCGCTTGGAATGTGCACTGGGCGGATGCCAGTCGCGACATGGCCGTGTTCACCGTGGACGGCGTCCCCATTCCCACGGCGTCGATCGAGCAGCTGATTGCATCGAAGCAGACGGGACGCCATCAGGACGCGGCTGACGTGGTGGTACTTCGGGCGATACTGCATCAGCGGAACAACTCCGGTCGATGAGGCTACCGCGCAATGGTGCGCTGCACCGCGATACCAGACCGTGTGGTGAGCGGGTCGTCGCCGGCGAGTCACCAGTGCAAGGCATGCGTGTCGAGTAGCACGCGACGTGGCAGGGCCGCGCAGAAGCGCGATGACTCGATGTTCAATGTCGCGGTTTGCTTATCTGGGCGCTTCCGCAAAATCCGCCAGCTCCGTGTCCCAGCTGTTGTCGATCCCTCCGCATCCGCAGCTCGTCAGTTCAAATGAGCGCGAACGAAGCCGACGAGTAACAACAACAGCAACAGCTGGAACACGGAGCCAGCGGATCGCACGGAACCACACCGACAAGCAAAAAGCGCGATGGCTCGAGAAGGCAGACGAGACGCCAGCTGAACCAAGAACAACCGCGGCAATCACGACGGCTTCACGAACCACGTCAACGCGGACCAAGGGAACACGCTGGTTGAACGTGGCGAGATCAGCGATGTGGCGGTACACGACCGTCAGATGTTCGGAGCGCAAGCGCAGTTGGATGGGCGCATGCTGCGCACCATCGATCTGCTCCGCGCCAGGGCCACAATCAGCCTCCGGACGAATGCAAAAGGCGCATCGCTCGGTTGCTGACCTGTGGTGTCATATTGCAGCGGAGAGCACGTATAGCGCATTTTGAGAGGTGCCCTAAATTCGCGCGCCAAGTAAGTTTCCAATCTCGGAGCGTCCATGTCACACAAATTCGCGCGCACCCTCCGTGCCATGAAGGTGGCCATCCTGCTCACCGGCGCCGCGCTGGCGAGCGACTGCACCACGGGGGCGACGGCCGACGGCCATCCGGCCGCCACCACCCCCGCAAGCGACTCGGTCATGATCGTCGAGGCGAAAGCGTTTATGAACGGCTACGCCGAGGAACTGCGGGCCGGAGACCGCGCCGCCATGGCTAAGCGATACGATCGGCAGGGCGCATGGATGGTCGGGAATGGGCGCGCGCTGAAGACCAGCTACGACTCGATCGTCGCCTTCTACGCCGGCCCGGCGTGGCAACCGCCGGCGACGTTCCAATGGAAGGATCTCGCGTATGAGCCGCAGGGAGCGAATGCGATCCTCGTGGTCGGAGAGTTCGCGTGGGCGTTCGCGCCCGGCACAGCCCCGATCATCATGTCCTACTCCGCGCTACTCCAGCACCAGGACGGCCAGTGGCGGCTGCACCTCGAAGATGAGTCGGGCGATCCGATGGTGATGGCCAAGGTCATGGCGAGCATGGACACGATCACCGCCAAGGCGAAGCAGAAGTAGCATCGGGCCCGCCGGGCGGGCACTGAGTCTCGGCGCTGCCATCGTAGTGAACGATTTGCCCTCAGCCTGCACCCGCCCCAACATACTGCGGTCCGTCCGCGTTGCTCTTCGAACTCTTCGGGCAGCGCAGGCTCGTGCCCCTCCTAATCGCCAGCGACGGCCCGCTCCAGGCCGTCACCCGGGAATCCTTCGTGAGAGCTTTTCGTTTTCTCCTCGGCCTCGCGGCGCTCGCCGCCGGATCGCTCGAGGCCCAGCAATCGTCACGCACGGAGCCGGTCACCGGCCTGCGTGAAAACGGCACGGGCTATCATGCCCTCGTTGGTGCTCGGGTCGTCACGTCCCCCGGCCAAGTCCTGAACAACGCCACGATCGTCGTGCGTAACGGGCTGATCGCCGCCGTGGGCGCCGGGACGGCCCCACCTGCCGGCGCGCGCGTGTGGGACCTCAAGGGACTCACGGTCTATCCCGGCTTCATCGACGCGCACGCCGACCTCGGCGGCGACGCTCCCCCGCTAGGTGGCGACGTGGGGCCAACGCACTGGAATCCGCAAGTGCGCGCGTGGTTCAGCACCACCGCCAACTTGAAGGACGACTCCACACGCCGCACCGCGCTCCGCTCCCTCGGCTTCGGCACCGCCCTCGCCGTGCCACGACAGGGCATCTTCCGCGGCATGGCGTCGGTGGTGCAACTCGGCGACGCCGGCGTGCGGGAACGCGTGTTGCGCCCCGATCTCGCACAGACGGTCGGTTTTCAACGGTCCTTCGCGCTTGGCGGCATGTACCCTAACTCCGCCATGGGGACCATCGCGCTCATGAAGCAGACGTTCATGGATGCTGAGTGGTACGCCCGGGCGTGGGGTGCCTACGAGTCTAGCAGTCGCTCCCTGTTGCCGCCGGAAACCAGTGAAGCGCTCGCCGCGCTCAGTAAGGTGGTGCAGGGCAAGCAGCCCATTCTCTTCCAGACTGAGAGTGAAGAGGACTACCTCCGTGCATACAAGCTCGCCGCAGACTACAAGCTCATTCCGTGGTTTCGTGGCAGCGGCCAGGAGTACAGGCTCATCGACGTGCTCAAAGGCCGCACGCAACCGCTGGTGCTGCCACTCAACTTCCCCGACGCGCCCACCCTGTCCAGCCCGGAAGCGGCACTGAACGTGACGCTGGCGGACCTCCGACACTGGTACCTCGCACCTACGAACCCGTCGCAGCTCGCCGCGGCGGGAGTGCCCTTCGCCATTACCGCCGACGGACTCTCCTCGCTCTCGCAGTTCCTGCCGAATCTGCGTACGGCAGTCGCCCGAGGACTCGCGCCCGACAAGGCGCTCGCCGCGCTCACCACGGTGCCCGCGACCTGGCTCGGTATCGAGAAGACACATGGCACCATCGCCGTCGGCAAGGTTGCCAATCTCGTGATTAGCGAGGGTGACCTGTTCGCCGAGGAAGCCAGCGTACGCGACGTGTGGGTACAAGGCACGCGCTACGGCGTCACGCGGCCGCCGCAGGTGGACCCGCGCGGCACGTGGACCATCGCCTCCGATGACGCCGGCACGTTCAAGACGGCGACGCTGCGTCTCGAAGGCCCGCTCAATCGCATTCGTGGTACCGTGGAAGTCGGCGGCCGTCGTCCCGTGCCGCTCACGTCGGTGCGGATTGTCGCCGAGACGGGTCGTCTCGAAGCGACGTTCGCCGGCGAGCCCCTCGGACAAGAGGGCGCATTGCTGCTGGCGGGCTCTGTGCGCGACACGACGTTTTTCGGCTGGCTGTCTCTGCCCAATGGCACCGATGCGAAGTACCGGGGCACCCGCACCGAAGTGTACGAAGGGCCCGCCCGCGGCGCGATTGCCGTGAAGGTACCCAAAATCGAGTTGCCGTTCATCCGGCCGTCCATGGAGTTCGGGCGCGCGGCGCCGCCGGCGCAGCCCGCCGTGCTCGTGGTGCGCAACGCGACCGTGTGGACCCAGGGGCCGCAGGGGCGCCTCGAGAACGCCGACCTGCTCGTGCAGGCCGGCAAGGTGGTGCGCGTGGGCCAGAAGCTCGCCGCGCCCAGCGGTGCCGTAGAGATCGACGCCACCGGGAAGCACGTCACGCCGGGGCTCATCGATCCGCACACGCACTCTGGTGTGAGCGCGGTCAACGAAAGTGGCTTCGCGATTGTCCCCGAAGTGCAGATGGGCGACGTGATCACCCACAACAACATCTGGTTCTATCGACAGCTCGCTGGCGGGCTCACGACGACCATGATCAAGCATGGGTCGGCCAACCCCATTGGCGGCGAGAACGTGTACGTAAAGACACGCTGGGGCTCGCTCCCCGACGAGTACAAGATTGTGGGCGCGCCGCGCACGGTGAAGTTCGCGCTCGGCGAGAACCCCAAGCGCAGCCCGACGCGATACCCGAACACGCGCATGGGCGTGCAGGAAATCATTCGCGATCACTTCCTCGCAGCGCGTGACTACGAGAAGGAATGGAAACGCTGGGACAAGGAGAAGACGGGTATTCCGCCGCGTCGCGATCTGCGCATGGAAGCCATTCTCGACATCCTCAATCAGAAGCTGCTGATCTCGTCGCACGGCTACCGCGCCGACGAGTTTCTGGCGCTGATCCGCTTGGCCGAGGAGTTCGGTTTCAAGGTGCAGGCGCTCCAACACGGCGTGGAAGCGTACAAGATTGCCAGTGAACTCAAGAAGGCTGGCGTTGCGGCGATCGTGTGGAGTGACTGGGGTGCGTTCAAGCTCGAGTCGTACGATGCCACATCATACAACGCACGTTTGCTCATAGAGGCGGGTGTGGTCACGTCGCTGCACTCCGACGATGCCGAGATCTCCACACGTATGAACTGGGAGGCGGGCAAGTTGCTGCGCTCCGGCCTCGACGAAATCCAGGCGCTCTCCACCGTCACCAACCAGTCGGCCAAAGCGATCGCAATCGACCATCGCGTCGGCTCACTCGAAGCCGGAAAGGATGCCGACTTCGTGATCTGGAACGGCAACCCGCTGTCGCAGTTCACGAAGGCCGAGCAGACCTGGGTGGATGGTCGCAAGTACTTCTCGCTCGATGAAGACAAGGTGCTGCGCGATGACATCGCGAAGCAGCGCGCGCAGCTCATTCAGGCGGTGCTGGCGGCAGGTACGCCTGAAACCGTGCCCGCTGGCGCGCCCGCGCGCGACCGTGGCGGCGAGGGGCTGCGTAAGTGACCCGATCAATCCTTTCGACACTCGAGACCATGCGAACCATGACCACGACTGCGCGCATGCTCACGCTTGCATTCTCAGCGGCGATCAGCGGGCTGGTGGCTCCTCGCCGCGCCAGTGCGCAGGAGCGCATGACGGTGCCGCCTCAGGAGCAGCCGGTGGTGCTGCGCGGGGCCATCATTCACACCGTCACCAACGGCACGATCACCAACGGCACGATCGTGCTGGACCGCGGCAAAATCACGGCGATTGGCGGTGCAGAGGTGCCGGTGCCGCGTGGCGCCAAGGTGGTGGATCTGAGCGGAAAGCACATTTACCCTGGCCTCATCGACGCCTACAGCACGGTGGGCATTACGGAGATCGGGTCGGTGGACGTGTCCAACGACATCAACGAGCTGGGCGACTTCAACCCCAACGTGCGGGCCGAGGTGGCCGTGAACGCCGAAAGCCGGCACATCGGCACGACGCGATCGGCGGGCGTGCTCGTGGCCTTCAGCACGCCGGAAGGCGGCGTGATATCCGGGCTTTCGTCAGCGATGTCGCTCGAAGGGTGGACGTGGGAGGAAATGTCCATGAAGGGGGCGGCGGCGCTCAACGTGCGGTGGCCCGATCCCAACGCGCGGCCGCGTCGCGGCGGCGGTGGACCTCCGAGCGGTCCCGGTGGACGTGGCGCGGGGCCGGCGCCCAAGACCTACGCCGAACAGGTGCAGGAAATCAAAGATTACTTCGCCGAGGCGCGGGCGTACCGCGACGCTGTGAAGGCCGGGCAGTCGGTGCGCACCGATACGCGCTACGCCGCCATGATACCGGCACTCGACGGCGCTATCCCGGTGGTGGTCGCAGCCGAGGGCACGGCGCAGATCAACGATGCCATCACGTGGGGCAAAGCAGAGGGCGTGAAAGTCGTCATTCGTGGTGGCCGCGATGCCGTGTTCGTGGCCGACCGGCTCAAGGCAGAGCAAGTGCCGGTAATCCTTACCTCCACCATGTCCGCGCCCGACCGGCAGTACGAAGGCTACGACAACGCCTACGCCACGCCCGCAAAGCTGCACGCCGCTGGCGTGAAGTTCGCAATCGCCGGCGGCTCGGGCGCTCTCTATAGCTACCGGCTGCCCTGGGAGGCCGGTGTGGCGGTGGCATTCGGCCTTCCTGAGGAGGAAGCACTGAAGGCGGTGACGATCAATGCCGCCGAGTTCATGGGCATTGCCGACAAGGTGGGTTCGCTAGAGGTAGGTAAAGAAGCCACCTTGTTGATCACCACCGGGACGCCGCTTGACATGACGACCAACATCATCCAGTCGTACATTCAGGGGCGAGAGATCAACATGATGGACATCCACAAGCTCTTCTTCCAGAAGTACATGGAGAAGATCAAGCAGCAAGCTCCAAAGAAGATCACACCCTAACCGTCATGAAGAACGTCTTCAACGCAGCCGACGTCGCCGAGCTTACCGTGCGCATCAATGCGCTCACGTCGACCACGTTGCCGCAGTGGGGGAAGATGTCCGTCGATCAAATGCTCGCCCACGTCAACGTGGCGTACGAGATGGTCTACGACAATAGACACCCCAAGCCAAGCTGGCTGATGCGGTTTGCGTTGAAGACCTTCGTGAAAGAGAAAGTCGTCGGCCCGACGCCATATGCGAAGAACTCCCCAACCGCGCCCGTGTTTCGAATGACCGGCGTCAAGGAGTTCGCGCGCGAGCAGCAACGACTGCTCGCATTTCTCGAACGCGTGCAGGCCGACGGCACGCGCACATTCGAGGGAAAGGAATCGCCGTCGTTCGGACCGCTCACGGCGGCGGAATGGAATGTGCTGTTCTCCAAGCACCTCGATCATCATTTGACACAATTTGGAGTTTGATCGAAGATCGCGTGACCCGACTGCAAACGATTCGGTGACGTCGAGCGAGAACGCGCGCGCTATCCTCGGCGAATGTTCGCCCCATGCGCACATCGCCTTGCCGTGCCGATCGAATGGCTATGCTCGATACGAGTCCGTATCAACGCCCAAGCCCCGAGCGCACCGTGTGGAGGCCGATCTCGAAGCCATCACCGATCTCACTGTGATGTGCGACTGACGGTGCCATGAGGGCGTGTACTCGCCGCCGAAACGGGTTTTGCACTCCAGCGAATCCCGGACTGCGTGCGCGCCCCGGACATCGCGTACGTGCGCTGGGCGCCCTGCTCGTGTGGCCGGTTGATCCCTCGCGTCGCCACGCGCGCGCGCGTATCGCGTGGACAGTAGTGAGTCGATTCTGGTCGAACCGGCCGCCCTTACTGGGGAACACGTACTCACCGGGCGCCTGATCGAGGTCGCCGAGCTCTGCGACTCACGGCGGCTCCCACAAAACGCTTGACAGCCGCCTCGGATGGCCTCACTTTGTTGTCTCGGCGAACAAAGATTGTCCCTCCTCCGTCGCCGACCGCACCGCTCTCCCGACCACCATCCGGTGGAAGAGGCTCCTCCATGCGCACACTGCCGAAGCTGGCTGCCCGCTCCGTGCGGGTCCGTCGCTTGAGCGTGCTCGCCACCCTGCTCGTCGCGGCGGTCAGTCCCGCGACCGCCAGTGCTCAGATGCCGCGCATCGAAGTCCGCAACGATGCCGCCGGCTCGCGTATCCAGGTGAACGGTACGGACATGCTGCTGCGTGGCGTGAACTGGGACTATTTCCCCATCGGGACGAACTACTCGTATAGCCTTTGGGCGCAGCCCGACGACGTCATCAAAACTGCGCTTGATCGCGAAATGGGGCTGCTAAAAGTGATGGGCGTCAACGTCATACGGCAGTACAACGGCGTGCCCCCACGCTGGGTGAAATACATCTACGAACAGCACGGCATCTACACGGCGCTCAATCACGCCCTTGGTCGCTACGGCACCACCATCAATGGCGTCTTTCAGGCGGGACCGATTATTCAGATCCGAAGGTCCGTCAGGCGCTCACGAACGAAGTCGTCGCTCTCGTAGAAGAGTTCCGCGGTACGCCAGGCGTCCTCATGTGGTTGCTTGGCAACGAGAATAATTACGGTCTCTCCTGAAAGTCCGCCGTCACCGAGAATCTTCCCGCCGGTGAGCGCGACGCGGCCAAGGCCACCTATTTGTACTCGCTCGTCGGCGAAGTCACCCGCGCGATCAAGGCCAAAGACGCCTCGCGCCCCGTCGCCTTTGCCAACGGCGATCTGCAGTACCTCGACATCATCGCCACGGAAGCGAAGGACTTCGACGTTTTTGGCACGAACGTCTATCGTGGCAGTTCATTCCGCGATCTGTTCGATCGTGTAAAAACGGCGATAAGTATCCCCGTCATGCTCACCGAGTTTGGTGCTGATGCATGGAACGCGCGCGACCTGCGCGAAGACCAACGCTCGCAGGCGAAATACCTGCTGGCCCAGTGGCAGGAAATCTATGAGCAGACGGCGGGACACGGTCGCACCGGCAACGCCATCGGCGGCTTCACCTTCCAGTGGACCGACGGCTGGTGGAAGTTCGGACAGGAGCGGCGCCTCACTGAGCACGACACGAACGCCTCGTGGTCCAACGCCGCGTACGCCGATGACTACGTGAAGGGCGAGAACAATATGAATGAAGAGTGGTGGGGCATCGTCGCCAAGGGTCCCGTCGACTCCCGCGGTCAGGTTCCGCTCTATCCACGCGCCGCTTTTTACGCGCTCCAGCAGGCGTACCAGCTCGACCCGTACGCGCCGACCAGTAGTGCATCCGCCATCACAATGCACTTCGCGGCGATCAGTCCGACCGATGTGGAACGGCGCGCCCGCGCCGATCGCGCCGCGATGGGCGGGGAAGGCTCCAGCCGTGTGTCCATCAGCGGACTGCGCCTGGAGCTGCAGACGTTCAACACCGGCGGTTCCAAGCTGCGTACGCCCAAGGCAGCAGATCCCGCGTCCACGCTTTATCCGTCGTTCCAGCGCTTCGACCGGATGGAGTCGTACTACGCCGACATCACCGCGCGCCCCAGCGAAACATTCTCCGCCACGCTCTCGCTCAATGTGCTTGGTAACGTGCCCGGTAATCCGATCGACGAAATCTTCTATGAGAATAGGGGCCGCGCGCGCACGGTACTCACCGATGGCACGCCGCTTCGCCTGAACGGTATCGATCGCCTCAGCGTGTATCGGGCCAGCGTGTCGTGGGACGATCGTAACTTCCGTCTCGACGGCTTCTATCGCACGAGCCACTACCACTGGGGATACGAAGGCGATTTCTTCGGGCTCTATCGCGAAGCGAACTATGGCAAGAACATCGACATCTACAACGGCAATGCACCCGCTGGTGTGGAATTCACCGGGAAGCGGAAGCTCGCCGGTCTCAAACTCGCATTTGGCCCAGAACTCTGGTGGGGCGCCAATCCTACCGCAATCGCGAAGTACGGTCGCCAATTCGGTGAGACGCACATCACCGCGATGTATCAGGAAGATGTCGCCAAGCTGAATGCCTCAGCGTCCAGCAGCTCGTTCGCCATTCCGATTCCCCAGGCACGTCGCGCCACGCTGCATCTGGCAGATACGATCGCTGGCTTCGGCGTCGAGGCGGGCGGCATCTGGGCTGGCGCCACGCGGGTGGGAGTGCCCTTCCAGCTGGCCGATGGCTCCCGCGTGCTGCAGGACAAGATCAAAAACAGCGACGCCTTCGGCAGCAAGGCACGCCTGACCTATTCGACGGGCCGCTACAACTGGTACGCACAGGGCGCCATCATGGGCCTTGTCGCCGACGGTGGTCCGACGTCCGTCCAGACGTTCACCGGCTGGAGTCTCAAGGACACGGGTCTCAACAATCAATGGAACACAATCTCCGGTTTGTCGGCTCGTTTCGGCTCGTTCGAAATCGCGCCCATTCTGCTATATCAGAAGCCGATCGTGGGGCCGGTACCGTTCAATACGCCTGCCCCCGGCTGTCCGCGTAATGTGGTCGACGATCCCTTCGCGGTGCGCGCCAATCGTGAAACCTACGGCGCCGGGCTGCTGCTCACGTTCGATCCCACGCCGGCGACGTGGATGTACGCGTGGGACAGCGACATGCGTGAGGACGCGCGCTTCGCCGCCAACGTGGGCTATGTGTATCGTCGCCTGCCCACCACCATGGACGCCGCCATCGGCATTCTCGCCGACGGACGCACGACGTTCGCGTTTCCTGGCGCCACACCGGCGCGCAGTCTGTACGAAGTACGCTCGCGCATTGTGTCCAAGGTGGCGCGTGACGTGCGCCTCATCGCCAATCTCTACACGGGCACTGCCGAGCCAAACGGCAACGATCCGCGCCTGCTGCATCGCTCGGGCGTCGACCTGCGCCTGGTAAAGCAGCATGTCAAGGTGATGGCCGCCGCCAAGCTGAATGACTGGGGGCCGTTCGATTACCATCGCGACTTCAATCTCACCTTCCCGAAACAGTGGCTCACCGACGTGTCGTACTCCATCGGTACGCCGCAATGGTGGGACTTGCCGGAAACGAAGTTCGGTGTGCGTGGAACCTGGCGCGCGCTCAACAAGTACTCTCCGCGCTTCTGTCCGGAGCGGGTGTCCGACCTCACCACCGGCGTGCCCACCTGCGATCCCACCGCGCCTTCGACGAATGGCTCGGAATGGGAACTGCGCACGTTTCTCACGGTCGCCTGGTAGAGACGCGGGTGTCCGTCGAAGCGCGCATTAGTCAACTGCTCTCGCCGCTGTCCATCGAGCAAAAGATCGGGCAGCTGCAGCAGGTGCAGGGGGGCGGTGGTCATGTCCCCACCGATCTCGCGAAGGCCGTGCGTGAGGGACGCGTGGGATCAGTCATCAACGAGGTGCATGCCGACACGGTGAATGCGCTGCAGTGGATCGCCGTGCATGAATCGCCTCACGGCATTCCGCTGCTCATCGGTCGCGACGTGATTCACGGCTTCGCCACGGTGTTCCCCATCCCGCTCGGACAGGCCTCCAGCTGGAATCCTGAGGCCGTAGAGCGGGGCGCTCGCATTGCCGCCACCGAAGCGTCCGCGCATTCTCAGCGTGAAGTTGCGCTTTGGACTCTTCGAGAAGCCGCGGCCGGCCGAGCGTGCGTGGGCGAACAGTGACAGCTTCGGCAGTGCGACGCATCGTGCCGTCGCACGGGAAGCGGTTCGGAAATCGCTGGTGCTGCTCAAGAACGACGCCGCACTGCTACCGATATCACGGTCGGCGCGCATTCTCGTGGCGGGGAAGAGCGCGCACAATCGCGGACATCAGTGTGGCGGCTTCACCGTGGCGTGGCAAGGCGAGACGACGAACGAGGCCATCGTTGGCGGCACGTCGATCTGGGAAGGCATTCGCGCCCTCGCGCCGATGGCCGCACTCGATGCGAGCGGCGCCTCGGCCGATGCCGCGCATCATGACGTCGCCATCGTCGTGATCGGAGAGAAGCCGTACGCGGAAGGCATGGGTGATCTGCGCGCCGGTGGCCGCGTTGAATCGGGCTCGCACAATCTGACGAAGCCGCACAATCTGGCACCGTAGGGAAAGACCATCGAGCTCGCACAGCTGCACCCGGAAGATCTCGCGCTGATCACGGCGATCGCCGTCAAGGGCGTTCCCGTGGTTACGGTGTTCGTCGGTGGCCGTCCGCTGGTCGTGAACGCGGAACTCGCGGCGTCGCACGCCTTCGTCGCTGCCTGGTTGCCTGGCTCGGAAGGGCAGGGCGTTGCCGAGGTGTTGCTCGGCGACTATCCGTTTCACGGTACCTTGTCGTTTACCTGGCCGCAGTCCGCAGCGCCGTCGTCCGAAAACGCGGCGCCCCTGTTTGCCCGCCAGCGCTACGTCAAATCCCGTGGCGTTGAGCAGGTAACCGCCACCGGCCAAGGCAGCGGCCATGCCGACTTTCACGACCCACCAGAAGATAGATCCGAACATGCCTTCGCGCCGTTGCTGTGTCTCGAGTTCATCGCTGTCGACCACGTCGGCGATCATCGATCCCATCAGGGTGAAGAGCCCGCCGAGTCCGAACGCCATCAGTGGGGCGGGAATGAGCACCAGCCACGGGCGCGTGGGATCATAGCAAAACCACTTGATGGCGTAGCCAATCATGGAGACGCCGGTGGACACCTTGAACGCCCGCTTCTTGCCGATCTTGGTGGCCAGCCACGTGATGAAGAAGATGATCAGGAAGGTCGAGATCGCACCGACCGTACCCGCATAGCCAGCGTACTCAGCGCCGCGCTCCTGATTGCCACCAAACACGTAATAAATGATCACGTACGACTGGAACGACGAGATCATGATGAAGCCGTTGAACACCAGAAACGTCGCAATGCAGAGGCGCAGGTACGGCCGCGACCGTAGCGTGGTCGCGAAGCCCTTGAAGAACGCTGACGTGTTGCGCTTCGTGGACTCCCACGCACTCTCGGTCGGTCCCTCGGCGACGCTGGCCGGCGTCGCCGAGCTCGCGGAAACGCGCTCACGCAGGAACAGCGCCGGCATGACGCCGACGACGGCCGCCACGATGCCGATGACAATGGCAAGCGAGCGCGCGCCGATGGTAGGCGTGGCGAACCACGGCTTGTGCGTCATGATCCAGAGAAACCACGGCGAGACGACGTACGCCAACTGACCGATGAAATTCTGCACGCCCATCAGTCGCGTGCGCTCGTTGTAGTCGGGCGTGAGCTCGTAGCCCAGCGCGACCCATGGCGTCGCAAGGATCGTATAGCCCACGTAGAAGATCGTGGAGCCCGCTGTGAAGTACCAGAAGTAGAACGTCTGACTCTTTCCCTCGGGCATCATCCACAACAGTGCGAAGAACAGTCCCGATAGGATGGCGCCGACGAAGCTGTATGGACGTCGGCGTCCCCATCGTGAACGCGTCCGATCGGAGATGAAGCCCATCAGGGGATCAGTCAACGCGTCGGTGATTCGCGGCAAGGCACTCGCGAGACCGACCAGCGCCGGATCCATGCCGAAGCCAAGATTGAGAATGATCGACATGCCGCCGATGGCGGCGGCGAGCCGGATGTTCACGACGGCACCAAGGCCGTACGCCAGTTTGCCCGTGAACGGAATGCGGTCTTCGACCGGGGTGGCGTGCTCTCCCGTGAGGCGCCCCTTTCCCAGCCGCGTATGCCAGGCAGCGATCGCCGTTGTCGCGATGCGACGAGCGCCGCTGGCGTCGCTCACTTGGCGGCCTCATGCACGCGCACCCAATCCACGACCATCGTCTGCGGGAATGTAGTGATCGCATCGGGTGCGCCCACGAAGTTGCCGCCCACCGCCACGTTCAGAATGATGAAGAACGGCTTGTCGAACACCCACGGCCCCCTCACATCCGCCGGCGTGGACGTGAAATACAACTCGCCGTCGATGAAATGCTCTACCTTGCCGGGTGACCACTCCCCGGCGTACACGTGGAAGTCATTGTCGAGTCGCGCGAGTGTGAGCGTCTTCGCCTTTGTGCGTGCTGAGCCACCGGAGTAACCGGGGCCGTGCAGTGTGCCGATCACGGTGCTCGGTTCCTGTCCGCGCTACTCCATGATGTCAATCTCGCCCGTTTGAGGCCATCCCACCGTTGGGAAGTCGGTGCCGAGCATCCAGAACGCGGGCCAGAGTCCCCGGCCGCGCGGCAGTTTCATTCGCCCTTCAACGCGGCCGAACTTGAACGACTGCTTTCCCAGCGTGACAAGGCGCGCCGACGTGTACTGCCGCCCGCGATACGGGTCACGTCGCGCCGTGATGACCAGACTGCCGGTGCCGTCGAGTGATGCATTCGACGCACGATCCGTGTCGTACTCGAGCTGAGCATTTCCCCAGTCTTCGCCCACATCGTACTTCCAGTTCGCCGTGTCGGCGATTTGTCCGGCTGGTCCGCTGAAGTCATCCTCCCAGAGCAGCGTGCGGGCGGGCGCTTCGGTCGAGGAGGAACATCCAGCAATCGAACAGACCAACAGAGCGGCTATGACACGACCCATGGCAGGCGGGGTTAAGGCGACGGACTAGGTGGGAAGAAGAGACTTGGGGTCCTGCAGTACGGCGTCGAGCACAAGGGTCGCGGCGCCGATGGCAATGCCACGGTCTCCGAGCGTACTGGCATGGATTTCCGACGAGGCCACCGCGCTCACAAACGTCCGGCGCCGCACGGTCTCGCGGATCGGGACGAGCACCTGCTCGCGTAGCTTGGGCAGTCCGCCGCCAAGAATCACGGCCGCGGGGTTGAGCAAATTCAGCATGCCGGCAATCACGGCACCGATATGTTCTGCCGCCTCGTGCACAACGCGAGAGGCGAGAGCATCGCCCGCCTTTGCGGCCGCCTCAAGCGTGCTGGTTGTGATCTCGCCGGTGGCGAACTCGCTTGACCCGTATTCCGGAGCGAGCTCCTTGGCACGCGCGACCAGCTCCTGAGATCCGACATAGGTTTGAAGACAGCCGCGGTTCCCGCAGATGCACGGGTGGCCGTGCACGTCGATCGTCACGTGGCCGATTTCACCGGCCACACCACCCGCCCCGCGGTAAATGCGGCCACCGATAAAGTGACCGGCGCCGATACCCGTCGCGATCTTGATGAACGTGAAATCCGAAAGCCCACGGGCCGCACCCCACCAGTGCTCGGCCAGTGCGCCGAGGTTGGCGTCGTTGTCGAGCAGTACCGGGACGCCGTACTTCGCGCTCAAGGCTTCGAGTCCGTGGCGCCCGTCCCAGCGCACCATCGCCAATCGCGACACGCGGTCAGGATGACGCGGGTCCATCGGGCTCGGGAGCGCCACGCCGATCCCCAGCAGCGGCGCGGCATTCGTGTCGACCATGCCTAAGCAGGCATCACAGAGCCTGGCGATCATCAGTCGCGTGCCCTCTGGATCGCGGTGCACCGGGAACTCCTGATGCTGCCATGCCCGCACACGCCCGCGCAGGTCGGTCACTACCACGGCCACGTGCGACGCGCCAACATCGACCCCCAGCAACGAGAACGCATCATACTGGAACGCCAGCACGATTGGTCGGCGTCCTCCGCTGGAGGCTCCCACTCCGGCCTCCGCGACCAGGCGCGTTGGCAACAGCGCGTCCACAATCTCCGACACCGTGGACCGCGACACGTCGAGCCGTCGCGCGATATCTGCGCGCGAAATGTGCTCGTCGTCCCAGATCAATCGCAGGATCGTGGTGGCGAGTGGACGGGGACGGGAAGGATCGGCGCTGGGGGCGCCGACTTCGCAGCGGATGGTCTCTGTCATCGGTCTCTCCGAAGGGCTCGAACGGGCAGCCTCGAAGATAGCGCTACTTGTGCACCAGCACGTTAGCTACGAACACGGTTTTTAGATCCCCCGAGAAGATCAGTTGCGCGAGGTTCGCGCGGGCGGTCAGTCCGGGGAAGGCGCTGAAGGGAATGTCCAGGGCGACCCAGCTGCCGGTCCGAAGGGATGGGATGGTGGCCGCAGTGAGGGTGACGTCGTGCGCGGAGTCATCACCGCCGCCGAACGCGCCGTTGGCGCCGACGTTCACGAGCTTCACCTTGAACACAGCCGGCGCCGTCGTGGCGTCCGGCGTCCAGATGTCCATCGAGAAGTGCGTCATCGTGGCCGCGTTGATCTGTTTCGTGACGAACTCGATGCCGGCCAACACGACGTTGCTGTACTGCTTCACATCATCGTTTCCGATCTTGACGTCGGCCACATCCGCCTGATCCCAGTGGGCCGACCACGTGTCGGCGCCGTTGCTGGTGTAGGCGTTGGAAAAGAGCGCAATCGCATTCGCCGCCGTGTACGCTGGCGTCGGGGCGGCCGTCGTTGGCGCCGTCGGCGCGCCGGCTGTGCGGTAGAAGTACACGTTGTCGATGTACAGCGTAGTCAGCGATCCGGAGAGGATCAGCTGTGTCAGATTCTTCCGAGTCGTGAGTCCCGTGAAGGCCGAGAACGGAATGTCGACGGACACCCACGCACCGGTGGTGAAGGCGGGTGTGGTCGTGCGCGTAATTGAAAGCTCGTGCTCGACATCATCGCCGCCGAACACACCGTTCGCGCCGAAGTCGACAAGCTTGATCTTGAGGATCGCCGGGAGCGCCGTGGCATCGGGCGTCCACAGGTCCATGTGCATCATCGTCATCGCCGTCGCATCGACTTGCGATGTGGTGAACTCGATGCCCGCCAAACTCATGTTCGTATACCGCTTCACGTCGTCGTTAGCGACCTTGAGGTTCGCCACATCGGCCACATCCCAATCGGCTGACCAGGTACCCACGGTGCGGTTCGTGTAGGCGTTGCTGAACAGTGAAATGACGTTCGCCGACGCGGCTGTTGGCGTTGGTGCCGCGACGGTTGGCGCGTTCGGCGCGGGCGGGATCGCCGCCTTGTCGAAGTACACGTTGTCGAGGTATACCGTGGCGCTCGACGCCAGGAAAATCATCTGGGCGAGGTTCGCGCGACGCGTGAGTCCGGTAAACGACGACAGTGGGATGTCGATGCTGTTCCAGATATTTGCAACCAGTGGCGGCGTGCTGCCCGGTGTAATCGCGACCTCGTGCTCCGAGTCGTCGCCCCCGCCGAACACGTTGTTCGGACCGAAGTCTACAAGTTTCATACGGAACGCCGCCGCGTCGTGCACGTACACGTACACGTACACGTCAAGGTGGAGGTGCGTCATCGCCGTCGCGTTGACCTTCGTACCGATAAACTCGGCCGCCGCGAAGGTCAGGTTGGTGTAGCGCTTGGTGGCGTTGCCGCCCACCTGCACGTCCGCCACATCGGCCTGGTCGAACGACGCCGACCAGGTGTCGACGGGAACATTGGCGTACGCGTTGCTGAACAGCGAAATCACATCGGCCGCCGCGCGCGTTGGCGTCGGTGCGGCCGTGCTCGGCGCCGACTGTGTGCGCAGCGTAATGGTGCCCGAGGCCGCGGTCTCGCCAAGCTTCGCGGTGATCGTGCTGGTGCCCACGCCAACCGTGGTGATCGCGCCGGCGGCACTCACCGTGGCCACCGCCGCGTTCGACGACGCGAAGGTGAAGTAGGTCGCCGCTGCCTCGGTAATCTGCTCCACACCGCCGATCGTGTACGCCACTTTCGTGCCCGTCACCGCGACCGTGGCGCCGACTTCCGATGGCAGGGACTGCGTGGGGACGCTTGGCGCGGTGTCCCAAGTTCACCGGTTTCGAATTTGATGTCGTCGAACCACAGCGTGTATCCAACGCCGTTCTCGGGACCTTCGGCGAAGTAGAACAGGCCCCGTTCGGCCGTCAGCTTGGAGGCCAGCGGAATCGGCAGCGTGTACTTGGTCCAGGTCGGCGTGACATCGATGGCCGAACGCTGTGCGCTCCTCGTCGACGTGCCGGTGTTGTCGTTGCCCAGACCCACCACATCGAGCTTGGCATTGATGCTGGCCTTCGCCCAGAACGTCACCGCATTGTAGCTGCTCAGGTCGCGCGGTACCTGCGCCACAAACGCGCCGCCAGCATAGCCGCCACTCGCGTCACCGGGGTTTGGCACGATCACCTTCAGCGTGGCGGTTCCCTCGCGCGTCATCGTCCCATCCGAGGAGAGGGCGTCGGTCTTCGAGCCGGCGAACGCCTGAAAGTCGACACCGGCGCCGATGGCGTCATCGAAGTGGTGCCGCCTGACGGGAACGGGGCTGGCTCGAGCATGCTCGTGTCGCGGCTACAGGCCGCGGTCAGGAACAGCCCGGCGAGGCCGAGCAGGCGGGACGCGGACTCGGGCAAATGCATGGCGATTCACTCCGGGAGGAAATAGCGGAGGCGCTGGCAGGCGACCCGGGAGGGAGAGGGCCGCCGAAAGGTTTGTCCAGTAACCAAACAAAGAATGAGGTAAGTCGAGCAGGCTGTCATGGAAATGCTTGTGAACACGCGAAGGCTTGGTCTCGCTCGGTCCGTTCCATAACTTTACGCGGATGCCGCATAATCATCCGCCGCATCGCGACTTTTTGAACATCGTCGACTTCTCCCCCACGGAGACGTTCGCGCTGCTCGCCCTTGCCGAGCAAATGCGCACCGGTGCCTACGACGGTAAGCCGTTGGTTGGCAGGGCGTTGGCGATGATCTTCATGAAGTCGTCCACTCGCACGCGCGTGTCGTTCGAAGTTGGTGTGACCCAATTGGGCGGCACCGCGCACTTCCTGTCGCCCCGTGACGTCCAACTAGGCCGTGGCGAGCCGATCGCCGATACGGCGCGGGTGCTCGACCGCTACGTACACGGCATCATGATCCGCACCTTCGCGCATGCTGACGTCGAAACGCTGGCCGAGTACGCGAGGGTTCCGATCATCAATGGACTGACCGATTTGTCGCATCCGTGTCAAATCCTGGCCGATGTGCTCACGATCCAGCAGCACTTGGGCGACGTGCGCGGCAAGACCGTCGCTTGGATCGGCGACGGCAACAACGTGTCGAACTCCTGGATCCAAGCGGCGGCGCATCTGGGCTTCACGCTCAAGCTGGCGTGTCCTGAGGGATACGATCCTGATGACGGCTTCCTCAGCGCCGGCGTGGAGTCGGGAATGGTCCAGCTGCTCCGCGACCCTCGTGAAGCGGTCGCCGGTGCCGATGTCGTGACGACCGACGTGTGGGCCTCGATGGGGCAGGAAGAGGAGCACGCGAAGCGCGCACGGGCCTTTGCCCTGTTTCAAGTTGACGCGCCGCTCATGGCCCAGGCCGCACCGCACGCAATCTTCTTGCACTGTCTACCGGCACACCGCGGCGAGGAAGTGACAGCCGAAGTGCTCGACGGCGCGCAGAGCGTTGTATGGGACGAAGCCGAGAATCGTCTGCACATTCAGAAGGCGATCATGGCGGCGCTGATGGGGAACGAAACACTCTAACCAGGATCTTACACCTCATGCCAATCGCTGCGGGAATACTTGCTCCCGATTTCACGCTCCCGACCGACACCGGTGACACACTCACGCTGTCTTCGCTGCGTGGCCAGTGGGTGGTGCTTTTTGCCTACCCGAAGGACGACACCTCCGGTTGCACCGTGGAGGCTTGCGAATTCCGCGACGCGCTGCCGCGCTTCGATGCGTCGAAAGCGGTGATCCTCGGCATCAGTCCTGATTCCGTGAAGTCGCACGTAAAGTTCAAGGCCAAGTTCGAACTGCCGTACACGTTGTTGTCGGATGAAGAGAAGACGGTGCTGCAGGCCTATGACGTGTGGAAGGAGAAGTCGATGTACGGCAGGAAGTACATGGGTGTGGAACGTACGACGTTTTTGATCGACCCAGCGGGACAGATTGCCAACGTGTTCACCAACGTGAAACCGGCTGGTCACGCGGCCGAGGTCATGACCGCGATCGTCTGAGCACATGGAGAATGGGTAAAAAGTACTGTCAGCGTGGCCATACGCTGGCAGGTTCCCTCCAGATTGGGCATGTTATAGGGCGCCGCCGCTCCGGTCGCGCCCTGCTTCTTTTCCAGACATGACAGCTATCGCTCCCGGCACGCTCAAGCGCACGCCGCTCCATGACGTTCACGTCGCCCTTGGCGCGAAGATCGTCCCCTTCGCCGGCTACGAAATGCCGGTGCAGTATCAAACCGGCATCACCGCCGAACACAATGCGGTGCGCACTATCTGCGGCATGTTCGATGTGTCGCACATGGGCGAAGTGATCGTGCGCGGTCCTGATGCGATACGTTTCGTGTCGTCGGTGACCAGCAACGACGTCGAGGCCCTCGCCGTTGGGCAGATCCAGTATTCAACCCTGCTGCGCGCCGACGGCACGATTGTCGATGATCTGCTGGTGTACCGCTTCGCCGATCATCTGATGCTCGTGATCAACGCAAGTAATCGCGACAAGGATCTCGCGCACCTGCGGGCGAATATCGGTGACTTCGACTGCAGCATGACGGATGTGTCTGACGGCATGGCGTTGTTGGCCGTGCAGGGACCGCAGGCGCCGGCGATTGTGGCGTCGTTGTCCGATGTGCCGCTCGACGGTATCAGGTACTACTGGTTCACCGAAGGCAACGTGGCCGGCGTGCCGTGCATCATTTCACGCACCGGCTATACCGGCGAGCTCGGTTTCGAATTGTACGTCGACGTGGCACAGGCGGCGGCTGTGTGGAAGGCCGTGATGTCGGCCGGGCCCGTGACGCCGGCTGGGCTGGGCTGTCGCGATTCCTTGCGTCTCGAAGCTGGCATGTGTCTTTACGGTAACGAGCTCGACGACCGTACCACGCCAATCGAAGCAGGGCTCAACTGGCTGGTAAAGCTCGCCAAGCGCGAACCGTTCCTGGGCAAGGATGTGCTGGTGCGTCAGCACCAGGAAGGCACTGACCGCAAGCTCGTCGGGTTCACGATCGATGAACGGGCGATCCCGCGTCATGGGCATGGCGTGGTGTACGGTGGTGTCGCGATCGGCGACGTGTGCAGCGGCTGCATGAGCCCCACTCTCGGGATCCCCATTGGCACGTGTTATTTGCCGGCGGCGGCGGCGGTCGAAGGCACCACGTTCGAGATCGATATCCGTGGCCGCACGATGCCAGCGCGCGTGGTTACGCTGCCGTTCTACAAGCGGGCAGGGAAGGCGTGAGCGCGCGTCCGCGCCCCGCAGCAATGCGGCGTGGCGGTGTAGACGACGGCGCCGCCAGTGTCGTGGCGATTCTCATGACCGATGTCGAGCCGGCGGTGCGATTGAACGCTGCGCTCGAGGCGGGTGGGGTGACGACGGTGACGATTTCGCCGATGGATGACGTGCGTGGTGATGTGCGCCGCGCGCGTCCCGACATCGTCGTGCTCACCGGAGCACTACTCGATGCGGCGAACATGTCACTCGTGCGCCAGCTCTTGTGGGACAACGTGGCCGTGCTCGGCTTCGCCGACGTGTTCGATCCACCGATGCTTGAGCGATTGCGCGAGATCGGATACGCGGAAACGTGGCCGAAGCCGGTGCGCACCGAGGATGTCGTGGACAGCGTGCGACGTCGCCTTGAGCGCCAGCGATTGGCGGAGCTCACGGGGCTGGTTGGTGAGTCGGCGGCGATCCGCGAAGTACTCGTGAAGGTGGAACAGATCGCGCCGGTCACGAGCACCGTGCTGATCGAGGGGGAAAGCGGCACCGGCAAAGAGCTGGTGGCGCGGGCCATACATCGCCTCAGCCCGCGGCGAGGGAAGCCGTTCATTGCGGTGAACGTGGGCGCGCTTACGGAAACGCTCCTGGAGAGCGAGCTGTTCGGCCACGAGAAGGGTGCGTTTACCGGTGCCGCCGAACGCCGGTTGGGGCGGTTCGAATTGGCCGATACAGGGACGCTCTTCCTTGATGAGATCGGCGAGATCCCGTCGAGCACGCAGGTCAAGCTGCTCAGAGTACTCGAAGAGCGTGAAGTCACGCGCGTGGGCAGCGGGCAACCGATATCGATCGATGTCCGCGTCGTCGCGGCAACGAACCGTCCGTTGCGTGAGCATGTGGAGGAAGGCGGCTTTCGCGCGGACCTGTTTTACCGACTGAACGTGCTCGGCATCTACTTGCCGCCGCTGCGTGAACGCCGTGACGATATCCCGTTGCTCGTGCGCCGCTTCGTCACCGAGTTCGCGTCGTTGCACGATCGCGCATTCCACGGTATCTCGGCGGAAGCGTTGTCGCTCTTGGTCGAGTACGGATGGCCCGGCAACGTGCGAGAGTTGCGGAATCTCGTGGAGAGCATGGTTGTGCTCGCCCACGGTCGTGAAATCGGGGCGGATGATATTCCACGTCCGATTCGCGACGGCGGTGGCCGGCGATTGCTGCCGGTGCACGTGGGGCCGATGGTGCGCGAGGGGGAGCGGGTCCAGGGACGGGAGCTTGAATTCATCGTGCGATCGCTCGTCGAACTCAAGTTACAAGTGGAGGAGTTGCGTCGTCGGATGGACGTGGAAGCCAATGCGTCCGTACCGAGTTGGCGGGGCGAGGTGCGATCGCCGTCCGCCGTAGCTGTCACGGGTTCCAATGAAGTGGTTGCGATGCCGGGATACGGGCTGATACGTGGTATCGAACCTCGGGAGCAGGCTCCGCCGGCCACGGTCATCACGCTCGGTCCTGGTATGACGATGGCTGAGATCGAACGGGTGGCGATTGTGGCGGCGCTTCGGGATAATGGCGGCAACCGTCGAAAGGCTGCCGATCTGCTCGGTATCGGGGAACGCACCCTGTACCGGAAGCTTCGGGAATACGAAGGCGAGGACATCGCCGACGAGGACGAGGGAGACACTTCCCTCGACGAAACTTGAGGTCTGGACCGATACGTCCATGCCGGACAACGCGTTGTGGAATTCTGAGTCTTGCTGGAAAGCGACTCGGGTCACATATTAGCTCCGCAGAGAACCGAACACAGGTGTTTGGTACGCATCAGCCGCGGAGACAATTCTGTCCATACCAGTCAATTTTGGCATGACGTCGCCTCAGACCCCCTCCGGTATGATTGCAGGGAGTGTGATGCCCATTCGTCGGGCCGAAGAGCTGATTGCCACCCTTCCTGGGGTGCTGTCGGTGCGCATCGTGCCGAACGAGAGCGGAGTCGTGGAGGAGATCCACGTGCTCACCACCGACCTCGTCCCGGCCAAGAACACCGTACGCAATATCGAGAGCGCGCTGATGGCGCAGCTCGGTCTTCGGGTGAACCACCGAAAGATCTCGATTGCGACGAGCTTGGACGCCCCACGGGCAGCCGACTTGCCGCCCGTGGCTCCGTCGCCTGCCGGGCTGAGTGCGATGGCCGGCGGAGCGTCGACCCAGCCGGCGCCCTCGGTACCCCCCGCCTCAACGGTGCCGCTGAACGCCTTCGTTGCGTCGGCGTCCCCCGGTGGTCACATAGGAGGGACTGCGCGAGTGAATTCGGCCGTAGCGCCGATGGCCGATGCGGCCCCATCCGGACGGCGGGTGCTGGTATTTGAGGATGTCGAAGTGCGGCGATCGCGTTCGCGCGGTGTGCTGTGCCGAGTCACCCTGAGTCGTGATGGACAAGAATTTGTGGGCGAGTCGGAAGGTCAGGAGAGCGAGCGATCGCGTATCGACTTGGCCGCTCGCTCGACGCTGTTGGCCATCGTTGCAGCGACGAAAGCGACACCGGGCGGAGAGCGTTCGTTGGCGCTTGAAGGATCGAAGCTGATCGATGCCTTTGACCGAGAGTTCATTTTCGTCAGCGTGGCGGCGCGCATCGGTCGCGAGCCGGTGGTACTGACGGGAAGCTGTGAAGTACGTGAAAGCGCCGAAACCAGCGCGGTGCTCGCGGTGCTGGATGCGACCAACCGCTGGATGCACATCGATCGATAGCAGGATTTCCGAGGCGCGGAGGACGGCGCCTTTTTTATGTCACCCCACATCGTCTGCACGAGACGACACAAAAAAACGTCCCCGGCAGCCGTCTAGAGCGGAGCTGAGCGGGCAGGCCAAGCAGTAGGAGCGGAGCTAACCTCGATAAGCATGTGGAGTCCCGAGCGGGACACACGTGACTACCCCGATGGGAGGTGACGCAAAGATGGAATTCGTGGCCCAGCTCGTGAATGCGATGTGGTCGTTCGTTTTGGCAGACGCCAAGGTTTGGAACTAAGGTAGTCGCGCTGACGGGGGCGCTTATTTTCCGATGAATACACGAGTCATCGCATACGTACGGCTAGTCGTGGCAATGGCAATTGCCATGACTGTTGTATTGTATGTACAAACCCCGGACGTCGAATTTGACTATCTGAAGGGCTCGGCGTTACTCACGGTTATCGGCTTTATCGCGGCAAGTCTCGCGTATCGCGTTCAGCGAAGCTCTTTAGGCGAGACCTCGTTTATCCCGTACCTGTCCGCGCTGGTGCTTTATCCGTCGTGGACCGTTGTAGTGCTTGTGGGAGTCGGTTCGGCTGCGGCCGAAATACGACGTCGCAAACTCGGAATTAAGCTGGTCTTCAATGTTGCGCAGTTTGTGCTTGCGGCCGCTTGCGCAAGTCTGATTTATGTAATGCTTGGTGGGAAGCCGCTCGCAGGCGAGGATGCGTCGTTTAATCCGCTTCCTCATAGCACGGCCGTCATCGCGTTCCTTCTCGTAAATACGTTCGCCGTCGCTGCCGCCATCGGACTGGCGGACGGAAAGAGCATTATCAAGACATGGTATGAGGGAAACGCTGCCGGTTTCGTCTACGACATCGTGCTAATTCCCTTCGTCTTTGGCTTTGCCCGCGCGTATCACGATTGGGGCATTTGGGGAGCCGCCCCTCTGCTCGCACTCGTCGTCGGTTTACGTTTCACATATCAGTCAAAACATCAACTCGAAACCACGAATAGGGAGCTTCTTGAGCTGTTTGTTCACACGGTCGAGTTTCGAGATCCTTATACGTCCGGACATTCGCAGCGCGTGAGTCGCTATTCCCGAATTATTGCGAAAGCAGTCGGGCGCTCAAGCAAGGAAATTGCGCGAATTGAGATCGCCGGGATGCTCCACGATGTGGGAAAGATCCATGAGATTTTCGCTCCCATTCTCTCGAAGCCAGGACGACTAACTCCGGAAGAGCGGGCGATCATGGAGCTTCATCCGATCAAGAGCGCCGAGCTGGTTGCGAAGTTGTCAGAGTTCACGGATATCATTCCTTCGGTTAGGCACCACCACGAGAATTGGGATGGAACTGGTTATCCCGATCGACTAGCCGGTCATGACATTCCGCTCGGTTCGCGGATCATCATGTTCGCTGACACGATCGACGCGATGACTACAGACCGCCCTTATCGGAAGGCGCTTACCGAAGTTGAGGTACGCGCGGAGTTGCAAAAGTACAGGGGATCACAGTTTGATCCGCATATTTGTGATGCGTTACTCTCGAGTCCTGAGTATCACCAGATTTTTGTGCCGGCGGATGAGTCGCGAAGCTCACTCTCATTCACTCAGATATTTGAGCGTGCGAGAAGGCCGAAGACTCCGACC
>NZ_JBKJRB010000110.1:0-52807 GCF_046594945.1 Gemmatimonas sp. | reverse complement strand
GCGCGGACGCGGAATACCCTGCGCCCTATAGCGCACCGGGCGATCGGTCCACACGTGCACTTCACGGATCTTGCCGAGCACGCCCGAGGCGATGATCTCGTTGATGCGGTGCGAGCCCTCCATCGAGTGACCCTGATTCCCCATCTGCGTGGCCAGCTTTGGATTGGCCGCGGCCGCCTTCTGCAGCAATCGCACCTCGTGTACGGAGTACGCGAGTGGCTTCTGTACGTACACATGCTTGCCCAAGGACATCGCGGCCAGCGCGATGGTGGCATGCAGGTGATCGGGCGTCGCGATCAGCACGGCGTCGATGTCCTTCTGCTTGTCGAGCATCTCACGGAAGTCCGTGTACTGCTTGGCGTTCTTGTACGCTTCACCCAGCTGCACGTTCAGCGGCGTCGGCTCCCCCGTGCGTGGCTTGAGTCGTCCCTCCAGTGAACGCTCGACATACGCGAAGTCCACGTCGCAGACCGCCACGATGTTCTCCGTGAGCATCTGCGACATGTTGCTCATGCCCATGCCACCGATACCAACGCAGGCGATGTTGAGCTTGGCGCTGGGCGCACGATAGCCGGGGCCACCGAGCACCGCACGCGGCACGATCATCGCGCCGAAGGCGAGCGTGGCGCTGTCGGACACGAAGTCACGACGGGAGTATGGATTCGACATAGGAGGCGGCGGGAAGTCGTACGAAGGGGAGATGCACCGAGATCGATCAGGTCGTGACAGCTGGAATCATGATATATCCCTCGCGCCAGCTTCCGTCGAGGCGGATCGGCGGGGCACCCGCCAATTGCACACGGTCAGTGCGACCGGCGGCCCACCAGGCACCGGCGATTCCACCTACGACGGCCTGCAACTGATCGTGCGTGCGCACCTGCTCGAGGGAGATTCCGGTGCGTACCTGCAGCCGCGCTCCGGCGTCCTGCACGTCAGCGACCGAGGCACGCCCCTTGGCCATCAGCGGTGACAGGCCCAGCGCGCGCCACCCGGCCGTGGGAAAGCATTCAGTGAGCACGCGGGCGGGCGATGGCGCGGCGGGATCACCGGGTAGCGCCCAGTCAGCGGACTCCAGAAACGCCGCGAACAGGGCGATCGAAAAGGTCGTGAACCCCAGATACGTGCGTGGCTTTACGCCATCGGGGGGGAGACCGGTCTTGCCGGGGGCGCGCACAGTACGTTCACTGAGTCGGCAGTGCGGCGAATCGGTGTTGGGCGATCGCCAGCCCAATGGGCCATCGATGCAGAGACAGCGAACGTCGTGGGCCTCGACCATTTCCCGCAGCCAGGCGGTCAGCGGTGCGACCGAGGGGCGCCCGCTGAGCGGCACTTCGAACGCTCGCGCCGACAGCGATTCCTGCGCGCCGGCGCGGTCGTAGGTGACCAGCGCAACCCCGATATCGCGGTAGTCGACGTACGCGAGATCGACCGAGAGCGCGACCCCGCGACAGGGTGTGTCGTTCAGAAGCGCAGCATCCGCGCCGGCGTCACCTTGGACGGGTCACCGACGTAGGCCCATCGCACCTTGCCCATGTAGGTGCGAGCCGCTTGCTGAATCTGCTCGGGCGTGACGGCGCGCAGTTCTTCCACAAACTGCGCGGCGAGACGGAAATCGCCCTGATACAACTCGGCACGCGCCAGCATGTTCGCTTGGTCGGCGTTCGTTTCGTTGTCGAGGAAATATGTCACGATGAACTGCTGCACCAGCCGCTCGAGTCCGTCGTTGGTGATCGTGCCCTCGCGCAACGATGTGATCTGCTCTTGCATGATATTGAGCACTTCATCGGGCTGCGTCGTGGTGACATACAGGCCGCCGAGCGAGAAGGCGCGTTCTACGAACGGCGCATTCACGGAGTAGGTGAGATTGCGACGACCGCGTACTTCCGCGAACAATCGGCCACTCAGCACGGCGCAGGCCAGCCGCAGCGCCGGATAGTCCTTGCTCGTGGCCTTGGGACCGTGGAAGTATCCCTGCAAATAATTCGTAGGCAGCGTGCGCTTCTCCAACACATACGCACTCGGCAACTCCGCTGGCGGATCGGGCAGCGTCCACGCGTAATTACCCTTCGGCATGCGGCCCAGCGTCTCGCGCACCAGCTTCTCCACCCTGGTGCGCGACACGTTGCCTACCACGACCAGCATCATGCGCGACGTCACGAACTGCGACGCGTGATACGCCTTGAGGTCGGCGGTCGTGATCGACGGCAACGACTGTTCGGTACCGGTGGGCTCGAGGGCGTATGGATGGCCCGAGAACGCGATGCTGTCGGCGAGGTAGTCGAGCAACGCATCGGGGCTATCCTTGCGTTGACGTGTGGCGGTCACGAATTGCTCGCGTACCAATTCCACTTCCGCCGGATCGAGACGTGGCGCCATGACACGATCGGCGAGAATCGACCATGTGCTGTCGAGGCCCGTGGTGGTAGCACGCAGACTGATCGTGGTCCAGTCGGCATTCGCACCGACCCCGATCGCGCTCCCCAATCGCGCCATCTTCGCGCGCAGTACGTCGCGCGGATACTTCGCGGTTCCGCGTTCACTCGCCTCGAGCAGCAGTGCTTCGATGCCTTGGTTCGTCGCCGTGAGCTGACGCGTACCACCCAACAGATACAGGTTGGCCGCCACCACGTTGTTCGCACTCACGCGACGCAAAATGACCGGGATGCCCGCCACTTCGAACTTCGACGTGAGCGTGTCGGTAGGCGACGTAACCGCCGGCGAGAGTTCCACGGGTTTCGCCGTCGCCGCCTTGGTTGCAGTCTTTGCCACGGTCTTCTTCGCGGTTGCCTGCCCCGACAACGACGTCGCCGCCACTACTACGAATCCCACCACCCACAGCACCCCATACCCCATACTCCCGACTCCATACTGTCTGTTCATGGCCTCACCACCGGACGCGACGCAGGCGTCAGCAATTCTTTCTCCGTGAGCCCGATCGAGCGGCGCGCCTCACTGGAAAGCAGCACACTCGTGACGCGCGGCTTTCCGGCGATGTACGTGCTGGTGTACCGCAGGAGATCGGTGATGCGTTGCTGGGCCATGGTATCCGTGTAGCCGATGAAGTAATCGAGGTTGGAGACGCTCCACCAGAAGCCGATGGTGTGCGCGATCTCCGAGGCCTTCTCGATCCCGAAGGCGCTCGAGACGGTGCGCTGCGCCTTCACCGCTTCGAGTTCGCGCGTGGTCACGTACGTGGGATCGGTGAAGCGCGCGATCTCACGCTCCAACGCCGCCATCGCGGCGCGGTACTTGTCGGGGGTGGTTTGTCCGCTAATCGAGATCGGGCCGGTCTGATTCAGCGTGTAGTAATTCACGCCGACACCCTGCCACAATCCGGTGTCCACCAGATTCTTCTGAAACGTCGAACCGGGCGTGTTGAGCACGTCACTGAACACGTCGGCGGCAAACGTCGCGCCCGGATCCTTGCCGACGCTCGGGCCCTGCCACTGTATCAGCACCGCCACCGCATTGATCGGCTCTTCGCTGATGTGCGACTTGTTGCCGTCGAGTGCGGGAATGGGTGGAATAGGATCCGCCTTGAACGGATCCTCCCCACGCGGCCAGGCACCGAACACTTGCGCCGCCAGCGCGAACACCTTCTCCGGATTCACGTCACCGGTCACGATCAGTGCGCTGTTGTTCGGCACGTAGTATTTGCGCTGAATCTCTCGCATCTGCGCCGGCGTCACGTTGGCGATCACGGTGCGATCACCGATCGTATTCTTGCGACTGAACTGCCCAGGATACAGCAGCTCCGTGGCCTTCTGCTGAAACGCAAAGCCCGGCTGCGCTTCATTGCGATCGTATTCTCCGAGCACGACTTCTTTCTCGCGCTTCAACTCATCGTCGCGGAACGTCGGATTGATCAGCGCACTGGCCAGAAAGCGCAGTCCGCCGGCCACCGAATCGGCCGGCAACGTGAGGAAGTAATTCACACGCTCTTCCTGCGTCGTCCCGTTGAACACCGCGCCCAACTCGGCCGCGCGATCGTTGAACGACTCGGCGTCTGGCAGATCCTTGTTGGCCTTGAAGAACATGTGTTCATACATGTGCGCCAAACCGGCGTACTCGGGACTCTGTGTGAACGCGCCGTTCCGCACATCGATTTCGAGGGTCGCGATCGGCACCCCGTGATTCTCCACGACAATCACCTCCATGCCGTTCGCGAGCACCGTCCGGCGCACCACCTTGGCCAGCTCGACGCGGGACTGCGCCGGCAGCTGCTGCGGCGTGGCCGCGGGAAGGGCCACCGCGAGCAGGGCGGCCGTGAAAAAGTGCCCGAGGAACGGCCGGGCGCCGAAAGGTGCGGGCATGCGACGTGAGCAAAGGGAGGGACTCGCCGAATCGAACGGCTCCGTACCCCGCGCCGAATGGCCGAGGTCCCGGAAGGCGAGCGGTATCACCGGAACGATGGCGTACGACCCCGCTGCGGGGAATCTTTCGGTATGACTCCCGCCCAGATCGCCGACGCACTCGCAGCGGCCGCCGCGTCCTCACTGCCGCTGGAACGCCGTCGCCTGTTGCTCAGCGCACCACTCGCGCCGTTCACGACGTTTCGGATCGGCGGACCGGCCGACGTGCTCTTCGAGGCGCACACGGCCGATGAACTGGCCACGGCGATCACGGCCGCGAAACAGGCGGGGATCCCGTGGTTTGTGTTAGGACTGGGCGCGAATGTCCTGATCGGCGATCGCGGCATGCGCGGCCTCGTGATCCGGAACGCGGCCTCCGGTCACACGATGTCGCCAAGCGGGATGCTGTGGACTGAAAGCGGCGCCATCATGCAGGACGTGGTCCTCGACACCGTGCGTGCCGGCTGGTCGGGACTCGAGCACTACATCGGCATCCCGAGCACCGTGGGCGGAGCGCTGTGGCAGAACCTGCATTTTCTCTCGCCCGCCCCAGAGCGTGAGCGGACGATGTTCATCGCCGAAGTGTTCGAACAGTGCGAGATCCTGACCGAGGAGGGCGAGCGACGCGTGGTTGACGCCGATTACATCCAGTTTGGTTACGACGACACGGTCTTTCACCATCGCCGGGACGTGGTGCTGAGCGCCACGTTTCGGCTCACCAAGGCCGATCCCGCGCGCCTCCACCAGATCCTGCAGGAGAATCTCGCCTGGCGCGGGTCGCGACACCCGTGGCTGCAGGTGCATCCCAGCGCTGGCTCCATCTTCAAGAAGATCGAAGGGGTCGGCGCTGGTCGATTGATCGACCAGTGCGGCCTCAAGGGTTTCCGGGTAGGTGACGCGCAGATCTCTCACATTCACGCCAATATTCTGGTCAACCTGGGTCATGCCACGGCGGCCGATGTGAGGACACTAGTGGCGCACGCGCAGGCGGCGGTCAAGGAACGATTCGGTTACGAACTACACCCAGAAGTCGGCTTTATCGGGGAGTTCTAGGCCGGTTTCGTAGCATTGCACTGTGCGTTGTCTGCTCCTCTGCCTCCTCCGCCTGATCAGTTCTGAGGAGGCCGTCGAGAACCGATCAGGCAGAGGACGCAGAGTGCGCAGAGGAAACGAATGTCGGGTGTCCTGTGTCGAAACGGAGATGCGATGCGATCCGTAGCGTTAGCACCCGCCCTGCTCGTTTCCTCCGATCCCTTCCCGACGTGCTCCGTCGTTTCGTCCTGCTCGCCGCCCTGCTGTGTTCGGCGTTATCCGCGTCTCCGCGGTCCGCTGCCGCTCAACTGGTGGATGTCATCCGTGGCCGGATCACCGGCACCGAGAATGAACCGCTCGACAATGTGGTCGTGGTGGTCACCTCGATCTCCGGCAACGTCAATCGCACCGCCCGCACCGATCGAGCCGGCCGCTTCACGGTCACCTTTCCGGGCGGCGACGGCGACTACATGGTTACCGTAAACGCGCTTGGCTACAGCGTGAAGCGCTTCGAAGTAAAGCGGGGCGCCGACGAAGACATTCTGATTGCGGACGCCAAGCTGACGAGGGTAGGTGCGGTCCTCGATGCGGTCAAAGTCACGGCCGCGCGCCAGAAGGTGTCACGCAACGAGGTGCAACAAGACGTCGGCGGTACGGAGCGTGTCATTCAGAACACCAGCGCGTTGCCGCCGGACCAGATGGGCGATCTCGCTGCGATGGCGGCAACGCTACCCGGCGTGCAGCTGGTACCGGGGCAAGACGGCGGCGCGAATGGCTTCTCCGTGCTCGGACTCGGCGCCGATCAGAATACCACGACGCTGAACGGCATGATGTTCGGCGGCGCGGGACTTCCGCGCGATGCGAGTGTGCTGAGCGCCCTCACCACGTCACCGTATGACGTCTCGCGTGGTGGCTTTTCGGGTGGGCAGTTCAGTCTGCGTACGCGGCCCGGCTCGAACTTTATGAGTCGAGGACTGAGTTTCGTGGGTGATGCTCCCTCGCTGCAGTGGACCGATGCGGCGGCGCGCGCAAATGGGCAGGAGTACACCAACGGCTCACTGGGCGGCACGGTGTCGGGCCCACTCATTGTCGACAAGACATTTTACAACGTGTCGTTCCAGCTTGGCCGTCGCAGTAACGACTTGCAGACACTGCTGAACACCTCGAGTACTGGCCTGCAGGCATCGGGTGTCGCCGCCGATTCCGTGCAGCGTCTCGTAGGCATTCTACAGAACGCGCGTGTACCCATCGATTACAGCGGACTTCCGTCCACTCGTCTGGGCGATCAGGGCTCCGTATTCGGTGCGATCGACTTCACACCGCCGTCGAGCACCAGCGGCTCGGCGTACAACCTCACGTTCAACGGCAACTGGAACACGCAGAATCCAGCGTCGCCGTTGACCACGGGACTGCCCACCACGAGCGGTGAGCGAACGTCGGTGGGTGGTGGCATTCAAGGACGGCACAGCGGCTACTTCACGCTGCGCGGTATCGGCATGCTCACCGAGACATCTGGCGGTATGAGCGCCTCGAGCAACGACGGCTCGCCGTATATGAATCTGCCCGGTGGACGCGTGCGCGTGAACTCGAATTTCGTCGACGGCACGAACGGCGTGCAGAATCTGGCGTTCGGCGGCAATCAGTTCCTCGGTACGTCACAGACGTCGAACAGCATGTCGGCGATGAACACGTTGTCGTGGTTCAGCGCCAACAACAAGCATCGCCTCAAGCTGGCCACTGAAGTGCGGAGCGATGGCTCGTCGCAGGATCAAACGGTGAACCGGCTTGGCACGTTTGCCTACAACTCGCTCGCCGATCTGCAGGCCGGCATTCCCATTTCATTCACGCGCACCCTCGCACCGCGTGAACGCAATTCCCGCATGATGGTGGGTGCGATCTCCCTCGGCGATTCGTATCGCCGCACCAATCGGCTGCAGTTTCAATATGGCGTGCGCGTGGATGCCAACCAGTATCTCGATGCACCGGCGCGCAACACCGAGGTGGAACGACTGCTTGGTGTTCGCAACGATCTTGTGCCCGACGGCGTGTTCGTGAGCCCGCGGGTGGGCTTCTCCTGGCAGTACGGCACAGGTCCGCAGATTGGCGCCTTCGATGGTGCGTTCCGTGGTCCGCGCGCGGTAGTGCGCGGCGGCATCGGCGTGTTTCAGAACACGCCCCAGTCCACTTTAGTGGGTTCGGCAATCGACAATACTGGCCTAGCCAGTGCCATTCAGCAACTCGCCTGCGTTGGACCGGCCACACCGATGCCAGACTGGAATACCTACGGCAATCCGGCGCTCATTCCCACGCGCTGCGCTGACGGCAGCACCGGCACGGTCTTCTCGAACCGCGCACCCAACGTGACTCTCTTCGCGAAGGACTACGCCGCCCCCAGCAGTCTGCGCTCGAACCTGAGCTGGTCGGGGCCGATTCTCCGGACCCGCTTCAATGCCAGCTTCGACGCCACCTACTCGCTGAACACGCGGCAGTCGAGCTTCGTCGATCGTAACTTTGCCGGCGTACAGCGCTTTGCCGTCGACAACGAAGACGGTCGACCGGTGTATGTCCTGCCCACCAGTATCATTCCACTCACCGGAGCGATCGCGGCGGGCGATGGCCGCGTGGCCACGGCGTTTCAGCGCGTCACCGAGCAGCGCAGCGATCTCACATCGCGCAGCGCGCAAGGCAGCGTGCGACTCTCGCCGACGAACTTCAGCACGAACTTCAGCTGGAGTATGAGCTACACCTACTCGAGCGTACGCGAGCAGTTCCGCGGATTCACCAGCACGGCCGGCGATCCGCTGGCGGTAAACTGGTCGCGCGCGTCGTTCGATTCGCGGCACCAGATCACGTACAACCTGAGCTACAACGCGTTCGACTTGATTCGCCTTGGTTGGTTCGGGCAGTTCCGGTCGGGTACACCCTTCACGCCCACGATCGGCGGCGACGTGAACGGCGACGGTCTCGGCAACGATCGCGCCTTCGTGTTCAATCCGTCCTTGAGCAATACATCGAGCGATGCGGCCACTGCGGCCGACATGCGGGCGCTGTTGACCACCGGGTCCCGGGTCGCCCGCGAGTGCCTGTCGTCGCAGCTCGGGAACCTGGCCGCCCGCAATAGCTGTCAGGGCCCGTGGGTGAGCTCGGCCAACCTGTCGATCTCATTCAACCCCATCAAGCTGCACTTACCGCAGCGCGCCAATTTGTCATTTAATGTCTCGAATCCGCTCGGTGCCGCCGACTTGATTCTGCACGGTGAGCACAATTTGCGCGGGTGGGGACAGCAGCCGTTCCTGGATCAGGCATTGCTGTACGTGCGCGGTTTCGACGCCGCGACCAAGCGCTACCGGTACGAGGTGAACCAGCGCTTCGGGGCCACCAACCCGCAGTTCAACAGCTTGCGCGTTCCGGTAACCATCACCGCTCAGTTGCGCTACGACATCGGCCCCACGCGTGAGCGGCAGGTGCTCTCTCAGTCGCTCGACCGCGGTCGTCGCACGAAGGGCACGAAGGCGGGCGAAGCGATGATCAAGGCGCAGTTCGGCAACGGTGGTGTGCCGAACCCACTGGCTACGATCCTGCGCGATCAGGATACGCTCAAGCTGTCGTCGGATCAGGCCGACAGTCTGGCCACCATGAACCGCCGCTATACGGTGCGGCTCGATTCGATCTGGGCACCGCTCTCGAAGCGTTTTGCCGATCTCCCCGAGCGCTTCGATCACGATGCCATTTACGCGCAATACGTGAAGGCGCGTGAGGCGAGCATCGACATCCTGCGAACGTACGCGCCAGCAGTGAAGGGATTGCTGACCGACGTCCAGCGTCGCAAGCTGCCGCCGTTCGTGGCCAGCGCGCTCGACGATCGATACCTCAAGTCGATCCGTTCGGCCACCTCCGGTGGCGGTGGTGGCATGATGATTCCCGGCGGTGCGATGGTGATGACCGGCGGCATGGCTGGTGGCGCGCCGACGATTGAAATTCGACGGTAGTGCATTTCTCATCACAACGACTCCAGTCATGACTTTTACGTGTGCGCGACTACTCGCGCTTCCGACCATTCTCGCGACGCTGGCTTCGACCGCAGGCGCGCAGGCGCGTCCCCCGATCCGTCAGCTCGGCGCCGTGCACGCGAGCACCACCGATTCGCTCGGGATGGTGAACAACGTTCGCGCGCTCCCCGGCGGAACACTGCTGATCAACGATGCCGCGAGTCGTCGCGTGCTCCTCGTAGACTCGACGTTCAAACTGATCAGCATCGTGGCCGACTCCACCAGCAGCACGGCCAACGCGTACGGCCCGCGCTCGGGTAGTCTGATCGCGTTCCGTGGTGACTCCACGCTGTTCGTCGACGCGGCGTCGCTCTCGATGTTGGTGATCGACCCTGCGGGCAAGATCGGTCGCGTGATGTCGGTGCCGCGCTCGCAGGACGCGATGCTGTTGGCCGCCGGCGGACTCGGCACCGGCGCGTACTATAGCAACGGCTATCTCGTGTACCGGGGCATGCCGG
This sequence comes from Gemmatimonas sp., assembly GCF_046594945.1. Classification (GTDB taxonomy): domain Bacteria; phylum Gemmatimonadota; class Gemmatimonadetes; order Gemmatimonadales; family Gemmatimonadaceae; genus Gemmatimonas. The sequence continues at coordinate 42,916 of NZ_JBKJRB010000110.1, read as the reverse complement.
GGCTTCGCATGCAGATGGGGTCCAGTGGCACTCCGACGATGCCGTTAGTGGCCGACACTATGGCGATCGTGCGCGTCAATCTGCAGTCGCGCGCGGTGGATACGGTGGGCTTCATCAAGATCCCAAAGACGAACACCAACATGTCGCGCAGTGACGACGGCAAGATCAGTATTACAATCGAAGTGAATCCGTTGCCGGTGGTCGACGACTGGGTCGTGACGTCCAGCGGCGATGTGGCATTGATTCGCGGCAAGGACTATCACGTGGACTGGATGTCGCCCGATGGTACGCATCGGTCGTCGCCCAAGATGGCCTTCGACTGGAAGCGCCTGAGCGACGAACAAAAGGTTGCGCTCATCGATTCAGTCAAGGCGATTCGTGATCGCGCGGCCGCCGCGAATCCGGGGCAGGGCAACGCGATGGCCGCAGCGTTCGGTGCGGCACTCGGCATGGGCGGCGCCGCCGGTGGTGCTGCCCCGCAAATGGTGATGAGCTTCGACATGCGCGGCGGCCCCGGCGGTCCCGGCGGCCCTCCGCGCAGCGGCGGGGCCCCGCAGATCATGGCGCCACAAATCAATTACGTGTCGCCCACCGAGTTACCCGACTACCAGCCGGCGTTTTTCGCCACGAGCGCGAAGGCTGATGACGACGGCAACATCTGGGTCCGCACGATCCCCACCAAGCCCGCGCCCGGTGGCGCGGTATACGACGTGATCAACGGCAAGGGCGAGGTTGTGGAGCGCGTGCAGATCCCCGAAAACCGCACGATTGTAGGCTTCGGTCAGGGTGGCGTGGTGATTCTCGCGCTGCGCGAAGGATCCACAACCAGGCTTGAGCGGGCGCGAGTCAGGTAAAGGGTTGGCTGCTGCGAACGGTAAACAGCATTCGCAACGACAACTACAACTGCAACCGCTGGAACACGGAATCAACGGATTTTGCAGAACCGCACAGATCAGCCGAGAACGTCAGTTGCTTATCTGTGCGGTTCGGTGTCATCCGTTGGTTCCGTGTTCCGGTTGTTCCAGCTGTTCCAGCTGTTTCAGCTGTTTCAAGCGATCGATTGTGTATCATTCGCGCGCAGCCCACGCCCGGTGCTGCCCACTACGGCGTGATCAATGCCAAGGGTGCGGTCGGGGTTCGCGCAAGGAACCCACCACCAAGTTGGAGCGGACTCGGATAAGGACAGCACTCGCGATGACCGGCATTCGCAACCGCAACCGCAACCGCTGGAACACGGAATGAACGGATTTTGCAGAACCGCACAGATCAGCCGAGAACGTCAGTTGCTTATCTGTGCGGTTCGGTGTCATCCGTTGGTTCCGTGTTCCAGTTGTTCCGCAGTTTCGAACTATCGATTCTCAAGCAGTACGTCTCGTGTCGCGCTGCGACAGAGTCGTTCATCACTCCGACAGAAGCTCGTACGCAGCGAGCCGCGAATCGGCAATGCCGACCGCGCCACCGTGATCGATGCACGCTCAACGAAGTAGGCGCTGTCGTCGGTCACGGTGGGCGCGAGGAGAAGAAAGCGACGCCCGTCGGTTCCTTCAATGACTGGGGGCAACAACGCATTGACGCGCGCCCCCGGCTCCACCGAAATCATCACGCGCACAGAATCGGCGCCGAACGCGAGCTCCAGGTCGGGGGGCACCACTGGGCGCAGGTCGGGCGCGAGCTGGGGCAACTGCGGCAACGCGGTCACGATCGGCGCACCGGCGAGCGGCTCGGGTACGGGAGCGCGATCACCGGCGCAGGCGCCGACTGCAAGGCCCGTGAGGGCAAAGACAGCAGCGGGGAGCGCGGCGCTTCGGATGGAGCGGAGAATCAACATGGCCGGAAGGTAGTGGACTTCAGTTTCCGCCCGTGCGGCGCGGTGGCGCTGGCAAGGTGCCTTTGTTGGCCATCGCCTTCTCGATCGCTTCGACCGTGACTTTCGTACGGAACTCGACGATCTGCTTTGCCCACGCGGTCGCCTTCTTGCGGTCAGCAAGCGATACCCCGTTGATGGTGAGCACCTTCGCCTTGGCGCGTTCATCATAACGAATGGACTTCGGATCATCGATGAACATGTTGAGCGCGATTTCAGGATCGTCGTGCAACCCTTCGGCCACCGTCTGATGGATGCCGAACTGCTCCATGTGCTTCGCGACGCTGGCGTAGTCGTAGTACTCCTGGATGTGCGCCACGATCGGCGCACCCTGCCAGATCTTGGTGACCGAGTCGGCCACCCACCGCTGTCCCGCCTGATTTCCGCCGCTGTCGCCGATCAGAATGATCTTGGTGAAGCCGTGCGCCTTGAGGCTGGCCACGAGATCCGTGAGCAACATGCGGAACGTTTCTTCACGCATGCTGATGGTGCCGGGCGACACCATGTGTCCGCTGGCCGGACTGATGTTGCCCTCGGGTACGAACTTCACGATTGGTGCGCACAGGGCATTGCCCAGCTTCCGCGCAATCGCCTCGCAGTTTGTGTGCAGTACGTAGTTGTGCTTGCCCGTTACAAGCCACGGACCGTTCGGTTCCATGCCACCGGTGGCGATGATCGCCGTAGTCTTGCCGGCCTTCATGGCATCGCGCACGTCCATCCACGTCATCTCTTCCATCCACACCGTATTCGGCGCGGGCAGCGGATTCACTGCGTCGATGCAGTTGTACGGATTGGCCGAGCAGTTGCCGCCGCCCATGTTGCGCGGATCACGAGCGGCGGCTGGCGGAGCGCCACCCTGAGCGCTGGCGGCGCTGCTGAGCGCAACGGACGCCATGGCGCTGGCCAACGCGGCGCCCAGAATCACGACACGATGTGGGGCGCGCGCGAGTATGCCTCGGATCATTGCAGTGCCTCGGAACGGTTGAACGGTGGGAGGACTCGGGGGTGGTACACGAGAGAATGCGAGAGGATGCCGCTGAAATCGTCACGGCGCCAGAGCGGACTGGGGGTCGAATGCGTATAGTGTCGACGGGCGCGTGAACGACGCGCCCCTATCGACTCTCACCTTCGGGACACCATGGCCTTCCCTGAACGCCCGTCTGCCGTTCTCGCGCTGACCGCCTCGGCGGCCCTCGTCGTGGCGACGGCGCTCGCTGCGCCACTCGCCGGTCAGAGCGCCCCCGTGTCGGCGCCCACCCTCACGCTCGCTGAAGTGCGGGCGCTGGTGGAAGCGCATCTGGTCGTCTCCGCGATTCACGATTCGAGCGACAACAAGGCGGCACAGCAGAAGAACAAGACGAAAGAGGCGCAGCTCGATCTGCAGCAGAGGAAGCGCGAGATGATCACCGAAGCGCTCGCCAAAAAGGGGATGGCCGACTCCGTGTTCTCGAAGCGTCGCTTTTTGGTGAGCAGTAATGCGACACTGCGCGCGCAGTTCGACAGCATCCTTTCAGTGGTGACGGGCGCACCCCTGCCGGGCGTACTGGTCGCCGCACCGTTGGCACCGGGTGCCGTGGCCGCGTCGTCGTTGCCGCCGGGGCTCGTGGGCACGCACCTCGGCCACGTGGTGTCGAGCTTCATGGACACACCCGACAAATCGGGCTTCCTGCCGATGGCGCTCGCGGAAGCGAAGATCGCAGCGCAGCATGCCGCGTTTGCCGCGCGCACGCCGGACAATCTCCAGTCCATGCAGACGCACGCGGGACACGTGATTCATGCAATCGACCCCGCACAGGCCCCCAGCGGCCCCGGCAAGGGCTTCGGTATGAAGCGCGCGGCCGGTGGTATTGCCCATCACGCGGAGCTTGCGGCCAAGGAACCCACGGCATCCGCGAATGTGAAAACGCACGTCATCCATATCGCGACGGCCGCGCGGAACGCGATGGCACGCGGTGATCAGGCGATCGCCATCGCCAAACAGATTCAGGGCGCAACGACGGCGGCGGCCGCCGCCGCACTGGTGTCGCAGCTCGTGTCGATCTGCGATCAGCTCATTGCGGGATCCGACAACAACGCCGACGGTCGTGTGGGCTGGGGAGACGGCGAAGGCGCGCTGCAGCAGGCGCAGGATCACCTAGGGCTTCTCCTCGCCGGCGAGAAGAAGCCCTAGCCAAAGACGTGGACGATTAGCAGGCCACGCAGCGATGACTGTTCTTCGCGCCGAGCTTTTCGAGTAGCTGGATCGTCTCGGGGAACGGACGCAGACGCTGCACGGGGCCGTTGGCCATATCAACGGTGGTCATGCCGTTGCGAGCCACGGCCTTCGGATCGGCACCCTTGCTCACGAGATACGTGATCATGTCGTTGTCACCGCGCGCCGCGGCGTGGTGCAGCGGCGTATAGCCGTTCACGTCACGCTGATTCACGTCGGCGTGCAGCACTTCCACGAGGTACTTCAAGGCCGGCATCCAACCGTCGGCGGCATGACGATGCGAGTTGCCGGCAAAGCCGTTGCCGTATCCAACGCCCGCTGCCGCATGCACGGGATAAATGCCGATACCGGCAGGCGTGGCCTTTGATGCGGAATCGATGTCCGGCGGCATCACGTACGACGCCGGGCCATCGCCCGGACCACCCGGGCCACCCGCCAGTCGCGCCCGGTTGGCACGGTTGGCCGCGACCGGGCGAACTGACGGCAGCGTGTCGATCGCCCCTCGTGCCTTCAGCAGCTTCATCGCATCGACGTCAACCGCGTACGCGGCGCGCCAGAACGGCGTCGTGCCATCGAGTGCCTCGAGTCCGCAGTTGGCGTTGCCGCAGTTGTTGTAGGCAAAGAACCAAAGGTTCTTCCTGAGACGGACATTGGGATCCGCGCCCGCCTTCAGCATCGCGTCCATCAGTTCGAGGTGCGTGACTTTCTGCGTCTGGACCGATTGCGGCTGCGGATACCGCGAGCGCGGCGCCCACATTGTGTTCAGCGCAGCGTACAGCGGCGTGAGGCCGGCACTGCTACCGATCTTCACGTTCGCGCCCCGTTTGACCAGCTCCATGGCCAGATCAAACTGACCGTTGATCGCTGCCATCAGCAGCGCCGTGGTGCTGTCGCTGGTTGTCACTTCATCGATCTTCGCGCCGCCATCGAGAATTGCCAGCGCCGCATCGATGTTGCCTTGACGCGCCGCGTGATGTAACGCCGTCATGCCGCCCATGCTCCCAACAGTTGCCTCGTAGCCCGACACCTGTCCTTCAAACAGCTCGGCGGATTCGGTGCTCTTGGCCACCGGCCCGCTCGAGAAGAGCGCACGACCAGCTTCAATCGCCTGCTGAATCTGCGCCGGCGTGAGATCGGTGGTCGGCGGAGCCGCCACACCGATCTTGTAACCACGCAGCGCGGGATCGGCCTTGGGCGCCGGTGCCGCCGCAATCGTTGGCGGCGCTACCGGCGCCGGCGCTGCGGCCTTCGCCGGCGTCGATGCAGCGGGCGTCGATGCAGCGGGCGTCGATGCCGCCGGAGTTGTCATGCCCGACGAGGCGGCGGCACGATTGCGTGCAGCGGCCGCCTCGGCCATCAACTTTTCCGCCGCCTTGGCCGAGGCGTCGATGATCGAATCGCGCGTTTTCTGGGGCAGATAAGCGAAGAGCACTTCATTTCGCTTCTTCGCCGCCGCCTGCTGTCGCGCCAACTCTTCTGTGAGATCAACCGTCTTCGTGCGAATCGACGCATCGGCGCCGCCCGCCAACAGCGCGCGCGCCGCGTCACCACGATTCTCAGCCGCCGCAAACATCAGCGGTGTCTGTCCCCAGGCCAACTCACGCGCGTTGGGATCGGCCTTCTTCGCCAGCAGCGCCTTCACCGATACCGCATCACCGGCCGTGGCCGCGAGGTGCATCGCGGTTGCACCCGTTGCCGTAAGCGTCTTGGCGTCGGCACCAGCGGCCAGCAAGGCCTGCACCACCGCACCATGGCCGGCGCGCGCCGCGACATGCAGCGGTGTGTAGCCACCGTTCTTCGTGGCGCCCGTAAGCTTGGCCCCGGCGCGCAGCAGCAGCGCCGTCATGGCGACATCACCGCGATCGGCCGCCCAATGCAACGCGGTCATACCGTCGCCCTGCGCCACATTCACATCGCTCTGCCGCGCGAGCAAAACGCGCACCTTCGCGAGGTCTCCCTGCATGGCCGCCTCGGCAACGGCCGGCGCCACGCGCGCCGCCGGCTTCGCCTCGGGCGTGGCCACGGTAGCCACGCGGACGACCGGCTTCGCATCCTGTGCCGCGATCGGTGACAGCGCGCCCGACAACAGCACGAACGCACTTACAACACCGACCCGGATTCCGTTTCGATCGATCATGATTTGCCTCACGCGTAGAGCGCGAACGGCGACAGGCTGTCACCGAAGCTCGGCACGTCGATGTTGTACTTGTGCAGCAGCGAGAGCATCACGTCGGCCATCGGCGTTCCATCGGGCGCGCGCAGGTGTGTGCCGCCCGGCACGAGATGGGCGTCGCCACCCATCAGCAGCAGTGGGCAACGGCGATGGTTGTGGATGTTGGCATCGGCCATCGGCGAGCCGTAGAGAATCGTTGTGTGGTCGAGCATCGTGCCGTCACCTTCCTTCGTGTCCTGCAGGCGCTGCAGGAAGTACGGCAGCATCGACATGTGATAGCGATTGATCTGATTGAACTCGAGAATCGCCGACTCCCGTCCACCGTGGTGCGACGCCGGATGAAAGCCCTTGTTCGAGCCGGAGTCCGGGAACGTACGACTCGACGCATCACGACCGGTCTTGAACGAGAATACGCGCGTCATGTCCGACTGGAACGCCAATACCTGAATGTCGAACATGAGCTTCACATGCTCTTCGAACGAGTCCGGCACGCCGGCCGGCGCTTCCGGCAGCAATCGCTCGTCGCCGTTCGCGTTCTTCGCTTCAACCATCTGGATGCGACGCTCGAGCTCACGCACGTTCTCGAGATACTGATCCACGCGACGACGGTCGGTGGCGCCAAGTTCACGCTTGAGTGACGACATTTCGCCGACGACCCAGTCGAGAATACTACCATTGTCCTTGCGACGGGCCGAGCGGTCGGCGTTGCTCGATCCGGCACCGAACAGCAGGTCGAACGCCGCGCGCGGGTTGCGAATCATCGGCAGCGGCTCGGTCGGTGACGCCCAGCTGATCGTGTCCGTGTACGCGCAGGCGTAGTTGTAGTAGCAGCCACCGGCCTGATCGAGATTCTCGATGCACAGCTGCATCGAGGGAATCGGCGTGTCCTGGCCGATCTTGCGCGCCACGATCTGATCGAACGAGGTGCCGACGTACAAATCAGAACCCTGCGTCTGCTTGGGGTGCGACTGCGTGAGAAACACGGCGCTCGAACGAAAGTGGTCACCGCCGATTTCTGGCGCGTCAAACGCTTCGGCCATGCGCACGTCGGTGTTGCTGATGATCGACATCTTGTGCTTCCACGCTTCCATCGGCGCGAGCGCGCCTTCCGGGTTCAGCGTGAAGTCGCGTCCCACACCCTGCGGCGCCCATAGATGCTTCGAGGCACCCCAGGTGTTCGAACCGGCCGCACCGTGCACCGATTCGATGGTGACGAGGCGCTTGTGACCGGTGAGCGGTGCACCGACACCGCCAACCTTGGCGAGGAAACGGCCGGCGGGTTCCATCGCATCGAGATACGGGAGTGCGATGACGGCACTCATGTTCCGGAGGAAGGTGCGGCGAGGGAGGGCTTTCTGCGTCATGAACGACATGGGTCACGCTCCGTAGGTAGTCGGATCAGTTATGAGACGCATCAGCCGACACCGGCTCGGCGCGCTTGCTATGAAAGGCTTTGCTGTTCACCACACCCATCACGAATGACGAGAACTTGTACTTGTTGCGTTCGGCATCACGCGTGATTGTCCGCACCGTGGTCTGATCAAAGTCTTCCACGCGCCGGCCCAACGCATACGCCATCAGATTCTCGGTGAAGTTCCGCATCAGTGGCACCGGCCGCTTCAACAGGGCCTTGCTGAGATCGATCGGCGTGGTCAGCGCGGTGCCGTCGTACAGCTGACCGCGCGTATCGAGGAGTGCGCCGTTTTCACGGTACCGCAGCTTGCCGGTGACGTCGAAGTTGTCGAGCGCGAGGCCGATCGGATCCATGAAATTGTGGCACGAACGGCAAGTCGGATTTGCACGGTGCTGTTCCATGCGCTCACGCGTGGTGAGCTGCTTGCCATCCTTCGAACCAGCCGTCTGTTCGAGGTCGGGCACATTGGGCGGCGGCGGCGGTGGTGGCGTACCCAGCAGCACTTCCATCACCCACTTTCCACGCAGCACCGGCGACGTGCGATTGCCAAGCGACGTCTGCACCAGCACACTGCCGTGACCAAGCACGCCACGACGCTGATCGTCGGCGTAGGCCACTTTGCGGAAGCCTTCCCCGGTCACGTTCGGGATGCCGTAGTGTCGCGCCAGCCGCTCGTTCACGAACGTCGAATCCGCGCTGAACATCGTGAGCACGCTCCGGTCGTTGCGCACCACGTCTTCGAAAAACAGCTCGGTTTCGCGCTGCATCGACTGCGCAAGCTTGAGATCGAAGTCGGGGAAGAGGAACGCGTCGGGGTGCACCTTTTCGAGATCCTGCAAACGCAGCCACTGCGCGGCGAAGCGCGTGGCCAGTGCGTCGGCACGGGGATCAACGAGCATGCGCTTCACCTGCGCTTGAAACATCGCCGGCGTGTGCAGCGTCTTGGCGCGCGCCGCCGTCAGTAGGCGATCGTCGGGGATCGTACTCCACAGGAAGAACGACAGCCGCGTGGCGAGTTCGAGATCGTCGATCTTGTAGTCGGTGCCGGCGGCTGTGGTGGTGGGCTCCTTCTCGAAGCGGAACACGAAGTACGGGCTGGCCAACATCGCCTGCAACCCGAGTCGTACGCCTTCTTCGAACGCGTTGTCACCGCCGGCCTTGGCGCCCTGATCGTAGAACTTCAGGAGGCTCGCCTTGTCGTTCGCGGTAAGCGGACGTCGATAGGCGCGCGTGCCGAGGCGCGTGAAGATCTGTTCAGCGCAGACACGCTGCTGAACGGCGGCCTTGGGTGCGCAGCTGAAGACTCGCTTGCGGCTTGGCGAGTCGGACACGCCCGTCACGCGATACGGACCGGCGACAAACACTTCCATGAGCGGCGGCGGCTCGGTGGTGCCAGCGGCGCCAGTGCCGCTCGACGCGCGCGACCATTCATGCGGCTTGATCAGGTCTTCGTACGGACCTTCCGCCGACTTCGCGAACGCGACGGAGACCTTGCGCTGTCCCGCTTTTACGTTGATCGGCTCACTGCGGATATAGTCGGCACCGAGCGGCGCGTCGGCCGATTCCCCGTTGCGCGCGACACCGCGATCGTAGCGCAGCAGCGCCACGCGCTCGCCATCGATGGAGACGTCGAGATCTTCCACCGGGCGACCAACGCCACCACCGACGTTGAGCCGGAATTCGTATTCGCCATCGGCCGGGAAGGTGTGCAGCATGACCAAACCGCCACGCGTGCCGTACGGCGTGCCGTCCACGTGATCCCATGGATGTTGCGACGCAAACGGCGACGTCTTGTACGTGGCTTGACCAACTGGGGCCTTGCGATCACCGATCGCCATGCGGCTCACGGCGGCAGCGGCGTTCAGGTAGCCCTCCAGCAGCGTGGGCGACAGCGACTGCACATCAGAGATGTTGTCGAAGTTCGCACTCTTGGTATCGAGCGGCAGCCAATCGCCGGAGGTCACCTCGAGACCAAGCAGATCGCGGATCACGCGCTCGTACTCCGGCCGGTTCAAGCGCTGGAAGGTGCGTGTGCCGGGATTCACCGGCGCTGCCCCATCGACCACGCGTTCGAGCGTTTCGACCAGCGCCTCGAGAGTGTCGCCGGTGGGACGCTTCGATCCCGGCGGCGGCATCATCTGCGCTCGCAGCTTGCGGATCATCTTCTCCGAGGTCGGCAAGGCGGCGTTGGCCGACATGACCGAGTAGCTCTTGAGATCGAGATTGCCGCGCCGCTGGGTAGGGTTGTGACAGCCCGCGCAATAGCGCTGCACCACATCATCGAGCGCACCCATCGTGATGCCGCGCGCCCCGGCGGATGCACGCGTAAACGCGCGACCCGTGGTGTTGGTCGCGCGCAGTGAACGTAGCACGGCATGCGTAGCGGGCCGTGTGCCGTTCGGCCGTGTGCCGTTCGGCCGTGTGCCGTTCGTCGTGGGAACCGAGGTCGCGGCAGTACTCCGCGATGACGGTGTGGTGGATTTTGCCGTGAACGGATCGGTGAGCGGCGGCGATGAAGCAACCATCGTCACCGACGTGATCATTCCGGACAACGCGAGCAGAAGCTTCATCCCGGCTACTCCTGAAGACTGCGACACACGATGGCGTCGCCCAGCCAACTCGTTCGATGATCCGGCAGGAAAGGGGGCCAGATATCCTTGAAAATTACGTGGGAATTGTCAAAGTCGCTGAGAATCGTTGCAACGCCCGTGCCTGGACGCTGCAGAATGGCGGCCGACGATGACCACGATGTGAATCGCGCGGTGATCATCCAATGGACGATCACCGCGCACACCAAAGGTTCACATTCGGGTGACGACACGCCGTTGCGCGATGCGTGCGGATCAGTGCAGCGCGCGTTGCGCGGTTGGCAGGAGCACCGCATACAGCACGTCATGCACCGGCGTCGGCACGCCATACGCACGTCCGATGCGCACCACGGCACCGGTCTGCGCTTCGAATTCCGACGGTCTTTCCGCCATGAGGTCGCGCTGCAATGAGGTCGAACCGTCCGCTGGCAGACTATCATAGCGCGCCCAAACGCGGTCGATGGCGTCGGCTGGCCACTCCACGCCAACGGCCCGACCCACATTTCGCACTTCATATAGCGCTGCGTCGATCATCGCCCGCGATTCCGGCACTGATCGTACGATACCGAACGGTACGCGCGCTGCCGCGCCGACGGCGCCGATGGGCTCGATGAACAGGAATTTCTCCCACTGCGCCACGCCCATGTCATCGGGCAATACGGCGACCAATCCGGCCCCGCGAAGGGCGGCCGCGAATCGCGAGATCTGCGCGTAGGCCGCTGAATGCACCGGCGCCCCGGCCCGGCGGCCGAACTCGATGATTGGGGTGACTGCCGTATGGCGGATGTGTCCGGGTCCGGCCTGTTCGACGAGCACCCGGCCCAGCCCCTCGAGCACGTTGCCGTCTCCCAGCACGGCCGCCAGGAGTTCGCTGGCTTCCACCCCGTTCTGCACCGGAATCACTGCCGTGTCCGGTCCAACCAGAGGGCGCAGCGACGGTGCGAGGCCGGCGACCTGGGTGGCCTTCACGCACACGAGCACGACATCGACGACGCCCACGGTGCTTGGATCCTCGGTCGCCTGCACCGATGGCAACGTGAGATTACCGTCGACGCTTTCCAAGATCAGACCTCGTGTCTGCAACACGGCGAGCGTGGCACCGCGCGCAATGAACACGACGTCGTGGCCGGCCTGCTGCAAGCGGGCACCGAGCACGCCGCCGATGGCACCTGCCCCGACGACGGCGACACGCAACCGGTCCAACTGGCGCGTCGCCGTGTCGGTCTTACTCACGGCTTGCCGATCGAGAAGCCGGCAATGTGCGCATCGGTGTTGTGACCCATGCGGAAGCCGACCACGCCATCCGTGCTCTTGAGCTTTCCAGCCGCGACCAGTTCGGCCTTGCTGTAGCTCGCCACTTCGGTGCCGTTGATGATGCACGACACCTTGTCGCCCTTCACCTGCAACGCAATCTCCTGCGTCACCGGCTTTCCCTTCGCTTCAGCCTTGTGCACCGCGTCGCTCATGCCGCCACGCGCTCCGTTCATCTGGAACGGCGCCGGACCCATGCCGCGCACAATGAAGTTGCCATTGCCGTAGGCCGCGCAATACAGATAGGACTCGCCGTCCGTACCCATGTCATTGCCGGCCATGACAATGCCGTACGGGTGCGGATGGCTGTTGAGTCCCATGTACTCACGCTCGGAGAACGTGGCCTTCACGACGTAGTCGCCCTTGCCCTTCATCTCGGGGTTCCAGTATGTGATCGCGGGGCCGGTCGTCACGTGCATGCCCGGTCCCATCGCTACAAACTTGGCACTGTCGACGGTTAGTCCGGCCTTGGCTTCCTTGCCGTCGACCTTGCCCATCCAACCCTTCATCTGAATTCCGCCCTTCACGGCGGTGGACTTTTCCATCTCCTGCGCCTGCATGAACTGTGGCACAAGGGCGAGTGCGGCAGTCGCGAGCGCGACCTGCATCGTACGCTTCATCGGTATGCTCCTCATGTGATTCGGTGGGACCGACCGCGAATGGCGGCGAGCCGGCAGATCTGAATGTTTGCGCCGAAATCCGATTGGCGATAGGGTATGGCGCAATCAGAGACCGGGTTGTGTCACAATCCCTGGGTGTTCGATTGCCAGGAGTCGCCGGCCTTTTCTCTCGGCGGAGCAACATACCCCTTCTAGAGGCTATGGTTCTCGGCGGATTCGCGTGACGCCGCGAATGCCCTCCGGCGCAAATATCCATCCCAGTCCCTTCTGAACCACAGTCAGCTCGGCCGCAATCAATCTGCGCTTCATCCGCCATAGCTAGCACACGGACCGGTGAATCGCATCGAACGGCACACGCGGATCGGATGATCAACGCCTCCGTTTGGGCATATCCGTGCGGTTCCGCCAGATCGGTCAGGTTCCGTGTTCCTGCTGTTATCGATCCTGCGGCACGAGACGCCCGTCGGTCCATCGGCTCCGCAACAGCAGGAACAGCAGGAACAGCAGGAACAGCAGGAACAGCAGGAACAGCAGGAACAGCAGGAACACAGAAACGGCGGATGGCACAGAACGGCACAGATAACACAACGGCGTTGATGACGAGATGATCAACGCCTCCGTTTGGGCATATCCGTGCGGTTCCGCCAGATCGGTCAGGTTCCGTGTTCCTGCTGTTATCGATCTTTTAGCACACGAAGATCGTCGGTCCAGATAATGCGACGGAGCTCTGGCTTCGGGCCGAAATTGAAGAGCAAGCCGAGATTGTACGTCGATGCTTTGAGATAGCTGATCAGCTGCCCTTCATGTGCTCCAGTGAGTCGGTCGCATGCTTTGAGCTCCACGATGACTTTGCCGGCAACTACAAGGTCGGCACGGAACTCGCCCAGCAGAACGCCCTCGAGCGTAACGCGAAGCGGGACCTCGCGTTCAAACCGCAGACCGCGCTTCGCCAGGAAGATCGGCATGGCATTCGCATAAATGCTCTCTGGGTAGCCCCCGCCAAGGGCATTGTAGCTGTCGTAGAAGGCGCCGATGATTTCGTGGGTGATCTCGGCGTGCAACAGGGTTTCACTCATGGCCGTTGGACATAATAGAAACGGGCCGATCACCAGGTGGTGATTGGCCCGTTCACTGTGCAGCAACGCCGTCAGCGGAGCGTCAGTCTTTACGACTTCTCGCCGCTCGGGAGCTGTGGGACGCCGGTGGCGCCGCTCGACTGCAGCAGGCCGACGCCGGTGTACACGACCAGCTTTTCGCGCGTGTCCATGATGTCGAGGTTACGCATCGTGAGCTGACCAATGCGATCCAGCGGAGTGAAGAAGGCTTCGCCCCGCTCCATTGTCAGACGTTCGGGCTTGTACGTGAGATTCGGACTATTCGTGTCCATGATCGAGTAGTCATTGCCACGACGCAGTTCGATCGTCACGTCACCCGTGACCGCCTTCGCCACCCATCGCTGCGCCGATTCGCGCAGCATGAGCGACTGCGGATCGAGCCAGCGGCCCTGATAAAGCAGGCGGCCGAGCTTCTTGCCGTTCATGCGGTACTGCTCGATCGTGTCTTCGTTGTGAATGCCCGTGACCAGTCGCTCGTAGGCGATATACAGCAGCGCGAGACCCGGCGCTTCATAAATACCGCGGCTCTTCGCCTCGATGATACGGTTCTCGATCTGGTCGGACATACCAAGTCCATGACGGCCGCCGATCACATTCGCTCTCACGAACAGCTCGAGCGCACTGCCGAATTCCTGGCCATTGATCGCGACCGGATACCCTTCCACAAACTTGATCGTCACCGTCTCGCGCTTCACGTCCACGTCGTCGCGCCAGTGCGCCACGCCCATGATGGGCTGCACAATGTGCAGGCCTTTGTTCAGGAACTCCAAATCCTTCGCCTCGTGCGTGGCGCCGAGGATGTTCGAGTCGGTAGAGTAGGCTTTCTCGGTGCTCATCTTGTAGTCGAAGCCGCTCTTGATGAGGTACTCCGACATTTCCGTGCGTCCACCGAGTTCATCGATGAATTGCTGATCGAGCCACGGCTTGTACACCTTGAGCGACGGGTTCGTGAGCAGACCGTAGCGGTAGAACCGCTCGATATCGTTGCCCTTGAACGTGCTGCCGTCGCCCCAGATGTTGACGTCGTCTTCACGCATCGCAGCCACGAGCATCGTGCCCGTAACGGCACGACCCAGCGGCGTCGTGTTGAAGTACGTTGCGCCGGCGGTCGTGATGTGGAAAGCGCCACACTGCAGCGCCGCCAGCCCCTCGGCCACCAGATGAGCGCGACACTCGATCAGCCGGGCCTTCTCGGCACCGTACGCCATCGCCTTGCGCGGAATCTCGTCATAGTCCGTTTCATCGGGCTGTCCCAGATTCGCGGTGTACGCGTACGGCACGGCCCCCTTCTCCCGCATCCAATGCAGGGCGGCGCTGGTATCGAGACCACCGGAGAAGGCGATGCCGACTTTCTCGCCGACGGGAAGACGCTGCAGGATGTTGGCCACGGAGAGCTCTGGCTGAACGGTCAGGGGAGCGGAACAGACTGGCAAAATACACCGACCGGCCGTCTCCACGAAGACGGCGATCCCGCCTGCTCCTTGTTGGGAGCGGCGACAGGCTGCAGAATGACCGCAACCCTCTTCGTGAGTATGTCGATGCCGCAGTCGTGGAAACCGCTTTTGCTCGCCGTCCTGCTCGTCTCCAGCACGCGAAGCGTGGACGCCCAAGCGGCCAACCCACGCTTTGGACGCTGGCTGCTCAAGTCGGAGGCGCCTGCCCCGGCCAGCAACATCATGACCTACGAGCCCCTGGGCCCGACGGGCATGAAGGTCAGCATTCAGGCAGTAAACGCGCGTGGCGATACCACGCGCTGGTCGTACAGCACCGAGTTTGACGGACGCGACATGCCCGTGATCGGTAACGCCAATCAAACGCACGCGGCCGTGCGCTCGGTCAGTTCACTGGTGAATGAGATTACGAACACCAACAACGGACGGGTGACACAACGGCTCACCAATGTACTCTCACCCGATCACCAAACGATCGCCGTGATCTATATGCGAGAAGACGCCGTCGGCAAGACCACCGCAGTCACGTTTGCGACGTACACTCGCATGCCCCTCTGATACGGTCTATGACATTCGCTCTGTTTCGCACACCACTGCGACTGGTCGCGCTGCTACTCGTTTCGACGGTCGCGCTCTCGGCGCAGCCGTCCGGTCCCGCCAAGACAAACCCGCGTCTGCCCAAGGTGCTCCTGATCGCCACCGGCGGTACCATCGCCGGCGTGCAGGACGCCCCCGGCTCACTCGGCAGCTATCGCGCCGGCACACTTACCGCCGAGCAAATCATCGCGTCGGTGCCGGAGCTCACACGCTTCGCCCAGCTCGAGACGGAGCAGTTCTCGAATGTGCCCAGTACGTCGATTACACCGGCACAGTGGCTGGCGCTGTCGAAGCGAGTGGAGAAGGTGCTCAAGGATCGCGATGATCTGGCCGGCGTGATCGTCACCCACGGCACCGACCGATTGGAAGAGACGGCGTTCTTTCTCTATCTCACGGTGCGTTCCGATAAGCCGGTGATCGTGGTCGGCGCGCAGCGACCGGCAACCGGCATCAGCCCCGATGGCCCGATCAATCTGCTCGCCGCGGTACGCGTGGCGGTGGCACCGCAGGCCGTGGGCAAAGGCGTGATGGTGGTGATGGACGACCGCATCATCTCGGCGCGCGAGGTGCGCAAGATCTATCAGCGCACCGGTGGATTCAGCGGCGGCGAGATGGGGATGCTCGGCGTGGTAGGCGGCAACGGTCCCGACTTTCTCTTTGCGCCCACGCGACGGCATGGCGAAGACAGTGAGTTCGACCTGCGGAAGGTGGATTCACTGCCGCGAGTAGCGCTCGAATATTCGTATCCCGGCGGCACAGGTCCGCGTTATGACTCGCCTCCGGCCGGCATCGCGGTGGCGAGCAATGGCATGACGCGCGCCGAGTCGGAGGTGTACACAGCGCTGCGACGAGCGGGTGTGGTGGTGGTCACGGTGTTCGCGTACGGCGACAACATGAGCGCGTCACGCGATCCTGACGCGCCGAGGCCCGAGCCCAGAACCGATCCGCGACCGGTGACCCCCGATTCCATGCGAGCCGACAGCACGCGAGTGCCGCCGCAACCGCCGGCCCCGTCGATGGTGTCAGCGCAGCATCTCACGCCGGCGAAGGCGCGCATTTTGTTGATGCTGGCGCTGACGCGAACGAAGGACCCGCTTGAAATTCAGCGGTATTTTTTGAGGTACTAAGCGAGTAGTGGGTAGGGAGTACGGAGTAGGGAACGTCCGGCGCGCGTCGCTCGGCGCCGGACGGGTTGGGGGAGCCGTGTGAGGACATTCGATATATCGGAAGAGTGAATGCAATAGCCAATGACGAGTGTTTCGGCGCTCATTGCCGACGCCAAGCTGGCGCCGCTCGCGGTTGACGGTCTCACCGCGATACACCACCTGTTATCGGGCAATGCAGCGATCAACGCCGCGCCATCGTGCCTCGTGACGGTCGACCAGCGTGGCGCCCCACGTGTTCGGGGACCCGCCTGTGAACTCGGCCCCGTCGAAGAAGCCGAGTGAACCGCTACAAGCCGAGCTCGTGGTGCCGGCTGCCGGCCTCGCACGCGTACGCTGGGTCAGTCCCGCCGGTCAGCGCATAGACAGCGTCAACGATGCGTTCCGGGCGCTGATCACGCTCGACGACAGCGCCATGCGAATCGGCAACCGCACTGAGCCGCTGCTGCCGGGGATGAGTGGGGTGGCTCGCGTGATAGTCGATCGGCGCCCACCAATGAGTCACATCCTCTTTCCGCTGCGAGGTCTGCATCAGTCGCTGCAAAGTACGGTGGGAGGAGTACGGAGCAGAGCGTGCATAGCGCGAGGTCGGTCACACTTTCTCGATCGCGTCGGGCGCTGATCGCTCTTGACAGCACATGGCGAAAGACGTTCGTATTGGTCGCGAGTGTTCGCGAGGCACACCGCGAATGTCCTTCACCATGGTGAATTGAGGATGTCGGTATGACGGACGACGCGTACGAGCGCGCGCGGATGGCAATGCGGAAGGATATGATGCGGTCAATCGTGACCGAGCCGCTGCTGTCCAGGATTCAGGGCCGTTCGCGCGAGCAGTTCGACGTCATCATCGAACTCAACGAGTTCTATCGCGACGGTCTTGGCGGTGCACTGGCGGAGGTCGAGAAGCAGGCGAAGCAATGGAGGGTTCGGTTCAGCTCGGTATCGAATTACGTCTTCGCGCGCCTCTCGGCCGATCGCATCAGGCGACTCGCGGCGGCGTCTCAGGAACTCAACTCGGCGAATCGTCGAAATGACGCCGTGGTATATCGGATCTGGGAGGACAGCGATATCGCCGTGACGCTCACGCGTTCGCTCACCACCATCAAGGCCGATGCCGCGCAGCGCTCGTTTCACGCGCTCGGCCAAGGCATCGTGTGGGCCGTGCTGGATTCCGGCATCGATGGCGGTCACGTGCACTTCGCGGAGAAGCAGAGTGTGCACGGCAAGATCGATACGCTGGCCATCCGTGGCCCCGTGGAGCATCGCGACTACACGCCCGATGGAGGGGCGTCAGCAGTCACCGCCACCGAGCCGTCGGGTCCGCTGCGAGGGGGCGCACCCAGCGCCCTGGTTGATCGGCTGGGTCACGGGTCGCACGTGGCCGGCATCATCGCCGGTCACTGGAACACGGAGGTACCCGATGGTCTTTCAGTGGTCGGCACCGAAGTGCGCGATGTCAGCACCAGTGATCGCGACGAGGAGAAGCCGATCGTCGCTCGCGAAGCGTTGACGTCGATCAGCGGTGTCGCGCCGTTAGCCAAGTTGGTGAGCCTGAAAGTCATTGCGGATGTCACGCGCACGGATGGCCACAAGCAGACGCGCGGGCAGGGCAAAGTCAGCTGGGTGCTGCGCGCCCTCGAGGATATTCAGTGCTGGAATCAGTACGGCCGACGCCTGCTCGTGCACGGCGTGAACATGAGCATCGGCTATGATTTTGATCCGCGGTGGTTCGCCTGCGGTCAGAGTCCCATTTGCTCCGAAGTGAATCGCCTCGTGAAGTCGGGCGTCTGCGTGGTGGTGTCGGCCGGAAACAGCGGGTATTCGTCGTACATCACGGGTGCCGGCGTGGAGCAGAGCAGCTATCGCAATCTCAGCATCACCGATCCGGGAAACGCCGAGCTGGCGATTACCGTGGGCTCGACCCACCGCGATATGCCGCACACTTATGGTGTGTCGTACTTCTCATCGCGAGGTCCCACCGGAGACGGGCGACGCAAGCCGGATCTGCTGGCGCCTGGCGAACGCATTCGCTCCTGTGCGGCCGGTCGCGAGCGGGAGCGCTTCGGTCGGGACACGAGCGCTCCGGTATCCGTATCCGATGCGGCAGCCGGTGCGGTCGCCACCGCGCCCGGTATGACGGCGCATGCACCAGAAGGCACCACACTCTCCGCACCCTCCGAGTCGGCCGAACGCGCCCTGGAGCGCGGCATGGTGTTGTACTGCGAGCAAACGGGCACCAGTATGGCGGCGCCTCACGTATCCGGCGCCGCCGCCGCGTTTCTGTCGGTACGGACAGAATTCATTGGCCAGCCAGAGCGAGTTAAGGCGCTTTTCCTGACGAATGCCATCGATCTCGGTCGGGAGCCCGCGTTTCAGGGTCACGGGCTGCTCGATCTTATGAAAACGTTGCAGGCTGTCTGATTCTTTCGAGGAACATCCACATGGAAACACTCGGCGGTTTTCCGTTCATGGCGCTCGAGTATAGCACGAGCGGTGTGCTCACGTCGGCGACGCTCGATGCGCTGCAGGCGCACGTGCAGTCGGCGGGCACCTCCGATCTGCTGGTGATCGCTCATGGCTTTCGCAATAACGCGGGCGAGGCGCGCCGCCTGTACGAGCGATTCTTGCAGAACTTCGGCGCGCATATCACGCGAGCGGAGCTCGCCCCGGCACTCGCATCGCGCACATACGCTGCCGCCGGCATTTTCTGGCCGTCCAAGGCGTTCTCTGAAGGGCCGAGCAAAAGCGATGGCGAAACACAGCATCTTGACGAGCGAGAGGCTGCGGCGCTCGACGACGCGCGCGCTGAACTGACGGTGCTGCGCAACGACATCGTAGCGGCCGAACAGCGCGGCACGGTCGACCGCGCGCTGGCGTTACTTGATCAGCTCGAAGCGAGCACAGACAAGCAGGACGAGT
Organism: Gemmatimonas sp.; assembly: GCF_046594945.1. Lineage (GTDB taxonomy): Bacteria > Gemmatimonadota > Gemmatimonadetes > Gemmatimonadales > Gemmatimonadaceae > Gemmatimonas. Next base: position 23,489 of record NZ_JBKJRB010000110.1, on the reverse strand, counting down.
TCGTGGCGCTCCTGCTCTCTCTTGCGCGCGATGGTGACAGTGCTGCCGACGCCGACGCCACTGAGGGATTCGAGGAAGTCGCGGCCCAACGTGGCTCCGATCTATTCGCGAAACTTGCAGCGCCGATCATCCTCCCCACAGTGCGCCGAGATGGCGACGGTGGCGTGATGGCGCTGGACAGTAGCGGCGGCGACGGCGGTGGCGCCCCGCTGTTCATCGGCGGCGCCCTGAAATCGATTGCCGGTCGCATTGGACAGGTCCTCAACCTCACCACGTGGTACATGATGAAGAACCGTTCGGGCACCGTGGGCGCGAATGGTGTAGCGGCGGCGGTCCGTGCACTCAAGGTGCGCCACCCAGCGCTGCGCGTGCACCTGATCGGGCACAGTCTTGGCGGCCGATGCATGGCCGCGTGCGCGAAGGCGCTGTGCGCCGATCCCGTGGTGCAGCCCGACTCATTGTCGCTGTTGGAGGCCGCCTTCTCGCACTACGGTCTGAGTCAGGACAACGGACACGGTGATCGCGGCTTCTTCCGCGAGGTGATCGAGCACCACATCGTGAAGGGACCGTTTATTTCGACGTACTCGTATCAAGACACGGTCGTTGGCACAGCGTATGCGATTTCGTCGCGACTGGCCGGCGACAATGTGAAGGCGGTCGGCGACAAGCACGATCAATACGGCGGCATCGGTCGCAATGGCACGCAACGCACCAGCGAATCCACGACGCAGTTGCTGGGCAGTGTTGGGACGCGGTACAGCTATGTGCCGCGCGTGGTGAACAACCTCGATGGTAGTGGTGGCCGCATCAAGGATCACGGTGATGTGACCAACCCTGAGGTCACGTATGCGGTGGCATGTGCAGTGGCCGAAACGTGAACCACGGGATGCTGGGATGGGCGCGGTCCGTGTACTCTAGTAATGGAATGGTGATCCGCACCAGCCTAGTGGACCGCGGTCGACGTTGCGCTCGCCTGGGATCCGAAATGCTGTAACCGCGAGCGATTCCGTCGTCGAGGCGAGCCCCGCCGACTCATTCTCCTTCGCGGCCGTTTTGTCACCGTCGTGCAGGATCTTCGCGGATCGCTCACTCGTCGAGCAAGATGGACTGCGTGCCGAGTTGATTGCCCTCAACGACCGTAATAGTCTGCCGGTGGCGAGCGAATGCGGCGAATGAATCCGTACCAATTTCAAATATCGTCTCCAAGATCTCGAATGGGCCGGGTCCCTGCCCTCGTCGTTCCATGGCAAAGACCTGTTTGTCGGCATTATCAAGGCTCTCTTCCGTAATTGCGTGGGCAGGCGGTGGTGATCGGCCGGATTCTCACGACCCTGGCGTCCGTGCAGACTTCTTTGAAGACCCGAGAACGACGGTTTGATCACGGGGACGTCTGCCCGCGGTGCTTGAGCGCCCGCGTGCGGCGCTGGGCACCGCGAACGGACCGGCACCCAACGGGATCGGTGCATCGGGTGTCGGCGCACGTTCAACGACCTGCGCTGGCGCCTCAAGGTGATGGCGTTCTCAACGCCAACGGCAACGCCAGCACGAACGCGAGGGCGCGGGTGCGCCCAGATGAGCGGGCGACGGGGACGGCCGCCCGGCGTCTCCCCCCGTTCTCACGTCTCCTGACGACGCCGTTGACGGCAGTCTCCCGAAGTGGGTAAATTTCTTTTGGTTGCAGTGATACAACTTGCAGCATTGCAAGTTGCAGCGCTACAACTTGTAGTACTACTACCTGTGTAATAGTACCGGAAGCGCTTTTAAAGGAACTCGATGCGACCTCGTCCTTCTTCCCCGAGCGCCCCCGCCGCGCCCAAGCCGGCAGAGGTCATCAACCGGGACGCCATCTGGAGCGAATTGGCCACGGTCTGGGCGCGACCAGAACCGGCACTACTCATCGGACTTGGTCGGCGTCGTGCGGGCAAGAGTTGGGTGCTGGCGCGTTTTGCCCGAGCCGTCGACGGCATCTACTACCAGGCCACCAAACGCACAGAAACCGAACAACTGGCAGCGCTGAGCCGGATCGTCGGCCAGCGCTACAAAGATGCGGCACTGGCCCGCGGAACAGGATTCGGGAAGTGGGAGGACCTCTTGGCGTACCTCACGGACCGCGCCGCCGGCGCACCGCTCCTGTTGATCCTGGACGAGTTTCCTTACCTGGCCGAGGCTGCTCCGGCGCTTCCATCGATCTTGCAGGGCGTGTGGGATCATCACTGGGTGGGTTCCCAGATGAAAGTCGTTCTCGCCGGCTCGCACATCACAGCGATGAAGCGGCTGGAGGAAGTCAACCAACCGCTCTACGGCCGCCGCACGGGACGCCTCCACTTCCCGCCGTTCCACCTCGAGTACGTCCGGGCCTTTGTTCCCGACTACGACGCCAGGGACGTGCTCCTGGCGCATGGCATCTTTGGCGGACTCCCCGGCCACTTGGCACTCCTTCGGAGGGACGAGGATCTGGCCACCAACGTCGCGCGGCTCATCCTTGATCCGAGCGGCCGGCTTGCCGACGACGCAGAGCGCATGTTGGACGCGTTCCTTGGCGAGGCCGACGTGCACTACTCGATCATTCAGGCCATTGCCACCGGCGCACACACGTGGAAAGACATCACGCAGCGGGTCGGCAAGCCGGGGGGCTCGCTGTCGCGACCCATGAAGTGGCTCGAGGAAATGCAGGTCGTCGCGCGCATTGTTCCCGTGACGGAGAACCCCCAGACGTCGCGCCGGACGCTATACCGAATCGTCGACCACTACGTCGCGTTCTGGCACCGCTTTGTCGCACCGCTGCTCGCCGGCGGCGAAACCAGCCTCACTCCAGCCGACGCGCTGTGGGCAGGGCGAGTCGTCCCGGGGCTCGACGACTACATGGGGCACGCGTTCGAGGAGATGTGTCGTGCCTGGGTCGGCCGCACCAGTCGGCTGCCCTTCCGTCCGAGCCGCGTCGGCGCTTGGTGGGACAACGCATCGCAGAACGAGGTCGACATCGTCGCGCTTGGTGCCCAGCGCGAGCTCTTGGTCGGTGAGTGCAAATGGGGATCGTTCGACGACGACGACCTCACCAAACTGCGGACCCGCGCCGCGCTCCTACACGCTGATCTGCCCAAGGCTGCGCAAGGTGGCCCCCTCATCCTCGCGTGCTTCTCTGCGCGCGGCGACTGGAGCCCGAGTGTCGCGCGAGCGATGCAGGCCGGAACCGTGCTCGGCTTCACCGCCGATGACTTGCTGACGGTCTGACACCACGGCTCGGCGATCGACAAACGCGAGCTCACCATCACGCGTAATCGCCGCGGACGTCAGGTCGGACTCAAACGAAATACCGTCATCCTCGCGAAGGACTGTTCCGTTCTCGATGCGTTGCCGTTGCCTCTCTGAAGAGGACTCGGAGGCCGCATGCTCCTTCGTGCATGCGGCAGCTAACACAGTGCAGAGGGCGGTCATTGTTCGACTTTTCATGCGTCGACTCGAAGTGCATCAGACGAATCAGGATAGCTGGCGGGAAACTCTGCGCTTCCAGCGCCGTGGTGGACAGAGTCGCGCCCTGCCTTCCGCCGCCGCCCCGTCCAATGCTCACGCTGTCCAACGTTTCGAAGACTTATGCCAACAACGTGCACGCCCGGCGCGGCATTTCGCTACAGAGAGACCGCGGGCTGTTCGGATTGCTGGGGCCGAACGGCGCCGGCAAGTCCACGCTGATGCGCACGATGGCCACACTGCAGGAGCCGGACAGCGGGTCGATAACCTTCGGCGGCGCGTCGATCTTCGCCGACCCCACGGCGCATCGCCGTCAGCTCGGCTATCTGCCGCAGGACTTCGGCGTGTATCCGGGAATCTCCGCGCTCGATCTGCTCGATCATCTCGCCGTGCTGAAAGGCCTCACCGATCGCCACACGCGACGCACGCAAGTGGAGGCGCTGCTGGCGAAGATGAACTTGTGAGACCATCGCCGACGCGCGGTGAGCGGTTTTTCGGGCGGGATGCGACAGCGCTTCGGTATCGCGCAGGCGTTGCTGGGCGATCCGCAGCTGCTCATTGTACACGAACCGACGGCGGGTCTCGACCCGGCCGAACGCAGCCGCTTCTACAATGTGCGCGGGCAGGCGTTGCCGTTCGCGGCACGTGTGAAGAAACTCCCGACACGGCTGTCCACCAGCCTATCGACGCACGGCCGTCGAGCACTGCTTATCACGGCCGGTACGTTCATGGTAGCCTACGCGATGATGGTCCGTGAGACCGTCTTCGTAGCACGGTGGGAGAGCAGCGATGACGGCCTCGCCTGGCGTGCTGACTACGAGCAGCGCTATCGGCGTCTACAATCGGTTGCGCAACCGGAGATCGTAGACGTAACCCTCGATGTCGAGCTCGATCCCACGCATCGGCGCGCAACGGTAGGCGGTGACATCGTCGTAGAGAATCGTTCCTTGCGATCGATCGATACGGTGTGGATCCCCATCCCGCGCGACGCCGAGCGTGCGCGTGTCCGCATCGCAGGATGCCTCCAGCGATGTGACTCCCACTATGGCCGATGCCCGCTTTGGCGTGCATGCCGTCGCGCGGCGTGAGCCGTTGGTGAGTGGTGGTCAGCTCACGCTGTCGAATGCGCTTACGCTCGACCGCACCGGTGTGCGTGCCGACGGCTTCAACGAAGACGTGGCGGCGAATGGCACGTTCATCCGTTCGAGCACCCTCATGCCCGTAATCGGCTATCAGGGCCGCTTCGAGATCGGTGCCGATGCTGAGCGCGCGAAGCGTGGTCTCGGTGCGGTCACGCCGATGCTAACGCCAGTGGAGTCGCTGCCAGCGCTCGCTGCGCGGGCGCGAGACCGTGGCCTCACACCGGCTTGGTTCACGGTGCGCACCACGATCAGCACGAGTCTCGATCAGACGGCGCTCGGCCCCGGCGACCTCGTGAACGAGTGGACCGTCAACAAGCGCCGGCACTTTTCGTATCGTCTCGATCAGCCGTCTACGCCGATGTTCCCGATCAGCGCCGGACGGTATGCCGTCGAGCGACGCGTCGTGGGTGGCGTTGCCGTGGAGCTGTGGTATCACGCGGCGCATGGCGCGCATGCGGCGCGGATCGTCGAGATTGCATCGCGCTCACTGACCGTGTTACAGCAACAGTTCGGCGCTTTTCCACACAAGACGCTGCGACTCGTCGAGGTGCCGGCCGGCTGGGGTTTCGGTGCCTATGCGCAAACCGGATCGCGCGACCTCACGGAGTCGCGCGGCATGCTCTCCGACGCGCGCAAAGGAGACGTGGATCTGCTGGTACGGCGCATCGGTCACGAAGTGGCGCACGAGTGGTGGGGACACACGGTCGATCCGCTCTGGGGCGAGGGTCGTCTCACCATCGTGGAAACGCTGGCCAAGTATTCCGAGCAGCTTCGCCTCGGCGCGCAACAGGGCGATGCCGTGCTGGCGCGGATGATGTCGTTCGATCACGACCGCTATCTCAGCGGCCGCGCCAACACCATGGGGCTCGAGCCTACGCTACTGACCACCGCTTGACGAATCGCACATAAACTATGGCAAGGGCGCGCTGGCCTTTCACGCACTGCATCCCATGCTGGGTGATTCGGCGATCAATGCAGCACTACACGCGCTGCTGGCGCGAGAGCGCGGACCGCGCGGTGCTGCGTCGGTGACTGAGCTGTACACGCTGTTGCGCAAGGCCGCCCGCGGTGACGACGCACGTGCGGTAGTGAACGAGTGGTTTGCCGAACGCGTGATCTACGATCTCGTAGCCGACTCGGCGACTATAGAGCAGCGAGATGACCGTGCACGAGTGGTCGCGCGATTCCGCGTACAGCGCGTGCGCTCGGACAGCACCGGCGAACACGAGTCGAGTGCGAACAGCGCCCTCGTAACCGTGGGGATCTACGGTGGCACGACAGAAGCCCCGCAGTTGCTGAACACGGTGCGGCAACGCGTCACCAACGGGGCAATCGTGGTCGACCTCTCCATCGCCAGTACCACGCCAGTACAAACGCCGACCTTCGTGGAGATCGACCCGGAGATCCGCCTGATCAACCGGGAACGCTCCAACCACAGGGTGAGGTTGAGCGCACCGGTGCCCCGTCGGTTGCGTTGACAGATCGATCATCAAGGGGTCCTGCAAGATGGTGCGCCTCGATCGTCGGATTCAGCTGTCCGGGTTCACGATCGCCACATCGTTGATGATCAGTCGTGGTAGCCGCGATGGGGCGATCGGCACCGGCGGCGTGGCCAGGGCCAGCAGGTTCACCAGCGCGAACACGACGGCCGCCGCGCTCAGGCACGACAGCACGATGATCCGTACCCCCCGCACAAATATCCGAAACCGTCCGGCGCTTCGCAGCCCGCCGGCGGCACGTGCGACGCGAGTCATGAGTGGACGGAAAACGCTTGCTCAGCGCCTTCGAAGAACGGTGACGGCCAAACCACACCTGCAGATCGGGCGCTTGATCGAAACACGACCATACTGATGTATCGACTGAGTGTGCCGCTCCCGCAGGAGCACGAGAGCGTGCACCAGCGACGCGCTTCCGCAGGTACTGCAGGTCATGTAAGCGATACGTTCAGTCACGTGGAGACGATTGGTCTATCCGTATCACATGATCCGCGACCTAGAGAGCATGCGCGTTGGCGACTCACCGTAACTGCCCGTCCCCTCGCTTGGCAGAACAGCAATCCCGTGGAGTCGTTTGATGGTGCTCATGAGGTCGAATCGCCGTACCGCTAAGATGGCACACACAAGGATGACGATGGTCAGAAGGAACACGCCGGTTCGCTGTTTCGAGGTCATAGCTTCGTCCTGTATCAAGTGAAGTTCAGGGCGTCACGCACGTGGATTCGTGTCGCTCGACGCGCCGGCAGCACGCTGACGAGCACAGCTCCACCGACGACGAGCAGAAACCAGAGTGTCACGGCCATTGGTGACAGAATCAGCTCGAGCTCTTGTGCAGATATCGAAGCCAGCACGCGGCCGACCGCGGCTGTCAGCGGCACGCCGAGCAGCACGGCCATGCCCCAGCTGGCAACGGCGATGCAGGCACCTTCAGCGAGCACCATGCGGATGATCGCACCGTGCGTAGCCCCAACGGCGCGCATCACGCCGATCTCCTTGGTGCGCTCGAGCACCGAGACGCCGAGTGAGGAAGAGAGCCCGAGCATTCCCACCAGCGACATGATCGCCGCAATTACTCCGAGGGCCACCACCAGGATGCGCACATGACCGCCCTGCGCGGACGCCAGACGCCCCTCGCTGACGATCCCGGTCACGACGATTCCGGCACGCGCGAGCGCCGCGCGAATAGCGCCGCTCGCCTCTTCGGCACGCTCCGGTGAGCGCAGGCCGATGCGGAAGGCATTCGAGGTGCCGGTGTCCGATGCGACGCGGACGTAGGTGCGCGGCGAGATGTATGCCGCTCCGGGAGTCAGTAGCTCACGGCTGATTCCCACCAGTCGAAGCTTCAACGGTGTATCCCCGATCGTAATGGGAATGGTGTCTCCGACTTGCGCGGTCGGGTACGCGAGGCGGAGCGCCAGCCCGTTCAGCACAACCGCGTCCGAGTCGTTGGACACGAGCCAGCGTCCGCTGCTGATCTCATGGGCAATGAGTTGGGTTGCCACTGGTGCCACGCGGGCTTGAATGCCACCGTGCGCGCCGTCGGGATAGACTCTGGTGATCAGGATGCCACCGCTCTCGATCGCGGCGGCGTGGTCGGAACGCCACGCCTCGACTCGCGCCACTTCAGGCAGCAGCTCGAGCACTTCCCGAACTTGCGCGTTCGAGGTGCCTTCAGGGACACCGATTTCGAGTTGGTAGCCACGCGCGCTTGCCGCGTCGGATACACTCGTGATCCACGCCGCCCGGAGATCGAGACTTGCCAGGAACATCGCACCGGCGAACGACATCAGCAGGGCCGTGAAGAACAGCTGCTTCCGACGTCGGATGACGTTCCGCAGCGCGAGGTCTATCCACGCCACGCCGATCCGGACACGGGACGCGAGGCGAAGGAGTGCCAAAGAACGGCCCCCGTTTGCTGGGCCACCGGTATCGTCCAGTGCGTCACGGACCGATCGTCGCGCCGCTGCTTGAATGGGCGCCAACGCCAACAACACGGGAAGCGCAATCGCGATGATGACGGTCCCCACATACAGCGACCACGGGAGTGAGAGCGACGTGAGCTCCAAATTCAGGAGCTGCGCGATAGCCCGCATGAGGGCACGGCCGCCGATGAGGCCGACGGGCAGGCCGATAGCAAGGGCGCCGACACCGATCAGGGCAACGAATACGAGGTAGCCACTACGGATCTGGCTGGTCCGTGCGCCAATGGCCTTCATGATGGCGATGGATCGCACCTGTTGCGCAAGCAGGGCGCTGACGACCGTTGATGACAGCATCGCCGCGAGCAGCAGCGCCAGCAGACTGAAAATCAACAGCATCTTGATCACGGCGGTCATCTGCGCTTGGTGCGGGTGCTGCTCTGGTGGCGGGATACGAATCTCGTCGACCACGATGCCAAAACGTCCAACGGCTTTGGCGACGTCCAGACCGGTGCGCTCGATGACATTCGCGTCAGTCTGTCCGTCACGAACCCGGATGCTGAGCCGTGTCAGCGGTGGTGTTCCGCCCATCGCTTGGATCGTGGCGAGCGAGACATACGCATAGACCGTTTGCTCCTGCCATGCCGGCGCGACCCCAGGGTCGTGCACCACGCCGGACACCCGAAGCGAGTCGACGCCGTGGCCTTCGCGTTCGACCAGGATCCAATCACCGATACTGTGCTTACTGAGCGCCAGCGCACTCCGTTCGAACACCACCTCACGTTTGCCTGGGTAGCGACCGCCGGGCTGAAGCGCCACCGTGCCGATCTTCGCGGTGGCAGGATCGGGCTGTACAAACATGAGGATGCCGATCCACTCGCCCGGACCGGTTTGCATCCGGCCGCGCACGCGCGCCGTCACGGTGATCGCCTGTACGTTGGGAAGGGACTCCAGCACGCGGAACGCCTCGGCCGGCAGCGCACGGTCAAGCTGCAGTTCCGCCGAGGCGGGATGGCTACGGCGATAGTTGGCCGGCACCTCACGCGTCAGCACGGTGTATGTGCTGAGCATGACCACCACGCCGGCGATCCCGGCGGACAGCGCGGCGATCATCAGCAGCAGACGCCCGCGTGCTTGCTGCGCATCGCGTAACACTTTTCGCCATCGTGGTGCTATCACTGCGACGCTCCCGTCTGATCGCTGCCGACCGGTACGACGCGTTCATCGGATACGATTCGCCCGTCGTGGAGGGCGATGCTTCGCGTGAAGTATCGACTGAACTCCCGCTCGTGGGTCACCGTGATCACCGTCTTTCCATCTGCCGCCAGACTGGACAGCATCGACATGACGGCGTGCGAGGTCGCGGAATCCAGGTTGCCGGTCGGCTCATCGGCGACGATCAGGGGGGGATCATTCGCCAGCGCGCGTGCAATGGCGGCGCGCTGCTGTTGACCACCGGACAGATCGGCTGGCAGCTTGTCCGCCTGATCGGCGATACCGAGCCGATCGAGGAGATCGAGTGCGATGCGGCGGCGCTGCCCCGACTGGTGCACGGCACAGAAGTCCATCGGCAGGATGACATTCTCCGCGACAGTGAGCGTCGGAAGCAACTGGAAGAACTGAAAAACGATGCCGACGTGACGCCCGCGCCAAACGGACAGCGCCTGCTCGGACAGTCGATGCACGCTGGTCGTACCGACCACGAGTTCGCCGTCACTCGGCACATCGATCCCGGTGAGGAGATTGATCAGCGTGGTCTTCCCGCTTCCGGATTTCCCGATGACGGCGACGCATTCACCCGCGTGGATTGAAAGTGACACATCGGTCAGTGCGGCAAACGATCCGGATGGCACCGTATAGCGTTTGGCGACAGCACGCAGTGCGATGAAGGGCGTAGCCAAGGACGCGGCCGTGGGGATATCGCGTAGTGTTGTGGGTTGCATTCGGAGAACGTAGTGTTCGCTGGATCACGGGCTGGAACAGCCATGCATCTGCTGTTCGATACCGAACATGATTTTCGTTCTTGTTCAGGATCGCAAATGCCGACAGAGCAGAAACCGACCGACCGACGCGTCACGCGATCGAAGCAGCTGCTACTCGATGCCCTTCGGTGGCGGCTTATGGAGGTCGGCTACGAAAAGGTGACGATTCAGTCGATCCTCGACCGGGCCGGCGTGGGTCGCGCCACTTTCTATGCGCATTTCGAGAGCAAGGATGATCTGCTGTCGTCGAGCATCAGCCGACTACATGAAGGATTGAAAACAGCTGGGAAGCAGTCTGGTCGCGCACGATTCGGATTCAGTTTGCCGTTCTTCACCCATCTGGCGAGTCATCGTGCGATTTACGCTACGTCGATGTGCCAAGAAGATGAAATCACAGTCGAACGAATGATCCGCCGGATGCTTCGCGATCTGGTGCGCGACGAGGTCTCTACGCGCGCGAAGCCGACGGACGCCGAAGGGCTCACGATCGAGTTCATCGTGGGCGCACTCTGGTCCACCATTGTCTGGTGGATGAACTCCGGATCGAGCATGTCACCGATCGAAATCGATGCCCACTTCCGCCAGCTCATTCTGGCGGCACTGGACGCTCGGTCGGAGCGACCGTGACGCCTAAAAACGCGGCCCGCTGCACGAGACAGTCCCTTTTGCTCGCGATCGCCCCAACATGGGCGTGATGCTGAGTTCGCTACTGCCGGGGTAAGCGCATGCTCGCGCTTCGCCGCTACGCGCTCTAGAATCGAGCATGACCGCTCCCAAGACGTCGCGCGAGAACGCGTTTTTCAACCAGCCGGGCGAGAACACCAACATTGCCCCAGTCGTATTCAAGTCCGACCCGGCCAACTCCAGTACCGGGTGGAACAAGGCGACGTTTTTCCAGCAACTCGGCGATCCGCGTCACACCGTGGCGTCGATCGAGCGCAATATGGAGCAGGAGTATTTGCTGCAGGGCATGGTAAAGGGAGCCATGACCGCCGCCGCGCAAATCGCGACCAAGTACAAGATCGGCATTTCCGTGCGTCCTACCGGCGTGCTCGCGCATATGGGCATCGAGTCCGGAAATCCGACCAAGGCGCAGGAGTTCAAGAACAAGACGTCGAAGGAGCTCGATCTATTTTTGTGCGACGAGATCAAGTGGGAAGACATCGGCGCCGTGGTGCACTACAACCCGCGCGTGGGGTGGAGTTCCGGCAATCGACCGACCGGTGCCACGGTGGTTTCGCAGTCTGCTCAGGTGACCGATCAGGATTGGGCGCGCAAGCGACAATACATCGAGAGCGTACGACTGCCCACGCTACAACGGCGAAAGCTTGACGAGAAGTTGCGTTTCTGGCCGAAGTCGGAACAGGACTGGGGCAAGCTTCGCGATCTGTTCAAGGACCGCGCGAAGGAGTTTGCCGAGGAGGATCACGAGTATCGCTTTGGACACTACAAGGAGCACGCGGCGATTGAAGGTCCGTACATCCGGTTGAAGGCACGACCCGATGTGAACATGGTCGGCGATCACGACCTGTTCGGCTTCACCAAGGACGACAGTGGCATGCTGATTCACGACGCTACATATCCACACGTGCAGAAGGCGCTACAGGAATCGCTCGAGTTTCAGGCGCAGCATGGTGGCATCTGGAACTGGCGTCCCAGCGAGCCGTTCCATCAGGACATCAAGCGAAAGATCATGGGCGCCCACTCGCCGCCGAATGGTGATCCGCTACTGCACTTCATGCCGAGTGGCGTCTTGCGCGCCGCGTTCTACATCCCGGCAACGGAACGCCTCGATTCAGTGTGGGAGCACCCCGGTGCGTCTACGTGGCGTTCGCAGACGTTTAGCGGAAAACCCAAGACCTAGGCGTGTTGCGCGGGTACCGCATCTTTAACGCGAGCGCGCTGCGACTCTTCGGTCGCCGGTGCAGCGGCTCTCATTTACGAAATCGGGCACCCGTCGACGTCGAGTTTGTGGCGGCCGTGAGCCCGATGCAATGGCAAAGCGTGGAAGTGCATCCCCTCACTGCAGTTTTTAGCGGTCTGCCAATGGTCTCCGGTACCTGCGGCGCGATCATAATCACCATGATGTAGTACGCACCACGGTAGTAACTACACGTGCATGTCGCCGCGCTACGGTCGATACAGCCACGCATTCGTGCGTGGACCGCGTCCGCCACCGTATCCACCGGTAATCAGGACGCCACCACCGGAAAGCGGGGCGACCGCCGAAAACTGTCCGGCCATCTCGCTGTTCCCTGACACGAGCGCGAAGGTTTGGGTGCGCGGATCAAATGTTTCCGCCTGCGTGGCGCCACCGGCAATCAGGACGGTGCCGTCAGCCAAGAGTACGGCGCTGCCGTTGTGTTTATAGCGTGCGCGCGCCATCACGGGCCCTGGTGTGAACGTGCCCGATGCGGGATCGAACAGTTCGGTGCTGTTGTACACACCGTTCATGTCGCGTTCATCGGTTCCACCAGTGATCAGCACACGCCCGTCGCGCAGCACGACGGCATCGTGCTTGTGTCGGCGTACACGCATGTCCCCAATTTTCCGGAACGTGCCACTGGCCACGTCGTAACGCTCAGCCGACGTGTATAGGGTGATTTCCGCGCGACGGCCGCGATGCCCGCCCACCACGAGAACGCCCCCATCGCGCAGCGGCACGGCGGCATGACTCTCACGCGCGACGGCCATCTGGCCAGTCGGCGTGAAGCGGCCGGTCGCGGGATCATACAGCTCGGCGCTCGACAAAAAACTCCACCCGGCGCCGACACCGCCGGCGATCAACACCTTTCCGTTCGTCAACGCCACGGCCGTGTGCCCCGCTCGCGCCGCGCGCAGGGCGCCCGTTGGCGCAAAGCGTCGCGTGATCGGATCGAACAGTTCGGCCGAGGTGAGCACCGCCGACCCCGCCGTGTAGCCGCCAACGATAAGCACCTTCCCGTTCGGGAGCAGCGTCGCGGTGTGGCTGTGACGTAGCGTACTCATGCGAGACAGCGGTGTGAACCGTCCACTGGCGGGATCGTAGAGCTCAGCGCCGCTCACTGCGTGCTCCTCGCCGGTGAATCCCCCGGCCACCAACACCCGGCCGTCAGGTAGGGTGGTTGCCGTGTGAGCCGCGCGCGCCGCACGCATGGCGGCAGTTGTAACCAGCGTGCCCATCAGCGCCCCGCGGGTAGGCAATGCCCTCGGCGACGGCGCTGGCGGCCGATGGAAAGCGGTCAGCGCAAACGTGGCGAGCACAGCGGCGAAGCGACGGCGAACATTGCGAGGCATCGGCAGTGTGCTCTTATGGGGTACCGAGCGGGGGTGTCGCGGACTCCAATACGACACCCCCGACGTCAGAAACGTTCAGTCACCTTTGAGCACGAACGTGAGCTTGAGCGTGACCTTGTACATCGTCGCCTTGCCGTCGGCGACCTCGACACTCTGATCCTGAATCCAGGCGCCCTTGATGCCGGTGATGGTTTCCGAGGCCTTCGCAATGCCCTGCGTAACGGCGTCGTCGAAGCTGGTGGTGCTCGACGAGATGATCTCGATGACTTTGGCGACTGACATGGTAGCGTCTCAGCGTGATGGGAGTACCGATCCTGCTGGATCGCGGACCGGCACCATGACGTTGAGCAGAAGGCGTGCCAGCTGGAAAACCACGGCCGCCGTGCTCCGGACGACCCGTTAGCCGCTCATTGCACGATGAGCGTACGGGTCAGCAATCGCCCGTTGGGCTGCTTCACGGACACCGTGAAAGTCGCCGCGTTGGGTACGGGCAGCTGTACGGCGTAGCCGTTGAGATAGATCGGCATTTGTGTGCAGTTGCCATTCTTATAGCGAGCTCGGACCTCCACGGTCGTGGTGGCGGCCTGCGGCACCACCTTCACCTCACTCACACTGGCACAGCCGTTCGCGCCCACGAGACCGTAGAGTTTCTGCTCAACGATGCTCCCACGCGTGGCCACCAATGGCCCCGTGATGGAATCGATCGGCACCCCGTATTCGCGCGAATTCGGCTCAACGATCCCGCAGGCGCTGGCCGAGAGGGCGCTGACGCACACCAGCGCAAGGAAAGGCAGACTGAATTTCACAACGTCTCCTGAGGTGCTTCGGGGATTCTGGCCATCACCGATGTCGGTCGCTTGACCAGTTGGAACCACACGATGATCAACGGCACACCAAGCACTACCAGCCAGAACCCCTGCACCGCAGGGTGCACATCGGTGAAGATCATTGACGTGGAACCGATTAGTACACAGATCAAACCCAGAACGGCTCCCGATCGCTTGCCCTGCTCAAGCAGTCGCGCGGCGCGGCGCAGGAGTAGCACGGCTATCTGCAGGAGCAACATACCAAGCCAGTTGTCTTTCCACGGATAGCCTTGGCGTACGCTGGCGTAGATCAAATACAGCAGTACGAATGTGCACAATACGGCTAGAGCCTTGAGACCTCGACTGACGAAGGTGATCACCTACTTACCCGCTCGCGCCTTCAGCACGGGCAACAACCCCGTCTCCACCAGTGTCGGCGACCTACGCCGCGGCGTCGCCTGCTCCCATGCCACCGCGATACCGAGCAGCTCACGATCGGTCCATGGACGCGCCGACAGCTCGAGTCCAAAGGGTAATCCGCTTGCGTAGTGGCCCGCAAACACCACCACGGCCGGCACGCCGATCATGTTCACCCAACTCGTCGCCGAGTGCGGCCCTTCACTAACGCGCCCATCCTGCGGCATCGATTCATCCGGCGGCGGCATCTGAATGGCCGGATACACGAATCCGTCCAGCTTCATGCGGTCGAGTGTGGCCACATACTCGGCCAGCATCGCGCGACGTGGTGCGTGATAATTGCGTTCGGCGTCCTCGTCGGTGCTCAACACACGCTGCTCGAGTTGCACGCCGGGCAGCCGGCGAAAGTTATCCTCGACGCCGATCGATGATCCAAACAGCGGAGCACCCACCACCTGCTCATACTCGGCGGCCGAATGATAGGTGGCTGGTCCGAACAGCGCGAGAAAACGATCGGTACCATCACGCATGTATGCATAGGTCGCCACGCGGCTCGCCATCTTGGCGAATTGCAGCGGCAGGATACTATCGCTGACAACGACCTCGGCCCCGGCCGCACGAAGCGATTCCACCGCTTTCATGAACAGCGCGCGCGTGTCGTCGCGGAGCGACATGTTCGCGGCGGCGCGAATCGAGTCGACGGCTGATTCCGGTATGTCCGCCGGAATACCGTGAAACGGGATCCCGCTGCCGGCCAAGATGAAGGCCGGCACGCCGAAACGTTTGCCTTTGAGTGATGCAGTAGCAAGGCCTTCCGTGGCGCGGCGGAGCGAGTCCGGCGCCAACAGCGTTTGCGGGTCGAGCGAATCCTTGCCCGCCATCACGTCCAACGCGATCGCGGCATCGCCAACGGTGCGGGCGATCGGCCCGGTATTGTCGAGCAGCCAGTCGAGCGGCGCGACCCCCGCGATACTCACCAGCCCGCGCGTGGGATACACACCCACCAGCGCGCTGGTGGCCGCCGGCATGCGAATGGAATTACCCGTATCGGTTCCATTGCCCAGCACCGCCATATTCGCCGCCACCGCGGTCACCACACCACCACTCGACCCACCAGGCGAAAAGCGCACGTCATACGCATTGCCGGTACGACCAAACGAACTGCTGCGATTGGTATCGCTGTTGGCGAGATCCGGCATGTTGGCCAGTCCCACGATGATTGCCCCCGCAGCACGCAATCTGGCCACGACCGTAGCATCCTTGGGCGCCACGAGCTCGTGTCCGGGGCGCGTGAATCCCTCCCAGCCCGCGGTGGTGATCTGCCCCTGCACGCTGGTGTTAGCCTTGATCACGATCGGCACGCCCCACAACGGACCGCGCACCGTGCCCTTGGTCGCCTCGGCGTCAAGACGCGCCGCCTCGGCCAGCGCACTCTCTCGCAGCACCGTCTCGATGGCGCCGTACACGCCGTTGTAGCGATCGATGCGATCGAGGTGCCACTGCACCACCTGTGTCACCGTATAGCGTTTGTCGGCGTACAACTGCTCCAACTTCGGCACGGTCACATCGAGCAGATCACGATCGGCGGTGTTGACGACCACCGGCACGGCGGGCGTCGTGCAGCCCAGCGCGATGACCGCCAACGTCACCGCCAACGAGCGCAACGACGACAACATGAATCGGTTCATGGGTGGTAGTGTCGAGGGATTTGCAGAGATGGCCGACACGCGCGTGGGCGGAACGAACGGTCCTGCCTTCGGAGACGATTGTAAAGCTGCCCCCATGGCGCTGCCACGCGCAATTCTGCCGTCTTCGCGGTATTCGTGGCAACTACGATGCTTTCGGTTGTTTCGGAGCTCTCGGACAGCCAGACGACTGACGCAACGCTCGCCGAGCACGCGAAGCATCACGACGCAACGCGAAGAACCGCAATGACGAAATGATTGGGAACGCCATCGCGCGGGTGGACCGCCGCGCCGGGCGCCTGAAAGTTGAAAGCAGGCCGATCGCATGGTACCGTTTCCGCATGCTAAACATGCAAACACTTCGCTACCTGACGCTGGCCGTACTGTGTTGGTGTAGTGTGCCGCGCACCGCGACCGCGCAACCGTCGACCGATGCTCGCGTGCGCCGCACGCAGGCCGCCGCGCAGCGCATTCGCGCGGACGACATTCTCCGCGACGTCAGCTATCTCGCGTCCGATGCGAACATGGGGCGACGCACGCCGTTCCCTGGGCTCGACTCACCGGGTTACGACTCGGCGGCGCACTACGTTGCGAGATTCTTGAAATCCATGCGCGTCAAGCCCATGGGCGACGACGGCACCTACTTCCAGCACTACACGGTCACCCGGAGCACACTCGATACCACCAAGGTGGCGGGCGCTATTGGCACAGAACAGATCGTGTGGGGCAAAGACTTTCTGATCAATAGCTTTCTGGTACCTGGTGTGCGTGAAGCGAACGTCGTCTACGTTGGCAACGGGATTCAATTGCTGAAGCGCAACGTCGACCCGTACGCTGGGCTCGATATTCGAGGCAAGTGGCTGCTGCTGAGTGGCGCCCCACCGCAAACGGGACGCGGTGCCGTTCGCGCTGGAATGCCCAGCGGGAAGGTTGGAGTGGATTACCTCACCGTCACAGAAGTCGCGCGCTTTGGCGGCGCGTTGGGCATCATCACGGTAGTGAGCGATTCGGCGCTCGCCACCTCGACGCGTCGGGCCGTGACTGGGCAGGATCTCAATCCATCCGTGGGAGTGGCGTACGCGCAGTTTCAGGTGCCGAGCATTTCGATGTCCGCTGGGGCGTTAGCGAAACTGCTGGCGGGTACGTCGCTGTTGCCGGAGACCGTGCTCTCACGCGATACAACGCTCGACCGGAAGTCGATTGACCTTGGCGCAAACAATCGACTGCGCATCGACTTTGCGGCGACCACGCTCGACGCGCGGCCGTACAACGTGGTGGGCATGCTCGAGGGCTCGGACCCGGTGCTCAAGCAGGAGTGGGTGTCGCTCGCGGCGCACTTGGACGGTGCCGTGCCGGCGAATGGGAGTGTACGGGGGAACGCGCTTCCCGATCAGTACAATGCCGCTGATGACAATGCGAGCGGCAGCGCGGGTAACATGGCAGTGGTGCGCGCGCTGGTCGCTGCGCCGCGTGCGAAGCGCTCGATCCTGCTGATCTGGGACTCGGGCGAAGAAGTTGGACTGTGGGGGACACGCGCGATCGCGTACGGCGCGTGGTCCGACAAGCTGGTGCTGCACGTCAGTAACGACATGATCGGGCGGAGTCGCCCCAACAACAGTCCGAAAGAACAGACGCTGTCGTCGGCCGATTCCATTTACGTCACGGGTCCGTTGTTGCTCAGTACGCGCATTGAAGCCGCCTTGCAGCGTGCTGCGAGGGAGTTTCCGTTTATCGCCTTGGACCGTCGCTACGAGGACGTGAGTGCATCCTACTACTACCCGCGCACCGACGCCGGTCCGTACTTGGAGCGAGGGATTCCTATCATGCAGTTCTTCAATGGCGAGCACGCCGACTATCATCGACCAAGCGATGACGTGTCAAAGCTCGATATTCAGAAGATCACGAACGTGTCCAAGCTGTCGTTCGGTGCGCTCTGGTTGGCCGCCGATGACGCGCAGAAGCTGACATGGGACGGGATTGTGCCGGAAACGTTGTGGTGGGTGACACCGCGGCGCCACTAGGGATTGCGCCACACGCGAAGATCGCGGTTCACGATGACGTGACGGGTGGGGACGCGTTTGCGTGAGCGCGTACGCCACCCACAGGACCCAGCTGGACTGCGCCAGTACGACTGCGCCGAAGCCGCGCTCGTTCATCGGGAGCTTGCTGCTCCCGATGCCAACGAGCGGCGCCACGCCGACCACGATGCCGAGCCCGGATAGCGCGCGCGGCGCCGCTCAGCGTGGGTATCGAGTCGGCCAGCGATGTGGCCATGAACCCGCTCATGGCGGCGGCAATCAAGCCCGCCAGCATGCCCGCCAGCATGCCCGCCAGCAACAGCGGTATCGCGGCGAGGGCGAGTGCATGCACCGCATCAAGATGTGTGCTGTCAACACGATCCGGCGAGCGTGACAGGCACCGAGTCAATCCGAGGGCGTTCGCGAAAGCCTCGACCGAGGCGGCAGTGACGAGCGCGCCTGAACCGCTCTATATGTACCCGGGTATATTGACATATTAGTTTTATCCGGATACAATTAGAATCTCCACTCATTCGGACTGCCAAATGAACCGCAAAGCCCTCGCCCGCGCCTACAAGGAATCGCGCCGCCCCATGGGCGTGTTTTGCGTGCGCAACCTCGAAACGGGTGAGGCGCTGATCGGGCGTTCCGTCGATCTGCCGTCCATCCTGAATCGCGAACGGCTGACGCTGCGCATGGGCGGGCACCCCAACCGGCGGCTCCAGCAAGATTGGAACGCTCTCGGCGCCGACGCCTTCGTGATCGAAGTGCTCGATACCCTGGCCTGGCCCGAGAACACGCCCGACTTCAATCCCTCCGACGACCTGGTACTACTGGAAGCGATGTGGCGAGAACGCATGCAGCCCAACGGCCAAGGCAGCTACGCCACGCGCGCCATCACGGCGCGTGCATGACATCACCGTTGAACATGCCATTGGTCACCGCATTCTGCGGACACGAGCTATTGGCCGTGGGCCCACTACGCGATGTCGCGGGCGCGGTGTGGCGGGCCATCAAAGCAGCCGATCCGCAACAGGGCGCCGTGCTGGTGTTCGACGACGCGACCGGTCGCGTGATCGATCTCGAAATGCGTGGCGACGAGCGCCGCCTGCTGGCGCACCTCGATGCCACATGGCGTGCACATGAAGCCGTGCACAATCCTGACGCGATCGTTGAAGCTGCGCCGCGCCCGCGTGGACGTCCAAAGCTCGGCGTCGTCGCGCGAGAGATTACGCTGTTGCCCCGACATTGGGAATGGCTCGCCACGCAACCTGGTGGTGCGTCGGTGGCATTACGAAAGCTCGTCGACGCCGCGCGTCGCACGCATGCCGATGATGATCGCGTGAACGCGGCCCGCGACGCGGCGTACCGCTTCATGCACGCGACGGCGGGCGATCTGAGTCAGTTCGAAGAAGTGATTCGCGCGTTGTATCGCGGAGATGAGGCGCGCTGTCGCGAGCTCGTTGCGGTGTGGCCGGAAGACATTCGTGCGTACGCCACGCGGCTGGCGTTTCCGGCAGCGGCTGACTAAGCCGATACGCCGCTCCGCGCGGGCTTGATGATCCAGCGGTGAATGACACTCTCGACTATCTCGCCGACATCGTTCGGTGCTTCACACACTGACAGCATTACAAACAACAACGGCAACGGCAACAGCCGGAACACGGAGATAGCGGATCAACGGAAACGACACAGGATAAACTGAACAGCGCTGTTTCGCTTATCTCGTGCTGTTTCCGTTGATCCGCTATCTCCGTGTTCCTGTTGTTGTTGCTGCTGTTGCTGCTATGCTTCAGTCACTTGCGTATCATTACCGAGCCGAGAACCAAGTGAGCGCGTGCCGTGCACACTGATGGATGCGGAAATGACGGCGACGGACGGAGTGCGGCGAACCATCGCCCCTACGAGGAACGCGAACCATCGTCCAGCGACTCCGGCAGCAACGGGAGGCGCACTACAAACTCACTCCCGCTGCCAAGTCCCTCGCTGAACGCGGTCACGGTTCCCCCGTGCAACTCAACCAGTTTTCGTACGAGCGACAACCCGATTCCGAGCCCGCCCGACCGGTCGTCCACGTCGCCTTTGATCTGGGTGAATAGTTCGAAGACCCGGGACAGCATCTCATGGGGAATACCCGACCCGTTGTCGCGAACTCGGATGACGGCCGCCCCATCCGCTCGCGCCGCCGTAAGGCTGATGTGCCCTCCGTTCGGCGTGTATTTAGCGGCGTTCGAAAGCAGATTAGTGACCACCTGTGTTAGCCGGGTGCGGTCGCCGCTCACCCACAGCGGCTCGGCCAACGGTGCAACCTCGAGTTCGTGCTTTCGCGCCTTGATGAGTGAATGGCCGACTTCGACCGCTGACGTCACGACCGACCGGAGGTCAATCGACTCCCGGTGGAGCGTGACGTTGCCGCGGCGCACACGCGCCAAGTCGAGCAGGTCTTCGACCAAGCGGGCCATGTGCGCGGTTTGACGCTCGATAACGCCGGCGGCTCGTTGACTGGCGGCGGCATCGTCCTGAGCAGATCGCAGAAGCGCGGACGCGTTCGCCAGCGCACTCAAGGGACTGCGTAGCTCGTGCGCGACTGCTGCCAGAAAGTCATCTTTCTGCCGGTCAGCCTCTTCCAACTCCCGCGACCGCGCGCGCAGTTCCTCCTCCAACCGCCAGTGATCGGTCATGTCGCGGATGGCGCTGGCGAACAGCCCACCCGACTCCGGCGGCAGAGGACTGATCGATACATCGATCGGGAACTCAGTGCCGTCTTTCCGCTCGCCGAACAGGTCGATACCACGACCCATAGACCGCGAGCGTGGATCGACCACGTACGACCCGCGATGCGCCACGTGCGCGCCGCGGAATCGCTCCGGCATGAGCATTTCGAGGGGCTGGCCGATGAGCTCCACGCGACCGTAGCGGAACAGTTTCTCCGCCTGGCTGTTCACATGGACGATCATCCCGCCCCCGTCGATGATGACCACCGCGTCAGGGGCGGCTTCGAGAAAGCCGTAAAAGAGCCGCTCGAGCTGACTGGTTGTGGGCATCGGTCCCAATGGTGGGTGCGGCATGTCGGTGACAATGCGACTCGCATTCCCATTGGTCGACGAATTGCGCCGTGGCCCGTGGCCGTCGACACCAACAAGCATGTTGCCCAAAGCGACGGAGGGCAAGCAGCAACTTGGACCTACGGTCTAGACTCGTGGCCAGCAGCCGCGGTTCGGGCCGGTGGCGGCGACGTCGGACCTACGGCGTCACGACACGCCGCTGTTCGATGCGCGCGACTGCCTGGGCCGCCATATCGGTCAGGTACGTCATCTCCACTTCAGTGAACGCGCGTGGCTCCATCCCCACCACGCAGAGGTTGCCGAGCACGAACCCGCGGGACGAGATCAGCGGCACACCGGCGTAGCAGCGCACGCCATCATTCATGACGAGGGGGTTGGTGGCGTGCGTCGTATCGACGGCCGCGTTCTCCACCACGTATGGCGCGCGGGTGTGCACCGAGGTCGCACAAAACGACCACTCCACCGGATGACCTTTGGTCTCATCAAGCCAGAGTCCGGTGAGACCGTGTGATCCGGCCACATGCAGCGCTTCGTCGAGTACCACGCTCACCAGCGACACGGGAAGTCCAAGATGTATCGCGCTCTGCTCGGCCACGCTCTGCAGAATCGGATCGACGTCACCCGAGAGCAGATCGAGGTCGGCGATCTCCTGAAGGCGCGCCTCGGCGCACAATGGATTCGCGCTCATGGCGTCACGCTCACGGTGGAAGTATTCGCGATGTATCGACTGAACGTATGCAGGCGGATTTCAATGGAGCGCGCCACGCTGGCGGTGGCCCCACCCTGACGGGCAAGTTCCGCGGCAACTCGCCCAAGCTGGGCGGTGGTCTGTACATGACCGGGTACGAGGCGCGCATCGCGACACGCGTGCGTCCATTTCTCCTGCGCGGACACGGCGCCGAATACACGCTGCAGTGCCGCACAGGCATCGCGCTCGGACGGTTGAGCCAGATGGAAAGTAGACATGGTGCCTACCAGACGATGGGCCGTGGCTCGTCGTCACGATGCGTCCACTGGCTGGCGCGAGCCAGCGCGAAGCCGGCCGCATATTCGGGTGGCCTGATCAGCGGTGTGATGCGTGACGGCGAACAGGCGGGCAATGCGACGTGCGCCGTATCGCCGTGTGACCGATGGAATTTTGTAATGCGACAGCGACCAGTGATCCCCTCGGTCAGACGGCCGTTCCGTCCTCAAGGCAGCGAAGCGACCAGCCCACCGAAGACGCGCCCTCGCGCTACAATCCTACTCTCCAAGACGGTACCGCTGTTTCACCACTGATGTTCTGCAAGGGAAGGCCCATGCTCATCCGCATCCTCACGCTAGCCGGCGTACTGTGTGCCGCGCCACTCTCGGCCCAAGGCTACAGCACGAAACAGTGCTCCAGCTGCGCGGAGTGGAACAGGCCGCATGCGCCAGTCAAACTGTTCGCCAACAGCTATTACGTTGGCACAGACGGATTGAGTGCGATTCTGATTACCTCGCCGACCGGGCACGTGCTGATCGACGGTGGGCTGCCGGAATCGGCGCCAGTGATTCTCAAGAGCATCGTCGCGCTCGGCTTTCGCGTGCAGGATGTAAAGCTGATTCTCAACTCGCACGATCACTACGATCACGCTGGTGGCATCGCCGAGTTGGCGCGTGCTACGGGCGCAGTGGTGGCGGCGAGCGCAGCAAGCGCGGAGACGATGCGCGCCGGTATCTCTGGCCCTGGTGATCCACAGTTTGCGATCGTGCTGCCGTTTCCCAAGGTGTCGCGCGTGCGGGAGATCGCTGACGGCGATACGCTGCGTGTAGGGGAGCTCGCGGTGGTGGCGCACTTCACGCCGGGGCACACCGCCGGCGGCACCACGTGGAGTTGGCGTTCGTGTGAAGCGGCGCGCTGTCTGGATATGGTGTATGCGGACAGCCAGTCGGCGATTTCAGACAATACGTTTCGATATTCCGGCGACCCGCGCTACCCTGCCGCGGCGGCGGATTTTGCGCATGGACAGGCTGTACTCGAACGACTGCACTGCGATGTGCTGATCACGCCGCATCCGGGTGGGTCGGCGTTGTGGGAACGGTTGGCCGCGACGGGCACCGCGCCGGGTCTGGTCGATGCCGAGGCGTGCAAACGGTATGCGGCGACGGCGCGGGCGGCCTTGGAGAAGCGATTAGCCACCGAGCGTGGCACTCGGTACTGAGCCGCCGAACTGACTGCGGTGACACTCGTCGA